>CACXQL010000001.1 GCA_902769805.1 uncultured Prevotellaceae bacterium
GAACATCGCTGTAAACTGCACTACCAAGCGCAACGAATCAGGAAGCGAATGTATGTCATCCACGAAACTGATTCCTGCAGCCAAAGTCACACCCGCCAACAGCCACGGATATTGAAATCCAAATACAATGCTCCATATCCATAGCCCAATGGTGAAAATAATACCACCACCTCGCAAAACAACTGTTTTGTGAGAGGAACGCTCATTAGGCTTATCTATGATATTACATTCATCCGCTATCTTAAAGTAAGCCAATTCTGCCACTAGTAGCAGAACTGCTATAAGAACATATGTCCAATTCATCTTGATAAAATTTTAGCACAATTCTTATTTCACCTCAAAAATTTCAAAATTTCCTTCCCGTGATTCTCTATAGCATTTTTAAATCCACCGATAAACAACATCAGACAACCGTTGTCAGAGATCATAGGTCCAGTCAGCGATAGTCGGTTGAAATGGTTCCATACATCAACATCATGATGAGTTACGCGCTTGATGAACATCAGCGTTTCAACATTACCATGTTCCAGTGTGAAGTAATGTTCGAAATACCTAGGATTCATGTCTGCATCTGTTGGTTCTGGATCACCTTCATCAGCTTCATTGTCCATATAATACCCAGTCATATCCCAATAATCAATAAGCACCACCCTTGTTTTATCACCATGTGCCTGAAACATTCTGTAGAACATTTGGTTAATATAACGATCACCAAACGAATACCCGGCAATAAGCAAACCTCTATTCTGAGTGATACACCTGAAGAAGTTATTCCTGTACCCATCATACGGCAGGCAGGTAACCTTCTCCGTCTTGGCCAGTCCTGTAATGATTGGGCCTTGCACGATTACACTACCATCCTGAGCAGTTCCCGATGAAGAGGATGACCCCAACCATCTGTCGTAGGCGGTATCGACATCAGGCCATTTATACATGTCCTGATGGTCATAATCATACACATCATGGTTGACGTTCTTATATCGGTCTCCTCCATACAAAAGACAGCCGTGCATATGGTTAATTGTCGAAAGACCATCTTTATTTGCCAATAGTTTCCTAACATTGAACCTCTGAAAGCCCTCTTGATCTACGATGTCCTCATATCCATCCTCGTATTCTTTGATGCTTTGCTCAACAGTCGTATCATAGTTCAGGTTGAACAAGTCCCAGCCACTACAGTAGTTTCTCCAGAAATCACGATACCAATCATTTCTGGAATCAGGGAATACATCATCATACTTCCTTACACATTTGAATATCGTATCAAGCAGGTGTTTGGAGGCCGCATAGAACTCTGTGGGATCAAAGTTAAAATTGTCCAGTTGCACGAATGGAGCTATTTTGTTCACGTATTTGGGCACTGTGCTATTTCGCCAACTCCTCTCATACGTTTCCAACATTTCCAGAATATAAAAAAGTATCTCAAAATGCACCCTCGCTGCGTTATCTGGGTCAGAAGGGTCTATCGCTTCTGGGTGATATGCTTCGCACAACCGCACATAAATATCATGAATAAGATGACCGATAGAAGTATTACCTGTATTCATGTCATACACCTCATACGGATTATTCAACACCTCATTAGTGATATTCTTAGTAGATGGGAAGAAACCATCCTGAGATACCAGATTTAGTGGTACCCCTGCTCCAAGCAGTACAGTGATTCTTTTCTTTCTAAAGCACATCTCTATCTCGCTATTTATATCTCAATGTTACCTCTCTACCTTCAAATATGGATCTCCATAGAGATGCAAACACGCCCAGGCTGCTGGACTTACTAGCTTTTTCCTGACATTCATATTCGCTTTATACACAGCATCAACGACATAGTCACCGGCGGTGAGTCTTTCCAAAAACACCGGTAGCCATTTAGGGATAACGCTATGGGCAAGGCTCCACATAGGGGCGATGACAGACTTATACCCTATTCGGATATATCTCTTGACGATTGTTTGCATCACATGCTCGTATTCCCTATGCGAAATACTTCCAGAATGGCACACTAATAGAATCAGCAGTTTTCCTGCTCCAATGATGGTGTCTGGATCCTTGATAGGCATCCCGTCTGCCGAGAACCATTCCGACTCGCTAATATTTTTACCACCATGAGCGCAAACAATATTCAACTCAGATGACAGTGGACAGACTGGGCTCATGTCCATTCTTATATCGAAGCCGTATTGTTGCAGTGTGTCCTCTATCTGATCCATGATGCAGCCAAAAGTAAGTTCCGTAAAGGAATCAGGACTCCAATATGCCTTCGTAAAATTATTCGTCAATGTGGTTTTTGAACAATGCTCCGTCAGGAACTCTGTTGACAGGACATTAGCCGATGGATATATCTCGCCCACAAACTCCTCTCTACCCTCGTCTATAAGAAGTTGATGTGGATATGCGCCTATCTCCATGTCTTTTACGAACAACAGTCTCTCAGGAAAGGACGGGATTAGAAATCTGCACTGAAACAAATCCGTCATTAGTTTCACATTTTCTTCTCTTAGGTCATCAAGAGTTTTGGTGTATGTTTCTCCATTAAGAGTCTTGTAGTCATCACTATATTTCAAGTTAGATACAATATCCTTCCTTATCTTCTCAAAATTCAATTTATCCCATCGTTCTATGGTTTCCATCTTGAAAAGGTTCTTGTAAAGAGTCATTAGGTTGAAATGTTTCCTACCTCTTCCTAGCCAAACTACCATGTCATTATCGGTAATGTGCATCCACTCTTTCAAATGCTCCACGTCACCATAGTCCGACTTTACATCCTCCGCTTTCACATCCTTTATACTAATAGTCCCCTTTCCCCCACTATATCGGTTGGGCATGATAAAGGTATAGTCCGACCTTAAGGCCATTGCGACTAAATATTTCTCCGTTGACTGGCCTCGAACTGCCTCGTCTAGCACCTTCATCGCAATGAACTGTGCTGTTTGGCAATCATGCTGATAGTCTTCCGTATTTCTTATATCTCCCAACTTAGCCATCAATACCTTCAAATGGTCATAAAGGCTTTTCTGGTCATCATAGAAATCCAGATAAAGCTCGTTGCCTTTTCGCTTCACCTTACTCTTCCAATAATCTTCATAAGGTTTCAATTCAGCAAGCTTTTCATCTGGAAACACCTCATGCAGACTCATGAAATAAGTGTATAGAGGCAGTGCTAAATTCACTTCATATTCTTTATGCTGTTTTTCGTAGGTCTTTAGATATCGAAGTGTATCCGCAATAACAGTCTCATCCTCAATATATAGTTTTGCGATCAGTGCCGTCTGGTGTATCGATATTGACTCAAAGTCGGTTGCATGTAGATTGTCAAACACCTCCAGCAACATATCTACATTCTCTTGCTTATACTTTCTTGTTCCTCGGATAATCTTCAGGATCTCCCTAATAATGTCTATCGATAATCGGTGAGCCACCTTTCCACCTTTTCTGTCCAGATAGGCCATCGCTATCAGCATGTAGAACAATGCCATCACGTAGTTGCCGCTATCGGTATAGTTTGCGCAGCCTATCACGAATGTCTGTTCTTCTATGTGTTCCTGATATCCCATTGCAAGAGCACTGCTAGCCGCATCTTTGGCCTGTTGCTTATAGTTTGATGTATTTAGTCTATTGAGAAAACTCATCAGACTATTCACAAACAAATCCATCACATTGTCCTTCTTGCAAATGGCATACTCTATTCTCAACAGACAAAGTACAGTCAGGAACTGTTCCTCATTCCATGTAGATGTGGCTCCCATGTCCCTTATCAGTCTATGACAATAGGTCGCTAACAATCGTCTGTCATCATCTATAAGCCCTTGGTTTATCTCCATAACAGGTTTTTCAACCAGCGGTTTGTCCATAAGTTTCTTAAGAGCATTCATCATCAACTTATCAGCCTTTTCTACTTCAGCCTTACCGATTTCAATGTTCATATACACCTCCATCATCGATGGTCGATGAGCAAATCGATCACTATTTGCCCTTATCCATGTCATAGCCTTGTCAAGCATGACATCTATGGCTGTTTCCGTTACCCTTTCCAGTTGATAGAAAGTGTTTTTCAATAGTGGTTGGTCATAGATACCTTGCTCAATGACTTTGTCAATAGCCATATCCAGACAATTCCCGATATGCAACTTAGCTACATCGAGTGTTTGTCCTATAGCAGCATCTATTTCCGTCTTTATCTGGTCGATGATATCCATGATGACACACTTTCTCACTCTTCCTCCTCGCTTTTCTCTATATCCTTAGCCAACAGGCAACAGCCACCACATCATTGGGAGATGCTATGTTTATATTAGGATTAAATCTTAGGTATTTGGCAATTACCCTCTGCCATTCTGCAAAATCACATACTATGCTCGTCAAATATCGTGTATTCAACCGAGGATCAAAGAAAGGTATCGAGGCACCTGCTCCAAAAACAAAAGTCTTCATAAGCAATATTTTTTTTATGACTATTTTCAACCATTCTGTCGATTCGTGTTCGCCTTAAGAGTCATCCCTTCGCAAAGCTCTTAATAGTCTCCCTAAGCCCATCCTTAGCTCTCACCGGCATCTCCTTCATGCCTAGGGCAGCTTTGATTTTGGCATTCGACACCACATAGTTCTCGGTCAGTTTCTGCATACGCAGGCTGTTCAAAGGCAGGTGGAGCACGTCGCCAATCTTTACCACACCGTTCATCAGGCCACGAGGGATGTTCCAGATATGCGCCTTCTTGCCCAAGGCACTGCATATCACCTCTATCAGTTCGTTGGTTGATAGTGCTTCATCATCACCCATGTGATAGATACCGCTGGTCACATCCTTAGTCAGCAAGCCTTTGATGACCTCCTGCAGGTTACCGATGCTCGTAAACGAACGCCTGTTCTCGAAAGCACCTAGTGGCCAGGGAATTCCTTTGCTCACCACACCATACAGCAAGTTCAGATTACCCTTGTTGCCAGGACCGTGAATCATACACGGACGCATGATGTACACCTTCTTTCCATCCACCACAGCATCCTCATCGGTAAAGTTATGGAACGGACGCTTCAGAGCCTCTGGTGCAAACTTCTCTATAATATAGTTCTCTGCCGCAATCTTCGATTCCCCATAAGGACCCACAGGTGTTGGCACACATTCCTCTGTCAGAAAATCCCCTTCCACTCTGTCTGCCGCACTCTTCACCGTAGAGAACTGAATGAACTTCCTCGCAGTAGGATGTGCCAGATACCAATCGAATATCTTCTTTGTTAGATCCGTATTCACCTTGAAGTATACATCAGCTGCACTCTGATTTTTTGTATCATGCGCCTTGCCTGCAAGATGAATAATCGCATCTACTTCTGGTATTTCATCTTTTATTCCCAAGGAATCCCATGAAAAAGTAAACCTTACCCCGTCCTTAATTGGTGAAACAATATCCAACCCATAAATGGTATGCTCTTTTTTCAGAGCCTCCACTAGATTCGAACCCACAAATCCATGAACTCCAGTAATTAGTATTTTCATTTTACAATGTTTCTTATACGTCTTTAACTATTTAACACACGCCAACACTTATGCCACATTTTCCAAGGTACCACCCATATAGCTTCATTTGGATAATGCTTCATCAACACCCACAAACGAACTATGCTGTTTCTTCTTCTATTATCATTGCGATAATGACCAAAATTACCACCTCGCATCACTTCATCTAACAAGAATAAGCCTTCTTTCCTGTTTGGACTACATATAAGCTGTGTCATATGCATACCACAAACCTCGTGTAAAACCCACATCATTGCAGAAGCAATCCTCTGTAGCCCGAAATATCTTAATTCATCATTAACGATCTCTATATCATTACAATTAAGATTCTTTATAATATAGTAATAATCAACTACATGTCTAACACCGATGCCTTCCTCTATCAAATGATGATAAAAATGCACCAGTGAATACACTGCATTAAATTTTACTGAAGGGACTGCGAATCCTACATCCCTATTCACAACCATTTGCGCCCGTTTTTGCTCCTCAAACCATCGTTGAAGTCTTCTATTATTAATTGGATTATACATCCAACAGGGATGAAAATGTATTTCAGATGATACATCATTAAAAAACTTTGCTTCAACATGGTGCCAAATAGCATGCTCTAATTCGTATTGGTTTTTTAACCATGCCATTACCTTTTTTCTATCTCCATCAATCCATATATCAATGTCACCACTTTGTCGGTATGCCGGGGTTGGATACAAAAAAGAAAAACCTATTCCTTTTAGAACACAAGAAGGTATTCCTTTTTTTTGAAAGATTAGTGTCAGTTCTTTTGCACGTTTACATTGCAGTTCATAATACTTCACTGTCATCTGTGTTTTTCCTATCCATGCCAAAAGTACATCCTGAGGAGGTTTTTGATTATGTTCCGTACATTGTTCAATACCGGCGAACAACACACCAACAACGGCTTGTTTCTGAGCCTCAACAAATAAGCTCTTCCATTCAACGACAGATGGCACTCGTGATAATACGTCACGAGTGCCAAGTGATATTTGCAAAAGTTCAAAGAACAACTCTTTCACACGTATTTAATCATTGTTCGAGAACAATCATTCTGAATAATAATCAATACTATAATCAAATAGTTCTATTGATTCTGTCAGACTTGGATGGTTCTTATCCTTTTCAGATAAAATAATCTTATCCACAGGTATTCCCCATTCAATTCCAATATCAGGATCGTCCCATGCTAATGCTCCTTCCGCTTGAGGCGCATAAAAATTATCACACTTATACTGAAAAACAGCTTCTTCACTCAACACAGCAAAACCATGTGCAAAGCCACGAGGTACAAAGAACTGACGATGGTTTTCGGCTGTAAGTTCCACAGAAACATACTTACCGAAGGTAGGAGAACCTTTACGAATATCGACAGCAACATCTAACACCGTTCCTTTTACAACCCTTACAAGCTTACTTTGTGCATATTCCCCTTTTTGAAAGTGCAAACCACGAAGCACCCCATAGCAACTTTTGCTTTCATTGTCTTGGACAAACTTGACTGGGCGTACCTGTTCATTAAAATCTCTCTGAGACCATGATTCAAAAAAGTACCCACGATTGTCACCAAAGACTTTCGGTTCAATAATGACGACTCCTGGTATTTCTGTTCGTATTACGTTAATCATTTCAATTATATAACATCACTTAATTTTGTGTTTTATTACCTCCGAAAGAAATCATAATACTGTTGGGCTATAGTTTCCCATCTGTAGTGTTCCAATGCCAACTTACGCATTTCTTTTCCTTCTTTTTCAAGATCCTCTTCTGAAATGTTCTCTATAATTTTCTTAATATCTTCTGCATTTTTAAAATAATATGCCTTATTAAAAGTCGTATTATTATTAAAACCATTATCATAACAAAGCAAAGGCACGCCTAAGTGCATCGCCTCAACCAAAGAAGGATTTGTCCCGCCGGCAGAATGACCATGTATATAGATAGCACAGTTACTCCGTATTTGATTTAAGATCGGAATATCGAATATTGCATCCAAAAGAATCAAGTTAGGGTTCTTTGAATACTTTTCTTTTATTCCCCTAGACCACTCTGTTACATTCCAATTACCAATATATACTAACGGCATCCGTGCATCCTTGAATGCCTCTAACAGCATTTCGACATTATTATCAGACTGGATTCGTGCGATAGCCACTGCAAACTTATCAGTCAGGAAAGGATACTTTTCGAGTGCTTGTGGTGTTATCTCTACTTTTTCTGCCTGGTCTCCTCCATATGCTATCACCTCACTGTCTCTGCGTCCATATTCTTCCACATAATAATCTTGCATTCCAACATTATCAGCCACGAGATGTGCACTGTTATTAACTGCACTTCTCATAAGTTGACGCATTACCCAGCGCATCAATCCACTATATTTATTACGTTTCCATTCTACACCTCCTACGTTAAGATAGAATCTATCCCTGTGTTTTCTATAGAAAGGAAGAGTAAAACCTCCATTGGGTCCACACAGCAGTATTTTGTCTGCACCATTTGCTAAAGCATGTTTTATTCCATAAGTATGAAATTTCCATGCCATTAAGCCACGTGCAGGATATTTTACCCATTCCAAATGCACTCCTTTGTACATCTTTGGATGCTCTTCATACTCGTCAGCAACGCAATACACGGTTACATCAAAATCTTCGGGCTTATATTCTGCCAGATATTCTGCTAATGTACAATATCCACCATACTTGGCAGGAAGTCCATGAGCGCCTACAATTGCAAGTTTAATTTTATTCATAATTATAATCTATATATACCTTATAATAACTTTCTATTTATTAAATACAAAACTGATTTTGGGTAAAACCATATATTTAACTACATGGCAAAACACAACAGCAATCACTATTGTCAAAACACATGTTGTCCAATAAACCACGTATATGTTATTAATATAGTTTTCAATATGAAGAAATTGCACTGCCCGAAAACACATCATATGGCATAAATATATCTCCATACTGATACCACTAAGATACTTCACTACTCTATTATTCAATATTTTACCAGATGTTCCAATTGCATAGCACAGCCACAACACTGTCACTAATGACATCACTATCACAAATAAAAAACCTTTATGAGTTAGGGGAACAAACCAATAAACAAAAACTAAACCCCATGCCATCAATAGTGATACTGTTTTATAGTTCTTAACAAAATCTTCGATTCTATCTTTATACAAGAAAATACACCCCCCCCATAATAAAAAGGGTGCATCATATACAATATTGTGTCTTGTCAACTCAAAGTTAATAAACTTATCGGTCAAAAAATACGATATTGCTGCAAAGCTAAAGATGTAGCCAATAATGAGTGATTTCCATGCTCTTTTCTTATTGTCCATAAGAAAAACAAAATAAGGAAATAACATATAAAAAAGAAATATTACGCCCAAGAACCAAGCAACTCCTATGCTAGGTTTTGGATTTGGTAATAGATTAAAGGCAAGAGTAAGCTCTGCAAAACTATCATATAGAGAATTTATAAAAGCATCTATTCCTGTAGCAACTTCTCCTGTCATCCTAGACAGTTCCACCTTGTTAGGCGCATGTGGTATCAATGTGTCAATAATAACCAATATAGCAAAGAACGGTAGGATTCTTTTATATCGCTTCATATAGAATTCATTAGGAGCTATCTCCATATTTTTCATCTTTTCATAATAGCCACAACTCACCGAAAAAGAGGATATTAATAAAAAAAGGTACACAAAGTTAGTCAATGAAGGAATAAATACATCATATATAAAATTACCTTCTGGTCTGACCTCTACACAAGCCTGAACGTGCATTATTAATATTCCAATTGCCGCCAGAGCTCTCAGTCCGTCAAGTGAGGAATAACGTTTATTCATTTTTTATATGCTTTATATAAATGATGCGGAACTCTATCTTTCTCTGGAGGCAATTGCATATAATTACCATAATTTAGTTTCAGGATTTCATCATAATATTTGGATATCCTAAACTTCTGCTGTTCAAAGTCTGTAAGAAAAGTGTCTTCTATCCACTCTTTTTTCATTACCTTTGTCTGCGGATCTTTGGGCCTTTCTCCCCAAGCGGCAATGCCAACATAACTACTATTAGTATAATCCAGTCTTCTCAACTTTTCATTCAATCTGTGTGCAAAATACATTTTTCCCATTATTTTGGCATAAAGATAGACAAATATTTTTTTGAACTTTTTTAGTTTGCCCTTTGTCATTCCAAAAGAGAATCTTTTTCGTGTAGACAAAAAAATAAGAGATGGATAATCCATTGTATTTTTTATAACTGTCGCAGCATCCTCTTTCTTATTTCCCAAGCCATCAACTACATAAATATCAACAAAAGTTCCCAAACCATAATCATTTTCATTATTTACATCAAGATAATAATCCGTGTTAGTAATACGGGAGATTACATGAGGACACTTAGATTCTGTCTCCATATTAAGTAACTTTAATGGATACATCTCATTTTGGTGTGCTAAAAAATAGTCTATGAACCGTTGGTATTCAGGGCGACTCATCATAATGTCAAGATCATCATCCCATGGAATAAAGCCTTTATGACGAATAGCCCCTAATAAAGTACCATAAGCAAGAGTATAGTTAATTCCTTGTTTTTCACATATCTCAGCTATTTTATTTAATATAGCAAGAGATGATAATTGAATTTCTCTTATATTCAGTTCTTTCATATTACATGAGATAAACTATATACTTATACCTATTTTAACGAAATCCTACATGTCAATGGATAATGATCACTTAAATCCGTCTTCAATACTCGAACATCAGATATCTTAAGTCCCTTAACCATGATATTGTCCAAGGAGGACGATTTGCTTGGGAAGGTCACAATCGATCCATCATTTGCAAGAGTGTAACCTGCTTTCATGAATTTCGAGTAATTACTTGTATTCATATCTCCACAAATAATCACTCTTTTATATTGTTCACAAGCTTTTATAAGTTCATCTATTTGGTCTTGACGACTCCGGCTATATTTATCTGTACCATTAATAAGATGGGTACAGATTAACAACACTTTTTCTCCATCAATTATTATTTCTGAAGAAACATAATAATACCAATCTATTCTTTTTATTTGAGCTTTTAATTCTTTATTAAAAGAATACGCTTTTTTCCTGGTATTATTTAGACCAATATTGGAAAATATAGCATTGCATATGTATCTGTTCTGTTTAAACACTCTATGAACATTATAGTTATCAAATATTGCATCTTCTGCTGTAGCAGTTCCAGAAATAGAGTCTATACAAAATTCACTTTCATATTCATTAAGACACAAGATATCGGCTTTAATAGAATTATAGACAAAAGATCTATATTCTTCTGTTTTTTTTGCACACTCCGATGGAGATATAAGTGAATAATCTTTCTTACCTTTCGAGAAATGCCCAATGTTCCAAGTTGCAAGTTTTATACTCTGTTTGTTTTCATTTAACCTTCTTTCATTTTGAGCATGACATACACCTGTCATACACAAAAATAAGATCAGGAGCTTAATTAACATTTTACTTTTCATATTCTCATTTCTTAGTTTTTGCAGCAATCTTTGCCTTTAGTTCTGATGAAGACACTCCCTCTGTGCGTCCTAACACAACATGCTCTTTCCCATGAGACTCACACCATCGAATAGCAGACTGGAAACCACTGTGGATCTGATCTGGACCAGTTACAAAAATGTCAAAATCGACATCCTTAACAATATCGTCTACGCCTCCATAGACAATAACCTCGTCAACAAAACGTATAGACTTTACCAGGAACATACGATCCTCAGTAGAGTTCATCACTTTTGCCGCAGGCTTATATTTTAAAATCTCATCTCCATCTTGAACTGCCACTATCAAATAATCACCCAGCCCTTTTGCTCTTCGAAACAATTCAACATGTCCCTTATGAAGCAAGTCATAGACCCCCACAGTAAACACCCTCTTACCTTTTCTCGGTTTAGAGTACGACAGTTCTACTTCCTGAGGAATCGGACATCCCCGTTCACTACAGAGATCCTTAAACTTCTTGAAATCCGACTGGTGATATCGACGGATAAGTGGGTAATACAAACTATTAGGCAAATATAATTTTAGACAGAACCAAGATTTATTGATGATTCTTTCAAACAAATTCTTTTTAAAGTTAGTTGTCTGAATTGGTTTCACCCAGTCTCCATATTGGAACGTCAAATATTCATCAAGATCCTCCGGAACTCTCAATTCAATCCCCTTAAAAGTCCAGTCAGTTGTATTCTGGATATATTTCTCATGGATAAAATCTCGCCCACCTGAGTGTCGAATATCAGGAGAAATTTTTCTAAAAACAAAGAAATTTGAATACTCTCCTTTCCTTTGAAGTGTATAGAGACCTCTACGTTCATATTTCACTAATTCAAAACCTTCCTCTCTCAACTTCCATAGCAAATCTTTAAAACGCTCTTCGTCCTCTTTAAGAAAATAAAGATCTATACCTTGCATCCAAGGTAAAAGGCAGTCATTTCTAACAATCCCAATTAATGTTCCAAAAGCAGGTCCCCAATTTAGACCTGTCTTATTAAAATATTGTGCAATAATTCTAAGATTTTCAATTGCAACAATATCGTTGAGCCTCTTTGTACCATCATTGTAGATAATATGCTGTCTAAACTCGATGAGACCTCGCGATGTCTTTATATGTGCCATTCGTTTTACTTAAACCAAAATCTAAATCTAAAATCTGGAGTAAAAAAAGTCTTAGAAACAAACTTAGAAAGATTATACATAAATCTAACAAATCTGTCACTATATGGACTTTTCCCTATCCACTTAACCATAGTCACAGAATAATACCCTCCCCCATTTCCAATCGGAGCAAGCTGAACGCGTTTATACCCCATTTTCTCGTTAATTTTTAAAATGGTCTTATTATGTTCTGCCGTGTTAAACTGAATCATATCGACTCCCATCTCCTTATCATATTTATCTCTTATTCTTTTTAGTCCAAGATAAACATCGGTTCCACGATAACTGGGAAGAATTGCATCAAAACAATGATATGAGACTTTACCTTTTGCCCACCATTTCTTACTTTTTTTTAGGATTTTCAGACTTGCTGTACCGACTACTGTTTGATTATCTATTGCAACGAAACACTTACCATCTTGAAGTCTTTCAGCTATTATTGCACCTGTTAAATTTGAATTTAACATTTCAAAGCCCCATTTCTTGTTCGTTTGATGAGATGCATGAATACATTCACATATATCCTCCCATGAAACCCATTCAGGTTTCTCCATAAACAGAATCTTACCCATATTCTCTATTTCGATTCTATAACGTTATCATCTTTGGTACCACCATTGGTTTCGTTTTCAGCAACATTGTACCCCAACTCAAGCCGAGTCCAAACGAAGAACCAAGGATTGTAGTAGGTTCTTTGCGCAATTTATCCGCTATTCTCGTCACCATCAGGGAGGGAATACTGGCACCACCAAGGTTTCCGAACTCCTCTAAGTTATAGGGACATTTCTCCTGTGGCAATTTCAGTTTCTTCACCACTCTGTCCACGATCATCTTATTAGCCTGATGTATCAGGAAATAGTCAATGTCCGTATTCCTGTTAATATTATAATCAACCATGAATTGCTCCACACTCTTGGGGGGACGATTGATGGCAAAAGAAAAGACGTTCATACCATTAATCATCGTATGGATTGGAGCTCGAACAATGCCATTACCAAAGTCCTCGTACTCAAAACTCTCTGGTGTGGCTGGATGACGGAAGCCTCCATGAGGGGTCATCAATGCCTCATAGCCCTTACCCAAGGTGTGGAAATCAATGATGATGTCATTGGCTGTTTCGTCATATTCCAATGCAAGTGCAGTTCCTCCGTCACCAAACAAAGGCACTCGGCTCTTGTCTTTCATCGATCCCATACGCAAAGCTGTATCACCAACAAGCACCAAGGCACGCTTGATCTGCCCTGTAGTCAGCAGATTACCTGCCACTGTGATGGCATACATACAGCCACAGCATCCCATAGGAATATCTACACAAAAACAATCCTCACTCAGTCCCATCCTGTATTGTAAGAGACAGGAGGTAGGTGGTGTGCGATAGTCACCTGTTACTGACTCAAAGATCAGTGCATTGATACTCTCCTTTTCCCAGCCGAGTTCTCCCAATAGTTTCTCACCAGCTGCCTGACACATATCTGAAGCACACATCGTATCAGGGGCGATATGACGGCTTTTGATGCCGACGGTCTTGTCAAAGACATCCGCCTCCTCTGGTGTAAACAGGTCTATCTCTGCCGTCTTCACCGTATGCTCCGGCACAGCCATTGCAACACCGGCGATATTCACATTTTTAATTTCCCAACGTGCCACTTTGTATAATGTAAAAATTAAAAAATGAAATAATGTAAAAAACTATAGGATCACATCGTATTTGGCAAGGATTTCCTTACCCTTGGCGTACGAGGTCATCTCCATGATATCCTCTGGATCGAACATGATATCGAAGGCTTCCTCAAACTCGGCTATCAGACTCAGTTGATGGACAGAATCCCACTCGTCAACCGTTTCCTTACCATAATTGTCATTCAACTCCTCGGCTTTGGCACCGAATACTTGCACAAAGGCATTGTTGTACTTTTCTAAATTCTCCATATTATTTCTGATTATTATTTATTTCTTTATTATTTCACACAGATAACACAGATATCACAGAAAATTTCCTTTTATAGATGACAGACCATGGTCTGCTATTCTTTCCGTGTGTTCTGTGATTTCAGTGTGACCTTACTTGTTTTTTAGTTTTGCATATAGAATCTTTCCCGCCTCGTTCTTCGGAATCTCATTGATGATTCTCACTTCGAAGGAAGAGGCGACAAGTTTTAACCTGCTCACGAGTTCTTCCTTCACTTGTTCTTTATAACTCTCACTGGTTAGATAGACCAGCATTTTCTCGTCAGTTCCTACACAAGCACATTCCAATCCCTGGAACTTACCTTTGATGATGCGCTCACACTCATCGAGTCCGACACGCATACCGAAGAGTTTCAGAAAACGTCCCATGCGACCGACGATGTAATAACAGCCGTCCTCATCGAAATAGGCAAGGTCACCTGTACGAATAAAACCATGACGCTCATCTCCTAATAGTAAGTCCTCACGACTACGAGCATAGCCCATCGTCACATTCTTACCTCGGTAGCACATCTCACCCTCCGTATTAGGTGTAGTGATGGGATTCCCGTCCATGTCAATCAATGAGAGTTCTGCATTAGGCACAGCGATTCCGATACTGCCCACCTTCTCTATTGCCCACTTGGCTGGAAGCCATGCCATTCGTGCCGTACACTCCGACTGTCCGTAAGTAGCTATCCATTGTTTACCATTATCGCGACAATACTCTGCAAACTTCAAATTCAGTTCCTTAGGCATCCGTCCCCCACCCTGTGTCAGAAGTGTCAGGTCTGGCAGGTCCATCCGGAAGAACCGCATCATGTTCAGTATCTCAAAACTATAGGGTACACCCGTAAAACTCGTAGCACGTTCTTCCTTAATGAACTTCCAGAAATTACGGTCGGTCATACTGAGGTTGGTGATCAGTACCGTCGCTCCCACATAGAAGTGGCTGAACACCATCGACAAGCCCATCGTATAATACAACGGAAGTACCATTAACGGACGGTCTTTCTCTGTCAGTTCAAAGAAGGTCGAGATATTCAGGGCTGCTGCCTCTATGTTGTCATACTTGTGGCGCACTAACTTCGGACTACCAGTAGAACCAGATGTTGGCAACAAATGCGAGAGTTCATTGTTCATGGGGCATGCCTCATTGCCAGTCTTCATCAGCGTATAGCCATAGAAAGAGCCAACTACTTCATAATCGTACTTATCTGCTATCCCTGTTGGCACACAAACATACGGAGGCAGATACAAGTCAAACAGACTCGTATATAGACCTTCGTCTAAATGAGCATTGAGTATCAACGGAACATTCCCTGCACAGATATTACCAATCGTCCAGGCAATACCACCCACATTATTCTCCACTAATAGGAAGAACAATGAACGATCCTGCATCAGGTGCTCTGCCTTCTCTGCAAAGTTTCTCAACTCACCGTATGTCAGTTGCTGACCCTGCGAGTCAATTGCTGCAACCGCCTCCTTCTTCCACTTATCTAAATTCAGAATCATCATTCATTCTTATTTCACACAGATACCACAGATATCACAGAAATTTCTTTTTTTTATAGATGACAGACTATGGTCTTGCTTTACCTTCTCTGTAAAGGTTATATTTGTCGGAAGTATATTGAAAATACATTTTCATAAGTACTTCTGCCAAAGATAACTTATCATCTATAAAAAATATCTACGAAAAACTATTCTTTCCGTGTATTCTGTGATTTCAGTGTGACTAATTAACTATTCGTGTAATTGCATTAAGTATATTGTCCGTATTGAAATTCACAAGAAGTCCAACCCTTTTATCCAACAGTCGAAGATATGTAAGGAGTTGTTTACTAAACACCTTTTTCATCTCCTCTACAGATTTAAGCTCAACTATAACACTGTCTTCTACGAGAAGGTCAAGCCGAAGTTCTGTTTTCAACACATTATCTTTATACAGAATAGGTACTTGCTTCTGTCTTTCCACTTTGAGACCACGTTGTTCCAATTCAAAGACTAGTGCTTCCTCATAAACAGATTCAAGCAACCCAGGTCCCAGTGTCTTATATACATCATATATGGCTCCACGTATCTCATATGTAATCTCGTTTTCTGTCATTTATCCATTAATCTCACACAGATACCACAGATATCACAGAAATTCCTTTTTTATAGATGACAGACCATGGTCTGCTTTACTTTCTCAGTAAAGGTTATATTTGTCGGAAGTATATTGAAAATACATTTTCATAAATACTTCTGCCAAAGATAACTTATCATCTATAAAAAAATATCTACGAAAAACTATTCTTTCCGTGTATTCTGTGATTTCAGTGTGACAATTTAAATTGAGGCGCATCCGTTTACACCTAAGATCTCTCCAGAGATATAACTGGCTCTGTCGGAAGCCAAAAAAGCACATGCATTGGCAACATCCTCAGGAGTACCAAGGCGGCCTAAACCAATGCGTGAAATACGCTGGTCTATCTTTGCCCCGTCACTCTCGTAAAGTTCGGCAAAACGTTCTGTCTTTACGATACCTGGAGCCACCGCATTCACACGGATACCCTGCGGTGCCAATTCCTTGGCGGCAGACTTTGTGAAGGAGATGATAGCACCCTTCGTAGCAGAGTATGCCGACTGACCAGGGGAGCCTAATACCGCTGTCACTGAAGCGATGTTCACAATAGAACCACCACCTGTACGTGCCATCAGGCGTGAACAGAGTTGTACCAGTTCTATGACGGCTATCACGTTGATGCGGAACATCAGTTCCGTCTCCTGCCGCACAATCATGCCAATCTTTTTGTTGAACACCACACCTGCATTGTTCACCAAGGTGTCAATACGCTTCTCAGCCTTGAAGATGCTCATAAAAGTATTCTTCACCGCTGCTGCATCCGACACATCGAAATACATAGGGATGACACGGGTATTGTTTCGTTCTCCACATTCCTTTGCCCACTCGTCCATGGTGCCTTCACGCAAGTCACAAGCATACACTATGGCACCATCAGCAGCAAACTGTTCCGCGATGCCCTTGCCAATCCCCTGAGCAGCACCAGTAATGATGCACACTTTATCTTGAAGTAATCTCTCCATATCAATACAGCGTTTTTCCTCCATCAATAATCAATGAATGTCCTGTCACAAACGATGAAGCATCTGACAAGAGGTAGACAATGCCTAACGCCACTTCACGTGGTTCTCCATATCGTTTCATCGGGTATGTCTGCATATCACGTTGTCTGTCCTCTTCTGAATAAGTTCCTGGTTTAAGCAGTCCTGTATTAATCATACCAGGATTTACGCTGTTGCAGCGGATACCGCTAACTGCAGACTCTAATGCCACGTTCTTCATGAACACCTGAAGCGCACCTTTCGACGAACCATACATCGCATTGGCTATTGCCGTAGTGTAAACACCACCAATAGACACCGTAAACACTATCGATGCTCCTTTTACAAACTTCTTTTTCTTCAGCAGGCGCTGTGTCAGGAACATTGGAGCCATTGCATTAATAGACATAATACGCTCTAGATCCTCACGGTTAATGAATTTCACCAGAGCTGGTTTGGTGACACCGGCATTACTGACAAAGCCATCCAGTTTATCTATCTCACCAACGAGTCTGTCTATTTCTTCGTCAATAGTCAGGTTGGCGACGATATATCGATGCAGGTCACTGTCTTCAAGTTCTGCTAAAGTTGTTCTCAACCCATCCTCATTGATATCTGTAAGGATGAGGTTTGCTCCAAGTTTGGCACATTCGACAGCAGTTGCTCTACCTATACCCCCTGCAGCGCCAGTAATCAAAATCGATTTACCCTCAAGCGTAAACGGATTATAACTTGCCATTACAATTTAGATTTCACAATGTTGAATAAATCCTCAACTGTCATAGACTCGCGAATATCTTCACCCTGTAACGACACGTTATATTCCTCGTCCACCATTCCAATCACACCAAGTGCAATCAGAGATGACCACTCATCCAATTCCTTGAACTTTGTTTCTGCCTTAATCTCACTTGCATCAGTATCATCAAACTGATTTGCAAAGTTTTCAATAAAATCTTTTAGTTCCATAATTACTTAAATATTTTAAAATTTTGAATATTACATTATCGGTCACGCCAATTAACATCAACTCTATTGTTTAGAACATCATCCAACAAGACCTCCATTCCAGAAAGAACTTCCTCACGCTTTTGTTCTGAACGGATATACATAAACAAAGTCATCAAATTTTTTAAAGAATATGATTTAAATGTATATGCTTTATGTATTGATGGGAAAAATTTCCTAATTGCTCTCATAAATAATGATTGGTTTCTAAATGCCCCCATATACCGAGACAAGTCATGATAACAGAATTGCTTAAATTGTTGACCAACAAAGTTATCATCTTTTACTTTTTGAGATCGTTCTTGAAAAGCCGAAAAATCTTGCTGTTCATTATAGCGGGTGAATTTTTTATCAACACTCTTTACTAAATGTTTTTTTACTCCTACCTTTCTATTAGTAAAAGAAACCTCAAGCATAATTGCCTCATCTGTTTGTCCTGGACGGATATCTCTAAATAAAAAATTACCTTGACCATATAACAGATAAGCACCATTATACCACTCCTCACAACCAATACAATGAGTATGCTGAGAAAGTATCATATCAGCCCCATTATCTACCATACGATGGAAACGCTTTTTTATTTCTGGTGACGGATAACGAAATCTTTCTATACCACCATGGTAGATAACAATTAAATAGTCACATTTTGATTTCAACTCCTCAATTTCCCGACAAACAACATATTCATCATATAACCATGCGCCTCCTTTATCTGTTGTCGGATTATTAAACATCAACTCACAGACATTATATAAACCTATTTTATTAGTGCCTAATTCATATATAATAGAACGATTTATCTCCTTTTCATTGCATCCTGCACCAATATGACTTATACCGACCTTATCCAAAGTGTCAATTGTATCTATAACTCCTTGATGCCCCCCGTCAGTTACATGATTGTTTGCTAATGTTACACAATTAATTCCAAGCTTTTTATATGCAGCTATACAACTTGTTGGAGCCACAATAACCGCACCAACTTTATTACATCTTCCAGGATTATCTGTCAATGCCCCTTCCAAATTACATATAGCCAACTCTGCATCAGCAAACATCTCACATATTTTCTCACCAAAAAGTGATTTAGTATCACCATCAGAAAAATAATTCACATTAGTATACGTTGGGAAAGTATCACCAACAATAATTATTTTCTTAGTATCAAGCATGAATTTAAAATATTAATTACCGAGAATGTGAAAACCTCAATAGTCATAAGAAATAGACACAGGGAACAAACTATGTAACCAACTATACTTTGTTCTTGCATTAATTATTTTTTTTTAAAACCTCTTTGTATATACTTATAATTTTATCTGCTATAACATTCTGGGAAAAATGGTTATAACAATATTTCTGAATATCTTCTGAATTGTAATCTGAATAATGCGTCAACATATAATTCATCGCATCTGCCAACTCTTTCACATTTTCCTTTTCAACGAGTCTTCCATGTTCTGAGCGTAGGAAAGTCTCTGGACCGCCGCATCTGGTAGCGATTACAGGCAGCCCCTTTGCCATAGCCTCAATCACAACAATGGAGAAAGTCTCATGGCGACTTGATAACACAAAACAATCAGAATGACAAAGTAAATCACTAACTTCATCTGGTGTTTTAATGCCCATCAGCTTTATCTGACTGTCGAGATGATTTTCTACAATTTTATTCTCAATATAGGGACGATCAGGACCGTCACCGATGATATCCAAATAAACATTTTTGGGGAAACAACCAAAGGCAAAGGCATCCACCAAGATATCAAAACCTTTGTCTCTGTTCTCTCTAAATGCGCCACAAGCAATAAACCTAAAGGCATTACCATTCCTTCCTTTTCTGGATGATTGAAAGAAAAGATTACTGACCATGTTATGTATAACAATACTGTCAACCTGGAAATTACGTTTCAGCGAATCAGATAAAACCTGTGAAACACAGATAACCGCATCTGCCTTGTGATAGACATTTGATATTGTTCTAAGCCATTGAGGAATTTCAGGGACATTTATTTTTGACCAATGCTCAGTGATAATAAAAGGCAAGCAATACTTTTCTTTCAAGAAAATAACAGAAGAAGCAAAACTTAAAATATGTGCATGAACCACGTCTGGCATTCCTTGTTCACTTACAAATCTTTTAAAAGCACATTTATAAGAAAACTGCCTAAAAAAAATATTCAATTTCCCCACAAATCGAATTTGGAGAAAAGGGAAACCACCTTCATATACATTAATTGTATCGACCTTTCTATATGTAATCTTACCCCAATTAAAGAGCCATAATAAAGGTTTGTTATATATAGAAATTACCGACACCTCATGTCCTTTTGCAGCAATAGCTTTCGCTTGGACAGCCTCATAATTGCCTGCCATTGGATCCTCTGCCGATGGGAAGCCTCTTGTTACGAATAAAACTTTCATTTTTCATTCTATTTTTAACATCGAAATCAGACATAACATATAGTGTTGCAAAAAAAACCCATATAAAATGAGGTCTTAGATTCTCACTGTTAATGACTGAATAAAATGGGAAAGATAAAAGGGAACATATAATAATAGATTTAAGAGATTTGTCCTTTGTTTTCCTTGCATTTTTGAACATCTTCATCAAAAATAGTATAAAACCAATAAATATAATCAATCCATATTCTAGCAAAATCTCCAATATCATATTATGGGAATAAATAACAGTATAAATATTCGTTTGTGAATGTTCCAAAATATAAAACATGCTTCCAACGCCTTTTCCAAAACCATAAGAATCCACAAATCCTAACCAAGAACTCAACCATAAAATGAGTCTTGCATTATCTTCTAGCATATCCTTATCTGACAATCTATTAAATAATGTACTTAAAAGAATATGACCATACAACACAAACAGGACTAAAACTACCAATAACCCTAAAAACAATAACAATTTCTTACGATAAGTTCCTCCTTTAAATTTGAATATAAAATATGTTGAACTCATAATTAAGAGTGATAATAGTCCACCCCGAGAAGAATTCCTTGACATAATAAATATAACTAGCAGAACTATTACCATATTTTTTATCCCCCAGCCTTTACTCTGTGATAAGGTATACAATATAAATGGGAACGACAAACACATAAAATAGCAATATGTATTCGGATTATAAAAAGTTACTGAAGCGTATGTGTCCCCTCGAGATTCAACAAAAGCATCACTTTCTTCTCTAGCAGAAAGTAAATGATTACCTGATATAATTTCCCACATTGCAATCACCGATGTTAAAAGAAATGCACACACCCATGCTTTTGCTATTGTTTGAAGCGGGTTATTTGCTTTGAAAGAAAAAACAATAATTTCCAAAAACAATATAACATGAATAAATAGAAAAAATATATCTAAACATCCATCTGCTAATTTGGGGGTCCATACCAAAGAAAGAAAAGCATAAGCAAGCCAAAACATTAAAAAAGATACAAATATTTTTGTTGAAGTCAATTTTAAAATATTAGAATTTTTTAATAATTGAGGAAGAAAGAATATAGACAACAGTGTTGTTGGATGAAACCATCCCCACCTACCATATATTGTACTTACAATAATAACAAACAAAAATGTATCGTATTTATTATTTCGTAATACTATATCCATCTGATAAATGTTTAAGACAAACTAAACTTACATTAACAAATTAATAAGGTTTTCTGTTGCAGTACCTTTTTCGAATGAACCAATTTCCATCAAGAATTTGTCTAACTTTTTCTTATATTCTATTTGATTGTATTTTGCCAATTGCTGGTCAATATCCAGATTATTATTTAAAACAATAAAAGGTAAGCTATCAATATCCAAATAAAAACCTCTGTCATACGTCAAGCGATCTGGAACATAAAGGATAACTGGCTTATAAGAATACATAAAATCGAACATGCAGGAAGAATAGTCAGTGACTAACACATCTGCTGAATACAACAATTCTATCATGTCGGGATAGGAAGATGCATCAATAGTATCTGACGGGAATCTAGTAAGAAAGTCCTCTTTGTTTTTCAGCAAATTAGGATGCAGTCTTACCATATTGACATATTTCTCTCCGTACTTCTGCTCTAATATGGTCTTAATTTTCTGCAGATCAACATCATAATAGGTAAAATCACCTCCAGCCCTAAATGTTGGCGCATACAAGATAATCTTAGTATCCTTGGCTATTCCATAGCATACTCTAACCTTTTCTGTCACTTCTGGCTTTTGTTGGAAAAAGATATCATTTCGAGGAGTACCTATTTCATGTATGACCTGCATGGGATAAAGACACTTCTCATGCAGTATCTTAGTCATGAAGCGAGAACCGGAAACCAGAATATCAGTCAGTTTTGCATTATATTTTGTGATTAAACCACCTGAGAAGATGCCATGGTGAGATGGTTCTTTATGGGTATACATATCAATACCTATACGCTTTAATGCAGTCCCATGCCATGTCTGGACACATATCTGTCCCTTACGCTTTACCAGCATCCTCTTGTCTAATGACACATTTGACAATATATATTTAGATGTCAGAATATGGAAATAATACCAAAATGTATATAACTTAACCTTTTTATGTTCACAATCGGTCAAATTATAAAACATATCCGTGAATGCCCAAACAATAGTTGATGAAGGGTTTTGAACAGCAATATAATCAGACAAACACTTTATACTATCTCCATAGCTGTTACCCGTCATGGAAATGCAAAAGAATTTGTTCTTACAAAGCGGAACAAAGGCTACAATGCACCTCGCCACATAGTAGGATATCAGGATCTTAATGAGTCTTATTACTTTAGCATATTTTGTCATAATACGGTCTTGCTAACGCCTCTATTAAAATGCACTATAGAGATATTTTCCAAAACTTATACAAATAGCATATCGCCATCGTAATCAAAAGACATGCTAAAACGTATAAAAAAGGATGGGTACAAATCATCTCAGTTCCTCCCAAGTAATTTAGCCCTATCATCGGCAATCGCTGATATATATATAAGGGAAACAGACTCACACCAAACCACAACAGCAGAGGATTTCTAAGGCTAATCTTCATACTCAAAAGAATGGAAATCAGAACAAAGAAGATACAGTCAATGTTATTGGTCAATCCATATAAACGAGGGATACCCAGTCTTTTATGACAGTAGAATAAAATGAAGAGTATGATTGATGCTAATAACATCACAATATAATGCTTTTGTAGCTGTTCTTCAATCCATTTCTTGTTATACGAATAAAAAACGCCAGCGGGAAAACAAAGGATTGTATTGTACCATCTATACTCTTTTACTTGAGACAAGATGAGCATGATGATTATTAATAAACCCAACAACATCCACCTGTTACCCTTTAATCGATAGTTAATGTAAAAGGCAAGGTAACAAACCAGTATCACAAATATATACCAATTGCTATTACCAACCGATTTCCAACCAATCAGGGACAAAGATATACGTGATAAAGAGAGTTCGTTACCAATTAAAAAAGCCAACAATATAAACACACATACAGCTACATCGAAATTCAGCAAGGTGGTCAACAGCCTTTTACGTGGGAAAGTTTCTAAATAAGCCCCACCCTTTTTCTTCAAGGATTCCATTACTCCATAACCGGAATAAAAAAGGAATAAAGCTACCACCCACTGACCAATCTGTGTACTTATAGAAATAAACCAGCTGTCAAACATGGAGCTACCCTCGTAGCCATTAGTCAACATGTACCTGGATATATGGCTATAAAAAATCAGAAGAATGAATATTCCTTTTACCGCATTGCACTGTTCTTTCCCTATATAATCTGCATAAAACCCAGATTTCTTGTAAGAGGCTCCAACAAGAATCAATAATGTCAGGAATATATAGAATGCTATCATCGGTTGAAAAGACAAACATTTATTTGGCTACTCTTCCACTATTCACCTTGTATTCATAGCTGTGCGATCCCTCTTTTCTGAAGTCCTCATGGTAGCGTGTCAAAACATACTTGAATACCTCTTCATACTGAGGGATGAACAGATCGTCCTTTGCTTCTACATGTGCTATTATCTGTTCTGCTAATTGAGATGTCTGACTCAAATCAGTTTTTCCTTGATTGAAACTCGTTCCTTTGATGGAGCCTGGAGACACATTCAATATCCTGTTAGATGTGCCTGCTTTCTCCAACTCAACGTTGACACTCTCGATAAATATCTTCAAGGCTGCCTTGGAGGCACCATAAAGAGAGAAGAACGGTGAAGACATAAAGCCTGCGATGCTTACCATCACTCCACAATAGAAATCTTCGTCATGCAGCATCTTATCATAAAAATGTTTGACCACGCGAATGACAGCCACGGTATTTACATTGAAATACAAAGGTATCATGCGCTCATCAATGTCTTCAAACAAAGAGAGTCGGCCAAATCCTGCCGTAATAATCAAGCCATTAATATCATTGAAACGATCGAATATTGAATAATCTTCGCTGGTCAGATCAAACTGATAACTCTCAATCTTATCTTCCTGGTATTCACTTGCCAATTCGGCCTTGTCTACGATATAGACTTTCTCAATTTCATCTTTGGCGGTCAACTCCTTTGCTATGGAAAGACCGATACCATTAGCGCCGCCTACTACCAATACTCTTTTCATATTTCCTAAAACTTCTTTGAAAACATTATATATGTACATTATCTTGAAGTATTAGTTATCATACTCCATATACTCCCATGTATTGTGGTAAACATAACTTTTTCATTATAAATAAAACACCCTTCTGGTTCATCATATATGCCATATAACATCAAATCTATACGCTTTTCCAACTGACGAGAAAGCAAATTTATAATATTCATATACATACCAACCGAAGAATTACCTTGTAAAACATACAAGTTACCATCTTTAACACAACCACCTTGCATATTTATAGCACTACATGAAAGTATATATGAATCTATCATATCCTCATCTTCTAAATATACTTCTTTATGATGGACATCAGGAATCTCAAAACATGAAATTTTGCAGACTCCATAATTATCATCTTCCATATTATTATTCCTTGAATACGTATATATCAATCTTGTTTCCTGGTCAATTACAGTATTTACATTTCCCATCGAATTCTCATTAGACATGACAGGGTAATAAATAGTCTGTACTTTTTCCACCTCAATAGAGGAAATATTCTTTAAACCATCATCACTTGACGGAATTATTCTAAAAACCTCAGTAAAGCAACGGTTTACCTCGTTTGCTCTTTGACTGATATACAATAATGGGAAATAATCGTCTACCAAATAAAAATTAACCCCAAATGTTGCTTGATTACAATGATATATAGAAGGTGTTCTGCATTTAAGTTTTATAGAACAAAGAATTTTTTTTATTTTTAAATCATACAAAACAATATCCTTACATCCAATAGAAACTAAAAATAAATAATCATTATAAACTGCAACACTTTGATTATTAACAATGTCATCTGCAAAATGAGTAATAATAACAGAGTCGTCGTTATTATAATCATTAGAACATGAGGTTATACATATAATATTACACAAAAATAATGTGATAAGAATATAATAAAAGTATTTCATATTCTTATCACATTTTTACATTCTCTAAACTGTTGCATCACATCTGCCATACAAATACTTTCATGCCTGCGAAGCCTAGCCGTACTTAAACGGTGATTAAATATACAAGATATAAATTCCTGAATTTCATACCTTAAGCCAGCACCATCCCACTTGTAAAAGTATTTTTTATTTTGATTCTGGTCTTCAAAACGAAACTCATAATAATCCGTAAGCCACCACGGTGAAGTAACATATGCATAACCTTTTGTTCCTGAGATTACCAGATTTCCTTCTGTCTTAACACCCAATCCTAACTGGAAGGAACAAACACCATGAGGGTAAAGTATCACTCCTTTAGTGTATAAATCAACCCCATTCTGCATCTTGGAATAAAAATTGACATTCTGGATATCCGTTCCCATCAGTCGAATAATCGGCAGTAAAGGATATGACCCCATCTCATACATGGAACCACCTGCCTGAGCCGGGTCAAGTTCACGAGTAAATTTCTCACCCCATAACTTCGACTCTGATACGTTAATATCTACTACTTCGCCTATCACACCACTCTTAATCATCGCAATTAGATGATTAAAGGCGGGAGCATAAGCGGTTTTATTTGCTTCCATCAGCACCACGCCATTCTTTTCAGCCAAGACAAACAATTCTCTCGCCTCGGCACCATCAAGAACCAAAGGGGTCTCACATAGCACATGCTTCTTTTTCTGCAAAGCCTTTTTCGTTAACTCATAGTGTGAAAGATGAGGTGTTGCCACATATACTGCATCGACATGCTCCAGCAATTCTTCGTAGCTTTGGTATATGTTTACAACACCATGGTTGTATGCAAAGTCACATGCTTTGGGACTATCAATGTCATAGACACCACAAACTTTGACATAGCTGACAAATTCCGACTCAGGCACAAAACGCTCAGCTATTCTCCCTGTACCAACGATGCCTACTTTGATATCTTCCTGCAGTTCCTCACGAAGCATAGTGGAGGATATCCCTTCTGTCCGAGGGAGATATACAACTTGGCAATACTCATTCAAATAATCAAATTCCCCCTCCCAGTCAGAACCAATAGCAAAGATGTCAACTTCATATTTTTGTATATCATCTATCTTCTGACCGACATAATCTTCAATGATAATTTTGTCGGCAAGACCTGTTGCCTTGACTGCATCTACACGCTCCAAAACATTATTACGCACATTCAGTTTACCTCGTTCACGGTCAAAACTGTCATTTGTCACACCTACTATTAGATAATCGCCCAGTGCTTTCGCACGCTTCAACAGGTTTATATGTCCTTGATGCAACAAGTCGTAGGTACCATATGTGATAACTTTACGCATTCTATTTCCAATAAAACTTTTGATATTTTATATGTGAGACTTGCTTTTCTTTAGGAGGAATTTCCATATAATTTCCATAAATTTTTTTTAAAATATTATCATACCTAGATGATATACAAAACTCTTGGTCTTCAAATGGTACAGACTTATAACTCAGAAAATCTATAGTTTCAAATATCTCTTGTTTATTTTTCTTGTTCGCTTCTACACAAACTAAGCTAGAACACCTTTTCGTTTTACCAAATTGATGTTCTTTACAAATATCACATATTTTCTGGTGCCATAACTGAAAATTTCCTCTATTCACCAATTTCAATAAAACAAATTCTATTATAACTTTAATTCTGTTTTTAATGCCTGTTTTCTCTTTTCTACTTAAATATTTTCGCCAATTCATTACTAAGACAGTATATTGACGCAAATTTTGAAACTGTTCTATGCTCTCTTTTTCGTTATCTGATATTCCATCTATTGGATAAATATCAATCCATACCCCAATTTTATGGGATGAAGCTTTTGCAGGACCTAAAACAATAGTCCTATTATCATAAACTCTTGTAAAGTTTATATAAGTATCATTGTCATAAACAGAACTCAAAATATAACCTTTTTTACTCATGTATTCAGCAGAAAATCTTTCAAAATCAGGGCGCGGCATCCAAATATCAATATCGTCATCCCATGGGATAAAGCCTCTATGCCTTATAGCACCTATTAAAGAACCATATGCCAAAGAATAATTTATTCCATTGCTTTTACAAAAATCATGAATATCTTTCATCATTTCGAGATTTATCTTCTGAATCTCTTTTAGTGTCATTATTTTCATATTCTTAAAACCTATTTCGATTGTGCAACCTTACACGTATCATTGAATACACATATCGGAAATGACAATACCATTTCGGAAAAGGACAACCACCAATCCATTTTGCTAAAATGACGGAATAATAGTCTGTTTTTTGTGATGCAAAAAAACCAACGAGCCTAAATCCTGCATGTTTTTTAATTTTATGCATCTTTTTATTGTGATAGGATGTATAAGTATAAATCAGATTTATTTCTTTTGAAATGATATATTTGTCTCTTGCTTCCTCTAACTTTGAATATATTCCATATCCTTGATAACTAGGCAATACTGCATCAAACATATAATAGGCCATACAACCTTTCCCAAACCAGAATTCTCTTTCTCTGATACTTACAGAACATGTTCCTACGACCTTATCATCCAGCAAGGCAACGAAACATTTTCCTTTGCCTACTTTTTCTTTCAATTCTACCCCCGAATATCTTGCCGTAATTTGTACACCACCTTCTTTATTTTTGTCACAATGAGCAACTTGAAGAATATCGTGGATTACCTCCCATGAAACATTCAATGGTTTCTCTACAATTTTGATATTATTACATTCTATCATTGAATATTAATTCCTTTTTCTTTCATCAGTACTTCTAGCCCTATTATTGCCTCCTCTCGTTTCTGCTCTGATCGGAGAGTGTGCAAAATTGTAAGTAGTTGATTTTCATTAAAACACCTATAAATAAAATTATTCTTAAAATACTTTGGAAAGAATTTCCGTATCATCCTTTGAAACAAAGTAGGACAATTGCATGCTTTTAAATAATGTGATAACCTTTCACGGCAAAAGATTTGAAACTGCTGATTAAGATAATTCTCATCCTTAATTCGTTCCGACCGAGTTTCAAAATCTATAAGATTCTGATTATCATCATACCTTACAAAAATCTTTTCATAACTTTTGACTAAATGTCGATAGATTTCAGCCTTACCTTTTTCAAAAACAATCTCAATCAACAATGCTTCATCTGTCTGTGTTGGTCTAATGTCTCTAAACAGAAAATTACCCTGTCCATACAACAGATATGAACCGTTGTACCACTCTTCGCACCCAATACAATGGGTGTGTTGAGACAAGATCATATCTGCGCCACTATCTGCCATTCTATGAAAACGTTTTCTTACCTCTGGCGATGGATAACGAAACTGTTCTATTCCACCATGATAGACAACAACCAAATAGTCGCAATCCTGCTTTAATTTTTTTATGTCATTGCATACAATATATTCATCATATAACCATGAACCGCCCTTTGTAAGTGTAGGTTTATTGAAAATTCGCTCACATACATTGTAAATTATAATTTTCGTATCACACAAATCGTAATAAACCCATTTTTGGATAGAGTCTTCTTTTATGCCAGCACCAATATAGGCGATGTTGGCTTTCTCTAATGTCTCAATAGTATCTATAAGACCTTTTTGACCTCCATCAGTAATATGGTTGTTTGCTAACATACAGACATCAACGCCTAACCTCTTATATCCTTCAATAACTGAGGTAGGCATGGTTAATACCGGACCTATCTTCCTACAGTTTTCAGGCTGATTACTCAATGCTCCTTCTAAATTGCAAATTGTCAAGTCCGCATTAGAAAATAATTGGCAAAGTTTTTCACCGAAAAGTTGTATAATATTGCCTTCGACAAAATAATCTACATTTGCAGGAATAGGGAAAAGGTCACCTGCAATAATAATACGACTTTTGTTTGTCTTTTTTTGACTATTCTTTCCCTGCATTTTTTATATTTCTTAATATTTTTGAAGATATACCTTCGGTTCTAGGAATTATTACAACCTTTCTGCCATGGTCGAGACACCATTTTGATGCCCTCTGAAAACCTTCATGATTTTGGTCGGGTCCTTTTGCAAAGATTTCAAAATCTACATACTTGACTATCTCGTCCACATCATCGTAGGTAATCACATGATTAACATACTTAATTGAAGATACCATAAACAGACGGGGCTCAATGAAATTAACTATTATTGCGACTTATATTTTGATGCATTCATCGCTCTGAATTGCAACAATTAGTTCATCGCCTAACTCACATGCATTCTTAAATAGTTTGATGTGACCAATATGAAGCAAATCATATACTCCAACTGTAAAAAACCTTTTCATATTATATTATATTATTTTATTTCGAATCAATAATATTGTATCCTTCGTATAAACAAAAGATTCTGGCTTAAATAGAAAAGACCATATCAAATAAGATACTATATACACAAATAACTTACACAAACCGTCAATATATAATTGAAACTGGTATAATTGACCTATTCCGTAACTAATTAAAGCTATAATTAATGACACTACCATCACAGGTAATATATCAAACAGCTGGTTCCACCACTTATATCCTATATATCTTGAAACTAAACCAATATTAACGAAATAAGAAAACCATGTATTAAGAACCATTCCTATCAAAAGGCCATTCATTCCATACAAAAGTAATCCTATTATAACAAACAGTATACCCACAACACGTTTAACAATAGTCCATATAAACATCTTCTGACTTTTCCCAATAGCAGCAATAGATTGATAATTAACTGACTGTAAACAATAAGCGAGTCCTGCAATACACAAAACTTGGAAATATGGTACACTACCTAACCATCTATCAGAATATAAAAAAACAAAAATGGGTTTCGCGCAAAGCAAAAGTATAAACATTAATGGAAAGGTAATGTATGAGAGTACCATGGTGATTTTTTTTATCATATTACCTAAAACTTGTTTATCATCCTGTACCTCAGCATATAGCGGATAGGTCACCTGTGTCATTACTTGAGACATACTAGTAGATGCAAGTTTTTCTGTATGATAAGCCTTTGTATACAAACCCATTACAGAAGGATTGTAAAATTTACCTATTAACAATCCTTGTATCTGTTGACCAAACTGATTTAACAGATGCGTCAAAAACATATAAAAACCAAAACTGAACAACTCTTTGAAGGATTGCCAGGAAAAAGTCAACTGTGGGCGCCATTTAATATAGAACCAGAATACTAATGCTGGAATTAACGCTGTCAAAATCTGTTGAGTGACTAATGACCATACTCCATAGCCGTGATATGCCATCACAATAGTGACAACAAGGGATATAATGGAGGTTGTGATCGTTACAATAGACAGTACCTTGAAATTAAGTTTCTTCTGTAACTGGTTACGCTGGACGACATTAAAGGCATAGATGAACAGAATAACTCCCTGTACCCGTAGAACATCACATAACAAGGGAATCCTATAGAATCTCGCTATAGCAGGGGCAGAGAAGAAAAGAATAGCGTATAATAACACTGCCATTCCAAGGTTCCAGAAGAATATCGTGGAATAGTCCTCTTGGGTCGGACGTTTCTTCTGTATCAATGCTGATCCAAAACCACCATCAATGAAAGACTCTGCCAAGACAACAAAAATCATCAGCATGCCGATACAGCCATAGTCGTATGGGGTGAGCAGACGGGCAAGGATAATACCCGAGATGAACTGAATAATCATCGTCGAATATCGTTGCAATGCCGTCCATATCATTCCAGAGACAGCTTTCTGCTTGAGATTCTTTGCCATGATTTTTTATATATACAAGTTTCTTTGACCTAAAGGTACAAAGCGAGCAAGCTCGAGTCCCGTTTTTACGGTCTTTATCTTATCGGTTATCGTATTACGGTCAACACATGGTTCAGGGTTCATGGTGCATGGTGCATGATTAATGGTGCATGACTTTTACCCTTTACCTTATTGTTCATCGTCTAACATTTGGTTCATTGTTCAGGGTTCATGATTCATGGTTTTCCAATCCTAACTTAATCCTCATAGTCTTTACAATAGAGGTAAGGATTTTCAAAATCCTAGTGATATCGGTTTCCAATGAATTGAACTGCTTGTCATCAAGGTAGCCATTATCGTGAAGAAGATTGAGCCAGAAATCTGTCTCGTCTGCTTCTTTATATGCTATTGACATCTTTGATAGGAAGTCAGCATCGCTTTGAGCGTGCTTGCTCTCCCTAACGTTAGCACCAATTGAAGTTCCACTTCTGTATATCTGCTTTGACTGTACGTATTCTTTATATTCTGCATCCTCAGTGAGGTACTGGAAAAGACGAGTAATCCTGCCTGCGAAATCATATGAAAGCTCGTGAATAGAGGCGGTCGCTTTCGCCTCTTCTGACATTAGAGGCGCCAGACGACCTCGCTTACGCTTATACATAGCTGGGGCATGGTTCAAGGTTAAGGGTTCACGATTCATGGTGAAAGGTGACTTTGGGTTCATAGTGAAGGGGGCACGGTGAACGGTTTTCTTACCTTTATAATAAGCTTTCTTTTCCAACTCCTACAAAATTCGATCAAAAATTATACAAAATTATTGTTCAAATTTCGAACACTGATTAATACATCTTTATGAGGTGCCTGGCGGATTCGAACCGCCGTAGGTCGTGCTTGCCTTGTACATTCCCATCCATGCCTTCATCTCATCTATCGTATGAACATCACCATTAAGAATCTCCTCCTTCAATGGTGCTGTCACTTGACTATCGTCTACTTCCTTCGCACCTCGGCAAATCGAACAAGCTCGTTTGCACTCGGTTTGGCGTCAGTTCACTGATATTCTTAATTGGCGGCGTTATAAGTGGCATAGTAAAACAACCTATTTATAGCAATTGCGACAAAAGACACCTATCTCTTTACCTTCGAACATCAATAAAGAGTATTGAAATCGCGCCATTATATTCTAGGTTTATCGCATTTCTTTCCTCTTTGATTGGGTCAAAAGCATTATCTGAATCTTCATTTATCTCAGACAACAGAGACTGAGGTATATAATCCATACATTCCGATGTCTGCATAAAAATGAAGAAATCTCCATTAGCTCTATCGGCAGATTGTTGTATCGCTCGTTGGTTATAAACGACACTTCTTGTATGATTAATCAAATTCCAAATCAAGCGAGAACATTCATCTTCGTCCTTCTCAGCTTCAATTGAGATTGGACGACCTGTATCCCAATGGATGAAATTCCATAAATAGAGTCCAAATGATGCTTCATCATCGAAATATATATCATTTTTGGGTATCGATGTTGAAAACATAACCGGTCTATAATATGGTGCATCCTCAATAATCATATATTGCGCCCCAGGTGAGACCATACGGGGACGAATCTTATAGCAGTCATTCTCATCGAATGTATATCCAAAGGAAAAAAGAGGCCACTTAGTATATAGATCATACTGGATAGGACTCAATACAACATTCTTTTCAGGAGAATTTCTATCATCTCTTTTCAATTGAAATAGAGCTGCATTAAAGCGCTCGTTTCCTTGAGACTTGTCCCTACACAGAACCAACAAATCTCCTAGCTCACATCCATGAGGATAACCTTGTGCTTTCACGATAGGACGTTGATGGATAAAACAACCACCAAATCTCACATAGGAAAACATAGAAGAATTAATCAGAGATGGGAATATGCTGACAATAGCAGACGTATAGCAAGGCTCCGTAAACTTTTTACGGGGCAGAAGTCTCTGCTTAGCCTGGTTTACAGCTCCAATCAGTATATTGTCTGTAAATTCTATGATGTCTGACATGTCGAATATAGAAAAATATGATTCTATTACAGCTAAATCTTTAATTATACAGGAGATTAGTTAAAGACCATATTGTTCCTTAATACTCTTAAAATTATATATTATTCCCCAAATATTATAGTTGTGCTCAACAGCATAAATCCCATTAGACAGTCGAACTGCCTCAACATCAAATTTCATGTCATTTCGGCCAAGGTCACTTTCAATCTTATTCAGTTCTTCTATTAGAATCTTCTCAACGCCTTTCGCTTCATGTGCCTTCCTAACTGCCTCCAAAGCAGCTGCTCCAGAGCTACCATCTGTCATAAATCCCATACCCATACCAAGATAACCAGTGCCATCTTTAGTCGTAATCATTACATTAACATGAGCTTTACGTAATTGAGCGATTTCAGTAGAAGAGAATGCCACCTCTGGTTTTCCATCTATCTTAAACGTTGAAATCAATTCCGGCCAGTTCTGATGAGCTATTTCGATAAGATCCAAATCACTCCAATGATTATGAGGCTGTATTATAATAAAATGAACTTCATCTTTTGAGACGATTGCATATAATATATCACCTGTTCTGGATATATAGCCATCGGGCTTTAGTTCTGTTCCAAGATGAAAATGGTGTATATTCCAATCAAAAAGCATCATATCTGGGAACTCTAGAGTTTTCGTAGTTCTACTCAGATGAGGATTCACATCCTCGCCATTTTCAAACTTATGCACCAACACATCCAAGCCCGCTTTCAAAGGTTCTGGACATGTAAAGCCTTGTGGATAATAAACCTTACGAGGTCTCTTTTCTACAAGACGCTTACGCATTGTGAAATATGATATGATGAGCTTATAAGGGTCTGTTATAGATGCCGTTGGATAACCAACTTCCTCTATCTCATGCCTGAAAATCTTCACCAAATCATCATATATATGAATATTAATCTTTGCCATATTTCGTCAATTGAAAAGGAATAATAATTTTTACTACACTTCATAATAATTTGACAATTCTTGTTTTACGAGGTTATCAACTACAACCTTTCGTTCTCGATAATCCTCTATTAATCTCCAAGGCTTAACAATAAAACAAGTAATTCCTGCAGCTACGAGTTCGCCACCTACTGACATCACCACATTCCGCCAACTTTCATCAAAGACTAGCCAAGAGTTCAAGAAATTCAGCAAAATGAGCAAACAGGGGATGACAAATACACCACTTAAAAGAGCAGCCAGCTTAAACCATAGTTTACTATTATACTTCTTCCTAACGCGATCACGAACCTCTGCTTCCAGAGCCTTTTCCCCTTTATCGGAACGTTGTCTGTATCTTTCCTTTTCCATGCGTTCGTTTTCCATATTGCGCTTGGTATCTTCTAACTCGTCAACAATTCCTTTTTTCACATCCTGCAACTCACGACGGAAGGTGAGGCCTATTTGCTCTTCACTTTCACCTTGCATGCGAAGTGTGGCTATATCAGTGGCAAGCTTTATTATATCTCTATCATCCAAACGTGTTATTTCTTGCTCCATTTCGCTCATTCGAGTCAAATCCTGTATTTGGAAGGTCTTCTCATCAGGAGATAATCCATGACGAATCATCTGGGCAAAAAGAGGAATATAATTTTGAGGGTCTACTTCCGCACCTCCACTATCTAGAGCAAGGACATTTATCAATGTCTCCATCTTGATAGAAAGGGTAAGGCCCTGTTCTACAGGCCGTTGCTTAGAATAAGCAGATATGGTGCTATCCTGTGACAAAATAAAGGATTTCTTGGTCTTCCTCATTTCTTCAACTCCTGCTATCAGTCCTACATCATGAATGAGTGAATGAGTAGCTTTCTTTATGGTGTGAATAGTTAGATGAAGCGCACCGAGAGAATCAATTTTCTTTTCGTCAGCCTGACTCTGCGCAACGCTTTCCAGTACATTATCACTATCTTCTATCTCAATTGCTAACTTCTCATGGAAAGCGGTAGGGACTTGAAGCAGTTCCTCAAAAAACAACTCATAATCCTCTTCGGTTTCACACTTGCGCTCAATAGCAGTTCGTATATATCGGTCGCCGGTCTGTTTGAGAACTTCATCGCTATATCCTTTGGATACCAATCTGATGACATCATTCTTTATATTCTGCATGGTATAAAGGTACTCGTCCCTAGTAATAGGGAGTATCTTTACCATAATGCCAAGACGCTCATAAACTTTCTCCAAAGAGGATAGAGTCTTATAGTAATTACCTTCCTCAAGTCCTATGTTCATCAGAATATTGGTATCCAGAAGACAAATACTACCTCGGAAAGTATCAAGCGTAACTGGATTTGCTCCGTGTGTTGAAGATATAAGTTTAGCGGAAAAGGCTGTTGTACCATATTCCCACAACAATTGATTGACATCAGAATCGTTGGGGGCTAACAACATCGAAAGGAACTTATCTGGAAGTATGGCCCTATCTCTCTTCTCAACCAACTTGCTATTCTGTGTCCGTCGTTCTATGGCTTTTAGTAGTCCTTCCTTACTACTACGTATATAGTTCTTATTATAATACAAATCTGACACCCACTCGCTAGAATAGCTGTCAAAGAAAAAAATGAGGACATCATCAAGCCACTCCAGTATCTGCTCGGGGGTCGAATAAACTTGACAAAAATATGTAGCAACTACATTTCTTTTTCTATCCTCGCTTGCAGCTCTTGCTTTATCTATTCTCTCTATGCGGTTCGTTGAGAGATAATAAAAATCATCTTGAAAACGCACTAGCTTCTTCTCATACAATTCATCCAAAATTGCTCGTACTTCCTCTTCTGCAATAGAATCGGCCCCAAGTCCTTTCCTGTAATCCTCGTAAAGGTCTACAAACTTGGTGTGCTTCCTGCGCAAGTATAGCAGCTTCAAGATAAAGTTAGAGTGAGCACTCTTGGTCAGAGTCTGCATCTCTGTATCTCCTTGAAGATAAAACGATTTCAAATAATTCTTCATGCTTAAATCTTTTTCTCCTTGCGAGTATCAGATGTAATGACAAGAACATCTTATAAATAACTAGATACAATACTTCTTTTAATATCTTGCTACTTTGTAGTCTGCTTCAACAATGCTGTTCAGACTGTCAAGATGTTCATCTTTCAGACTTGCTGAGTTATAAATAGCTTTAATCTTTGCATATTCGGCATCTAATGCATTCTCAGTTACAGCCAACTCCTGCTGTAACTCTGATGTAGAACCTAGTTCTTCTATCTTCTTACGCACAAATAGCACATTGGCTGATGCCTTAGCATAATCAGCCAGATATTTGCTATAGGGACTTGTAAACAATTGATATATCGTGTAAATATGAATATTCATAAACTATTTCTATATATGATTCTGATAGTATAGCTTAATGATCCATCACAAGATTGCTCTGGATGGTCAGGGGCTTCATTTCCCTGGCATCTCATTGTACCAGACACCTCCGTCTCATGATTACGGATTGCGGAACCAACAACACTGCTTAGTTCATATCCTATTGATGTACACTCTCTATTCAGACAGTCAATGACAAAATACATCTCACTTTGAGGAGTAAGAGTCCATTTGCCATCTTTTTCATTGTGACCTACAAAAGAATTATGCTCCCTCAGATAGTTGATTTCAATTATTTCAATTTGAGGATAAGCATCTTCGATGCGCATACCATTATGAAGAAAACTTCGAATACGTTGCTTCTGCCTCTCATTTTCGGCATCACTCATTATTCTTCTTACCATAAGTCAAGCTACTATTATCGTCACTAGGGATTAAAGCTTATAGAATCTGGTATCGTCTTTCCCAATACCCCTATATGGATTATCTCCAAAGGCAACAAATATCTCTCTATTCCAAATCTTCTCCCACAGGATTTTGCTTATCCTGATTCCATCGGCAATACTGATATCGCTGCTGGAATACTTTGTATGTGGTGCACCTTCTACCTTGTCATTTCGCTTTGCTTCATTAACAACGTAACGGCAAACACCTTTATAGGAAAACTCGCCATCCGTTTCAGACAAGCACTTATCCACAATACCCAGCAGTTCCTGGTCATCGTAAGTCACAGGCACTGGATTCGGATCAGAAGTATACATGTGCATATCAGTAAAACATTTTAAACGAAAAACTCATCCATTGTCAGTTTAGACCACGACAAGCTTGTCAGTGGTCTCAATGGGGCGAGTTCCTTCAAGCCCTTCAATGGCTTTAGGGACTTCAGACCTTTCAAAGGTGACAAACTCCTTAGAGGCTTCAAAGGGCCACCAGTGGATTGCTCAGAAAAGAGCAGATACTTGCCTGAATGGTCAATAATCCATCCATTATGAATAAAGCCTAGATGCTTGCCATCATAATTCCACACGCTTTCGCGGTCTATATATGCGATAGGATTACCATCAAAATCATAAATATGACTATCTTCCTCTGTATAACAGAATGGATTTCCATTCTTATCATAATACGTAATACCTCTCATAGCCTTATCAAGTATTAAACATCTTCAGCTAATTTCTTCTTCCACCCCTTGTAATAATTTACAAGTCCGGTTTTATCTCCACCTCGAAATGTACGACCGTTTTTCAACCTGTCTAACAGTTCACCTACTTGTGCAGCATTACCAATTTTCCAATTCAGCTCCGTTACCAAGATGTCCTCTATCTGTGAAGATGTTACTTCTGGCATATATTTATGAAAAGTTCGAATGTAGGTCTTACAGGCATTTTCGTCATCGGGATTATGAAAATCCTTGGACCGGAACATTCTAATATCCATTTCTTCCAGAGCAATCCGGAGTAAAGCCAGATTGTCATCATTAGCATTCACTTGCTTAGATTCTTCTCCATAGATACATTCAGCATTCCATCTTTTAACCCATCCAGAGAGTCCGTCTTTAAGCCATGAAACAGCCATAATATACTTTGCCGAACGGAAATCATCTACTTTCTGCACGGCCTTTGAATCCATATGACAGCAGATAACAACAAATGACTGCTGATAATAATCGTTGAAAGTACGTTCCGTCAAACACTGTACAGGCTTGGCAAGGTCTGGAAAACGTATAGGCTGCTTCTCCATCCTTAGCACATTTTCTGGGCCAAAGATTTGAGCCACTGTATTGAAATTGTTCTTTGTATAACTATACAACACTATGCGCTCAACATCAGGATCGTTTGCTATTATCTCATTTGCTTTCTTCAAGCAAGCCTCAATCGCATCTGGATCTGCCCCTTGAACATTAGCATAATATCTGTTATTCATCTGTTTACCTCCTATTTTTAATTCGTTCTGAATGGCAGTATTGAACTGCATCGCTTGCGTCCACCTGTGCAATCAGAAAACGACCAATTTAGTTAAACAAACTTTCAAAACTTATATTTTTTTCTCGTCAAACGGTAGGATGTTGGATGTTACTTCTTCTCCGCCACAATCAATATTTCTTTTGCTTTTTTGTCTGTTGCAGACAAAGGTATATCCCAAGCACCTGCTTGAACATACTGGGCAGACTTGATAAAAAAGCCCATGTCTTCAAATATCTTACAAATCTGGTCTTTTGTGAAACGATAGTCTGCTATAACATATTCTGACGACAATTCTCCATCCATTTCGAATTGCTCCTTACGATACACCAACTGGGACGTAGTATCTAGAAGATAATAATCTGGATTGAAAACATTACCTGTATTCTGCATAATATGAGATGCCTTCAGTTTAAGTAATTCTTGAGGATTATTCTTCACATCCTCAACTATATGAGTAGCAATGGCTGCTGTCAGTTCCATATTCATGACAGAGATTACACACATACCACCATGCTTAAGAGAATTATATATAGACTTAAGAATATCTACATTATCCTCATAACTACGGAATGATCCTATCACATCGTATAAACATAATACAACGTCATAATTGGATCCTCTCTTTAAATGGCGACAATCTTTTACACCAAAATTAATATGTAAATTACCTGCCTGTTTTCTTGCTTTATCAATAAGTCTTTCCGAAAAATCGTATGCTGTTATATGAGAATATCCTCTATTAGCCAATTCAATAGAATGTCGACCTTGGCCACATCCCATATCAAGTATATCACATTCTTTTGACAAACAACACGTTTTTTCTATAAAAGATATCTCATCGGGAGTGTGACGAGTCCATCCTTGATTATTCATTTCCATCCGAGAATAAGCATCTTCTAACTGATACTCAGAAAAGTCTAGCATCTGTTCCCAATGCTCCTCGTCAAACTCCATATTTTGATGTTGGAACGTAAATGCCAACCATTCACAACCATCGTCTATAGCTCCTAATCTTTTAACATAGACTTCCATCAGACTATTGTCAAGACGCTGGAATTCTGGGTAGAAGTTTGTAAATATTTGTGATTTCTGGGCATTCATACGAATTTGATTCTTATCAGTAAACGCAATCTCGTCACACATTTGTCCAATCTCATCAAGATGTTGATTAATGACTTTAGGATCTACTTGACGCCAAGTTACTGATTCTAATGTTTTTATCGTCAAAGCATTTGTTGTTGCCAATCCCCAAGCATAATAATCAGAAAAGCCCCAAGCAGACTGGAGCAGTCTAGTCGCAATTCTACGTTTTCTATAGGAATGATGGACAACCAACTGGGTAACCCAAGAACACTTTTCTCCGTTTGTAAGTTCTTTCTTCAAAAAGAATGCATGACCAAGGAGCTTTTCACCATCATAACATAATGAAACATACATATTTGCATTATCACCAAGTTCTCGATATGCATTTGATGACAATTTAATATGTTTACCCGACTTTGACTCATCATCCTTACCACTATAATATCCATAGTTCTCAGAATAAAGAGCGGAACAATCTTGAAGCTGCTTTTCAGTTAAAGCAGAACATTTTATCGTTTTAAAAAGTGGTCTAAACTCGTTTGCCATTATATTGTTTACGGATTACGGTGAGCGGTTATCGGTTATCGGAGACGAAGATGCCGGATGGCCGATGTGCTACGAGATGTCAGATGTAGGATGTCAGATGTAAGAGTGATATGAGGTCAGAGGTAAGAAGGAAGATGTAAGAGTAATCTTTTTTACTAACAGTGTCTAAGATTAGAACGGTTTTTTATGTTCTATCTCTATTTTACAATCATGTTGTTTGGATTTCTTGTCATAGTTTATTCCAACAAGGACTACATCACCCACAAAATCTTTCAACGCGACACCATAATGGTTATTGTGGATCTGTGTTATAGCCGTTTCGGCAGAATAATCATATTTTAATTCTAATACAACGGCAGGCTGATTGCAGGCTGGCCGAGGTAACAATACGATATCAGCAAAGCCTTTTCCTGCCGGTAGTTCACGAATCAATAAATAATTCCTCCTGGCTGTATAATATGCTATAGTCAATACACATGCCAAGGAATTCTCGTCATTATACTGCAAGACACTTGTGTTGTCTGCATGAATCGCATCTATAGCAGCAGCAACCGCACCTTCATTCCCACCTAACGTTTCATTTAGCAAACGCTCCGATTGATTGATGGCATTCGCTATTACGTCCCATCCTGGCTCCGAAACGATGGCATTCTTAAACTCTATCGCCACTTCACGATTGGGGATCCGACACGTTCTGCTATCTCTGTCGTAAGACAGATAACCTAGGTGGATCAGCGATGTCAGCACATCATCCTTGCTGCGAACAACATTCAGGTCATTTTGAAAACTCGCCGTATCAACTGAGCATGATTCATCGGCCAACAAACGAACGACATCGTCTCTTAAACCATCAAAATTCATGCGGATATATGTCGCCACAGTATCATACGCTCCTGTATTTGACCAGTAACTATCGCAATATTGATTATATAATGCGGTCATAACAGACGTAGGGTTGAACATCTCCCTGTCTGCCCCAATCTGATATCCGTCATACCACTCAGCAAACATGTTGTAATCCATCGCATGTTTTGCACACAAAGCACGAACCTCTTCTGACGTGAATCCGAAACAGTCTGCCATGGGGCCTGGTTGCACTACAGAGTACTCCTGGAAATTGTTCAAAGCAGATTGGGTGTCATACTTCTTAATCGGTAATATACCAGTCATATAAACACCTGCGAATGTGGACATCGCATTTGTTGACTTAAACAAGCCACGCAACAGGTTGAGATACTGTTCTGCAGCATCACCTCCATCTTTATATTCCCTCAAAATAGCATCCCATTCATCGATAATCATGATGAACTTTTCCTGATATGGCAACTGCGACCTAATATCATGGAGTACACCTGCCAGATCACTGTCATCATGATACTTCACATCAGGGAATACCTCTTTTAGTTCCGTGATTACGTCTGATTGAATGTGGAGAATAACTTCACTTGACTTGTAGCGGGTAACAAAATCAGTCATGTCAATATACAGCACTGGATAATGACGGAAATGCTTTTTAAAAGAAGTCGATTGGTATACATGCAAATCCGTAAACAAGTCTTCTGATGCACTCCACTGGTCATAATAGGCATACAACATTTCCGCACCGATAGACTTTCCAAATCGACGAGCACGACTGACACAAGTAAATTGGCGATCTGTATGAAGAGTGGCATTAACAACTTCTATCAGCCGACTCTTGTCAACAAACTCACCATTCCGTACTGCACGGAATCTATCATTACCTTTTTTCAGAAACCTACCCATAGGATTTCGAATATCCTTGAGATGAATATTATTACACAGAATTCTAAGCGGTTAGAGGTTAGCGGGATTGACTTCATAACTCTCCACAAATCGCAATGCCTGAATAACTCGAGGGGTATGGAAGGAGAGTTGGTTGTAGGTCTTATAGGCCTTGAGTTCTGCGATAGCAGCTGGGGCATCCAAGACACCACTCTCATAGAGATTCACTACGGTGAATACTTTATCATTGGCCACTGGACCATACACTAAATCATAATCATGCTCAACACCTTTACGACTATCAACTACGAAATTCAACCAAGGCTCATCAGGTCCATGGAATTCCCTGATCCTCAATTCTGGGCTGGACAAGAGCATATCATCCACCTCAAAAACTGATACGATACGCCTGCCTTTCTTTGCCCTATCTATCATAATAGAAGTCCAATGCTCTGCTTGTTCTTTTTGAGTTGTTGTGTAGAATCCTCGTCCAAAATCGGTCTTTTTTCGACTCTTCAGAAGACTTGGTTTCCGTACTTCGACATTTGAACCATGATAAAGTCTCATCTTCTTTTCCTCTTTTGAATGAATCGGTCTACTTCATCAATCACATAACCTGTTCCTTGAGTGTGAAGCAAGTCATAATGATCTATCAGAAAATCATCGACTCCGTAACGCTTAAACAGGGCAAGTACCTGGAGACCTGTCTTGCCTTTTGTCAAGGCATATTTTTCCAGCGTATAGGTATAAAACTCGAACTCCTCAAGTGTTATGCTCCTACTTTCCACATTCCGCACCGCCTCAAACTCATCATAAAGTGCCTCAGTGCTCAGGTACCACCACTTGGCCCCTTCGTCATAGAGTCGGTCATACATAGGATTTATATATATGTACACAAGAGCCTCCTCCAAGGAAATACGTTTCCTCTGGGATATATATTCTGCCAATCGTGAAATCTTAATTGGCAATATTTGCTCTTCGTATACACCCATATCTTATATCTTGACCTTAATAACAACTTTTTTGACTTCTTCGGGGGCGTCGATGCAGAGTTGAGGCATGTGAGCGTCGTGTGGGAAGAAAAGGGCGAAGGAGGTCAAAGGTCGAAGGTCAAAGGTCAAAGGTCGAAGGTCTAAGGTCAAAGGACGAAGGTCAAAAGTCAAAGGTCGAAGGTCGGAGGTCGAAGGACGAAGGTTTGATTCGTAGAAGGCGGCATCGGTATCAGGGTTGTAGGGTTGGGTTTCCTGCAGTTCGTCCACGGGGAGACAAGCGATTTTCTCGGTGCCCTTGAGGAGGTACTGGATGTCGATGTTCTTCTGATGGGCTTCGTAGCCATGCTCGTTGATTGTCTTTGTCGTGTATTCTGACACAATGGCTTTGACTCGAGGATTGATCTCGTAGGTGCCGGGGGCTGTGTCGGGGGACATTTCCTTGAGGTACTTCAGACCAGCATAGATGTCGTCAGAGAGACCTTTGTACAGTTCTATATTTTTAATCTTATCGTAAACCATTTAAATAAGGTCTAAGGTCTAAGGACTAAGGTCTAAGGACGACCTTTGACTTTTGACTTTTGACTTTTGACCTTAGTCTTTTGACTTTTGACCTTTGACTTTTGACCTTTGTCCTTAGGCCTTAGTCCTTTGACCATTAGACAGAAGGACCTGTGTAGGTGGCTTTGACCTGTTCGTAGCTCTCGAGGGTACCGATGTCGTAGCGCTTGCCGGGCATCTCGTAGGTATAGACAGGAGTCTGGGTGGAGAGCCAGGCGATGAAGCTGCCGGGGGCATCGATGCCACAACCGCTGGCGATGCCCTTCTTAATCAGGCGAGCATCTTCACGGGTGTAGTAGTAGAAGGCAGGGATGCACCAGTGACTCTTGGGATTCGCGGGTTTCTCCTCCATGGAGAGGATACGACCATCTGTGTCTATCTCTGCCACACCTGTCTTATGGAGTCGTGCCTCGTCAGCCTCGTAGTAGCGCATGACACACGTTGCGTTCTTCTCTTTCGCATAGCGGATAAAGCCCTCCAAACTGAAGTCCAGCAGGTTGTCACCTGCCATGACGAGGAGGTCGTCGTCGAGTTTCAATTTATCAATGGCGAAGTCGATATCCTTTACCGCCCCAAGGCGAGTGGCGTTCGACGATGTGCCATCGTCGAGGACGACGATGTCTAAGGACGAAGGACGAAGGTCTGAGGACGAAGGTCCAAGGTCTAAGGTCGAAGGACTAAGGTCTAAGGTCGAAGGACGAAGACTGCTTTTGGCCTTTGACTTTTGACTTTTGACCTTTGACCATTCATTGAAAATGGGGGCGAACTTATGGTTGCTGATGACGATGTATTCGTTGATCAAGCCGGTCTTGTTCATATCGTCGATGAGCCAGTCAAGGATGGGCTTGCCTGCCACCTCCAGTAATGGCTTCGGGAAGTTTTCGGTCAATGGGTAAAGTCTTGTAGCATACCCAGCTGCTAGGATCAAACATTTCATGTTTTATTCGGTTATAGGTTAGAGGTTAGCGGTTAGAGAGCTGCTCCGTCTGCACTTTCACATATAAACACTTCATACTTGCCCTTCATCTCAGGATAAGAAGCCAAATACTTCTCAGTGACCTTTCTTGAGATTTCGTCCTCGTAGGCAGGGTCGATAAGGGCCATGCAGCAGCCTTTGAAGCCGGCACCAGAGAAGCGGCCACCATAGATGCCTTCGGTCTGGGTCATGATCTCATAGAGGCGGATTTGTTCGGGAGCACCTGACTCCCAGTTGTGGATGCTGCTCCACCCTGACTCGAAGGAGAGCTTGCCGTAGGTCTCGATATCACCTCTGCGCCAAGCCTCAGCACCCTTCTCTACACGCTCGAACTCCGTGTACCAGTGTTCACAGCGCTTTGCCCAGGGTTCGGGCAGGCGGTTCTTATATTGTTCGTAGATCTCACGGGGTACGTTACGGGCATTTGCCTCATTGAACTTACCATAGTCCATGCCTGCATAGGCTTGGAGGGCATAGACGCCTGAACGGAGTTCATCGACGCGCATATTGTATTTCGAGCCGGCGAGGCTATGCTCTAAGCCAGAGAAGAAGATGGCAATCTTATAGGGTTTCATTGCTGGACTCTGGGGTATCAACTCATAATGGTTGTCTTTTGTGTCCAGATACAACAGATGGTTTTTCTTGCTCAACACCTCACAGCTCTGATCGAGCTTTCCGACACTCACACCGACGTAGTTCAACTCGGCATCATAAGCTATGTCGATGATCTCCTGTTGGCTTAACTGGATGTCGTTGACTTTACAGAGGGCTGTCAGGAAACTGATGATCACAGCAGCACTGGAAGACAAACCACCGATAGGGAGTGTTCCTTCGATGACACCACAGAGTCCTACATGTAACTGGTGTTGTTTCGACAGTGACAACGTAGCACCACGAAGATAGTCTGCCCAGTCATTCTGTTTCTGTACGGGCACTGAGGCGATATGCCACTGGGCTCGCTTAGGGAACTGCAAAGAGGTCATCTCCACCACACCGTTATGCTTGGGAGCATAGGCGAGATGAATGCCTTTGTCTATCGCCAGTCCGGTAATCTTACCGAGGTTGTGGTCGGAATGGGCTCCTATCGGACAAATACGGTAGGGGCAGAAGGTTGTTCCTTCTGCATCACGACCATAGATCTGATGAAACTTTGCTAAGCAGTTCACTGTTTAAGAATTGAAAATTGAGAATTCTTTGACCTAAAGGTACAAAGCGTACTAAAGATACGATTAGAAAATTGAAAATTACAACCTCTTTGAGAATTGAGAGGTAGGAGTTGTCCTTTGTGTATATCTTCCCCTTGCCCCGACTGCTGTGTTTTTCACAGCGATGAGGGCGAGGTTAATTACACCTAAAAGGATATAGATCAACTAGTTACCACCTCTACACGAGGGACAGAGTCCCGTAGATTCAATAGGTTTAGTGCACTATAACGGGGCAAAGTTACTAAATATTTAGTAACTGTCCAAATATAATTTGGAATATTTGATACTGAAGATTGATTTGTTGACATTTTACAATCCTGGCATTTTGGCCGTCTCTTACTAAGGGACTCTAAATTTTTTCTTCACAACTTCCCAACCCCTCTTGCCTTTTTTCTTCACAACTCCCCAACCCCTCTTGCCTTTTTTCTTCACAACTCCCCAACCCCCTCTTGCCTTTTTCTTTCACAACTCCCCAACCCCTCTTGCCTAAGAGGGGCTTCAACCTATCCCTAAATCCCTTTCCTCTCTCGGAAAGGGACTAAAAGTCGTCGTTGCGGAAACGCCGTATTTTTTGACGCCGCCTACGCTAAACGCTGGGCGTCGTAAGGACGAGATATGGATATTCTTCAATTCTCCATTACATCTAATAAACACCCAACGTTCAGCGTAGGCGTATAAAAAATCACGCCGGACCTTTGATGGTCCGAGCGTACCTTAATGTAAGAGCGACGAGCAGGAGCGGTTAAGCCCCTCCATATAGGGAGGGGATGGGGGTAGGTGGATGTTTCTTTTAGTTCTTTTCTTTGCGCCAAAGAAAAGGACAATTGAGGTTGGGAGGTAAAAACACAGGGAAACCCTGCATTATAGCCGTCCCTTACTAAGGGACTCTAAATCTTTGCGCCAAAGAAAAGGACAATTGAGGTTGGGAGGTAAGAACACAGGGGAACCCTGCATTATAGCCGTCCCTTATCAAGGGACTCTAAATCTTTGCGCCAAAGAAAAGGACAATTGAGGTTGGGAGGTCCTCCAATTTGAACAATTCGAATAGAATAATTTTCTTTTATAAGAAACAAAATAGAATTTTGCAGAAATTGGGGAAGATCTCCTATAAAATGGTCGGAACACCGATAAATAAAGGGAAGAAGGCACGGGAGATGTTGCTTGAACATCTCCCGTAGATTACCCATACATCTCCTACAGATACCCCATTCATGCAGCTTTCAGAGGAATGGTTTTATAATAGGAAATATGACTCCTTACGACATTCTCAAAACCTAATTCTCTCATGGCGAGACCAAGATGAACTCTTGTACTCCTGTCATTCTTGACGGCAGGATATTCCCGCTGTATCAGTTTAAGGATATCCCCACAGTTCATATATCTTGCCCCTTCTCCTTCACTGGGTTTTCTGAGAAGGATGCCGACAATCTCTGCAATATCCTTCTGTTCCATATAGTTGAGGTTCAGCTCCTGAATACGGATAACTTCCTCATTATTAAACCAGTAAGGTGTCTTTAGTTCTCTCAGTTCATGAAGCACCTGTGCATAGAGTTGCTCATAATTGATATCACCCGTATTGTCAATATACTGTCCTTGGGGTATCAACAGACAGATATAACGTCGGCTACCTGTGGCATCCGTCAGGGGATGAGGATTATTGGTCGTAGCAACAAAGGAGGCAAACCTCGGTCTATCCTCCTGACTGCATCCGAAAATAGGTCGTCCGTTCACTTTCGACTTCGATAGTGTCTGTTTCAAGGCAGGATGCTGACTGGGGCGTATCGCATCCAACTCATCGAGGTTGACCAAGAGATTGTTCGTCAATGCCATCTCCTTGTCGAACTTGTTCGAGAGGTTCAGATGGTCAAGGTAGTATTGTCTCAGATGAGGAGGCAACAGTCTCGTCAAGAAGGTCGTCTTACCACATCCTTGAGAACCTATCAGTGTAGGTACACACTCATTCCCGTGAATGGTATCCATCTGCAGCCAGTGAGCAACAGCAGAACGGAACCATACAGAAAGGAATCCAAGCTGCTCAGTACTGAGACCTGGTATCCTTCCAAACAATTGCGCCACATGGTTTTGTCCATCCCATTGGGGAAGACCGTCCAAATACTCCTGGATAGGATTGAACAAAGGTACCTCTTCGGAGTTGACAAACTCCATCATCTTCGCTTTGGGACTACCCTTCTCACAGATATCCTCGCGACGGGCTCGGATGATGATGCTGTTGAGTGCCTGTTGAGTCAGAGGTCTGTAGGCAGACTGACTTTCTCCTGACAAAATTGCGAACTCCACCTTTCCACTCAACACGTTACGACGGAAGAGGTAGTTGTCTTGTAGAAACTGCTCGATTTCGAGTGTTGTTTCCTTTGAATCACTGATGGCATTGCCACTAATAACTAATTTTTCACTCATGTTGTTTAGATTAAATGGTTATTAAAATTGGCTGTTAGCTTTTTGCTTTTAGCTGTTAGCCTGTTTTTCATGTCTTTTGATTGACGGTGCAAAATTACAACACTTAGATACCAACCACCAAATTTTAGAGGTCAACTTCTAGTAAAAATATGTTAATTTAGAGATTATTCTTGAAAGATTTGTGTTAATAAGTATCAATTACCAAAGAATCGTGGGAGATGTATGGGAGATGAATAGGAGATGTTTGACTAACATCTCCCATGCTTTCTTCTCTTTATTCATCAACGTTCCGAGCAGTTTACAGGAGATGTTGACCTGTTTTGGATAAATTCTATAAATATACAAAACTGAATATTCATTTATCACGTTTTGTATATTTATTCTTCGAGAACAAAGGAATGCCTTCTATCGGTTGTTCCAATGCCTGTTATACCCCCACTCCAATGCCTGAAACAAGGTGAAGGAGGCTTTCCTTTACCCCCTAAACAGGCATTAGAACAAGTGATAGAAAGCCCTCCAACGTTGGAGGGCTTTTTATTTAGCGGTTAGCGTTAAGTTTTATAGACCAAGGAGGGGCTTCAACTGTCCTTCTTTGTGCAGCACACGTGCTGTAGTGCCGAGGAAAGCGAGGAAGAGGAAGATGAGTACTATCTTTGCTCTTGCAGGACCAGCCTTTTTCACTGGTACTGTGGCACTCTGCAATGTCGTGAAAGAAGGAGTTTCCTCCTGTACCTTCGCCTCTGCTGCCGTCAACTGGTTGGCAACCGTCGTATAGGCATTGTACTTCAACTGCATGTCGTTCTCCAAATCAATCAACTTCGTTCTGGCACTCTGCAGTATCATGTCCTGATTGGCATCCGCAAAGCTGGCATAGAGACGACGGGCTTTGTCATAGCGTTCTTTCGCCTCCTTATACAGTTTACGATTATATTCCAAATCAATCTTAGCCTTCTTTGTCCGGTATTCTGTAATGAAGTCCTGCAAGCGCACCTTCACCGAGTCCGCGATAGTCGCTGCTATCAACGGATCCTGATCGGTAACTGAAATCGTAATAGCCATTGTTTTCTGATCGACATCACAGACTACCTTCTTATCTATCAGCTCAACAATATCTGTCTGCTGCTTCGTCAACATGAAAGGATTGACCTTGTGCTGGTCTATAGAGTCTCTTTCTATCGGCAGCAAGCTAACCAGGAATCTTATACTACCTCCGATAGCCGCAGACCACCATGGTTTCTTTTGCTCATTTACCAGATAGTCATAATAAGACATCATAGGAACAGAGTCTATCTTATGAACGGGGATATTGAAGAGACTCGCCTTGAAGTCAACTGAGTTCATCAGGTCTGGATAGAGTGTCGGGAACAACGCCTCATTACCCACCGCTCCTGTTCCTAACTTCATACCGAAGGAAGCAGCAAGAGAAGACAGAGAGTTTCTGCTACCACTGGACGACAGTTCCGGTGCCAGCATGACCTCACACTTATAATAATTAGGGATGGACAACATCAAGATACACCCGACCACGAATGTAATAGCCAGCACCTTCTTATACAGGCGCTTATGCTTCCTCATCGCACCGAATATCGCACCAAAGTCAATACTGCTCTCCTCTTGTTCTACACTGATAATCTTATTTTCTTCCATATTTTTTTATTTTTGTCAAAGGTCAAAGGTCGAAGGTCAAAGGATTCCCGAGCAGAGCTCGCCTACCCGTAGCCTTTCAAAGGTCGACCTTAGTTCTTAGTCTTTAGTCCTTAGTCCTTTGACCTTAGTCCTTTGACCTTAGACCTTTGACCTTATATTAGAATTGCTTTATCAAGATAACAACCATGGCTGCCATGCTGAAGACGGACTGAGCAATGGATACCCATCTGGATGTTATTTCAGGATCAGCCTTCGGCTTCGTGGGCACAACAATCTCACAGCCTGCCTCTATCTTCGTGCCACGACCTACCTTCGCCATCGTACCATTCGGATAGATGACCCAGGTCTTGCTCTTCTTAGCACGGTTGCCAAAGCCACCTGCCTGATTGATATACCACTTATAATTCTTACCCTCCCGATAGGATACTGTATTCGGATACATCACATTACCAGATATCTTCACCGTTGCATTGTATTCCGGTACAATGATGCGATCACCCTCACGCAAGACAATATCGTATTCTCCACCAGGATTTGCCAACGCCTTATCGAGATAGATACCAACCGTATAGGTGTTATCCAAATCCAACTGATTCATATATATGGTATCACCATCTTCTACCTGCGTCTTTAACTGTTTTAACAGGAAACTACGACGAGCACGCTCATCATCATTCAAACGGCGATCCAAACGGGCACCTTTGACATAAGCATCAGTAGTGACGCCGCCTGCCATCTTGATGGCATCAGTCAGTCGCATATTCTTATTAGGTAGCGTATGGGTACCCTCATACAGCACCTCACCCTCAACGGTGATGTTACGCGGAGTCTTGAAACCTGGACTTCTGCGGACATGTACCACATCATAAGGCTCCAAAACAAAACCCTGAACACCATCTACCACAAAACCATCCTTCAAAGAGAAACTGAAGGTTTTAGCAATCTCTCTGGAAGATGTCGTTGACTTCGGATCCCTGATACGACGAGAGACATCGACCTTTGCTGTCGAGGCAGCATCGGTCAAGCCACCTGCTTGCAGAACCAGATCTTCGAGCGTCGTATTATCAGCATACTGATAAGTACCTGGCGACATCACCTCGCCTGAAATGGTCAGTGTACGCTGCTGTCGTAAATCGGCATCAGTAGGTATGAACAGTACATCCTCGTTAATCAATGGGATATCAGGAGACGTACCGGCAAGGATGCCCTTGACATCCACAGGTATCACCTCCAGACTGCGGTCTTCCTTCAGACGGTGTAAGATTCCACGGTTGGTCATCGCATCCTCAGTGACACCCTCAGCAGCCTGCAACAAGGAACGGACACTCGTCACCTCCTTGCCCAACTGGTACTGACCGGGACGGAACACTGCACCTTTCACCTCTACCATATTCTCGTAGCGGTCGAGCATACCATCCACAACGACGGCATCCCCGTCCTCCACATGGAAGGAACTCATCTCAAACTCATCGACATTAAACACCGAATAACGCTCACCTGTCTGACGCGTCAAACGGACAGACTTCTTATAGGCATCACCCATGAAGCCTCCAGCAAAATTCAACAGCGTTGCCACCGTCTCATTCTTACGCATCTCGTAGAACATCGAACGCTTCACATTACCCGTGATACCCACCAGACACTCATAAGGACCTACCTGGATAACGTCTCCTTCCTGTAAAGGAATATTTCCAGCCAGACGACCATTGAGGATATACTCATAGACATCGACGACCGTCACCAGATTACCATTACGGAATACCTTGATGTTACGGAGTGTTCCCAAAGAGGTGACACCACCTGCCATATACAAGGCATGGAAGACAGTAGAGAAAGCACTCAGATGGTAGGTACCGGGAGTACTTACCTCACCCATGACATTCACCATGATGGTACGAGTACGTCCAACAGACACCTTGACATTACTACTGCTATAACGGGAACCTACCGTCGAACGGATCTTCGAGTTAGCGGCAGCCACCGTCATACCACTGACATAGATAGGTCCATAGCCTGGAACGGTCACCTCACCATCGGGCGAGATGGTCAGCTGCATACTTTTCTGAGATGCACCATAAATATCCACTATCAGCTGGTCGCCAGGACCCAAGACATAATTCTGGGGCGTGGCGATATTCATATTCGGCTCAAAACTTAGATTACGGCGGTTGAAGATGTCATGACCAAAGATTTTCTTACCTGTGGCCTCAGTGACATTACTCGTTGCCTGGATGTCATGCTCGACTTCCGAGATATCCTCACTGGCATCAGCATAAATCTCACCCGTCGTACCCACCTTTGCCGTGTTCAACTCCTGATTGGTGACGCCATCGGTATTCTGACGCAGACGCTCACTAACCTGATTACTTGTTCCAGAAACATTTGCATCAACACCACTCTCCGTGATACGTGCATCCGCCTGATTACGGATACGACGAATCTGGTCGATGGGTACGCCACGCTGCACCAACCTCGTCACAATCTGCGCCTGGCTGGCACCAGCCTTCATTTCACGTCTTACAAAATCAGCCACCTGCTGGTCTGTCATACCCTGCGCCATCACGCTCAGAGCAGAGACAACCATCATAGCGAAAAAAAGAACTCTTTTCATATATATCTTTATTTTTTTTATTTGTCGAAAGTCAAAGGTCGAAGGTCAAAGGTCAAAGGTCGAAGGTCAAAGGTCAAAGGTCAAAGGTCGAAGGTCAAAGGTCAAAGGTCGAAGGTCGAAGGTCAAAGGTCAAAGGTCGAAGGTCGAAAGTCAAAGGTCAAAGGTCAAAAGTCAAAGGATTCCCGAGTAACTCGCCTACCCGTAGCCTTTCAAAAGTCGTCCTTAGCCCTTAGTCTTTAGTCCTTAGTCCTTAGACCTTAGTCCTTAGTCCTTAGTCCTCAGTCCTTAGACCTTAGACCTTAGTCCTCAGTCCTTAGTCCTTAGACCTTAGTCCTTAGACCTATACCGGCTTGCAATACCACCTCGAGATGCGGAGCATGACGCTGATGCCTCCTACGGTCTTGATGAACCAGTATTTCTGGTTGCTCTTATGGAGCTTTCCTCGAATACCGGCAAACTGACCATGAACAACCTCCACCTCAGTACCCGGTTTCAACTCCGCCTCTGCCGCATCCATGAACTCCACCGGTGTCTTCACGTAGTCGGGGTCACAGAGCAGACGGAAGTCTGTCATCTCACGGTCGGAAATCTCACTGATACGGTCGTCACCCTTGTTCTTCATCAACTGAAGGGGCATCGGATACCTCGTCAGCACTTTCCGTAAGTCGTCCTCCTGCATGGTCTTCTGCAGAAAGACGTAGCCGTGAACCACGGGAACCAGTACCCTGCGAGGCTTTGGCTCATTGTGCACCACCTTCTCTTTGTATGTCATAGGTATGAAATAAGTGAGTCCATTTTCCTTCAGGAAAGACCCCACATCCATCTCCCTACGATTGAAGGTTCGTATCACGAGCCAACTGTTTTCCATCGTGGTATTCTTTTTCGAGTGCAAAGGTAATAAATAAAATTGAAAATTGAAAGTTGAAAATTGAAAATTGTTTGTAAAAAGCAATAAATTTTTAATTTATTCCCATTTTATTGACTGGAGGAGGGAGAGGGCGGACTCGACGGAGGGGATATCGGAGAGGAGGAGGGAGCGCTTGTTATGGAGGTCACGGAACTGGCAGCGACGAGGATTCTGGGCGACAAAAGAGAGGATGGCATCAAAGGCAGGACTCTGATAGAAAGGACTGTCGGGATTGGAGACGAAGAACAGTGTCATACGTCCCTGTTTCAGCATAATCTTCTCACAACCAAGCTGTTGTCCGAGACGACGCAAAGGCACGACACGCATCAGTTCCTCCCCCACCTGAGGCACAGGACCAAAGCGGTCAATCAATCGCGAACGATACGCTGCCAACTGCTCGTCCGTATGCAGGTTATCCAGTTCCCGATACAACAGCATCCGCTCACTATCCGACGGCACATACTGGTCAGGGAAATAGAGGGCAAGGTCGGTGTCTACGGAGGCCTCGGAGACGAATTGCTCGGAGTACTCAGAGTTCTCAGAGTACTCCGAGAACTCGGAAGCAATCTCCTTTACTGCCTCATTCAGAATCTTCTGGTACGTCTCGTAACCGAGGTCGGCGATGAAGCCAGACTGTTCGGCACCTAAGAGATTACCGGCTCCACGGATATCCAAGTCCTGCATGGCAATCTGGATGCCACTGCCGAGGTCACTGAAGTTCTCCAACGCCTCCAGGCGGCGGCGACTCTCCTGGGGGAGGTCGGCCAAAGGAGGAGCCAGGAGATAACAGAACGCCTTACGGTTGCTGCGCCCTACCCTACCTCGCATCTGGTGCAGGTCAGAGAGTCCGAAATGATGGGCTCCATTGATAATGATAGTATTGGCATTCGGGATATCGATACCGTTCTCGATAATGGTTGTGGAGAGCAGCACGTCATAATCGTAATTAATGAAGTCATAGACCACCTGTTCCAGTTCGTCGGGCTTCATCTGTCCATGACCGATGGCGATACGAGCTTCCGGCACATAGCGGTGTATCATGTCAGCGATACGTCGCAGGTCGTTGATACGGGGATTGACAAAGAACACCTGTCCGTTGCGTGACAACTCGAAATTGATAGCATCAGCGATGATCTCAGGTCCAAAAGTATGTATCTCTGTATGAATAGGATAGCGGTTGGGGGGAGGTGTCTGGATGATACTCAGGTCACGGGCTCCCAAGAGAGAGAACTGAAGGGTACGGGGAATCGGTGTGGCTGTCAGAGTCAGTGTATCGACACTGGTCTTCATCTGGCGCAGCTTCTCCTTGGTGGACACTCCGAATTTCTGTTCTTCATCGATGATCAGGAGTCCGAGGTCCTTAAACTTTACTGTTTTACCGATGAGTCTATGAGTACCGATGATGATATCAATCTTACCGTCGGCAAGATCCTGTAGGAGTTCCTTGGTCTGCTTGGCAGAACGGGCTCGTGTGAGGTAGTCCACCCTCACGGGGAAGTTCTTCAGGCGCTCCTTGAAAGTCTGGTAGTGCTGGTAGGCAAGAACGGTAGTAGGTACCAATACCGCCACCTGCTTGGAGTCACATGCCGCCTTAAAGGCTGCACGGACAGCCACCTCCGTCTTTCCGAAGCCTACATCCCCACAGACCAGGCGATCCATCGGTCGCGCCTGTTCCATGTCTGCCTTCACCTCATTCGTCGCCTTCAACTGGTCGGGAGTGTCCTCATAGAGGAACGATGCCTCTAATTCATGTTGCATGAAACTGTCGGCACTAAATGCAAAGCCTTTCTCTTTCCGTCTTGCCGCATAGAGCTTGATGAGGTCACGGGCAATATCCTTGATCTTCGACTTGGTACGCTCCTTCATGCGTTCCCACTGACCTGTTCCCAACTGGGAGAGGCGTGGGGGTTCCCCATTATCCTGTGCCTTGTATTTGCTGACCTTATAGAGTGAATGAATAGATACGTAGATGGCTCCACCACCCTGGTAGATGATTTTGATCATTTCCTGATAACTCGGAGAACTCTGAGTATTCGGAGAACTCTGAGAACTCTGAGAACTCTGAGTGATCGGCATCCTGACCAATCCGCCGAATTTTCCGATGCCATGATCGACATGCACGACATAGTCACCGACTTCAAACTGACGAATCTCCTTCAGCGTCAGTGCCACCTTACCACTTCGTGCCTTGTCAGAGCGCAGTGTATATTTATGGAAGCGGTCGAAGATCTCATGGTCGGTGAAGACGCAGAGCTGCAGGTCATGGTCGACGAAACCGGCATGGAGGGCGGTGGTTATGTAGTTGATAGTTGATAGTTGATAGTTTAAAGTTGAGTTCTCGGAGTGCTCGGAGTGCTCGGAGTGCTCGGAGTTCTCAGAGTTCTCGGAGTTCTCAGAGAGAATCTCCTCCAACCGCTGCAACTGTTTCTTGCTATCGGCAAGAACATAGAGATGATAACCCTTCGACTGGAAGTCGGAAAAGGACTCACGGAGCAGGTCGAAGTTCTTATGAAACAAGGGCTGCAGGGTGGTATGGAATGTCAGGGTGGCATCAGGCTTCTCCATCGGACGATGCCCGAACTCTATCTTCTTGTAAGAGGCGATAGCCTCCATGAACTGGTTACCGTCTATCAAGGGAACAGTATCACCTGTCTCCTGATAAGTACGGTCTATGGCATCATGGACATACTGGAGGTCTTTGGCAACGACTAACGTCCCTTCGGGGAGGTAATTGAAAATTGAAAATTGAAAATTGAAAATTGAAAATTGGCCTTCGTCCTTTGACCTTTGACCTTCGTCCTTTGTCCTTTGACCTTCGTCCTTTGTCCTTTGTCCTTTGACCTTCGACCTTTGACCTTCGTCCTTTGACAACTCCGGGACGATGCTGATCTGGGATTTGCGGTCACGGGAGAGTTGGTCTTCGACCTCAAAGGTACGGATGGAGTCGATATCGTCACCGAAGAAGTCGATGCGGAAAGGATACTCACTACTGAAACTATAGACGTCGAGGATGGAGCCTCGCAAGGCATACTGTCCCGGTTCATAGACATAATCCACCTCCTGAAAGCCAAAGTCATGCAAGGTCGTCGTGATCTCCTCTACACTCACTGTCTGTCCCTGTTCCAACACCAATGTCCGTTCATTCAACTGTTCCTGCGATACCACCTGTTCTGCAAGAGCCTCAGGGTAGGTGACGATTGAGAGGCCTAAGGACTGAGGACTAAGGTCTAAGGCTGACCTTTGACCTTCGACCTTTGACCTTTGACCTTCGACCTTTGACCTTTGACCTTCGACCTTTGACCTTTGACCTTCGACCTTTGACCTTTGACCATTAAGAAATGTGAGGACTTCGGTACGGAGGATTTCGTTGGCGGGGTCACGTTGGGCATATTTGATGGAACGACGGTAGGAAGAGGGGAAGAACAATACCCTCTCCATTCCTAGCATCTGTTTGAGGTCGTGATAGAAATAGCCTGCCTCCTCTTCGTCGGAGAGGATGATTAATTGAAAATTGAAAATTAACCTTTGACCTTCGACCTTAGACCTTTGACCTTTGTCCTTTGACCTTTGACCTTCCACCTTTGACCTTTGACCTTCGACCTTTGACCTTTGACCTTCCAAGGCAGCGAAGAGCATGGGGGCAGAAGAGGCAACAAGACCTTCGAGGAAAATCGTTTTTACCGATTTTTCCTCGATGGCTTTGCGTAGGGCTTCCACCTGGGGACCATGCCCATATAACTCTACTAATTCCTGTATCGTCATTATATATAATCCTTCCCCTTAAGGGGGAGTCTGAGGGGGCTACTGGTCGGGGTTCTCTACGTAGCCCTGATATTCGGGAGTGAGGGCAGACATGATGGCTTCTGCAGACTGCGCCATCGTTTGCTGGACATTCTCCAAGCCCTGTCCCTTCGGATATATCGGTTGATGAATCGTCAGCGATAACGGATGCCAGTTCACGAAATGCCAGTCACGCATTCGGGGCATTACATTAAAGGAACCATTGATTGTCATCGGGACAATGGGTAACTGTAACTCATCCGCCAAAGCAAAAGCACCCTTCTTAAACGTACTCATGTGACCCGTGAAACTACGGGCACCCTCCGGGAACACCACAACACTGCAGTTACCTGTCTCTAAGATATGACGCGCAGCCTTATAGGTCGCCCTCACCTTTGCCGTACCTCTCCGATCCACAAAGATCTGATGCGACTTGGCACAGGCATAACCGACAAACGGGATCTTCTTCAGCTGGTATTTCATCATCCACTTGAAGTTACGTCCCAAGAAACCGTATATCAGGAAGATATCAAAGGCACCCTGATGATTCGCCACAAAGACATACGACTGGTTCTCCTCCAGATGTTCACGTCCCTCTACCTTGACAGGCAACAGGAACACATAGGCAATCACCCTCGCCCACCAGCGACCAGGATAATAGCCCCAATAGTGACCATCACCTATGGTACATCCTATGCCCACGACAAGGGCTGTCCATATCGTCATCACTATCGTGACTGGGATAGCGACAAATACCTGATAGATCCGATAGAGCACCTTCATGAATGATATCTTAAACTATAAACTTTAAACTCTTTAAACTGACTTTAAACTATCAACTTTAAACTTTCCTCGGGTATTTACGGGTCCAGCCATCCCAACGGAGGCGCATGACACCGAAGAAAGCCTCACCGAAGATGCCACCCGACATCTTGGACGTGCCCTCCCTGCGATTGACAAAGATGACAGGGACTTCCTTGATCTTAAAGCCAATCTTATAGGCTGTGAATTTCATCTCTATCTGGAAGGCATAGCCCTTGAAACGGATCTTATCGAGTTCGATGGTCTCCAACACACGACGCTTATAGCACTTGAAACCAGCGGTAGTGTCGTGTACCTTGAAGCCTGTGACGAAACGCACATATTTCGAGGCGAAATAACTCATGAGGACTCGTCCCATCGGCCAGTTGACGACATTGACGCCACTGACATAGCGACTGCCAATAGCCAAATCGTAGCCTTCGTCAGCGCAAGCGCTATAAAGTCTGGGAAGGTCGTTGGGGTCGTGACTGAAGTCGGCATCCATCTCAAAGACATAGTCGTAGTCATGTTCCAATGCCCACTTGAAACCCATGATATAGGCAGTACCGAGTCCGAGTTTTCCACTGCGTTCCAACAGGAACAGACGGTCAGCGAATTCTTCTGCCATCAGTCCTTTGACAATACCAGCAGTACCATCGGGTGAGCCATCGTCAATCACCAAAATATGGAAATATTTCTCCAAGGAGAATACTGCCCGAATAATCTTCTCGATATTCTCCTTCTCGTTGTAAGTCGGTATAATAACGATGCTATCGCTCTTCATTACTTCTTGATTTTGTGTGCAAAATTAAGGCATTTTTTCCAATATACCAAGTATTTTGTTTTTTTCTTTTGAACATTGTTCAAATTAGAGAGGGTTCTTCTTCACAACTCCCCAACCCCTCTTGCCCTTTTCTTTCACAACTCCCCAACTTTTCTTTCACAACTCCCCAACCCCTCTTGCCTTTTTTCTTCACAACTCCCCAACCCCTCTTGCCTAAGAGGGGCTTCAACCTATCCCTAAATCCCTTTCCTCTCTCGGAAAGGGACTAAAAGTCGTCGTTGCGGAAACGCCGTATTTTTGACGCCGCCTACGCTAAACGCTGGGCGTCGTCAGGACGAGGTTTGGAGGTCCTCCAATTTGAACGGTTTGGTCGGTTCGGACCATCAAAGGTCCGGCGTGTCTTTTATCTTAAAAAAATTATAATAAAAAACATGGCGAACCCCGAAGGGGCGAAAGCTTGAGAGCCATACCAAGACTTTGATGGAGGGCGGTTTCTGCCCGGAATCAATTTAGTCCTTGCCTGATCGTATCTTTAGCACGCTTTGTACCTTTAGGTCAAAGAAAGATTGGCGAGGATTTAGGAGTGGTTGAAGCCCCTCTTAGGCAAGAGGGGTTGGGGAGTTGTGAAAAAACTTTTGGTCCTTTACGAAAAGGACGATTGAGGTTGGGAGGTACCCTCCAATCGGTCTATGACCGAAAAAGAAAGATTATTTCGAGTGAAGGGTGATGACGACAATCTCACCAGGGAGACCTAAGCGGAAGGGAATAAGGGCACCTAATCCCGTGGAGACAAAGAGGGCACGGAGACCCTCATACGTCATACCACCCCACTCCTTATAACTCAAAGAAGCCGGAGAGAAACCGAAGACATCCGTCTGTCCTCCATGCGTATGACCACTCAACGTCAGTTGTGCATGACACTGGGGCAGGATGAGTTCACGCCATGCTGTGGGGTCATGCTGGAGCATGATGATAAAGGGGGTATTGGTTAGCGTTGAGCGGTTAGTGGTTAGCGGAGAAGGAGTAGCGAGGGTCTTGGCGACATCGCCACGACGGGGCATGCGCTTGACAGTGCCCCAGTTCTCCATACCAGCGATGACGATAGAGTCACTGTCGCGATGGATGATACGATGTTCATTCATCAGGAGCGTCCAACCTGTCTGACGCACCAAAGACTGCGTCTTGGCACAGTTGGCCTCTTTCTCTAACGAGTCACAGGGTTGATAGACGGCATAATCGTGATTACCTAACACAGCATAGACACCATCTGGGGCTTTCAACCGACTTAACTGAGGCAGGTGGTCAACCAATTCCTCGGGATAGACATTCTGTAAGTCGCCCGTAAACACAATCATATCGGGCTTTAAGGCAAGAATACTATCCACAGCGCGTTCCAGCAACCACTCACGACTGCCTGTCATGGTTCCGACATGGGCATCAGAGAACTGGACGATGCGATAGCCGTCAAAGGCTTTGGGGAGGTCTTTGCTACTATATTCCACCTGATGTATCTCCAACTGCTGATAGCCTACGAACAAACCATAGGCAGCAAACAGCATGATGAGTATGGCGGCAGTAATACCGATCTTCTTACCCCATCGTTTGGGACAAAGCCAACGACAGAGGAAGAACACAACGACTGGAACGATGACGAAAGCCATCAACAGGAAAAAGGGTACAGCGTAACGAGCGATCATTTTGAAAATTGAAAATTGTAGTTCCTCCGACTCCTCCTTAGGGTGAGAGTAAGGGAATTAGGAATTTACGAAGGGTTTCGACAGGGAGGCCGCGACGAGCGGCATAGTCATGGAGTTGGTCTTCCCCAATTTTTCCGATAGAGAAATAATGCGCCTCAGGGAGTGCTATCATCAGACCACTGACACTGGCATGAGGTTTCATCGCCCCACTCTCCGTGAGACGGATACCTATCTGTTTGAAGTGTATCAGTTCGTCCAATACAAAGTTCAGACTGGTGTCTGGCAGAGAGGGATAGCCAACAGCAGGACGGATGCCCTGAAACTTCTCGGCATGCAGTTCTTCCATAGTCAACTGCTCGTCAGGGGCATAACCCCAATCCTTTCGACGTACCTCTTCATGGAGTTTCTCTGCTGCTGCCTCCGCCAAGCGGTCCGCCAACAACTGAACCATCATCTTCATATAGGCATCCTGGTCGAAGTCTTTCTCCAACCCATGATCGACACTGGTGGCAAAGACCCCTATCTTATCGTGATCAGGATGAATGAAGTCAGAGAGGCAGAGGCAGTCCCCATGTTGCTGACGCAACATGGGCATGTCTAAGGTCTGAGGTCTAAGGTCTAAAGACTCTGAACCTTTGTCCGTTGACCTTTGACCTTCGACCTTTGACCTTTGACCATTGTCCGTTGACCTTTGACCTTTGACAGAAATAACGATATCATCGTTATGACTATGGCAGTCGAAGAGTTCAAAGAGGGCATAGACCTGATACCTGGCATCAAGTTGACGGAGGATATCCTCTGCCTCAGCCCTATTCTTCTGTTGTTCGACAGGGTCGTGCAACTGCCACGCATGATAGAAATACGCCCAGTTGATATAGGGTTGTAAGTCGTGTATGCGATAGGTACGTATCATCTGAAAGCGATCTCTTCTCCGATATAGTTAGTATCCACGTTCCCGTCCATATAAACGGAATGTCCGTTACAGAGTGTGCGCTCCACACGCCATGAGAAGGTATGACCTTCCATCGGACTCCATCCGCACTTACTCAGAATACTGTCGGGTGTGACTGTCCAAGGGGTGTTCGGACGCACCAATACCAGGTCTGCCCGATAACCACGACGGATAAAGCCTCTGTTCCGCACCTCAAAGAGACGTGCCGGGTTATGACACATCAGTTCGACGAGTCGTTCCAAGGACAACACGCCCTGATCAACCAATTCGAGCATGGTCACCAGCGAGAACTGAATCATCGGCATACCACTGGCTGCCTTCACACAGCCCCCTTCCTTCTGAGACAACAGATGAGGGGCATGATCGGTACCTATCACGGTGATACGCCCATCAGTCAGTGCTTGTCGCAAGGCTTCCCTGTCATTCGCTGTCTTGATGGCAGGATTACACTTGATACGAGTACCTAAGCGCTGATAGTCAGCGTCAGAAAAATAGAGGTGGGAGATCACCGCCTCAGCGGTGATCAGAGAGCTCGGAGCAAAGAGTTCCAACTCTTTGCCCGTCGTGAGATGAGCAACGTGCAGGCGGGTATGATGCTTCTGTGCCAGTTCTACCGCCAGTCTCGTACTCTCATAACAAGCCTCTTCACTACGTATCTCCGGATGATGCGTCACATCAGGGTCCTCCCCATACTGTGCCTTTGCCATTGCCATGTTACGGTTGATGATACTTGTATCCTCACAATGTGCCATAAGGGGTAACGGGGTTGTCTTGAAGATACGCTCCAGTGCCTCCTGGCGGTCAACCAGCATGTTTCCCGTAGAAGAACCCATGAAGAGCTTGATACCAGGAATACGATGGATATCCAATTGAGGGAAAGTATCTACATTATCATTCGTGGCACCATAGAAGAAACTGTAGTTGACATGACTCTTCTGACGGGCGATGGCAAATTTCGCTTCCAAAGTCTCTAAAGAAGTAGTCTGAGGATTGGTGTTAGGCATGTCGAAGAAAGAGGTCACTCCTCCTGCCGCTGCTGCCCTACTCTCCGTATCCATGTCAGCCTTCTCTGTCATTCCCGGTTCCCGGAAATGCACATGGTCGTCAATGATGCCTGGGAGGATGTAACAGCCTGACGCGTTGATTAACGCGTCGTCGAAGGTCGAAGGACTAAGACTGCCTTTGACTTTAGTCCTTTGACCTTTGACAATATCAACGATATTCCCGTCTTCGATAATGATAGTACCATCGAAGGTACGACCTTCATTGACAATCGTTCCACCTTCGATGACTATTCTCATGACATCTTATTTCTGTGGGATATTGGTCAGCGGATTCGTGGCTGCCGTAGAGGAGGGAGTTTGAACTTCCTCAGGCTGTTCACCCAATCCATTCATCCGTTTCTCATTCTCCTGAGCCGTCTGGTAATAGTCTTTCACATAAGGATCCTCCTTGAAGCGCTTGGTCGCCTTCGACATGATATCCTCAATCTGTGGAGTAAGTATCGGATAACGGTACTGACTGGTAATCATCATGAAGACACCAGGTCCCAAGACATTGTCAAAATTCTCCTCGATAAACTTCATGACGAGACGGTCTTCCTCCTGCGCAATCTTATTTGCCTCCATGGAGAGTTGTCGGTTGATGACCTCCTCATCAATACCTTCCAGCATCATCTGACTCTGCTTATGGGAGAGCTCGTTCATCTGGTTAGTCAGCTGATTGTGCTTGTCAATAAACTTATAGAGGGAGTCGTTCATAGGGGTGCCGCCTACAATCTGGCGAACAGGGTCTATCGTAATAGTTATCTCGCCTTTCTCCAAGACTACCGGCATGATACTCTCGTCATCCATGTAAAGACTTACCATGCGTACAGTGTCCAACAAACCAGTGAAATGGAACTCACCATGTACGACATCACATGAATCTATATTCTTGAATTCATTATTCTTAATCGCCTTGAGATAGAGTTTGTTCCCATCCAATGCCGAGACAGACGAAGAACCCTCCACGTTGTATGAACTGGCACACGACGCGAGGATTGTCAAGACAACAGGCAAAAAGAAAAGTTTCTTCATAGACATTTTACTATTTCACGTGCAAATGTACAACGATGGTTTGAAATGAAGAAAAATATTTGCGCAATTTAATATATTTGTGCAAATATTTAGCGTTTTTTTGCCTCTGGATTCTCTTTTTCCAATTCATTAGCGATTCGATGACTCGTATAGAGCTGGAGAATGGCTGCCAATAACAATACGATAATCCAATTGTTATGTACATATTTAATATATATAAGGAAATCCATACCGAAGAAGTTCGCCTGATTGGCAAACATCATCAGGGCGGCTATCAAGAACAGGATATCGCTGATGAGCATGATGCGACGAAGACGACGGATGGTAAAGTTCGTACCCTCGTAGGACTGACGCATCTGCATGGATGCGAAAAGCAAAGCACCAGGGGCAAAGACATAGGGAGCCCACGACTGCTGGAACACAGAGGCTCCTGCACCTATCACCATCAACATGCCTCCCAACAGCAGAAGGGCGGTCTCTATCTTACTCAACTGTCTCATCGGTAGTCTTGGGGAGTGTAGCCTCGTCGTCACTGAGTACGAAGATGTCCTCGTCGTCGGCTTTCATGAAATAACGCTCACGGGCAATCTTCTCTATCGCTTTCGGATCACTGTCCAGTTTACGGATCTGCATCTTGTCATGATTATACTGATCATTCTGACGTTTAATCTCGTCATTCAGTTCCTCTATGCGCTGTTGGTTCTTGAAATGATTCCACACACTATTCTCGTCGAAGAAGCCAATCAGCAAGACGGCGACAACCGTCACCACAGCATATTTCAGCCATGACGAACGATACATTTTAATCAGTATATTTTTCAGATGCTTCATAATTTGATGGCAAAAGTATAAAAAATAATTGAAAATTGAAAATTGAAAATTGAAAATTGCGTTTTTTTTGTTATCTTTGTGCCAAAATTTAATGAATCTTATGGAAGAATATATCGTATCAGCGCGGAAATACAGACCGACCTCTTTTGACACGGTGGTCGGACAACAGGCGTTGACCACCACACTGAAGAATGCGGTAAAGAGCGGGAAGCTCGCTCATGCCTACCTCTTCTGCGGTCCCAGAGGAGTGGGGAAAACGACATGTGCCCGTATCTTCGCCAAAGCCATTAACTGTATGAATCCCACAGAGACCGGAGAGGCTTGCGAACACTGTGAGAGCTGTCAGGCGTTCAACGAACAACGCTCGTTTAACATCTTTGAGTTGGATGCTGCTTCCAACAACTCCGTGGAGCACATCAAGACACTGATGGAACAGACACGCATCCCTCCGCAGGTCGGGAAATACAAGGTGTTCATCATCGACGAGGTACACATGCTCTCCACGGCAGCCTTCAATGCGTTTCTAAAGACGCTGGAGGAGCCCCCTGCACATGTCATTTTCATCCTTGCCACCACCGAGAAACATAAGATCCTGCCGACCATTCTGAGCCGCTGTCAGATCTATGACTTCGAGCGGATGACGGTGCGTAACACTATCAACCACCTGAAGGCTGTGGCAGAGAAAGAGGGAGTACAATATGAGGAGGAAGCCCTTGCCGTCATTGCAGAGAAGGCTGACGGCGGTATGCGCGATGCCTTGAGTATCTTCGACCAGGCGGTATCGTTCTGTCAAGGGAACATCACCTATCAGAAGGTCATTGAGGACCTGAACGTGCTGGATTCAGAGTATTATTTCAAGATCATCGACCTTGCCGTAGAGAACAAGGTTGCTGATATCATGGTGCTACTCAACCAGATTATCAACAAGGGATTTGACGGAGGACTGCTTATAGGCGGTCTTGCCAAACATGTGCGGAACGTCCTGATGGCGAAAGACCCACAGACACTTCCCTTGTTAGAGGTCAGTGACCAACAACGGGAACGCTATCAGGAACAGGCAAGGAAATGTGAGACACGCTTCCTGTATGATGCCCTGCGACTGATGAACCAGTGTGACATCAACTACCGACTGTCGTCGAACAAGCGACTGCTCGTAGAACTGACCCTCATCGAGGTGGCGCAGATTACACAACCCGATGATGCAGAAGGTAGTGGGCGTAAGCCCAGAAGATTAAAATCCCTGTTTAAGCAATTGATACAGCAGCCTCAACCAAAGAATGCAGCCCCGCAGGTAGCTGCGGCTGAGGAGGTTGTGTCTCAGAGTTCTCAGAGTACTCAGAGTTCTCAGAGTTTTCCGAGTACTCCGACTGCCACTTACAATCCCACTTCGCGACCTCAATTAAAGAATGATATTGGCAGTTCCTTTAAGAAACTGCGCGAGAAAGCCAAGTCTTCCAAGGGGAAGATGCAGGTTATCCCGGGAACCCTGAGTGCCAGCGATCCCAATACCGTCATCAAGGACGAACAGTTGGAGTTTACCCAACAGGAACTGGAACTGCAATGGATGATGATGTGTAACCGTATGCCCCAGCATCTAAGCGGTATCGCTACCCGTATGAAGAACATGAACCCTGTCATCAAAGAGATGCCGAGGGTAGAAGTCGTTGTCGAGAATCAACTCGCCTTCGACCAGATGATGGAAATCAAAGGTAGTATTGTCAATACGCTAAAGGTCTACCTCCACAATAATGCCATCACCCTTGACATGAAAGTGGCAGAGTATCAGGATAAAGTACATATCCTCACCCGAAGAGAACAGTTTGAGCTGATGGAAAAAGAAAATCCCGCAATCAGTAAACTGCGGGAACTCTTAGACTTGGAATTAGCCTAGTAATGGTCAAAGGTCGAAGGTCGAAGGTCAAAGGTCAACTTTAAACTCTTTAAACTGACTTTAAACTTTACACTATCAACTATCAACTTTAACCTCTACACTAAATCAGCGTCATTCCCAACTTCTTACATTCTGAGCGCATATCATCAGGCCAAATAGATGCCTGTATCTCTCCGATATGTCCTTTGTGCAGGAGCACCATACATAGACGACTCTGTCCGATACCGCCACCAATACTCAAAGGCAACTGGTCGTTGAGCAGTTTCTGGTGGAAATAGAGCCCTTCACGCTCCTCCTGACCCTCCAGTTTCAACTGGCGTAATAGCGACTCCTTGTCAACACGGATGCCCATTGACGACAACTCAAAGGAACGTCCCAAGACAGGATACCAGATGAGGATATCACCATTCAGACCTGCCAGTCCATTCTCCCCGACTGTAGACCAGTCGTCATAGTCAGGAGCACGACCGTCATGTTTCTCACCATTCGACAACTTACCACCGATACCGATGATAAACACAGCACCATATGCCTCACAGATGGCATCCTCACGTTCTTTCGGTGTCTTGTTCGGATACATCTTCAGCAGTTCCTCGGCATGGATGAATGTAATCTTCTCAGGCAGGAAGGGTTTGATCTGAGGATAGGTCTCACAGGTCAGATACTCCGTACGACGGATGGCTGCATAGATACGCTCCACCACATTCTTCAGATAAGCCACCGTACGCTGCTCTTTGGTGATGACTGCCTCCCAGTCCCACTGGTCGACATACAAAGAGTGAAGGTTATCCAGTTCCTCATCCGCACGAATGGCATTCATATCCGTATAGATGCCATAGCCTGGCTCTATCTGATACTCTGCCAACGAGAGCCTTTTCCATTTTGCCAGCGAGTGGACGACCTCTGCACGGGCATCACCAAGATCCTTGATGGGAAACGAGACAGGACGCTCCACTCCATTCAGGTCGTCATTGATACCCAGTCCTTTGAGTACGAACAAAGGTGCGGTGACACGACGAAGACGCAGCTCCGTCGATATATTCTGTTGGAAGAACTCCTTAATCAGTTTAATACCCTGCTCTGTCTGTTTCATGTCGAGCAGGGGCTGGTAGTCGATTGGTTTAATCAGTTGACTCATCTCGTATATTTACTATTTGATGACTTACTATTTACTTTATTCTGTTATTTTGTGACTGCAAAGGTACTACTTTTAAACTAATCTGCAAGGAAAAAACTAAATAATTTTGCAAAATGACACTATTATTTCGCATTTCCTTTCATTTTGACTTCAACAACACTGGTTAGAGGTTAGAGGTTAGCGATTATAGTGTAATCATTAAAAGATTATAAAACTATAAACTATAAACTATAAACTATAAACTTTTTTGTAATTTTGAGAATTCTCTCGAAGTTACTCACGTTCGAGAAAATTCAAATATTATTTGGTTTTCTTCTCACTTATTCGTAACTTTGTTGCCGAAATTACAAAAACGGTCCCGTAGCTTAGCTGAATAGAGCGTCAGATTCCGGTTCTGAAGGTCTTGGGTTTGAATCCCAACGGGATCACGAAAGATTGAAAGGTTTCAAAGAGAAAAGCTTGCTTTTAACTCTTTGGAGCCTTTTAAGATTTTGTAGGATGGCAGGCGCCAGCCTACAGGGATATACAATCCCAACGGGATCACGAAAGATTGAAAGGAGTCATGAAAATGAAAGCTTGCTTATTGGATAATTTTCATACACTCGACAAAAGAAAATCATTCTTTTTGTTCTCGTTTATTTAAAAATTTAGTACCTTTGCACCCGAAAAGAGAGTGGTAGTATCACAAAAAGGAGCATAGCTCAGTTGGTTTAGAGCGCTTCAGTCACATTGAAGAGGTCTTGGGTTCGAGTCCCAATGTTCCTACAAAGAGTAGCATCTCTCAAAGAAATAAGGAGGCAGTTGCCTCCTTATTTCTTTGATTTCCTGCGTTTATCTTTCTTTGTTTCCCTAATGCCATATTTCAGGAAGCGGAACTCAGCCTTTGCCTTTGCCAACTGCTCCATGAATTCAGGAGAGGTATGCAAGCGGATGACGGCAGCACTGGCAGCGAGGCGTCCTGCATCCACGTCGCTCTGCCAATGAGCGCCCACGATGACACGGCTGTCACCGTACATCATGCCTCGTGCCAGAATTGTATCGGTAGCCTCGGGATTGATCTCCATCATCAACAGGGCAAGGCTCCAGCCGCGGATGGTGTGTCCTGAGGGATAGGAGCCATTGGTACGGAGACCTTCCTCTTCCCAAGAGCTCAGCATATGCTCGTTCATCACCATGAAGGGACGTTTGCGCTGATAGAAACGCTTGGCTTTACTACCTGCCTTATCACAGGTCGTGACACCCCGTACGAGAAATTTGTAAATCTCTGGAGTCTCCTCCTTGGATATCCGCATACCAAAAGCACCGCTATACTCATTGATGGTCGTATCAAGTTGCCAGATAGCATCACGCTTGGCAATAGCTGCACGTACGGAATCCAGACGCTGGGTCTTGCCCCACATATAGCGCATAATATCATGGACAAACGCCTCACTGGTTGAGTCAGGAGGTGCCGGAAGCCATTTCAACAGGTCAGGAAGCTCACTTGTATGGAAAAAAGGTTTATACTCCTCTGTATCCTGTGCATTTACAGGCATACCGCAAAAAAGAATCAGGGTGGCAAAAAGCCATAATGTTTTCTTCACTCTCATACTACTTTCTTTGATATTGTTTGCAAAGTTACGATTTTTTTTTGTCATATCAGTATTTTTCATTATTTTTGCACAAAATATCATACAAACAACATGGATATTACAGAACGATTCCTAAACTACACCCAATTCGACACACAATCGGCTGAGGACAGCGAGAGTGTGCCCAGTACCTCCAAACAACTGATTTTCGCGGAATACTTAAAGAAAGAACTCGAGAAAGAAGGCCTCGACGAGGTGGAACTGGACGAGAAAGGCTATCTCTATGCCACGCTGAAGGCGAATATCAAGGATAAGGTACCTACCATCGGTTTCATCTCCCATTACGACACCTCTCCCGACTGTTCGGGTGCGAATATCAAACCGCAGATTATCCGCAACTACGATGGGGAGGAGATTCTGTTAGGGAGGCAGGAGACAGGAGACAGGAGTCAGGAGAGAATCATGTCGCCGAAGAAATTCCCTGAGCTATTACAGCACGTGGGTGAAGACCTGATAGTGACAGACGGGACGACATTATTGGGTGCTGACGACAAGGCAGGCATTGCCGAGATCATACAGGCGATGGTGTATTTGCAGGAACACAAGGACATCAAGCATGGTAAGATCCGTATCGCCTTCAATCCCGATGAAGAGATTGGCATGGGTGCCCATCACTTCGACGTGGAGAAGTTCGGGTGCGAATGGGCCTACACGATGGATGGCAGTGATGTCGGAGAACTGGAGTTTGAGAACTTCAATGCCGCCTCAGCCAAAATCCATTTCAAGGGTGTCAATGTCCATCCGGGCTATGCCAAAGGAAAGATGGTGAATGCCAACCTGCTGGCAATGGAGTTTGCCGCCATGCTGCCCCCTGACGAGACCCCCGAGACGACAGAAGGCTATCAAGGTTTCTATCATTTGACAAATGTAGAAGGCAATGTAGAGAAAGCCTCCCTGTCCTATATCATCCGTGACCACGACCGTGATCATTTTGAGGACCGCAAGCGATTCATCGAAAACTGTGTGGAGGCGATGAATGAGAAATACGGAGAAGGTACTGTCGCTGCAAATGTGAAGGATCAGTATTATAATATGAAGGAGAAGATAGAGCCCGATGCGATGCATGTCATTGACCTCGTGTTACGTGCCATGCAGGAAACGGGTGTCGCACCAAAGGTACGTCCTATCCGTGGAGGTACTGACGGAGCCCAGCTCTCTTTCAAGGGACTCCCCTGCCCTAACATCTTCGCAGGTGGCATTAACTTCCACGGGCCTTATGAATTCGTCCCCATCCAGTCGATGGAGAAAGCCATGCAGGTCATCGTCAAAATCTGTGAACTGGTTGGCAGTTATAATGCCTAATTGACAGTTGACAATTTGGACTTTAAACTTTAAACTCTAAACTTTAAACTTTATCATGGCCGAACTCCCAGCACTTATCAATGACCTTGCCCTGATACTCGTATCGGCAGGTATCGTGACACTGATCTTCAAGAAGCTCAAGCAACCTTTGGTGTTAGGATATATCGTGGCAGGCTTTCTGGTAAGTCCCCACATGCCCTATACCGCTTCCGTTGTTGACATGGAAAGCATCCACATGTGGGCAGACATTGGTGTGATGTTCCTACTGTTCTCCTTGGGTCTTGACTTCTCATTCAAGAAGATCCTGAAGATGGGAGCGTCACCCATCATCTCCACCGTTACCATTATCTTCTGTATGTCACTATTGGGTGTCATCGTCGGTCAACTCTTCGGTTGGGGAAAGATGGACTGTATCTTCCTCGGCGGTATGCTGGCGATGAGTTCCACCACTATTATATATAAGGCCTTCGATGACTTAGGACTGCGCCAACAGCAGTTTGCCGGACTGGTGATGAGTGTGCTGATACTGGAAGACATCCTTGCTATCGTCATGATGGTGATGCTGAGTGCCATTGCCAGTGGCAACAACCCAGACGGAGGACAGATGCTGGGTTCTATTGCCAAGATCGGTTTCTTCTTAATACTCTGGTTGGTGGTGGGTATCTTTGCGATTCCTGCTTTTCTGCGTCAGGTACGCAGTCTGATCAACGCAGAGGTGTTGCTGGTAGTTTCTCTCGGTCTCTGCTGTGCCATGGCGGTCTTCTCGACAAAGGTAGGTTTCTCCTCCGCCTTTGGAGCCTTCATCATGGGTAGCATCCTTGCCGAGACTATTGAGGCAGAGCGTATTGAGAAACTGGTGGAGCCTGTGAAGAACCTGTTCGGTGCCATCTTCTTCGTGTCTGTGGGTATGTTGGTAGACCCGAAAATACTGGTGGAATATGCCATACCTATTATCGTCCTCGTACTGACCATCCTTATCGGTCAAAGCATCTTCGGTTCTTTCTCCTTCATGCTGGGCGGTGAGTCTTTGAAGTCGGCAATGCGCTGCGGATTCTCGATGGCACAGATTGGTGAGTTCTCTTTCATCATTGCCTCGTTAGGACTGTCATTAGGAGTCATCAGCGACTTCCTCTATCCAGTAGTCGTTGCCGTCTCTGTCATCACGACATTCCTGACACCTTATATGATCCGCCTGGCGACACCAGCCTATAATAGTATTGAGCACCACCTGCCCAAGAAACTCATCAAGTTGCTGAATCACTTGTCGATGAGTCATCCAAGTTCCAATGAACAAAGCCTATGGAAGCGGTTGCTGACCCAGATGGCGATGAATACACTGATATACTCCATCCTCACTGCCGCTATGATTACCTTGATGTTCACCTTCGTGTTGCCCATCATGCGTACAATACTCCCTGGCTGGGATCTCCACTGGTATGCGAATGCCATCACAGGACTCCTGACCGTCCTATTCATCTCCCCCTTCCTCCGCGCGATGGTGATGAAGAAGAACCGCAGCGAGGAATGGAAGACCCTCTGGGCAGAGAGTAATATCAACCACCTGCCTCTGCTCTTCACCATCCTGGTACGTGTGGTTATTGCAGTAGCCTTCATCTTCTATATCTGTCATTACCTGAGTCGTTTCTCCAGTGCCGTCATGATTACCATTGGTATCATTGCCGTTGCCCTGATGGTACTCTCACGTACCATCAAACAACGAAGTATCAAGTTGGAACGACTCTTCATCCTGAACCTGCGTTCCAGAGATATCGCTGCCCAGGTGCATGGTAAGAAACGCCCACTCTATGAGGGTAAGCTGTTGGACCGTGACGTGCATATCGCCATCTTCGATGTGCCGATGGACTCCATGTGGATGGGCAGTAATCTGAAACAACTGAGTTTCGGTAAGAAATACGGAGTCCATATCACCAGTATCCTTCGTGCCAACCACCGCCTGAATATCCCTGACGGTGACTATGTCATCTATCCTGGAGACCGACTGGAGATCATTGGCAGTGACGAGCAGCTTGCCAAATTCAAGAATGCTATAGAGACAGAAGTCTTCGGAGAGGATCTCCAATTGGAGAACCGTGAGATGAAGCTACGACAACTGATTATCGGCAGTGACAGTCCGTTTATTGGCAAGACACTGATAGAGAGTGGTATCCGCGACCTCTACAGTTGTATGGTCATCGGTCTGGAGGAAGGAAAAGAGAACCTCTCGCCTGTCAGTCCGAAAAGACGTTTCGAGGAGGGTGACATCATCTGGATTGTTGGTGAGGAAGAAGCACTGCAGGCACTGCTTAGCAGTTGAAGGACGAAGGTCGAAGGTCGAAGGTCTAAGGACGAAGGTCAAAGGACAAAGGACAAAGGTCGAAAGTCAAAGGGCAAAGGTCGAAGGTCGAAAGTCAAAGGTCGAAAGTCAAAGGTCGAAAGTCAAAGGTCAAAGGCTGACCTTAGTCCTTAGACCTCAATACCACTGTACAGAATTGGAATAGCTGCTGCGCTTATCGTACTTCAAGGCATCGGTAAGTGTTGCCGCATTGCATCGGAAGGAGAAGTTATAGCTGGTGTATGGTGCCAATACCACCTGACAGGACATATTGAAGCAGTGAAGGTCACGGGATAGCGATGCCGTCGTCATGGACACCTTATGTCTTTCAAAGTCATAACCACTGGAGAAAGAGATATCCCATCCGTCGGCAAGACGGATATTACCACTGATATTCAGGTTCTGTGTAAACTTATACGGATAGCGCATCTTATCATAGTTAAAGGACCCACCCGTATTCTCGCGCATCGTGATACCATAGCCGATACTGAGTGACCAAGGAAGACTGAACGCCATATAGCCATCCTCATCTGTCTCTGCCTTGCCTTTCTCCCGTTTGGCTCCATGTTTTCCAGCCTCCATCTTATCATCGACATTCGTCTCTACGCCTGTATCATACTCATCATCATCCCTTTGGTTCTTTTTACCTTTCTTCTTGCTGACTTTCTCGCCACGCAGCCATTTGAAGAAGTTTGCCACCTTATTATTATCGATGGTATACGACAGGTTCTGCGACATACCCTGGAAACGACCGAAGCGTCCCTTACTGTACTCCGTACGGTTTCCGATATACGGGCGACCGCCCACAGAATCCACCTCATAGGCATAGGTAGCGAATACCGCGTTCAAGTTGAGGGTATAGCTCTTTGACAGTTTCAGACGCAGACGAGTTGACAGGTCACTCCAGGGATGGTAGTCGGTGGCGAAGTTATACGACATGGATGCTCCCAGCTCATCAATGATACTAATTTTCTTGAAGCCAGTGGAGTCCTCGTCGCTCTTGACCTTCATCTCGATATTGTTTGAGATATCCATGGAGAGGCTACCCGTCCTTCCTTTGCTGGGAACACCATAGAGTGTACCATTGTATGGAGAATACTCCACCAGTGACACATTTCCATCACGATCTGTCTTCTGATAGGTGTCATAATAGCCATAGCGTGAGGCACCGAAATCCGGAGCATAGCTGAAGCTTACCGACGGAGTGAACACATGGCGTACCGCCTCTATCTTATCACCGAAGAGTTTACGATTCGGGATATAGAAACCATAGAGTGTCGTGGATGCCGACACACTGAAGTTCCAGTCAAAGACATTATAGAAGCCCTGCAAGGTATCCACCTTCTCCTTCTGGTCCTCCTCGTCCCATGAGCGTTTGTATTTCTGACTATACATCCTATCCGTGAAATTCAGTGACGGACTGATATTCAGGTAGCCGAAGAGTGTGAAGTTAGCACTGATAGGTATCGAATGCCGCATACCGTTGCGCCAGTCTCTTGTCAGGCTGGAGTGCAGCAAACGGTCCTCCTTCGTGGAAATAGTGTTACTCAACTGTCCCGTATAGCTCATGGATATCTTCTCATACCAGCGTTCCTTACCTGCCATGCGCTTGCGTTTGAAGGGATAGAAACGGGCTATGGAGACATTCAGGTCTGGGAGTGTCAGTGCTATCGTTGAGTCACGCATGTTCTGGTTGAGGTTGAATGTCGAACTCAATGTCATGCCGATACTGGAGAACGTCGTACTCCAGTTGACAGAGCTGGTACGCGTCGACTGTGTCATCGCCTGTGGGTTATACATCGATGACAGGTTGTCACGTTCATAACTGGTGGAAGCGTAGTTCACACTTGCCGACAGGGAGGAGAACGGGTTAGACTTCGGATCCTGATGATGGCTCCATTGTATCTTGAAACTCGTATTCTTCACATAGTCTGGCATGTTCTTGTCACCAGTCACCGTACTCTGATAACTGGCATAGAACGAACCACTGTACTTATAACGCTTACGGTAGTTAGAGGCTGCGGAGACACCCCATGAACCCTTGGTATATATCTCGCCCAGCAGTTTCAAGTCCCATTTGTCATTGATGGCGAAGTAATAGCCTCCGTCACGCAGATAAAAGCCTCGGGAAGTCTCGTCACCATATGTCGGCATGATGAAACCGCTGCTATAACTCTTCGTGAAGGGGAAGAAGCCATAGGGAATGGCAAAGGGCAGTGGTACGTCAGCCACTACCAGATAGGCTGGACCGAAGACCACATCCTTGCCAGGGCGCACCTTGGCTCGTGACAGGGCGATATAGAAGTCGGGATGCGGCTCGTCGCAGGTCGTATAGCGTCCATGTTGCAGGAACAGCTCTCCCTTCTCGTTACGTTTCGAGAGCTCTGACACCATATAGCCATCGTCCTGTTGTGTATACACATTCTGTATCAGGCCCTTCTTCGTCTTGAAGTTAAACGCCATCGTATCACTCTCATAGGTGTCACTCCCCATCTTGAAGACAGGAGTACCGAACTTTACTCCCGTAGAGTCTATAGAGCCTGTGGCATGTACGAGGCTGGAGTCCATCTGCATGAATATCTGATCACTCTGCAAGTCCATGTCTTGGTATTTCACCTGCGCATTACCATAGAGATGAGCCAGTCCTGAAGCACCCTCATAGGTCATCGAGTCATCTGCCTGATAGTCCACAGGAGCGTCAATACCGTTCTTGCGTTCCCTATTCAGGCTGTCAGCATGCAGAGAGTCATCTATAGCCTTGTTATGCTTGAAGATAGCCAGCTGCAGAGAGTCCATCTTCGTCGTATCCACCTCTGCGGTGAGCGGTGAGCGGTGAGCGGTGAGCGTATCTGTCTTGACAGAGTCAACACGCACGCTATCCTTACCTTTCTCCTCTACGGGGAAACGCAAACGAGGCATCTCCGCCATTACAAAGGTAAGGACGAATAGCAACAATACGATGAGAGTCTTTTTTCTCACGGCTGCAAAGGTACTAAAAAGTTTAAAGTTTAGAGTTTAAAGTATAAAGTTTTTTGTTACCTTCTTCATTTTTTATCACTTTTTACTCAAATCGCTCTGCCCACCCAAGGAAAATCTTAACCCCTTCGGCACCAAACTTCTCTAATGACTGGGCAGTCTCCAAGACTGTGCGCACATGGTCGGGAGACGATTTGGAATAGAACTTGTCGGCATAGCAGATGATCTGCTCCTCTAACGTCTCTGGCTCATAGCCTGGCAAACCGGTGCCTGTGTGACGCTCAGCGACCCTGGCATGACGGGGGAACCCCTCAGCACGAAGGATCACTCCACCGATAGGACCATGCTTGATATACGGTTCAGTACCTTCACAAAAGATGCTTGGGGCATGACAACGGAACACCCCGATGTCGTGGAGCATCGCCGCCTCCTCCAAGAACTGGCGGTCGACAGGCAGTTCCTTGTGTTTGTCAACAATGAGTAAAGCACGGTCGGCAACCTGCCGACTATGCTTTAACAGGAGTCTGCGGAGTTCATTATCCACAGGATAGTATTTATCGATAATCGACTGATAGTCCATTATATTGATGAGGTCTGAGGTCGACTTTAACCTTTGTCCTTTGTCCTTAGTCCTTTGACCTTTGACCTTTGACAATTAATTCTCACGCTCTATCCATGCGAGGTTGTCGCCACGGCGCACCTTGCTGCCCGACTTGGCACTCACCTCGACGAGCTTACCACCCAGTGCCGCAGGGATAGGAACGATCTCACCCCATGGAGCCTGGATATAACAGAAGATGTCTCCCTCCTTATACTGCTGTCCGATGAACGGGTCGAGACATGGTTCGCAGGCACCCTCGCCCGAGAACTGATAATAGACCTGTCCGGCAATAGGAGCCGTAAGGGGGTCAGCCTTCGCATGCTTGAAGGCAGCGAGTTCTGCAGGAGATACTTTAGCACCGATCTTGGCATCCTTTGCCTTCTGCAAGTCGGCGAGGAAGTTCTTCTTCGCCTGTCCACTCTTGTAGTTACGGTACTGTTCCGGATGCATGGCAAGCTCGAAGAGCTCCTCGTCATCCTGTCCATACTCCCAGCCATTCTCATCCATCTCCTTACGGAAATCATCAAGTGCGTTAGGCAGCAAGGTATGCGGATCGACATCCGTGAACTCACGTCCCTGTTTCTTGGCGAGTTCGATGAGCTCCTGGTCAATCGTACCAGGAATCTTACCACTCTTACCAAGTATCATACCCCACATGGAGTCATCCATCATCACGAAGCGTCCTTTGCCCTGTTCGATGGTGAGCAGGTTCATGAGGGCGATGTTCTTCACATACTGGGAGAAAGGTGTCACCAATGGAGGATAGCCCACACGAGGCCATACATACTCCACTTCCTGGAAGAGTTTCACCAGCATATCATCGGTCGTCAACTCCGGTTCTCCTTTCTTCGCACGACTCTTGTTGATGACACTATGGATACCACCCAGGTCAGCCATCATAGAACCCATCATACCACCAGGCAGTCCGCAGCCCAATAACAAGCTGGACATGTGCTTGTTGGCAGGATTGATGAAGTAGCCGAGCCAGTCATCGATGAACTCCTGTGTCAGGGTACGAGCCTGCATATAGGCATTCATATTGATATCCTCCACCTCGAAGCCCTCATTCTTCAGCATCGACTGGACAGAGATGATATCCGGATGTACCTTACCCCATGACAGAGGTTCGATGGCGGTATCAATGATATCCGCACCATTGTTGCAGACCTCCAGGATGGAAGCCATCGACAGACCGGGACCTGAGTGACCGTGATACTGGATGATGATGTCCGGATGCTTCGTCTTGATACTCTTCGTCAGGGCACCTAACAAAGCTGGCTGACCGATACCAGCCATATCCTTCAGACAGATTTCCTCTGCTCCTGCAGCTATCACCTCATCGGCAATCTTCGTATAGTAATCTACGGTATGCACCGGAGAGGTGGTGATACACAAGGTAGCCTGCGGTATCATACCCGCCTCTTTCGCCCATTTGATACTCGGAATGATATTGCGGATGTCGTTAAGACCACAGAAAATACGGGGAATATCCACACCCTGCGCCTTCTTCACCTTATACATCAACTGACGGACATCGTCAGGAACAGGATACATACGCAGGGCATTCAAGCCACGGTCAAGCATGTGGGTCTGGATTCCCACCTCATTAAAAGGTTTGCAGAAAGCACGTACAGCGGCATTGGGATTCTCACCTGCCAACAGGTTTACCTGCTCAAAGGCACCACCATTAGTTTCCACACGGGCGAAACACCCCATGTCAATTATCACCGGGGCAATACGCTCCAACTGGTCCTTGCGAGGCTGGAACTTTCCGCTTGACTGCCACATGTCACGATAGACAAGACTGAATTTAATTTTCTTCTTCATAGAGAAATAGAGTCAATATGTTGTTAATGTTTCTGCAAAGGTACGAAATAATTCATAATTCATTGTTCATAATTCATATTTATTTTCTATCTTTGCGCAAAATTTAGATAATATGAAGAAAGTAATCTCCTTATTTATAATGATGCTGTTGATGGCGGCATGCAGTCTGAGACCGTCTCCCGACGAGAGACAAGAAGAAGCTATTAACATCCAACAGAACGAGCCGGGCGACTCTTCCCTCTACGGACTGACCTGTGACGGATGCACGGACTCTATCCTCATCCTGCTGCCCTTCTCGGGCGGAGACCCCGACACCTTCGACATCATCAATGCCAATCAGACACGACAGATATTCGGTCGACTGCATATCGGCGACGAGCTGGCTGTCATCCTGAACCCCGAAGACAAGGGGGAGGCGCAGATGATCATTAACATCGAGGCGCTGAAAGGACAGTGGTGCTATATGGTGACACCCGTATGGAAGCATACTGACCAGATGACGGAGGAGATGCGGCAGAAGATGATGGAGCGCATCCCCGACTCCATCATGAAGAGACTCATGCAGCCCCGTGAGTATGGTTTCCGTATCAAACCGGGACATGCAGTAGAGGCTTTAGGAGGTGTTCGCAGAGGAGGTAACGATGACAAGATGAGTCCTGTAGAATATCCCAGGCAGCGACGTTACAGGGAATGGAAGCTCTATAACGGCAAGCTGATCCTGAAGACAGACTCTATCAGGTTACCGAACACTAATAAGAGAGGAAAGCCGGAATATGATACGGCAGTCATCCAACGACTACGCCGTGACACGCTCGTTCTCCGCTTCAAGGATCACGAGCAGAAATACTACCGGAAAACCGATTCCGTCCAGATATCGAATTAAATAACCTGATGGCTGAGCATCCGCTGTTCAGCCATCTTTTCATATTTCGTCCCCGGCATTCCGTAATTGGCATAGGGATAGATGCTGATACCGCCACGGGGAGTGAACAGTCCCACCACCTCTATATACTTAGGCTGCATCAGCTTCACCAGGTCTTTCATGATGATATTGATGCAGTCCTCATGGAAGTCACCGTGGTTACGGAAGGAGAAGAGATAGAGCTTCAGGCTCTTCGACTCCACCATGCGCTCGGCAGGGATATACAGGATCTTAATCTCCGCAAAGTCCGGCTGCCCCGTTATCGGGCATAGTGACGTGAACTCCGGACAGTTGAACTGCACCCAGTAATCATTATCCTTGTGTTTGTTCTCAAAGGTCTCTAACACCTCCGGCGCATAATCCATCCGATACTCCGTCTTCTTACCCAGTTGCTGTAAGTGTTCCTGTTTTCTATTCATATTTTCTTGATTTTAAAGATATTATATGAAATATCGTAGTCATAAACATCCTCATGGTCGTGTTCTTTAGTGTATTTCACCACCCGCTTAGTAAAAGGCAGTGCCACAATCTCGTATAATGTCTTCAACACCACCTGCGTGATGACCAGCGAGGGCATCTCTTCCCAAGGAAGGACAAACGAGAAAGCCAAGGGGAAGAAAATAATTGAATCAGTCAACTCACCGAATATCGTACTCAAGATAGCACGGGCAGAGAAATGCTTACCCTCCGACGACATTTTCATACGGCTCATCACATAGGCATTGATGAATGAACCGGCAAGGAAGGCAATGAACGAAGCTGCAGCAATACGCGGAGCCAGTCCGAAGATACTGTGAAACGCCTCATTGCGATCCCAGTAGGAAGCTCCAGGTATCACATCCGTCAATGCTGCCATCGCCACAAAGAAGAAGTTCATGGCGAACCCCATCCATATCAGCAGTCGGGCACGACGATAGCCCCACACCTCACATACCACATCATTGATCATGTAGCTGACAGGGAACACCAGCAGTCCACCTGTAAAGTTAGCAATGCCAAACGAGATTTGCTTTGTCTCCAATACGTTTGCCGTAATCAGACAGACGCAGAACAGTGCACTGAAAAGCATAAAAAGTACACTGACTTTCTGATTGTCTTTTTTTTCCATTATTATTCTTGTTTTGTTAAAGGGGGTCCGCCTGACTACCAGGTTTCGCAAGTACCCCTGCCGTTAAGCGGCGGCAAAGGTACGAATAAGTGAGCAGAAAACCAAATTTTATTTGAGTTTTTTCGAACGTGAGGAGTTTCCTTGAACATTTGCGAAAAATTTCGAGGCGAAGCCACAAAGGTAATTTATCATACCATCATTTTATTTTCTGCTCTTTCAAAGATGTAAAGAAAATATACCAGTTTCTATGTTCGGATTTTAGGAGCTTCTGGAAAAAATAACAGCTTCACAACGCTCTTTTCGGGTAATAAAAACATTAGAATACACCTTTCCTGGAGTTTGAAGGCACCTTTCGACCCGTTTGCTACGTGCAAACGACCCGTTAGGTGCCGCCTTTCCGCCTGAAACATCGGGGCAAAACAGGGCTTTTTCGCCTCTTTTCGACCCTATTGTCAGCGACCTCCTCGCCCTCAAAACGGATAAGTCGCTATTACTCAGCCCATTACCAAAACCCTTCTATTTTCGTGTTTTTGGAGTCAACGTAGACCTTATTCGAGAAACAGCCATTCTTTTAAGCCCACTTGTCCGAAATATTCAAAGAAAAACTATTTATATGGGAATAATTGTTTCTGGATCCATTTGAAGATTTCCTTGCCTGTATGGTTGTGAGGAAGGAGCATGGCAGCCCAAAGGAGCATCTTTTCCTTAGGGTATTTCCTGAAGGGCAGGGCTTTGGAGAAACGCTGGGCGGTGGCACGGAGTTCTGGGGTCTTGGGGATTACAATGTAATTACGACAAAATCTTCCTAAATGTAGTGCAGCTTCTCTGCCTTCATCTCCTGGGGTGAAATTGGAAGATATGATATTGCTGATCGTACATTGGTGCTTAAGACTTACATCTCCATGTGTACCTTTACTTATTGAATCAAATCGTACATAATAAAAATAAGTGACATCTGGTATGATGTACAAATGGCAGAGATGTTTTAACACAAAAAACCACCACAACACATCCTCCCATAATTGTCCTTCACGGAATCTTAATTGATGGCTATCCAGAAAAGTACGGCTGATGAGTTTATTCCAAGCAGCTGGCGGCATACGATGGTTTGTTCCATAAAAACCATTTCTAACAGCTTCAAGTGACGTAAGTTCTTCTTTATGCCTCCATGAACTGCGAACATTTTGAATTCCGTCTTCTGAAAAACGTAAATGTTCACCCATTACTATTTCTATGTCATTATCCTTCAATAATGGTGCCATCAATTTCTCTACACAGTCGTTGCTAATAAGGTCATCACTATCAATATATAGGACATAGTCGCCTTTAGCGGCATCTGTACCGGTATTTCTGGCAGCAGATAGTCCTCTATTATGCTCATGGTGAAGAATGCGGAACTGAATAGGCCCCTTATACTTAGCTATCATTTGCTCGCATTTGTCAATGCTATCGTCAGATGAGGCATCATCTACTAATATGCATTCAAAGTGATTGTAAGTCTGCTTTATGACAGACATCATACACCGTTCTATAAAGGGAGAAACGTTATAAACGGGAATAACTAATGATATTGAAACATCTTTTTCTGACTTCATAATTAGATGCAAAGATAACGTTTTTTATGTCATGACACTGTTTTTTATGCGAATTTTATTTGGCAGATTAAGAAATTCTATATATTTTTGCAGCGTAAAAAGCAAATAATTCCCAAAAGTTACAATTCATAAACTAAAATATTAAGATAATGACAGACAAAAAGAAATTCGAAAAGCCCCAGATGGAGATTATCAAACTGAATTCAAAATTAGGTGTTTTAGCAGGTTCCTGTGACGGATATTGCGCATGTTATTCTCCTGACCTAGTAGGTGGTTAATAGTATGTCCATATTGAAAACATGCAAATTATCATCCCAGCAGCGTCACTTGTTGACAAAGTTTTAGGCAAACAAAAACACTGTCAAAACCAAACCTATCGTTTGATGACCTATGTGATACAATGCCCTGTCGAAGACGGGGTATTGCTGTATCATACCCTTACGTGTTGTCTGGTATTATTGACACACGAAGAGAAAAAGGACATCATTGCGCAACTGGAACTGATAGATTTTTGGTTCTTAGTTCCAGAAGAGCACGATGACCGCAAACTCTGTCATCAGATTCGCCAATTGGCTCAACTTTTTAAACCATCTGAAAAGTATATTACTGATTATACTATCCTGACAACGACAGGTTGTAATGCACGTTGCTTTTATTGTTACGAAAAGGGTACAAAACCCATCACGATGACAACTGAAACAGCACACAATGTGAGTCGCTTTATCATAACTCATCGTGATGAGAAGAATGTCAAAATTAGTTGGTTTGGTGGGGAACCATTAGTAAACATTAAGGTAATTGATCAGATATGCTCAGAGCTTAAAGAACATGACGTGCCATTTAAGTCATCTATGATTTCTAATGGCTACCTGTTCGATATAGATATAGTGCAACGTGCAAAAGAGTTGTGGCAACTGCAGAATGTACAAATCACGCTCGACGGTACAGAACAGACCTATAATAATGTGAAAAACTATGTCTACAAAAAAACAAATGCCTTTGAAAAGGTTCTAAAGAATATCAAATTATTGACAGACAAGGATATCAAGGTTGTTATACGTCTTAATGTAGACAAGCACAACATTGATGAGATGGCGCAACTGATAACACTATTGCATAATCGTTTTGGAACAAACAAGTTTCTTTCTATATATTCATGTGAATTATATGGCAAGCGTACACCTAAAGACAATGCTGCTCTTTATAACCAACGAATGCAGTTGGAACAACAAATAGAGATGTGTAATTACAAAACAACACGAAAACTACCGAAGGATATCAAATTAAATCGCTGCATGGCTGACTACGACCGAAGCGCTGTCATCAGTCCTGATGGACATTTGGGAAAATGCGAACAACGTCGTGCCGATATAGAAGCCTGTGCTAATTGTTCCTATTATCCTCAATGTTTTTGGCTACTGATGTGTCCAAATCATGACGATTGTACCCCTGAATTACAGAAAGAACATATCTACAACATCAAGGAAGCAATGAAAGACGAATACCTGCGTTATTTAAATAGAAACGACAACAATAAAAACGAGCAAGAAGATGAAACTGAAATATGAGCTTTCCATACAAGAGGTAGCCGATAAGTTCGTGGCTGTTGCCAAGAACACTGAGACGGAGACAGTAGAACAGGTGTTTAACCTCAACGAGACGGGTGCTATCATCCTCAAGGCACTGCAAGATGGCGAGGATGTGCCTGCTATTGTCGACCAATTACTATCTCAATACGACATAGAGGCACAGGAAGCAGAAGATGAAGTGAAAGCCTTCATCAATATGCTAACAGAGAACGGTTTGACAGAATAATGAATAAAAGAACAACGGATATGAAAAGACTGATTACATTAGCAGCGATGGCTGTTGCCCTCACTACACAGGCACAAACACATGTCGATCCCTATCAGCCACTGATGGATGCCTTCGACAAACAAGGTGAGAAAATCATGGAAGAGTATAGGGCTTTGCAGGAGAAAGACCCGAAAGGAGAACTCCCGGAGAGCAGGATAAAGGCGAAAGCCCTGTCTGACCGACTGGACTCACTGGGTGCGGAACAGTTGAGACTCGTCAAGGAAATCATCCGTGACAACCAGGACAACGAACTCCCCGCCAAGTATATCAATAATGCGATGTATGATTTCAGTTACGAGGAACTGAAGGCTGCCCTCAATCCTAAGGCTGCCTATTATAGCAGTCCAGAACTCGACAGAGCAAAGAGGCTGCTTGCCGGCTACGAGAAGCGCAAACCAGGCATACAGTTCCATGAGCTGGAGATGCAGGATCCGGACGACCAGACGGTCAGACTAAGTCAGTGGGTAGGCAAAGGCAACTATGTGCTTATCGATTTCTGGGCTTCTTGGTGCGGTCCTTGTCTTCGTGAGATGCCACACGTGATTGCCGCTTATGAGCAATACAAGGGCAAAGGCTTCAACGTGGTGGGTGTCTCTTTCGACCAGAAAAAGAGTTCATGGGTTGCCGCCATTCAACAGTTAGGAATGAAATGGCCGCAGATGAGTGACATCAAAGGATGGAAGAGTGCCGCTGCCGACGCTTACGGTATCGCCAGCATCCCCAGCAACGTCCTTGTGGACCCCACAGGAAAGATCATCGCCATGGACCTTCGCGGTGAAGCACTTGCTGCGAAGCTGAAAGAAATATACGGGGAGTAACGTTAATTACACATTACTCAGCAACCAACCGAGATAGACTAAGTAACCTCCGACCAAGAGGGCACCCTCCCAACGCTCTACGGTATACTTCGTACGGGAGAACAGCCAGACGAGGACGACGGAGCCGAGCATCAATGAGAAGTCGATCATCGTGATACCTTGTATCTGCATGGGACTGATGGTGGCGGTGAGTCCTAATATCATCAGAATATTAAAGACATTGGAGCCGATGACATTGCCGATGGCGATGGCAGACTGTCCCTTGCGTGCTGCTACGACACTGGTGGCAAGCTCTGGCAGTGAGGTACCTCCTGCTACGATGGTCAGACCGACAACACCTTCGCTGATACCCAGGGAATAGGCGACACGTGAGGCGGAATCGACAAAGATATTACTGCCGATCACCAATAGGGCGAGTCCCAGAAATACGAAGAACGCACTCATCCAGGGATTAATCGTCTTGATTCCTGTTGCTGGTTCTGCCTTTCCACCCTTTGCCTGCGACAGAGTATAGTACATGAAGGCGGCAAAACCTGCCAACAGGATGACACCGTCGATACGTCCGAGGAAGGAGTCGATTGCCAGCAGGGGTAATAGGACTGAGGCAAAGACGGCAAAAGGTATGTCTTTACGAACAGTACTCTTGCTAATGGTCATCGGTGCCACCATGGCGGCACATCCCACTATCAGCATGGCATTCATGGTATTGGAACCCACCACGTTACCGATAGCCATACCTGAAGTGCCCTTGAGTGCGGACACCAGACTGACGAAGAGCTCTGGAGCGGAGGTGCCTGCAGCAACGATGGTCAATCCAATGATAATCTCCGGTACATTCATACGACGAGCCAAAGTGGAGGCTCCCTCTGTCAGGCGATCAGCCCCATAGAGTACCATCGCCACACCTGCTATGATCAGCACAATATCTATCAACATAATCTCCCTATATTATAGTCGCCTCTTAATCAAGGGACTCAAAATCTTCTGAATCAAAATCAAAATCATCATAACCTTCCAAGGAAGGACCTATGAACTCGTCCAGAGCACGACGTTCTTTCTTAGTAGGACGACCCGTGCCACGGGCGCGGTCGACGAAACCACTGATGCGGTTCATCTCCAGCAACTCATACTGGTCAGCGGGCGTAACATTCTCATAAATCTCCGGAAGGAGCTTAGCCCCCACCCGTTGCTCTATCGTCTTCAGTATCTTGAAGGAATAAGTGACAGGTGGCTTGCGTACACTGACGACCTCACCCACCTTCACCATGCGGGACGGCTTGACGTTCATGCCGTTCATCGTCACCCGTCCGTTCTTGATGGCATCAACAGCGATACTGCGGGTCTTGAAAATACGAGCCGCCCACAGCCATTTGTCAACTCTTGCTTCCTCCATTCTTACCTAATTTATTATATTGGTTCATGGTGACATCAATGCCAGCCAATACAAAACTCTTGATAATATCCACACCAAGGTCTATAGCAGGCTGCAGCACCTTCAACTCTTCCTCGCTGTAACGCCCCAGGACATAGTCTATCTGCATACCCTGCGGATAATCGCTGCCGATACCCATCCGCAGACGGGCATACTGCTGTCCGATGAGCTGCTGGATATGTCCCAAGCCGTTATGTCCCCCATTGGAGCCGTTCGCCTTCAACCGGAACTGTCCTAAAGGAATTGCCACATCATCGCTGATAACCAACAGACGACTCTGGTCGATGTTCTCCTTATTCAGCCAGTAACGAACCGCATTACCACTGAGGTTCATAAAAGTAGAGGGCTTGAGGAGAAACACCTTACGACCTTTGAGACTCGTCTCGCCGACAAAACCGTAACGCTTATCCTCAAAAGAAATATTGGACGCCTTCGCAAAAGCGTCCAATACCATGAATCCCGTATTGTGGCGGGTCATATCGTACTCATCACCGACATTGCCCAGACCTACAATCAGATATTTATCCATGCTGATAGCTATTAGCTATATGCAATTATTCTGCAGCAGCTTCCTCTGTAGATGCAGCAGAACGAGAAGCACGAGTTGTCTTCACAGAGCATACAACAACCTCCTTAGAAGTAGCAATCTCAAGACCCTCGAAGCTCAGTGCACCCACCTTGATGCTCTTGCCGAGCTCCAGATTGGTAACGTCGATGTCGAGAACCTCAGGAATATTCTTATAAGGAGCTGTCACATTGATCTTACGGATCTGCAACTGGAGCTTACCACCATCACGCACACCCTGAGCATGACCCTTAAGGTTGACAGGGATTCCAACAGTTATCGCCTTCTTCTCGTTGATCTCGAAGAAGTCTGCATGCAGCAATGCGTCAGTTGTGGGATGGAACTGCAGTTCCTTGATGATAGCCTTGTGCTCAATACCATCAATATTGATATTGACAACATATACATGGGGAGAATAGATTACCTTACGCATCTCCGTCATAGGAACGACGAAAGACAAAGCCTCAGGAAGACCGTTCTCACCTTTCTTCTCACCATACATGTTACAGGGAATCAGACCCTCTTTGCGAAGCAACTTAGAGGCTTTCTTGCCTGTCTCGGCGCGCTTCTGACCGTTTACACTAATCTCTTTCATAATTAATTGTGTTACTCTAAATTAAGTTAAACTCCTTTGCTTAATTCACCATCACACGATGCGAAAAGCGGGTGCAAAGGTACAAATAAAAATTGATAATTGATAATTGATAATTGAAAATTTTACTTCCTTACCTATAATTTTTCCTTTTTTCTTGCGTAATCGGGGAAATATTCGTATTTTTGCAGTTGATAAGCGTATCAAAAAAGCTATTCTTAAGAATATGATTAATCGTGAACTCATAAGAATCAAGGTTGTCCAGTTAACCTATGCGTACTATCAAAATGGCAACAAGAACATTGAAACGGCGGAGAAGGAATTACTCTTCAGCCTTTCAAAAGCGTATGACCTGTATAACTATTTGTTAGCACTCATCGTGGGTATCACCCATGAGTCCCGTCGTCATCTGGAAGTAGCCCAGTTAAGGGCGAAACGTGAAGGAACAGAGATGCCCTCGCAGAAATTCGTCTATAACCGCTTTGCTCTCCAGTTGGAGGAGAATAAGATGCTCAACGACTTTATAGAGACGAAGAAGTTGAACTGGGATGACGAGCCGGAATTTCTCAAGAAGATTTATACACAGATAACGGAGAGCCCCATATACCAGGACTATATGGCAGCCCAGGAGGATAGCTACGAAGCCGATCGGGAACTATGGCGTAAGCTCTACCGTACCTTTATCCAAGAAAACACAGACCTCGACTCTTTTTTGGAAGAACAATGTCTCTATTGGAATGATGACAAGGAGATTGTTGACACCTTTGTCCTGAAGACCATCAAGCGTTTTGAGGAGAAGAATCAGTCTAAGCAGGAGCTGTTACCTGAATACGACAACGAAGAAGACAAGGACTATGCCCGAAAACTTTTCCGTGCAACCATCATGAATGCCGACGAGTATCAGCATTTCATGAGTGAGGCCTCACGCAACTGGGATTTCTCCCGTCTTGCCTATATGGACATCGTGATTATGCAGATTGCCATCGCCGAGATGATGACCCTCCCCAGTATTCCTATCAATGTAAGTATCAATGAGTATGTGGAGATTGCCAAGCTCTACTCCACCCCACGCAGCGGCAGCTATATCAATGGCATGCTGGATGCCATTGCCCGTCACTTGATACAAAGCGGCAGATTGCTCAAACGGATGGAAGAGAGGTCATAGAGGTTAAAGATTAAACATTAAACATTAATTAGAATATGACACAAGTGATTCTCGCTGCACAAGCCGCACAGGGTGGCGGTGGCAGCATGACCAGTTTTATTATTATGATGGTGGCTATATTCGCCATCATGTATTTCTTTATGATCAAGCCTCAGCAGAAGCGACAGAAAGAGATACAGAACTTCCAGAACTCACTGACAGAAGGTACTTCTGTAGTGACAGGCGGTGGCATCTATGGTACTGTCAAGAAGATTGACCTTACCACTGGCGTCATCGAGGTAAAGATTGCCGACGGTGTCGTCATCCGTGTTGACAAGGGCTCTGTTTACAAGGATCCTGCCAGCACTCCAGTGCAGAATAACAAGTAACAGGCACTAAGAGACTAAGGAGGAAGAGTGGAGACGCATCGCATCTCACAATATATCAGGCGTTTCTTGTTCAATAGTATGAGCAAGCAAATTCTGATATTCCTATTCTTCTTGATCTTGTCTGGAATCTTCTGGCTGATACTGACCCTGAATGAGTCGTACGAGCAAGAGATAAAGGTTGTCTATACGATCAGGGGGATACCCAAGAATGTGGTACTTACCTCCAATGAGATTGACACTTTCCGTGTTACCGTACGGGACAAGGGATGGATGATCTTCCAATACCTCTATAAGGAGAAACGTTCTGTCATCATCAACTACAAGAGTTTTGACAGGGGGAACGGATCTGGTATCGTGTCTACATCCGAAGTCAGAAGACTATTATCACAACAACTGGAGTCCTCCACGTTAATCAGTTCTGTCAAGCCTGACAGACTGGAGTTCTTCTACAATAATGGAGAACGGAAGCGAGTGCCTGTCAGATGGGCAGGACACGTGAATCCCGAGCAGCTCTATTTCATCTCCCATGTCCAATATATGCCTGACAGCGTTGACGTTTACACCTCCAGGGAAAAACTGGACAGTATCAAGGTTGTCTATACAGAACCGCTCAACTATACAGGATTCCGTGATACGCTCTTGATTGACTGCAAGCTCTCCCATCAGAAAGACGTGAAAGTGGTTCCCGAGCATATCCGCATCGGTTTCTATACAGATGTACTGACAGAAGAGAGTATGGAGGGAGTACCCATCAAGGCTATTAATATGCCGGAAGGTAAGGTGTTGAGAACCTTCCCGCCGAAAGTGAAGATACATTTCATCACGGGTGTCAGTCAGTTCAGGACACTACGACCAGAGGACTTCACCGTTATTGCGGATTATAATGAGATTATTAAGAATCCCTCGGATAAATGTAATATTTATCTGAAGACGGTGCCTCATGGTATCAGTCGTGCAACCCTGGCGACGAAACAAGTAGACTATCTGATAGAAGAGGAATGAAAATCGGCATCACTGGAGGCATCGGGTCAGGGAAAAGCTATGTATGCCAACTACTAGCAAAACATGGTATTGGGGTCTATGACTGTGATGCTGCCGCCAAACGTCTTATCCGTACTTCACCTATTATATATAAGGAGCTAACGGCACTCATCGGACCTGACACCTATATAGACGGGACGCTTAACAAGGTAGCTGTCGCCCAGTTTCTGTTGCAGAGCGAAGAACATGCGAAGGCTGTTGATGCCATTGTCCATCCTGCCGTCTTCGAGGATTTCGAGAAGAGCGGCTTGGAGTGGATGGAAAGTGCTATCATGTATGAATCAGGCATCAACCGTTTAGTTGATAAAGTCATCGTCGTGACAGCCCCTCGGGAAGTTCGTATCCAAAGGGTGATGCAACGTGACCATATCTCACGCGAGAAGGTGCTACAATGGATGTCACGTCAATGGCCACAGCAAAAAGTGAAGAGACTCGCCGACTATGAGATCATCAATGACGGGAATGCGGATATCGACCAGCAATTAAACGATTTCCTCTGTCGATATAACGTAATAACGATATAACGTAATAACGAAAATAAAAAATCTATGAAACAGACAATTTTAGCCATTGCAGGCAAACCAGGACTTTACAAACTTGTATCACGCGCCAAGAACAGCCTCATCGTAGAGGCTCTTGACGGAACAGGCAGACGTATGCCAGCCTTTGGCACTGACCGTATCACCTCTCTTGCCGACATCGCCATGTTTACTGAGACAGAAGATGTTCCACTGATGAAGATTCTTGCCTCCCTGCGTGACTTGGAGAAAGGAAAGACTTCCAGCCTTGATTACAAGAAGGCTTCTGCCCAGGAACTGCATGACTATTTCAGCAAAGTGCTTCCTGACTGGGATCAAGAGCGCGTACAGAACAGTCATATCAAGAAACTCATCCAATGGTATAACATCCTTATCCAAGCCGGCATCACTGACTTTGAGGAAGAGATGGCACCCACGGAGGGTGATAACATCGATGACCGAAGCGAGAAGTAATCGGTAAAAAACGAAAAGGAACAAAAAAAAGAAAGACGCTCAGTACTAGAGCGTCTTTTCTTTTGTCTCTTAGAATCTGCCAGGACCTCCGAAGCCACCGCCGCCACCACGACGACCGCCACCGCCAGGACCACCAAAGCCTCCGCCAGGACCGCCCATGCCACCACGACCGGCACGACCGTTACGGCCACCCATGCCTCCGCCAAAGCCACCACGTGAACCACGTCCGCCAAAGACATTCGTGCGGTAAATCACATGCAACATAGCATAGTTGGTAATAGCATTATACTCCGTATCACTGCGCTCGATAGCAGAGAGGACACTGCTGATAGTAGACTGCTGATGCAGGATATCGTAGAACTGCAAGGAAACAGTCAGGGCGTTGCCTCTTAAGAAACTCTGTGATATCTGGGCATTCCACAACAGCTCATTGGTATTCATAGAACTATCGTTATAACCGCGACGGCTCTGCATATTCATGTTCGTTGACAAGGCTGTACCCCATGGGGCAGTAATACCTATCATACCGCCATACGAGAACTGCCATGTGTCAAGATTATTGTTCGTCTGCAACTCACTACGCTTCCTGTTGTAGTTCACAGAACCGTTCAACTCGACCTCAAACCACTCATTACGATAACTGAGAGCCAGACGCTCACCGATACCTAACGAATTGGTGACACTCTCCTGAGAGGTCTTGATATCCCCTACACTAACATAGGCGACATTATGGTTATAACTGAGGTTCGTTGACGTATTCAAGTTAAAGTATGCAGCAGAGTCAAGAGCTGTACTGAACATCAGGAAGAGGTTACCGTTCCAGTTACCATTGATATTCTCCGGTTTTGTCTCAGTCTTACCCGTCTTCTCATCAATCAACGTGGTCTTGTTGCTGACAGAATTACTGGTCATCGAGAAGTTCAGGAAGGCACCAAGTGACTGCTGATGCTTCTGGAAATAGTCGTTATAGTTCAGACGGAAGTTATGAGTGAAGGATGGTTTCAGTCCAGGATTACCTCTCTGGATAGCCAGTGGGTTACTGTCATCCACGATATCCAACAGGTCGCTGATAGACGGCTGACGGGTATTTGCACGGTAGTTGAATCTCAGCTGACTTACCTGTGACTTCCTCCAACGGAAATCAAGTGTCGGTGAGAAATTAGTCACTGTACGGACAGTATCGGCATGTACACCCTGATAGTCCTGAAGGTAATGTGACTTCTGGGGAACCACCTGAACACCGACATTGAAAGAATAAGAGTCACGGATGATTCGCAGCATCACCTCAGCAGTATGTGTGTAGTTCTTATACTCTGAGAAACGGCTCAGATCCTTGTCGAGTTCCGGAGTGGAGTTTTCCAGATAGGCGTCCCACCCACGATAATGGGGATAAAGATCCTCAAAATGTGCATCCAACAGGTTATAGGTCTCACGGTCGCTCTTCTGGTAGCTGTACCCATAGGTATAGCTGAACTGCAGGTAAGTACGGCGCATGATTGGTTCACTATAACTGAAACGGGCACTATAGCTGTAGTTGTCTGTAGGAGTAATACTCCAACGGTTAGTCTGATAAGAGGAACCGGTAGACAGTAACTCTACGATATTATTGGTAAGTGACTTACTCGTTCCCGAACTCCAGTTTCCATTTAACTGAATCGTGATGTTACGACCGTAATTACTCAGTTTTCTGTTAAACTGAAGCATACCGCCTACATTCTTAGAGTCACTATAGCTGATACCATTCTGAATCTGGTAGTTCTTGACCAGCAACGGATCAATCTTTGCAATCTCTGCCAACGGGTCGCTCACATAATCATAAGGGTTCTGGTCAAAGGTAGCACTCTCGCCCGTCTGTTCACCGTCACTGCTGTTATAGCGGAAGTTCGGACGGAACATGATATTCGTCATAGAATCGGGGGTCCATTCCAGTCGCATCTGTGCATTCCATGCGTTTGAACGTGAGAAGTTCTGATTCCAGCTGTTACCAAACTGTGAGACAGTCGAGCTGAAGAAGCTCTCTGAGTTTCTCTTTGAGAAAGCATCACCGTCAGAGTGGTTCCATCGCACACTTCCGTCAAGTATCAGCTTACCTGTATTCTCATAGTTGAAGTTCAAACCAACCATCTTCGTAGCTGTCAGTCCCTGGCGACCCATGCCAAAACGACCACCGCCACCTCCGCTGAAGCCCATGTCATTGACGTTGTTGGCACTTGCCATCATCATCATGGTTGACTTCTCTTTCATCAAACCGTTGAAGGTACGGGCAGAATATCTGTTACGGGTACCGATGCCGAAATCATTATTGGTCATGAAACCTCTGTTCATACCAGGTTTGATACCGAAATCAAGTACCGTCTGTTCCTCACCGTCCTCAATACCGCTGATACGAGAGAGGTCACTCTGCTGGTCGTATGCCTTGATACGATCAATGATGTTGGTCGGCAGGTTCTTCATGGCGGTCTTCGTGTCACCCGTCATGAACTCCTTACCATCCACAAGGATTTTCTTTACCTCCTTACCATTAATCTTAATTGTTCCGTCATCACTGACCTCTGCACCAGGCAGACGCTTCACCAGTTCCTCAACAACAGAACCCTCCGGTGTACGGAAGGCGGCTGCATTATAGACGAAGGTGTCAGCTTTCAAAGTTACTTTGGCTGCATGTCCTGTGACAGTGGCACCCTTCAGCATGATAGCATCGGGACTCAGCGACACGGTACCAAGAGAGACTTCCTTCTCCGCAGTCAGTTGTACCTGTTTGGTAAAAGGCTTAAAGCCCACACAAGTAATCTGAACGATGTATTTACCTGCTGAAGGAGCCTTGACACGGAACTTTCCATCCAGATCTGTCAATCCGCCCGTCACTAAGGTACTGTCTGATTTCAATATTCGTACCGTTGTCTGTGCCACAGGCTCTTGTGAGTCACTCTCAATTACTATTCCTGTGACGTGCTGCGCCATCGCGAGCATTGCAGAGGCTACCATCAGCATGCATAGAAAAAATCTCTTCATGTTTTCTGTCTGTTTTTATCAATTTTGTTCTTTTGACGCATCCCAAGATGAAAAGTTTAAATTGTTTTGTACAAAAAATTGTCTTTTGCACAATTAATCTGTTTTTTAAGATGTATTTTGTAAAATTTATATTAATTTTGCAGTCGCAAATGGAACAACAAAGAGTCATTATATCCGACAACCTGTGTCAGACGCTGCATGAAGCAGTGGCAGGATGCCCCCATGACAGATTGATGGTGCTGGTTGACGAGACCACACGGCAATATTGTCTGCCTGTGGTTAGTGACTTCGAGTATATGCAGGGAGCGCAGATCATCACCATTGGTGCCACTGATACCAATAAGACGCTGGATTCGCTCTCTCATGTATGGAGTGAGATGCAGCGCTTTGGTGCCACACGCCACTCACTGATGATTAACCTCGGTGGCGGCATGGTAACGGATCTGGGAGGTTTTGCGGCTTCCACCTTCAAGCGCGGTATACCTTATATTAATATACCTACCACCTTACTCTCTATGGTGGATGCCAGTGTGGGTGGCAAGACAGGTATCAATTTCGGAGGATTGAAGAATGAGATTGGTGTCTTCAACAATGCCCGTTGTGTCATTCTCGATACAACATTCCTGCAGACCTTGGACGCAGAGAATATCCTTTCCGGCTATGCTGAGATGCTGAAACACGGTCTAATCAGCAATGAAAAGAGTTGGGCAGAACTATTAACATTAGATCTTCTAGATAATCTAGACAATCTAGAAAGACTCTCTTCCCTCCTTGCTGACAGTGTTGCCGTCAAGCAACGCATTGTCACAGAAGACCCTACAGAGAAAGGTATTCGCAAAGCATTGAACCTCGGACATACGGCAGGACATGCCTTCGAGTCGTTCGCACTGGAGCACCAGCCTATCCTCCATGGCTATGCTGTCGCTTATGGATTAATTACCGAGCTCTATCTCTGTTGCGTCAAGACGGGATTCCCACAAGACAAGATGCGACAGACGGTAAACTTCATCAAAGAGCATTATGGCAAGATGACGATTACCTGTGATGATTATCCGCGACTTTTGGAACTGATGCATCACGACAAGAAGAACGAGGGTAATGACATTAACTTCACGCTGTTGGGAGATATCGGAGACATCCGTATCAACCAGACTGTTTCTGAAGAAGACATCAAAGAGGCATTGGACTTCTACAGGGAGTGCTGATACCTCGACGATAAACTACTACCTATTTAAATTGCTAACAACCGGAAGTGGGGCTGTCCGTGATGGACCGCCCCACTTATATTTTGGGAAAATATGTGTTTTATTCCTTCAAAAGACGAGCGATTCTCTCAGCCTCAACACGAGCAGGTTTTCCTGTTTCAGTAAGGGGAAGATGATCAACATGCAGGTATTGACGGGGTTGCCAGTATTTAGGTAATACGGCTTGACAGCACCGGCGAATAGCGTCAATATCAGGGGACTCCGTCAAAAGGACGACTTGTTCACCGAGTTTCACATCAGGGGCTTTAGTAACCATGAAAGGGGCAGAGAGATGGGGACTCAAGAGTCGTTCCACCTCTTCTATCTGTATCTTGATACCGCCAGAACAGATAACATTGTCCTTTCGGCCCATAATGCGGAAATGAACCTTTGACCTTCGACCTTTGACCTTTGACAATTCAGCGATATCATTGGTGACCAAAGGGCCGTCGTGGACGGCAGGTGCCTTGATGACGAGACAGTTCTCATCATTCAGTGACACATCGACACCCTCAAAAGGCGTGTACCAATCGCTACGCTCTGGTCCATTGAGACGACGGAGAGCGATATGTGACAGTGTTTCCGTCATCCCATACGTGCTATAGATCTGATTGGGGAAATCTTTCAATGCATCCGCTAACTCATCGTTGATAGCTCCGCCTCCGATAATCAAATGACGGATTTGTTGTAAACGATAACGTCCTTCTTCCTCTTGCAACAGGTTCCAGACCTGTAGAGGTACCATCGCTGCAAAATCGACAGGTTCATCCCAATACGGCGTTCCTGTAGGTTCAACGGCTATTAATCGCAAGCCACATGTCAGCGAACGTACCACCATCATCTTACCAGCGATATAGTCGAGGGGCATACACAGCAGGGCTGTGTCACCTTCCTTCAGCCCGAGAAACTGACAAGTGATACGTGCAGAAGCCTCCATGCGTCGTTTCTCCACCAGCATTGGTTTCGGTTTGCCGGTGGAGCCACTGGTATGCACCAGTATTGTGTCCGAAGAGTTATTCCACTCTTCAAGGAATTCCTCAATAGTCACTTTTACTTTTTTACCTTTTACCCTTTTACCTTTCTCCAAAGTCTGTCACCTCGTATCTCCAGCGGCATGGGGATGTTATCTGTAAAGAGCTGTCCCGTGCCGAGACCTTGGGGCATGGTAATCCTGTCACCATAAACGTCTGCGCAGAACAGAGCGATGGCATTCAATCCGATATTACTCTCCAAGGCAGAAGTAATCCACGAACCGATACCCATGTCGTTAGCGATGTCGATCCACTCACGCACACCCATCATTCCTCCATGCAACGAGGGCTTGAGGATGATATAACGAGGACGGATAATGTTCAGCATCTGTCGCTTCTGGTCAGGGTCGTTGACACCAATCAGTTCCTCATCGAGGGCGATAGGCAATGGAGACTCACGACAAAGTTCTGCCATATTTGCCCACTGTCCTGCCTTGATAGGTTGTTCTATGGAATGCAGGGCGTATTGTGACAATAGTTCCAGTTTGTAAAGTGCTTCATCAAAAGGAAAAGCTCCATTGGCATCCACCCGTAGCTCCACTTCATGATGACTGAAACGCTCACGGATTCTTTTGATGAGCTCCAGTTCAGCATCAAAGTCAATGGCACCAATCTTCAGTTTGACACAATGGAAGCCCTGTGCCAACTTCTGTTCAATGCGCTCCTTCATCTCCTCATAGGTCCCCATCCATACCAAACCGTTGATAGGAATACCGACTTCACCACGAGAAAATTGAGAGTTGAAAATCGCGATTAAGCGAGTATAGGCCAAGCTTGCTTGAAGTCTATCGAGCGTGAGCGATTTCGACGAAGTCAAAATTGAAAATTGACAAGGAGCGACCTTTGACCTTTGACCTTTGACCTTTGACCTTTGACCGTTCATTAAACTCAACATTGCTGTCTCCAAGCCGAAGAGCATGGAGGGATAGTCACGCAATGCTTCTGTATCAAGCTGTCCAGAACGCTCCACTTCATCACAGAAACGACGAAGCACTTCGACATAGTTAGGAATATCGTCGCAACTCAGTTTGGGTAGCGGGGCACACTCCCCTATTCCGACAGCATCCCCCTCCGTCATCTTTACCAACCAGATCTTCCGTTCCGTATAAACACCACGGGAAGTACCTGCCGGCTGTTTAAAATGGAGTATACGCTCCTCAATATCTACTTTCACTTTCAAACTTTCAACTATCAACTTTCAACTATCACGGAATCTTAGGGTACTGCTCGAAGTCGGGCTTACGCTTCTCCAAGAATGCCTTACCACCCTCTTGTGCCTCATCTAAGAAATAATAAAGCATGGTGGCATCACCAGCCAGTTGCTGGATTCCTGCCTGTCCGTCCAGCTCGGCATTCAGTCCTGCCTTAATCATACGCAAGGCAATGGGTGAGCGTTCCATCATCTCCTCCGCCCATGCGACACACTCATCCTCCAACTGGTCGAAAGGCACGACTTTATTCACCATACCCATCTCCTCAGCTTCCTTGGCAGAATACTGACGACAAAGGAACCATATCTCACGTGCTTTCTTCTGTCCGACGATACGGGCGAGATAAGAAGAACCGAAACCTGCGTCAAACGAGCCCACCTTCGGACCTGTCTGTCCAAAGATAGCATTCTCGGAGGCAATCGTCAGGTCGCATACCAGATGCAACACATGACCGCCACCAATGGCATAGCCGTTGACCATGGCAATGACAGGTTTGGGCAGTCGGCGGATCTGCATCTGCACATCCAGTACACTCAGACGAGGCACACCTTCGTCATCGACATAACCGCCACGTCCCTTCACATGCATATCACCACCAGAACAGAACGCCTTGTCACCGGCACCTGTCAACAATACCACACGGATATTCTGCATCTCACGACAAAGGGCAAATGCCTGACTTAACTCCAACGTCGTCTTGGGGGTAAACGCATTACGATAACGAGGACGGTTGATGGTGATCTTAGCAATCCCATGATACTCTTCGAAGAGGATCTCCTCGAATTTCCTAATCTCTTTCCACTCTCTTTCCATCATATTATTCCTTATTTGTCTTGATTCTATGTGCAAAGATAGGAAAAAAAAATCATTTCTCTCCATTTTATTTGTATCTTTATCTTTTGAAAACAATATTCCTAATAGCGCATAGGTTAACGATGTGAAAAATACGTGGTTGATGTGATATAAAAGTCGTTGACAGCTATTCCATAGATACCCTAGGGCTATCGCATCGATAGCCCCGAGCAAACGGATCGATAGGCGGCACCTATCGCATCGATAGGTGGCGGCTATCTCAACGATAGGTGGCACCAAACTTTTTTTTACTGGAAAGATGGCTGAATTTCGTCAGAATTTCGTAATTTTGCTCTCAGTATATATAATAGCTAACCAAATGAAGACAGTTTTATTAACGGCAATGATGCTTATGGCTTCAGCGGCATCAGCACAGGAGAACCTACAACGGGGTGCCATTGCCTCAGAGGTAAAGAAGGAATTCACTACGGTGAAGGAGCTTCCGATAACAAGTGTGAAGAACCAATACCGCAGTGGCACTTGCTGGGCCTATGCCACACTGGGTTACTTCGAGAGCGAGATACTACGGAAGACTGGCAAGACCTACAACCTGTGCGAGATGTTCGTGGTGAACAAAGACTATATGGACTGTGCCACTCATTATGTACGGATGCACGGCTATAGCCAGATATCGGAAGGAGGCTCGTGTGATGACGTGCTGGAGGTAATCCGTCAGCACGGTATCTGTCCCGAGGATGCCATGCCGGCACCAGGTTCGCTGACGGGTGACTCACTCGCCAACTTCAAAGTGTTCTTCCCTGAGTTGGAGCGCAGGATAAGCAGTATCGTGCAGAAAGATGCCAAAGCACCCCTACCTAACTGGCAAGACAGTGTGCTGGCAGTCATCGAACGGTATGTGGGACACTGTCCTGAGTCGTTCGTCTTTGAAGGAAAGACATACACGCCGACATCGTTTGCCAAGAGTCTCGACCTTGACTTTGACGATTACGTGAGTCTGACGAGTTTCACACATCATCCATTCAACAGATGGTTTGTCATTGAGGCACCCTACAAATGGCGACTGAAGCCCAGTTACAACATCCCCATCGAACAATTGATGGAGGTGCTCGACAAGGCACTGGACGCAGGGTATACAGTAGCCTGGGGCGGTGACGTATCAGGGGATTTCACCCGTACAGGACTGGCACTGCTACCTGACAGCGTCCAGCCCACACAGCAGCTACGCCAGCAACAATGGGACGACTGGCAGTTCACTTATGACCATGTGATGCTCATCTACGGCAAGGCTGTTGACGAAACGGGCAAGCCCTATTATATGGTGAAGAACTCATGGGGCAAGAGCGGACACTACAACGGTATCTGGTATATGTCGCGTGACTACATTGCCTTAAACACAACCTACCTGTTCCTGAACCGCCATGCTCTTTCCGGGGAACTACAAAAGAAAACAAAACTAACCCATTAAGACTCCTCTGAAGCTCAGAACCTGTGCATATCATCTGTTCTTGCGGATCTGTGCGTAATAGTCGCGAAACACCTGTTCGTCAACTGCAGCGTCAGTAAACACCTCCAGAAGCATTGGGCGGTCGCTCTGTTCTTGAAGCAGCCGTTCAACACCCTCCTGCATCTCTGTCATATCCTCCGCTCTCAGATAGACGATATCATTCTGTTCACAGATACCCTTGGCGGAAGTATGATGCCCGGCAGCCACAAACCTGTCACGCGCAGGACTCTGTTCCAAGCCAGACAACATATTAAAGATACCACCTTTCCCATTATTCATCAGTAGGATACGGAAATTCCCACGCAGGTTCTGGTTCCACAGTGCGTTCTGGTCGTAAAAGAAACTCAGGTCCCCGATGACGCAGATGACGGGCTCATCAGTCACACATGAGAACCCTGCCGCCGTGGACAACGACCCGTCGATACCATTCACGCCACGATTGCAATAGACAGGATGACTGGCATAGATGTTGGCAAGACGGATAGCGGTGCTGTTCGCATAATGAATTGGAAATTGACTTTCGACCTTTGACCTTTGACTTTCGACACATTTCACGGTCGCCATCTGGGAATAGGCAGGTTGATACGCAATGGCATGCTGACGTACTCTCTCCAAGAGTTCATCCCATTGCTGGACGAAGGGATGCGGCTGTTGCTCCAACATGAAACGGACCTGGTCGGCAACAACATCTCCATCGCCTTGAACGACATGTGTCAGGTTCATAAACGTGTCATTAACCTCACCGGTCTCATTCACTGTCCATGTTTCCTTTGCTTTCCGTAAAAAGTGCTTGACACGCTTACTGACGATAGAGCCTCCGGTATATAACACGAAGTCAGGAACATAACACTCATCATCCTCCACCAGACAGACCGCCTCGTCCATATTCGGATTCATCGGCTGTCCAGCTATCAGCATCGGACGCTTTGCCTGCATAAACATCCGTACGACATGACTCAGGGTATGCGCCGGCGTATCAGCAGGAAGAAACGCTATCTCCCGTTCTTCAGGCAAGGAAGACACAGAGAAGTCAAATAGGGGTTCACTGATGGGAACATTGATATGTACAGGAGCATGACGCACCAGCAGTGCCTCGTTGACGAGGCGGTTGCAATACCAACGTTCTTCCTCATCATGTGGTTTTGGCAACGACACTGCTTTTCTGACGAATCGTCCAAGGGCATCAGGCTGGGGCAGGGTCTGACCATCCAACTGGTCTATCCATGCTGCAGGACGGTCGGCGGAGACCACCACCAATGACTGATGCTGATAATACGCTTCGGCGACTGCAGGAGCAAGGTTCAGCAACGCCGTCCCACTGGTAACACATACTACCACAGGTTCCTTCAGGCATTGCGTCATGCCCAAGGCATAGAAGCCTGCCGAGCGTTCATCCGTCACAGGATAGCATTGGATGTCCGGGCACTCGTTGAGGTTATGTACAATGGGGGCATTACGACTACCCGGACATACTACGGCATGACGCACTCCATGCGCCACCAACAAAGCTGTCAATATGTTTACATTCTCTTTGTTACTATACATTATATATAATATTACGCATGGTATCCATCTTGATCTCCGTCTCCTGCCACTCCAGCTCTTCCGTACTGTCTTTCAGGATACCTCCACCGGCATACAGGCAACAGCCATCCATAAACATCTCCATACAACGTAGTGTGACAAAGAGACTGGTCTTATTCTCTACAGACAATGCCCCCATGAAGCCACTGTAATAACGACGGGGACTATGCTCATTATGTAAGATAAACTGAAAGGCATCATGTTTTGGCAAGCCGCAGACTGCCGGTGTGGGATGGAGTGCCTGCAAGAGCTCACCGACTCTTCTCCCTTCCATCCTGAAATGGAAATCACTACGCAGATGAGCCAGATGCCCAGCCCGGATGGTACGAGGGCCTGTCTCTTTGAAATCAGACGTAAACCGTTCGAGTTGCTCTGTGATATACGTAGCCACATAACGCTGTTCCTGGATGTTCTTATCACTCCACCTGACATCCTGTTCATAGGGCAACGTACCGGCAAGGGCTACTGTCTGCCACTCCTCTCCACTGCCGGACAGCAACATCTCTGGCGTCGCCGCCAGCCATGTCCCACTTTTCGGTGTCGACACTAACGCAATCATCATGCGAGGATAGCACTCACATGCCTTCCTAAACAAGTCCAAAGGCGACTGCCGGACATCTGAAGCGATGAACTGACTACGGGAAAGTACCAGCTTAGAGAAATCACCATTCGACAGATGCGCATGGAAATTCGCGAAGTCGACATGATAGTCAGCACGAAGTTCTGGAACCAGAGGAACGGACATCTGACCAGTGCGGAGAAGACGGTCATACCATCCGTCTCCCATACCTGACGGCAGCTCATGATTTACTACATCAGGGCGTATCAGTAAGATAGGGCAATCACCCGACTGGGCGAAAGGAGCCAACACATACCCTTCCCTGCCACTTAACTCCGCCAATGATGACACCTCAAGAGGTTCTCCCGAGGTTTGTGCAATCAGCGTATACTGTTTTTCAAATGGTAAGCGGAAAAGGGCAAAGCTCGTCATGCTACTTACGGTTCTTTATAATATAGTTGGTAACACGAACAGTGGATATCAACTCACCTGCAGTATTCCTGATCTCCACATGCCACACATGGAGTGTAGATCCCTTATGCTGCAAACGCGCATAGGCGGTCACCGTGTCACCCTCACTGACAGCCTGGACATGACTGCCACTGACCTCAATACCGACACAGGCGCTGTTAGGACACAAGGCAGAAGAGCCCACCCCTGCCACATTCTCAGCTAACGCAAGAGAAGCCCCGCCACTCAAGAAGCCGAACGGTTGGCGGTTACGCTCATCCACTTTCATGCGAGCCATACAAGTATCGTCCTCGGGAGTGGATATGAACTCCATCCCGAGGGCGGTACTGAGATTAGGCTTACGCTCAATAATCTGTACTATACGTTCTACGTCCATTATTTGAATAATGAATATTCAGGAACCTCCCATGCAAGGGCACTGGCACCTAACACATCACGCTCACGGTCATTCAACTGGGAAACTAATATCTTGATTCTTCCCTTCATATTTCCGAAGATATTGTCCTCGAAAGCCTGACGAGTAGGATCCAGCAACCACTTTCCTGCATGGGAGATACCGCCCGTCAGGATAATAGCCTGCGGATTGATAAGACTTGCATAGTTGGCAAGACCCATGCCGAAGATCTCCCCCGTACGGCGGAACACCTCAATAGCCATCTCATCGCCCTGCTGACAGAAATCATTAATAATACGGGGAGTCAACCTCTCGACGTTTCGCATCAAAGAAGGCGCATCCGACTCTTTCATCAACTCATTAGCCGTGGATACGATACCCTTGGCACCGACATAGGCTTCCAGACAACCTTGCTTGCCACAGGCACACTTGCGTCCGAGTGGCTGGATGCAGGTATGTCCGAACTCACCAGCAAAGCCTTCAAAGCCCTGATGCTCATGACCAGCGGAGAAGAAACAACTTCCCAAACCGATACCCATACTGATAATGATGAAATCCTTCATACCATGAGCCGATCCAAAGGCATACTCACCCAGGGCAGCCACATGCGCGTCGTTAGCCAAGGCAACAGCCAGTCCCAAACGGTCACGAATCATCGCAGAGAGTGGGATGATGCCTTTCCATGGAAGATTAGGAGCATTCACGATATTACCTGATATAAAACTGGCACTCGGACAGCTTATACCCAACGAACGGATTGTCTCATAGCCACCATTAGCCTCAACCATCTCAAGAATCTTCTCACAAATGACTGAAACAAAGTTATTGACATCCTGATAGTCTGTTGTCACAAAGCTATCTTCGGCAATAATATTACCGCGAATATCAACAATAGCATAAGTCGTACGCTCATTACTAATGTCTACACCAACTACTCTTGTCTTGATTCTATCCTCTTCCATGATGAAAAAATTTGTTGTATGATCAGTTGTTTTATTCCGCAAATATAAGAAGTTTTATTTACCTAACCAAATATTGTCTGTTTTTTTAGCAATTATTTAACGTAATAACAAGATGAATGAAAAAAAAAACTAAAAACGCTATTGTCTCAGATAAATTTACTACCTTTGCTGAAAAATACAGCGAAAGTAGGCTGCACCTCGGAAAAACTCAAATAAAATTTGGTTTTTCACTCGGTTTGCACTACCTTTGCATCCATAACACATTTATAGAAGTTATATGAACATTTTAGAACTTAGTGAACAAGAGATTGGCAGACGTGAGAGTCTGCAAGAACTGCGTCAGAGAGGCATCAACCCCTACCCTGCCGCTGAATATCCTACCAACGCCTTCTCAACAGAAATCATAGATAGTTTCCAGGACGATGCCGAAACACGTGAGGTATGCATAGCAGGTCGCATGATGAGCCGTCGTGTTATGGGAAAAGCCTCCTTCGTAGAACTACAAGACTCAAAGGGACGCATTCAGGTCTATATCACACGTGACGACCTCTGTCCTGGAGATGACAAGGAACTCTATAACACCGTCTTCAAGAAGTTATTGGACATCGGTGACTTCATTGGAGTCAAGGGATTCGTATTCCGAACCCAGACTGGTGAGATTTCCGTCCACGCCCAGGAACTGACACTACTGTCGAAATCATTAAAGCCACTGCCTATCGTGAAGTACAAGGACGGTGTGGCATACGATAAGTTTGACGATCCGGAGTTGCGCTACCGTCAGCGTTATGTCGACTTGGTGGTTAACGACGGTGTCAAGGATACCTTCCTTCAGAGAGCCACTGTTATCCGGACACTCCGTAAGGTACTGGATGAAGCAGGCTATACTGAGGTAGAGACCCCCACCCTTCAGATGATTGCTGGAGGTGCTTCTGCTCGTCCTTTCATCACTCATTTCAATGCCCTTGATCAAGACATGTATATGCGTATCGCCACCGAGCTTTATCTGAAGCGACTCATCGTGGGCGGCTTTGAGGGTGTCTATGAGATTGGCAAGAACTTCCGTAACGAGGGTATGGACCGTAACCACAACCCTGAATTCACCTGTATGGAACTCTATGTGCAGTACAAGGACTATAACTGGATGATGTCGTTCACGGAGAAGTTGCTTGAAACGATATGTATCGCTGTAAATGGCAAGCCAGAAAGGGAGATTGACGGTAACATCGTATCGTTCAAGGCTCCTTATCGTCGTTTGCCTATCTTGGATGCCATCAAAGAAAAGACTGGTTTTGACTGTGACGGCAAGAGCGAGGAGGAAATCCGTGACTTCTGTAAGTCAAAGGGCATGGAGGTGGATGAAACGATGGGCAAAGGTAAACTTATCGACGAACTCTTTGGTGAGTTCTGTGAGGGGACCTTTATCCAGCCGACCTTTATCACTGATTATCCCGTTGAGATGAGCCCCCTGACAAAGATGCATCGTTCAAAGCCTGGACTCACAGAACGTTTCGAGCTGATGGTGAATGGTAAGGAGCTGGCGAACGCCTATTCCGAGTTAAATGACCCCATCGACCAGGAGGAGCGTTTCATTGAACAGATGAAGCTCGCTGACAAGGGTGACGACGAGGCGATGATTATCGATCAGGACTTCCTGCGTGCCTTGCAATATGGCATGCCTCCTACCTCTGGTATTGGTATCGGTATCGACCGTCTGGTGATGCTGATGACGGGCAAGACATTCATTCAAGAGGTTCTTTTCTTCCCACAGATGAAACCTGAGAAGAAAGTGCCCCAAAGCACAATAGCCGAATGGGGCGAGATTGGAGTCAGTGAGGAATGGGTACCCGTCCTCCGCAAAGCTGGCTTTAACCTCATCTCCAATATCAAAGAGGAGAAGGCACAAGGTCTACAACAGAAGATTGGCGATATCGTCAAGAAATACAAACTCGATATTCAGAAACCTTCTGTCGATGAAGTCGCAGCATGGATAGAAAAAGCTAATCGCTAATAGCCAAAAGCAATAGCAGGATATGTACGAGTGCGGTAAGATAGCCATCATTGGCGGCGGTAGTTGGGCTACGGCAATAGCCAAGATTGTAGTGGGGTACACCCACCATATCGGATGGTATATGCGCCGTGACGACCGTATTGAGGACTTCAAACGCCTTGGTCACAATCCGGCATACTTGATGAGTGTCCGATTCAATACGGATGAAATCTTCTTCTCCTCCGACCTTAACAAGATCGTACAAATGTACGACACACTGGTGTTTGTCACGCCCTCACCCTATCTGAAAAGTCATCTCAAGAAACTGAAGACACGTATACGCGATAAGTTCATCATCACTGCCATCAAGGGTATTGTGCCAGACGAGAACCTCGTATGTTCTGAATATTTCCATCAGGTATATGATGTTCCCTATGAGAATCTCGCATGTATCGGTGGACCTTCTCATGCAGAGGAGGTGGCTCTGGAACGTCTCAGTTATCTGACAGTGGGATGTGCCGACCGGGAGAAAGCCCAGGCTTTTGCTGATGTCATGGCAAGCGACTATATCAAGACAAAGACCTCTACGGATGTCATCGGCATAGAATACTCTTCAGTATTAAAGAATGTCTACGCCATTGCAGCAGGTATCTGCAACGGACTGAAGTTCGGAGACAATTTCCAGGCAGTGCTAATGGCGAATGCCGTACAGGAGATGGCACGTTTCCTAAAAGTGGTACACCCCATTGAGCGTAATATTGTGGACAGTGTTTATCTGGGCGACCTCCTTGTGACAGGCTATTCCAATTTCTCACGCAACCGCACCTTTGGTACTATGATCGGAAAAGGCTACAGCGTCAAGTCGGCACAGATAGAGATGGAGATGATCGCTGAAGGTTACTTCGGTACCAAATGTATGAAGGAGATTAACCGCCACTGCCATGTGAACATGCCTATTTTGGACGCTGTATACAATATATTATATGAGCGTATATCTCCACAAATCGAAATCAAGTTACTAACAGATTCATTTAGATAATATAATAAACGATTATGAAGAACATCAAACTTGACATCACAAAGGCTGCTTGTTTCTTGGAGGCAGGAGCCGTAAAGGCTTTCGAGCCAAAAGTAAAAGCCGCCCAAGAGGCTTTGGAAAATGGCACATGCCCTGGTAACGATTTCTTAGGATGGCTGCATCTTCCCAGCAGTATCACTCCTGCTTTCCTGGACGAGGTACAGGCTGTTGCCAATACCCTCAGAGAGAAATGCGAGGTAGTAGTTGTTGCCGGTATCGGTGGCTCCTACTTAGGTGCCCGTGCCGTTATCGAGGCTTTAGGAAACTCTTTCGCATGGCTGATTCAGGACAAGAAGAATCCTACCATTCTCTTTGCAGGCAATAACATCGGTGAGGACTATCTCTCTGAGATGACTGAATACCTGAAAGGAAAGAAATTTGGTGTCATCAATATCTCTAAGTCTGGTACAACCACCGAGACCGCTCTCACTTTCCGTCTGTTGAAGAAACAGTGTGAGGCACAGATGGGCAAGGACATGGCAAAAGACGTGATTGTTGCCGTTACCGATGCCAAGCGTGGTGCCGCTCGTACTTGTGCAGACAAGGAAGGCTATAAGAGCTTCATCATTCCCGATAATGTGGGTGGACGCTTCTCCGTACTTACTCCTGTAGGTCTGCTGCCTATCGCATGTGCCGGTTTCGACATCAAACAACTCGTACAGGGTGCTGTTGACATGGAGAAAGCCTGTGGCAAGGACGTTCTTTTCGAGGAGAACCTCGCTGCCCAGTATGCCGCTGTCCGCAACGGTCTGTATGGTGCCGGCAAGAAGATAGAGATCATGGTGAACTACCAGCCTAAACTCCACTTTATCTCTGAGTGGTGGAAACAACTCTACGGAGAGTCTGAGGGTAAAGACAAGAAGGGTATCTTCCCTGCATCATGCGACTTCACTACCGACCTGCATTCTATGGGTCAGTGGATCCAGGATGGTGAGCGTACCATCTTCGAGACTGTCATCAGCATTGAGGAGCCTAACCGTAGCTTGCTATTCCCCAGCGATGAAGAGAATCTGGATGGTTTGAACTTCCTGGCTGGTAAGCGTGTTGACGAGGTCAACAAGATGGCAGAGCTCGGTACTCGCCTTGCCCATGTGGACGGTGGTGTTCCCAACATCCGCATCAGTGTTCCCAAACTAAATGAGTACTATATTGGTCAACTCATCTACTTCTTCGAGATTGCCTGTGGCATCAGTGGTAACGTGTTGGGGGTAAACCCTTTCAACCAACCTGGTGTGGAGGCATATAAGAAGAATATGTTTGCCCTACTTGACAAGCCTGGCTATGAAGATGAGTCAAAAGCTATCAAGGAACGTCTGGCTAAAGAGCAATGAACGAGGCAATTAATCGATATTTAGAGAAGCACGGTTTTGAGCAGCTTTGTCTCAAAGCCGTGCTTTTCGATATGGACGGTGTCATCTATGACTCCATGCCTAACCATGCCCGTTCATGGCATCAGGCAATGGAGACTGTCGGTATTCACATGGAAGAGAGCGAAGCCTATCTCTATGAGGGCATGCGGGGTGTGGAAACCATCAAACTAAAGGCGCGTCAACAATGGGGACGTGAGATTAGTGACGAAGAAGCCAAGCACATGTATGACATCAAGGCAACTGTCTTCAGCCAATGCCCTCCTGCCCTTAAGATGAAAGGTATTGAAGAACTTATGCGGCAGATAAAGGATGATGGTTTGAAGATTTGTGTAGTAACAGGCAGCGGACAGCGCACGATGCTGGACAAACTGATGACGGATTTCAAAGGACTGGTCCAACAGGACTTGATTGTTAGCAGTTTCGATGTCACTCGTGGGAAACCTGCACCTGACCCCTATCTGGCGGGAATGCAGAAGACAGGTGTGAAACCATGGGAGGCTTTGGTGGTGGAAAACGCCCCTTTAGGTGTACAGGCTGCCGTTGCCGCCAAATGTTTCACCATAGCGGTAAATACAGGGCCGCTACCTGACCACGAATTAAGAGACAAAGGGGCTGCTATTGTCTTACCAGATATCAGAAGCCTCATCATTCAATGGAATCTTCTGCGAAAGCATTTGTATCCATATCAACATCATGCTTAACCATGACATCACCCAACCGTGAGAGACGTACTATCAAAGGAATATACTCGTCTGTCTGGGGATGACTGACACTGGCAGCAAATTCCAACCAGTCACCGTCAGTCTTGTCAAAGACCAAGCCTTCCAGAATACCTGTATTCCGATAGTCGTTGTCAAGGTATCTGTCAAAGTCTTTCTTGGTGAATGTATGGCTGTAAAACACAGAGCCGTCCCCACGTGACACTTCCAGTGAGATGACATTGTCCACGAACTGTTGTCCAATCTCATCCTTCACCATAGGCAACGAATCACTTGGCTGGCGGTTGATGGCTATATGATAGGTGCGTCCTATCCACTGCACATCCCTGCTGTCCGTATAAGGTTGCAGACGCACAGGACCCTGTGCCTTGGGTTGCTCTATCTTCTCCGCAATGATATCATCACTTTTCTTCTTCTGGCTGCAGGCAGCAATAACAAAAACCATACAACCAACCATTGACAGGACACATAATCTGTTTGTTTTCATTCTCTTTCTATGTTTATGATAGTGCAAAGATACACATTTTCCTGTATTCCACCTATTTTTATTTACGTTTTTTCACCCAACGGATGCCTTCTCCTATCCAAAGGACAAAGGAAGTACCACCGATGATATAGAGCCAATCCTCTAATCTAAGTCTTGTCACATGAAACATCTCTCCGCCAAAGGTGACTATCAGGATCTGACCGATGAAGATCAGTTCCATGATAAAGAGGAAGCCCTTACAGCTTCTGATTCTCAAGGCACTCTCTCCTGTTGCGAAGGCACGCGCATTGAACATATTCCAGAACTGGAGCATCACGAAGATAGTGAAAAACAAACTCTGTTCATGAAGCGACCATCCGTTCCTCTCAAAACGGTATAGAAGGCATATCAGCACTATAAAGAAGGTACACCCTATCCCAATAATCTGCTTTGCCATGTCACGATTGATAATAAAAGAGCGACGGTCACGAGGTTTCTCCTTCATCACCGACGTAGAGGGTGGCAGGGATGCCAATGCCATGGCAGCAAAAGTATCCATAATCAGATTCACCCACAACATCTGCGTCACTGTCAGCGGCACCTCTGTACCCATGAATGCACCTACCAGAACTATCAGGCATGCCACCACATTAACAGTCATCTGGAACAAGATAAAACGTTGGATATTCCGATAGAGGGAACGTCCCCACATGACCGCCCTGCCAATGCTACTGAAAGAGTTGTCGATAATAGTAATGTCCGAAGCTTCTTTTGCTACCGAAGTTCCATCCCCCATAGAAAGTCCTACATGAGCCGCTTTTAAAGCTGGAGCGTCATTGGTACCGTCACCAGTTACTGCGACGACCTGTCCCAACGACTGCAATGCTTCCACCAATCGTTTCTTATCCATCGGTCGGGCACGGGCTATCACCTTCAGGTCTATCACACGTTCAAGTAGCTCCGCATCTGACAAGGCGGCGAACTCCGGGCCTGTGATTAACTGTCTGTCGGAATCCTCCTCCGTCCACAATCCCACCTGACGGGCAATCTCCCGAGCCGTAGCAGCGGTATCACCCGTCACAATCTTCACGGCGATACCCGCCTCCATACACTCACGGACAGCTTGTGGCACTTCGGGACGAACAGGGTCAGAGATAGCCACCACGCCCAAGAATGTCATCTGATTAGTGATTAACTGCTGTTCTGCGATAGGCATCTCTGTTTCACCTAACCGCTGGTAGGCAAATCCTAATGTACGCATCCCCTGTTCCTGATAGGTAAGCAAGCGTTCCTGAATGTCCCTCTTCTGCTGATCGGACATCACACATTTCCCATATACGATTTCCGGAGCTCCCTTCACATAGAGCATCCTCTCCTGATCCGTCCTGACAACCACTGCCATCAACTTACGCTCTGTGGAGAAAGGGAGTTCCACCTCATAGACCACATCCTCTTTTAATGCCCGATAGTCAATACCCTGGTCATATAACCACAACAGCAAGGCACCCTCTGTTGGATTACCCAAAACCTTTGGTGATGTTCCTTCCTCTATCTGTAGCGAAGCCGTCGTATTCACTGCGATTCCTTGACATACCAAGTCTTTAGTCTCCTTTCCTTCTGTCTCGAAACATGTCTCATAGACATGCATAACGTTCTGCGTCAGTGTTCCCGTCTTATCGGTACAGATAACGGTGGCGGCACCCATGGTCTCACAGGCATGCATCTTCCGCACCAGGTTATTGGTCTTCAACATACGCCGCATACTATAGGCAAGACTCAATGTCACTGCCATAGGGAGGCCTTCAGGAACAGCAACGACAATCAATGTCACGGATATCATGACCGTCTGCAGAACATAGGACACGAAATGCACCCATTCAAAGTCGTAATGAAGGAAATACATCATAACACGACCGACGATCACCAAGAAAGCGATGCCATAACTCACTCTTGCAATAAGAGTGCCCAGACGGTCTAACTGTTCGTTCAACGGTGTCTTCACACTATCATCAATTCGCGCCGCCTCATAAACCTTGCCATTCTCCGTGGCATCACCAACAGCCTGAACACGGAAGATACCATGCCCCTCCATCACTTTCGTTCCACGCAAGACCTGATTGGTGGGGAAAGTAGCCTCTTGGTCAAAATCCTGCTCTGCCACACTCTTATGACATACAGGCTCTCCTGTCAGCGACGACTCATCAACATTCATCGACACTGCTTCCAGCAACAAACCATCAGCAGGTACCTCATCACCTGTATTGATTAATATGATATCGCCAACGACTACATCGCATTTAGGAATCTGCTGTCTTCGACCCTCACGGATGACCATAACAGGTTCCTCATCATTCACCTGATTAAGAATAGCAAACTCACGGTCGGCTTTTACCTCAAAGAGAAATGCCAATCCCGTAGCAAGGAGGATAGCAACAAAGATTCCTACAGGCTCAAAGAAAACAGTGGTGTCTTCCTGCAAGACATAATACTCATAGAAAGAAATGCTTACTGACAAGATTCCCGCCACCAACAAGATGATAATGAGAGGGTCCTCGAATTTATGGAGGAAGCGTATCCACAAAGAAACTTTTTCCGGTTCAGAAAGTACATTTGACCCATTCCGCTGGCGACTTTCTAATACCTCTTCCTTTGTCAATCCTTCATAATGCTGTTGTTTCATGGTGCGAAGGTACGAATAAAAAATGAAAAAGGGGCACGCCTGCCCCATGAAAAACACTATGTTAACCTAAATTACTATGATGATTGTCTTATACACTTGTTTTTAACGATTTGATGAGAGTACCAATAATCGTTAAGTCTTTTACTATTTATTTGACACATTATGAACGAAAAAGCTTAATGAAGAAAGAAAAATAATCAGAAAATCTGCTATTTCTTAAAAAATTACTATCTTTGTAAACCAATAAAAGAGCTGATGACAAGACTTTTGTATATTTTAATAATGAGTATCCTCTCTTGCTGTGCTTGCAGTCGCCAGCAAGAAACAGAGCATCAGACGGTGTCTCCGTCCCCTGATGATGCTGTATCCTCATTGGTTCTGCAGGTACAGAAATGTTCACGGATATACACTACGGAAATGAAGATCCATAAGATTGTGACACATGATGATGTCATACGTCTGAAAGGCACCATCCTTGCCCAGGACTTTAATATCAGGATGCCACTGGGCGACCGCAAGATTGCCATTCCTATGGATGCGACTCTGAAAGCGTATATTGACTTAAGTGACTTTTCAGAAAAGAACGTGGAGCACATTGGTCAAAAGATTATCATCACACTCCCCGACCCTCAAGTAATCCTGACAAGCTCAAAGATAGACCAGAAGGGTATCAGGGAATTTGTGGGATTAGTCCGTTCGCATTTTACAGATGAAGAGATGGCAAATTACGAACAACAGGGACGTGCCTCGATGATTGAGAGTATCCCACGGTTGGGAATCATCCCCATTGCCCAGGAGAATGCCGCCCGTGTCCTGATACCCTTGATTATGCAGATGGGCTATCAGGAACAAGATATCATCATCCAGTTCCGTAAGGAGTATGGGTTAGAAGACATCAAATCACTTGTAAACCTGGATATTGAGCATGACAAGAAATAAGAAGAAGAAATTATTATCCTTCCCCATAGGACTCACGGCACTTGCCATAGGCATCGTCCTGTTGGTAGCCCTCGTAGGATGGATTTATCGTGACATCAGGAATGGTCGTGTCGAATTCGGTGCTGATCAGCAAATAGATATCACCCCAGAGCAGATACAGCATATCAAGGAGATTGGCGAATGGGAGTTCCTAGCTATCAGCGACGAGGAGATGGTAGATACTATCCGTCACGGTTTTTTCTCCGACGACCGTCTTACCAGAATCTACTATGGAACAATGCGCTTAGGTGTTAATCTCAAACAAGTCGAGCCAGGATGGATTGTAGCGAGAGGAGACACGATAGACATTACCCTTCCCCCTATTGGGCTCCTTGACCGTGATTTTATCGACGAGGCTCGTACGAGGAGTTTCTTTGAGAGTGGAAAATGGATGCCCAAAGACAGAGAGGCGATGCTCCAGAGAGCCTATCATAGAATGCTGAGACGCGGCCTCACTCCCCAGAATCTGCAAAACGCAAAAGAGAATGGCGACATACAGGTACGCCAAGTATTGCAGAGTATGGGATTCCAACAAGTAAAGATACAATATAAGGAATAGGCAAAGATGGAGCAGATCAATCAATTATTAATAGAACTCAGCGGATTACTATGGGGATGGCCCATGATTATCCTGCTACTGGGAACACATATTTTTCTGACAATAAGACTGCGCGTACCCCAACGCTATATCTTCAAGGCGATACGCCTCTCTGTAAAGAAAGACGCAGGGGCAACAGGCGATGTATCGCAGTTTGCTTCCCTTGCTACAGCGCTTGCCGCCACCATAGGTACAGGCAACATCATCGGAGTGGCTACAGCCATCGCCTTGGGAGGTCCGGGTGCAGTACTATGGTGCTGGCTGACGGGTGTATTCGGAATAGCTACGAAATATGCGGAGGGACTGTTGGCCATCAAATACCGTAAGAAGAAGGCTGACGGACAATTCATCGGTGGCCCGATGTATGCTCTGGAATACGGACTGGGCTGGAAATGGCTTGCCATCCTGTTTGCCATCTTTACGGCAATAGCTGCCTTTGGTATCGGTAATACCGTACAGGCGAATGCCATAGCCACGGTAACTCAGGAGACATATGCCATATCACCCTATATCACAGGAACCATCATTTCCCTGTTGACAGCATTAGTGATATTAGGTGGTGTGAAGAGTATAGCACGGGTGTGTTCTGCTCTGGTGCCTATGATGGCATTGTTTTATGTCATAGGTTGTATCTATATTATTTTCGTTAATATCGACTATGTATGGCCTGCCATCAAGATGATAGTTAAATATGCATTCACGACTCAGGCTGCAAGAGGCGGTTTTGCGGGATCCGCCGTGATGATGGCAGCCCGCTATGGTATCGCGCGAGGTCTGTTCAGCAATGAGTCAGGACTGGGTTCTGCACCCATCGTGGCTGCCGCCGCACAGACGCGTAACCCTGTCCGTCAGGCATTAGTATCGAGCAGTGGAACCTTCTGGGATACGGTGGTCATCTGTGCCATGACAGGTATTGTGATTATAAGCAGCGTCCTGCACTATCCCGACATCTCATTCAGCAACGGTGCCGTGCTGACACACATGGCTTTTTCCAAGATACCAGTGGTAGGTACGCCATTGCTGACATTCGGGCTGCTGACGTTTGCCTTCACCACCATTCTGGGATGGAGCTACTATGGCGAGAAAGCTATGGAATATCTCAAAGGAAGCCGCTGGGTCCTGCCCTATCGCATCGCCTTCGTTATTATGGTATTCATAGGATGTGTGATGCAATTGGATTTCGTCTGGAATCTTGCCGACTGTATGAATGCGCTCATGGCATTACCTAACTTAATCTCACTACTGGCTTTAAGCGGTATCATCGTCCACGAGACCCGTAAATACCTCTGGAACGGACAACTGGACAGGAAGGAGGACAACACAACTATTTAAGGGGCAGGACCAGTAGCATGCGAGTACCCTGACGCTGGTACTGCTCATCCCTTACCAGCATGCCACCCAGTTTATGGGCTATCTGTTGACAGATACTCAAGTCAAGCTCTACCTCATCGTTCATGTCTTCTGGGGTTTCAAACCATGAGAACATTTTATTCAGTCTGTTCTCAGGAATACCGCCCCCCGTGTCCTCCACATAGAAGACCATACGGTCATCATATTCCCTGGTATTACATCCGACAAGTACCTCTCCCTGCTCCGTAAAACGACAGGCATTCAGTATCAGCTTGTTCAGTATCAGCTCCACCAGATGGCGGTCACTCTTGACAAAGAACTCATCGTTCAGCTCGCGCTTAAAGCTCATTTTGACCTCCTTCCGATGATAGATACTATTCATATTGGCTTCCAGGCAACGGCGACATAATACATTCGCACTGAAAGACTCGTCACGCAGCTGATGTCCCTCCTTCTCATTTCCTGTGAACATCATCACCTCGTCAAACAGTGTCTCCACCAGGTTCGCATTATAGTTCAGCTGGTCTGAGATATCCTGTTTCTCGTTCTTCGAGAGGTATACCTTCTCATTGGAGATCATATCAGCAAGTCCGGCTATAGCCTCCAGCGGTACACGAATCTCATGATTCATGCTCATCAGGAAGATCTGCTTGATACAATCAGCCTTTTGACTTTTCCTCAACCGGGCATAGAGGATATAGAGACAGCCTATACAGGCTATCAAGAGTATTGTCAATACAAGGACTATTGTTATCCACATATTCTTTCCTCCTCTATATTAATAACAAGACTGCAAATATATGGATTATTTTTCATCTCACCAAATCTTTGTCCATCTTTTTAAATAAGAAACATTACAACTTGACTATTCTCACCACCGTCAGTACCCCATTAGACACCTTGAAGACAATATCCTTGTCATCAAAAGGCATACCATACTCCCTACTGGAGTCCTCATGATAATGGGGACGCGGATCAAGTGAGAGAGTCTCCTCTATCACCTGCCAGGCTTCCATGGAGAAATGGGGTCGGAGCGTCTCTGGTACCCTCACCTCAAGGCATCTCCATGAATGGTCGTCCGTAATTCCGCCACGGGCTTCAGGATGACTGTCAGAATATGGGAGGTAGGGTTTGATGTCATAAACAGGTGTTCCGTCCATTAAGTCGGCACCAGCCACCTCTATACAGGGGACCTCAGGGCGGACGGCAAGAATACGTACGGAAGAGAGTCCGAGGTTATTGGGGCGGAAGGGAGAGCGTGTCGCCCATACCCCCATCTTCTCATTACCTCCTAATAGAGGGGGGCGCACCATAGCATGTTTCTCTGCCTCGACATTCTCTGAGAAACCCCATATCAGCCACAAGTAATCGTATGCCTCTATTCCGCTCAAGGCTTCCCTTTGAGCATACTGTCCCGTAAACACAAGAGTCCCTTTCAGTTCCTTCACGATACCACTCTGCCGTGGGATACCAAACTTAGAAGTAAAAGGGGAATGGAAATATGCGACTGGCTCTATCTTCATCTGTCGTTCTCGGCTATCTCATCTTATCTCACAGACATAAGCCTTCTTCGTCTGAGGGACAAAATAGACATAGAAGCCTGGCTCTGTCACATACTCCTTGCGCAGCGTTCCACTACTCGTCGTTGTCTGCACGGAGGGAACTGGTGATGTCAGCATATCCTTATAACTGAATAGCAGTACCCTTTTCTTTCCCTCCCCCTGAAGGGAGCAGCGTACAAGGATGCCATGGCGGTTAGACTCATTATCCTGTGTCTCCACAGCCAACCGCCGGTCCTTGATGACAGGACACTGCAGTAGGATGTCACGCTTAATTCTGAGGGAGCCATCCCTCCCTGTAGTATAGACAGTATAGCCAGTGAGATTCCTGTTGAAATACACCTCTTTCTCTCCTACACGGAAGGCTGTGACTGGGGCATAAAGACAGTTCGGTTCCCGGCGTAACTCTATGACAGCTGCCATGTCCACCTTTTGCTGTTGTCCCTGTTCATCCAGTATACACAGGAAAGCGGCATGGTCATCTGAGCCATAGTCTTTTAAGATGATGACACCCTTGTAGATGCCGTCTCCTGTCACCACCACATCCAGAAAGGGAGCCTGCTCGGAGATACGCTGTTCCTGATTGAGCTTCTCCCTCCGCTGACAGGCAATATCAGCGTTGCTGACAATCTGTGTCATACCATTGTCTTCATACAGGTAGACAGCCTTACCACGGAGATGCTTGACAATCTGCCCCTTATAGACCTTCCCTGCCTTTGTCTCTATCACATCATCGATACCAGAGAGGTCGTCTGCCTGACGTCTGGCATACACAATAGCCAGGATATCCTCCAAGGGATAACTCACTTCCTTGTCTCCACTCTGGAAGACAATATCCTTCCCTGGATGCTGTGCGGTGATGTATCCCTCCACCATGCTGCCATCCATCAGAACCATTTTGTCATAGACCTGGGCATGACCCGTGAGGACAGATATCACTGATAATATGATAAGATACTTCTTCATTTCTACTCGCAAAGGTAGTAAATTATTTGCAGAAAAAGCAACAAACAACCAGAAAAGTTAAATAAATATGTATTATTTCTTCTCCGAATCGAATTTTTATACTATCTTTGCAGCCGATTTATATCATAAACAGACCACTAACATGAAAAGTTTTTGTACAGTATTAATGATGTGTTGCCTTGCTCTTGGATGCATGGCACAACCTTTTGAGACAGACGAGTTTAAGACAGCATCAGGTAAGACACTGAAGATTACCTGTATTAAACACGCTACCTTGATGATGGAATACGACGGAAAAGTCATCTACTTCGACCCCGTCATCAATGTGAAGCCCTATACCGACTTCACCGCCTTCCCTAAGGCAAACTATATCTTCGTGACCCATGAGCATCAGGACCATTTCGACTCCATGGCGCTGACAGAATTGAGAAGGAACTATACTACCATCTATGTTAATCATAATGTATATGAGAACTGGGGCAGCGGTTATGTGATGGCGAATGGCGACAAGGCGGAAGTGGACGATAACATCACCGTAGAGGCAGTACCTGCCTATAACACCACACCTGCACACATGAAGTTCCATCCAAAAGGACGTGATAACGGCTATATCCTGACCATCGAGAACCTGCGCATCTATGTGGCAGGAGATACAGAGGATATTCCTGAGATGGAGAACATCAAGGACATCGATATCGCCTTCCTACCCTGCAACCAGCCTTATACCATGACTGTGGAGCAACTGGTGAAGGCGGCAAAGACCATCAAGCCGAAGGTGTTGTTCCCCTATCACTATAGCGACACTCCCATCCGGAAGGTCAGCATGTTTTTAAGCGGCAGCGGCATCGATGTGCGCATCAGGAAGTATCAGTAGATGAAAGATATACTCTACCAATATAATAATTAAACAAGATGAGAAAACAATTTTTCAAGGAGGCTTTATTAGCCGTCGCACTCGCTGCCTTCAGCAGCACCGCGGCAATGGGAGAATCGACAACCTCTGCTGAACCCGAACAGGAGCAGGGGAAGAAGTCAGAACTGGATTGGCTGAAGGATTTCTCAGACCGTATCGAACTGCATGGATACGCACAGGGGGGCTTCAACTACACCCATCAGAATGGTAATGACAAAGGAACCTTTGAACTCAAGCGCATCCTCTTCTGGGCAAATGCCCAAATCACTGACAGATGGTCGTTTCTGTTTATGCACGACTTCTCAAGCGTAGTACAGGAGTTCTATACTGACTACCGCTTTTCTAACAACAAGGCTTTCACCGTTCGCCTTGGACAGTTCAAGAACGGTGTATCTCTTGAGAACCCACTATCCCCTACCGCCATGGAGGCTATTGATGTCTATTCGGAAGGTGTCACGTACCTGACGGGCTGTGGCAGTGACCCCTTGCTGGGTGTACAGTACGGACGTGACCTTGGTCTTGCCATCTTCGGGGAGACTAACGACGGGAAATTCCGCTACGAGGCACAGGTGATGAACGGACAGGGTATCAACAAGAAGGACGGCAACAAGGAGAAGGACTTCATCGGACGACTGGAATACCGTCCCATAAAAGGCCTCAACCTCGTAGCCACAGGACAGTTAGGGCGTGGACATGCCATTGCAAACTCACCTTATAATCCTGACATACAGGCAGGCGACGACTATAAGCGCAACCGCTGGACGGTAGGCTTCGACTATAAATCAAATGCGTTTAACGTACATGGAGAGTATCTGGAGGGTAAGGACGGTAACGTCACCAGCCGCGGTGCTTACGTGACAGGGGCCGTTCCCTTGTTCAAGGGTTTCGATTTCGTAGGTTCCTACGACTTCTTCAATTTCAATACGACACTGGGTATGGATCAACATAAGGCGATAGCTGGATTCCAGTACTGGTTCTTCCGCAAGTGTCGCGTTCAGGTACAGTATGTCTACAAGAGCGCTGGCATCGTTAACGGAGAGTTCGCTCACACCAACAGCCATGCCATCATGGCACAGATGCAGATCCGCCTTGACTATTCGAGGAAGAAGAATTAAAGGATGAGAACTGAAAGAATAAGACTATGATTATAAAAGTGCTTTTGACTATCATCTTCTTTGCCGTGATGATAGGTGTGGGACTCTACTCACGCAAACAGGCAAGCAGTGTGGATGGTTTTGTATTGGGCGGACGTGCCGTAGGTCCCTGGCTGACGGCTTTCGCCTTCGGAACAAGTTATTTCTCTGCCGTGGTCTTCGTAGGCTATGCAGGACAGTTCGGATGGAAATACGGTCTGTCGAGCGCATGGATCGGTATTGGCAATGCCGTCATCGGTTCACTGTTGGCATGGCTGATCCTGGGTAAGCGCACCAAGCTGATGACGCAACATATTGAGAGCCGCACCATGCCAGACTTCTTCGGGACCCGTTTCAGTGATCAGGGACTGCGTGTCGTGGCTTCCGTCATCGCCTTCGTGTTCCTGATTCCCTATACCGCAGGTGTCTATAGCGGTATCTCGCGTCTCTTTGAGATGGGTTTTGACATCCCCTACGAATACTGTGTCATCATCATGTCTATCCTCACGGCGGTTTATGTGATTATCGGAGGCTATAAGGCAACGGCGATGAATGACTTTATCCAGGGCATCATCATGCTCTTCGGTATCATAGCGGTAATCGTCGCTGTTCTCAATGCCCAGGGCGGACTGACAACTGCTGTCGACAAACTGGCACAGATGCCTTCTGACACCGACCCTTCCGTTAACGGTGGCTTCGCCTCATTGTTCGGTCCCGACCCTTACGGACTGTTGGGTGTTGTCATCCTCACCTCATTAGGTACGATGGGACTCCCTCAGATGGTGGGTAAGTTCTACAGCATCACCGATGAGAGTGCCATCAAGCGTGGCACGGTCATCTCTACCATCTTCGCCTTCATCGTGGCTGGCGGTTGCTACTTCCTTGGAGGTTTCGGCCGTCTCTATGAACCGGTCATCGCCAATGGCAAGATAGCCTATGACAGCATCGTACCTGCTATGCTCGTCACACTGCCCGATGCACTCATCGCCCTCGTAGTACTATTGGTACTCTCCGCATCCATGTCCACGCTGGCATCCCTTGTACTCACCTCCAGTTCCACGATGACACTCGACCTCATCTACCGCGACAAGAAATCGCTGCCTGGTGAGGTAGAGGAAGGAACCATCGATGACATCGTGGCAGAGAAGGTAGAGCGTCGTAAGGTCATCGTGATGCGTGTGCTCATCATGTTCTTCATCGTCATCTCACTGCTGATAGCCCTGAATCCTCCTACGTTCATCGCCCAGCTGATGGGTATCTCGTGGGGAGCTCTGGCAGGAGCCTTCCTTGCTCCATTCATGCTGGGTCTCTACTGGCGTGGTGTCACACCTGCCAGCGTGTGGGCTTGCTTCATCTGGGGCGTGGGCATCACTGTCCTCAACATGCTGTTGGGGAACCTCATCAGTCCCATCAACTGTGGAGCCATCGCCATGGTCGGCGGTTTCCCCGTCGTATGGATTGTCAGTCTCCTCTCACCGAAGATGAAGCGCGACACCATCGACAAGATCTTCGAATGCTACAAATAATGTAATAGAGAAGAAGCCTGGGCAACTGCTCAGGCTTCTTTCTTTAGATAAGGGAACACCTGCTTCAGAGACAGGCGGCACATTTTTTCTCATACAGGCTTTTGGTAGGACGGAAAAACTTATTATCTTTGCATATCCAATGACACTATTAAAAGAATATGGCAAGAATTGTAATACTTGACGGGTACACGGCTAATCCCGGAGATTTGTCGTGGAAGGACTTAGAAACCTTGGGGCAGGTAACGGTATATGAGCGCACCAAGCCTGAGGATACCGTGGCGAGGGCTGCGGAGGCAGACATCGTGTTGACAAACAAAGTGATGATAGGCAGGACGGAGATAGAGCAGTTGCCCCACCTTCGATATATCGGGGTGCTCGCCACTGGCTATAATGTAGTGGATATCATGGCTGCCCATGAACACGGCATCATTGTCACCAACGTGCCGGCCTACAGTACGGAGAGTGTGGCACAGATGGTGTTCGCCCACTTGTTGACAGTGACAAATCGCATAGAGCATTATGCCATCCAGAACAGAGCAGGCCGATGGAGTAACAATCCTGATTTCAGTTACAGCGATACCGTGCTGACTGAGCTTGCAGGAAAGACTATAGGTATCGTGGGACTGGGTAACATCGGAAGCCGCGTCGCCCAGATAGCTCTTGCCTTCGGCATGAAGGTGAAAGCATTCACCAGCAAGTCGGCAGACCTACTGCCTGACGGTATCCAGAAGACAGATATGCAAGAGCTGATATCCACATCGGATATCCTCTCCATGCATTGTCCGCTGACAGACAGCACCAGACATCTCATTAATGCCGACACACTCAGACTGATGAAGAAGACAGCCATTGTCATCAACACAGGACGGGGACCGCTGGTGGATGACCAGGCTGTCGCAGATGCACTGGAACAGAAAAGGATTACCGCCTACTGTGCCGACGTACTCACGGAAGAGCCGCCAAAAGCCGATAATCCCTTACTCAAACAACAGAATGCCTATATCACACCTCATATCGCATGGGCAACCACAGAGGCTCGTGTCCGGTTGGTTCAGGTAGCCACGGATAATGTCCGTGCTTTTCTGAAAGGCACTCCGCAGAACACCGTATAACGTATCAGAACAGGAGCATACGCTCTATCCAGTAAATGAGGATGCCGCAGAGATAGCCCACGAAGGCTATCCATGTGATTTTCTTCAGATACCAGCCGAAGGTAATCTTCTCCAAGCCCATGACGACGACACCGGCAGCAGAGCCGATGATCAGCATGGAACCGCCGACACCGGCACAGTAGGCAAGCAACTGCCAGAAGATGCCGTCGACAGCCATTGCACCTTCTGTCGCAACAGGATACATACCCATACAACCAGCCACCAGGGGTACGTTGTCAACGATAGACGAAAGCACTCCGATGATACCGTTGATGAGGTAGTAGTTACCTGAGAAAGCTTCGTTAAGTCCCTCACCCATCGCTGTAAGCACACCAATCTCCTGTAATACGGCAACAGCCATCAGGATGCCGAGGAAGAACATGATGGTCGACAGGTCGATTTTCGTCATGATGTCAGAGACACGCTTTGCCATCGTATCGTCCTCATCAGTATTATAATGGAATATCTCTGTTGTCGTCCAAAGGACACCCAACACCAACAGGATACCCATAAATGGCGGCAGGTGCGTGATTGTTTTAAAGATAGGCACGAAGACCAGACCGCCGACACCCAACCAGAAGATGATGTTACGCTGTACCTTCGTAAACTGACTAATATCCGCCTTAGGCAGGTTCTGCTCCTTGTCAAATTTCCCTTTGAGGGAGAGGCTGATGATGGCGGCAGGGATCATCATCGAGACAAGGGAAGGGATGAATATCTCCGTCAACACACCCTGTGTAGTGATAACCCCCTTGATCCACAACATGATAGTCGTCACGTCGCCAATAGGAGAAAAGGCACCGCCAGAGTTAGCGGAGATGATAATCAAGGCAGCATAAAGTAACCGTTCCTCACGACTCTGTACGAGCTTACGCAGTACCATAATCATCACGATAGAGGTGGTGAGGTTGTCAAGGATTGCCGACAAGAAGAAGGTCATGAAGGTGACACGCCACATCAGTTTTCGCTTGGAGCGTGTCTTCAAGGCATCACGCACGAAATTGAAGCCTCCATTGGAGTCGACAATCTCTACGATAGTCATGGCACCCATGAGGAAGAACAGAGTGCCTGCGGCATCCCCTAAATGATGCTCAATGACCTCTGCGATATGATGCGTCACATGATCACCTACTATAGATGGATAGAAAGAGGCGGGGTCTATCATCAATAAGGTCCAGCAGACTACGCACATCAACAGGGCAATAGCTGCCTTATTGACTTTTGTCAGGCTTTCAAGGGCGATACACAGATAGCCGATGACGAAAGCGGTAACAATACAAATCGTTAATGTTGTCATGGTGTTTTATGTTTTTTGTTTCTTTCCGATGGTATGTCATCCTAGTCGAAGACCTTGAACGCATAGCCTTGCGCCCTCATCCACTCAATGGCCTGAGGCAATGCCGTGCGCAGTTTGTCTATCGACTTCAGGGAGTCATGAAAGGTGATGATAGAGCCGTTGCGGACATAACGCTTCACGTTATTGAGGATATCGTCAGCCGTCATCCACTTCGAATAGTCACGCGTCACAAGGTCCCACATCACAATACGGTATTTCCTGCCTAACCATGCGTACTGTCCCAGGCGCATCCATCCATGAGGCGGACGCACCAGATTGGTATGCAGATAAGCATTAGCCTTCTCCACGTTATAGCTGTATTCGCGGATGCTGTGCCGGAAGCCGCTGATATGGTTGTGGGTATGATTACCGATACGATGTCCCTCATTAACGACACGCTGGTGCAGTTCAGGATATTTACGGGCATTGTCACCGACCATAAAGAAGGTCGCCTTGATATCATAATGCCTGAGCGTGTCGAGGATAAACGGTGTGGCTTCAGGGATAGGACCGTCATCGAAGGTCAGATAGACTGCCTTCTCATGCCGATCCATTCTCCATGTCGCCCTGGGATAAAGCCAGCGCAGCCACATACTCGGTTGCTCGATAATCATATACTCTTTCCCTTCCTTATTGTGCTCCTAGGTTACCGCCACGCTCCTGGAAGGCGCGCAGGATACTGTTCAACACAGGTTCCTGTTTCTTTCCCCACTCCTCATCAACCGTTTCACCCAACTGCAGGAGCTGGTTGAGGATATAGATATGCATATAACAACTGTCTTCCGAGAGTGCAAACTGCTGGCTGTCGAGGTTCAGGTACCATGTGGCATACTGTATAGAGTTCTTCCAGAGCTGGTTAACCATTTGTATAGCATTCTTGTTGTTACCCAGAGCTGCCCACGCACGAGCCATATCCAATGAGCCAGAAGCGTAATTATGTGGGATATTATAGGCTGGCAGCATCTTCTCGCAGTAGTCAAGAACCTCCGCAGCCTCTTTGTCCTTGCCCTCACTGACGAGCTGGACAGCGAGTCTTGCCATGATACGGCGGTGGGTATAGCACATACGCATCACTGTCTCGTCAAGATAGATACCCTTGGTGTTAGCACCTCCGAACTTAAAGCGGTGCATCACATTATCATAAGTACGCTTCGTGTCGAAGTTCTTGGCACCCTCCTGATTGGTGGTGAAGGGAGTGATGCGGTAGGCAAGACCCTCTGTAATGGTATTGTCACCTAAGTTGATATAGTTCTCGTCACCTACGGACACAGCCACATAGATAGGACGTTTCCAGTTACATTCGGAAAGCATCTCCAGAATCATCAGGTCGCCTTTGTAGAGTGCTGACTTACCCTTGAGGGAGATTACCATCTTATCGGGGATAGAGTCGCTAGCCATCATCATACCACTCTGGCGCACAGCCTCCTTATCGATGGTCATATAGAGTGTATCAGTAGGTATAACATGAAGCTCGGAATTCTTGGAGCGCACCCAATATTTCAGGATGTTCCTCAACTCAAATGGCTCCTCGCCAAACTGTGCCTTCGCCTCTTCAGGGTGCTCCTGATAGAACTCAAGTATCGCCCGTTTCATATCTGGCTCGATAGATACGTACTCATTCGTACCAGAACAATATTCGATACGCTCCCATGAGATAGGAACAGACGGAGAGTCATAGGCAGGACGACGCATCTGGTCGATATACCAGTCAGTCTGCAGGTAAGAGAGGTTGCAGACACGCGCGTCAGTACGGAAGCCTTCCACATCCTGATTATACCACAAGGGGAAGGTATCGTTGTCGCCATTGGTGAAGATAATCGGGTTCCCTTCATCCTGCAGTGACATCAGGTAGTTCTGTCCGAAGTCACGACAGGTATAGCGTCCACTGCGATCATGGTCGTCCCATGTCTGGGATGCCATCTGGATAGGTACTAATATCGTTGCGATAGTCACGATAGCAGCCATCACTACCTGTCCGTTCTTCATCTTGCGGTTGATGAGGTCGATGAGGGCAGCCACACCCATACCACACCATATAGCAAAGGCATAGAAAGAGCCGGCATAGGCATAGTCTCTCTCACGCGGCTGCATCGGAGTCTGGTTCAGATAGATGACGATGGCGAGACCTGTCATGAAGAACAGGAAGAACACCACCCAGAACTGTCGGATGCCAACAGGTTCTATCTCTGTCTGTTCCTTACCATCTATGGTAACACGCTTCTTACGGGTGTACCATGACTGCCAGAAGAGTCCGATAAGTCCGAGCAACAAGGGAAGACAATAGAACACGTTATGTCCTTTGTTATTCTTCAGCTCGTCAGGTAAGGTGTCTTGGTCTCCCAAACGCATGTTGTCAAACCAGTCGAAACCGCTGAGCCAGTTACCATGTTCCAGTTCACCATTGCCCTGGATATCATTCTGTCTGCCAGCGAAGTTCCACATGAAATAACGCCAGTACATGAAGTTACACTGGTAAGAGAGGAAGAAACGTATGTTCTCCAACTGACTGGGAACCTTCACGCTGACCATCTCGCCACAGCGATCGTACATCTCCTCATGACCATCAACACTACCTCCCATCCAACTCTCATAGGCAGCACGATGAGCCGAGCTATACATACGAGGGAAGAGCATGTTCTGCGCATACTCGTATTCATCTTTATTGCGTAAGATGAAATACTGGTCTTTCTCATCGGGAGAAGCCTTTTCCTTGCGCTGCCATACAGGAGCACCTTTCTTCATGACGGGCTTGCAATAGTCACCGTCTTTCTCCAAGGCGACCTGTGAGGTATATGCCTGTCCATAGAATAACGGACGCTGTCCGTACTGTTCACGTCCGAGATACTCGCCCAGTGTGAAGATATCCTCTGGGGAGTTCTGGTCCATCGGCGGATTGGCGGATGAGCGGATGACGATCAAAGCGTAAGATGAGTAACCAATCATCAGCATCAGCATACAGAGCAGGGAGGTATTCTTGATACGTGCTGTTACCAACAGTTCCTTCTTCTGCCTGTATTGCAGTACAAACCACAGGATGACTAATACCACAATACCGATAATCACTGCCGACCAGCCATGTCCGTAGAAAGGGATACCCAGCATGGTGACAGACAACAGGAAGGCAATATTCTGTTTCTTCTCACTGACATCACGGTGTGTCTCGTAAATCGCCCAGATGGTGATGGCTATCAATAAGAAGATATAGACAATCTCACCTGTGTTGAACGGACAACCGAGGACGTTGACAAACAACAGCTCGAACCATCCGCCTACCTGTACGATACCTGGTACGACACCATAGAGTACGGCGGCAAGGATGACAACGGAGATACCCAAGGCTATCAGAGAACCATACAGATCTTTGCGTGGCAGGCTCTGTGGGAACTTACGATAATAGTAGACCAGTACGATAGCTGGCAGACATAGTAGGTTCAGCAGGTGGACACCGATACTTAAACCTGTCATATACATAATGAGTATCAGCCATCGGTCGCTATGAGGTTCATCGGCATGGTCTTCCCATTTCAGTATTAACCAGAATACCACAGCGGTAAAGGCAGAGGAATAGGCATATACCTCACCTTCGACAGCAGAGAACCAGAACGTATCGCTGAAGGTGTAGATCAATGCACCTACCATTGCCGAACCCTCAATGGCTATCGTCTTGGCGAGCGTCAACTCACTCCAGTCCTTGACAAGCAGGCGGCGCACCAAGTGTGAGATAGACCAAAACAAAAACAGGATAGTTGCCGCAGAGAGCAACGCACTCATGATATTCACCATCCGTGCCACCTGGGTAGGGTCACTGGTAAACTGTGAGAACAGGTTTGCAGTAAGCATAAAGAAAGGGGCACCTGGTGGATGACCGATCTCAAGTTTATAACCTGTAGAAATAAATTCCGGGCAGTCCCAGAAAGAGGCTGTAGGCTCAATTGTAGAACAATACACGAAGGCAGCTATCAGGAAGCTGACCCATCCGAGAATATTGTCTACCAGTTTGAATTTTTTCATTATTATCGTTCTGTTTTTTATTCTAACCTGCAAAGGTAGTCTTTTTAATCGAGAATTGAGAATTGAAAAATAAGAATTAGTGACTCCTTGTTATTTTTTAACGTTAGATGAATAAACTGGCACCATAAACAAGTATCACATAACGCAAGAATTTACCGATAGTGATACTGATGACTGAGATAGGAATGTTGGCGCGCATCAGTCCTAAGACGATGGTGATAGCACTGCCAAGGATAGGCACAAAAGCGAAGAATCCCATCCAAGCTCCCCTGCCTCCCATGAAACGCGTCGCCCTGTCGAGGCTTTCTTGACTGACATGGAGGTATTTCTCAATCCACTCCAGCTTACCCATGTGTCCGACAGTATAGTTGAACATACCGCCCGCCACATTCCCTATAGTACCATAGATGATGAGCAGCCACGGGTCCAGTCCTGCCGCCAACAATCCCATCATCACTGCCTCACTGGAAAACGGAAAGAACGAGCCTGCCACGAAAGCCGTGATGAGCATTCCCCAGTAGCCGTAACTGATTAGTAGAGAGATGATGACATCCATAGGTTATAACCTGTAAGTAATAAGGCAGTGATACAGATAAGACAGAACGTGATATTTGTGATCTTGGTGTGGGTCAGAGCTATGAAATGCCCTGTCAATGGTGCTGTATTGATAATCAGGATTCTAATTAACGGATCGTAGTACTGTGGTTGCAGACAGATGAAAGCAACTGTCAGAAGGTCTATCCATATAAAGATAACAAAGAGTTGGCGCGTACGGATCTTGTCGGAATAATAGGTGCGCCAATAATGAACGGTACCGATAACGGCAAGAAGGATAACGAAGGCGAAGGTTGTCGTCTGACTGTTGTTTAAGATACTAAAATCAAACGGTGTATGGAATCTTATCAATGGTGCGAAATGGTCGACAAACAGAGGAAGACTGCCTTGATAGACCAACCAACAGATTCCTAACCAATAGGGGGTAATGATGCCCAAAAGGGAAGCGAAAAAGGTGCGCAGTGAGAACGATTGCAGACAGGAGAGCATCAGTATCCACAGGAAGGGTACAAAATAAAGAATATGTACAAAGGTGAGACTTGTCAGTCCGATGCACAGGAATCCGTAATAAGTCAGACCAGCGGCGGCCTTGTCTTGATAGGATTGAAACAGAATGAGATATGAGGCGACGATACACAACTGAGTGAGATTACCATAAAGGGAAGAGAACAGAAAGCATGCCATACACGAGAGTATCAGAAAGGTTACTGATATCACCCGGGAATAGATGCGGATGAGGGCATTGCTGTTGTTCAGTAGCACCATTAGGTAGGTCGTCAGTAGAAAACAGCCGAACTGAATCCACCATTGTTTTTGAATCAGTCCTCCCAATAGCCATATTCCTATCGCATAGCATAAGATGACAGGTAGTGTCAGCCTGCTTCCCGATATCTTATTCTGTAGTAGCTCCTTCAATTCTTAACTTTGAACTCTTAACGATACTACTATAAGTCTGCACCGATGTCCCGACGGAAATACTTATCCGTGAACTGTATCTTCTGAGCCTCCTCAAAAGATTTCTGTAAGGCTTCTGCCTTATCCTTGCCGTAGGAAGAAACGGCAATGACACGACCACCGTTTGTGACAACCTGTCCGTCTTTCAGTGCAGTTCCGCTATGGAAGACGATGCTGCCGTCTACTTCGTCGATACCATTGATGGGATATCCCTTCTTGTATTCCTGCGGATAACCGCCACTGACCAGCATGACACAGACAGCAGCACGTTCGTCGAACTCGATGGTGCGCTGGTCAAGGTTTCCTTCAGCCACACCTTCGAAAAGATCCACGATGTCACTCTTCAGACGCAGCATCACACTCTCTGTCTCCGGGTCACCCATACGACAATTGTATTCAATGACCATCGGGTCTCCCTTCACATTGATAAGTCCGAAGAAGATAAAGCCTTTATAGTCGATACCCTCGGCTTTCAGTCCCTCTACAGTAGGACGGATAATGCGGTCTTCTACCTTCTGCATCCATTCCCTGGTGGCGAAGGGCACAGGGGTTACAGAACCCATACCACCGGTGTTCAGACCCGTGTCGTGTTCTCCGATACGCTTGTAGTCCTTTGCCTCTGGCAGAATCTTATAGTGTTCACCATCTGTCAATACGAAGACACTGCACTCGATACCACTCAGAAATTCCTCGATGACCACTTGTGAGGAGGCGTTGCCGAACATACCGCCCAGCATCTCCTTCAGTTCCTTCTTGGCTTCATCAAGGGTCGGGAGAATCAGCACACCTTTGCCTGCACAGAGGCCGTCGGCCTTTAGGACATAAGGAGCCTCTAAAGTCTCGAGGAACTTTAGTCCTTCCTCCACGTGTTCTCCGTCGAATGTCTGATAGCGTGCCGTGGGGATATGATGGCGCGCCATGAAAGCCTTGGCGAAATCTTTCGAGCCTTCGAGGACGGCACCCTGCTTGGAAGGTCCGATGACAGGGATATTCTTTGTGCGCTCGTCGCTACCGAGGTTGTCGTAGATACCTTTTACCAGCGGATCCTCAGGACCAACTACTACCATATCTATCTGTTTATCCACACAGAACGACTTAATGGCTTCGAAGTCGTCCGCCTTCATGGCAACATTCTCACCACAATTACTGGTTCCTGCATTGCCTGGTGCAATATACAGTTTCTCACATTTCTCACTCTGAGCGATTTTCCAGGCGAGTGCATGCTCACGTCCGCCACTGCCTAACAAAAGTATCTTCATTCTTCCAATGATTTTTAAAATAATGTTGCAAAGTTAGGCATTTTAATTGAAATCAGAGAAACATTCCGTAATTTTGTGTGTAGTTTTGAGATACTTTATGAATTAAGAACTATGGAATTTTATTTAAATGGGGGACATATTTTACGGATTCACCATTCCCCTTCAGCAAATCCGCCCATTCCTGGGGCTTGATGGTGACGGGACCAGTCATGAACTCAGGAATGTTGTAACACTTCATAAACTGACGATGGTAGTTCGGATCAGCAGAAGGCAACTCAAAGGGTTTGGTGCCATGACCATCCTTGTCGATATGAGCAAAGAATGGACGCGTATAGGTTCCATCATCACGGCGACTGCTGAACACCACCCATTTGCCATTGCTCGACCATGAGTGATAACTTTCTGTGTCGGGTGAGTTGATCTCTTCTACGGGTCTCACCTTACCTGACTGAAGGTCTATCAGCCAAAGGTCTGCGTCATGGTGCCATATATGGAACACACCGTATTCAGCAAGGGCAAACATCAGATAACGACCATCGGGTGAGATTCGAGGGAGTGTGGCACTCTTATCAAGGCTATCAGCAGAGAAGACGAGTTCGCGAGGACCGAAAGCCATCGTCTCCGGGTCGAAGCTCTTCTTGTAGATATTGTATTTCAGTTCTTTCGAACGTATAACTATTTCAGTGTTTCTCGATTGTGTAGAATCCTTTTTCTCGAAATGGGCACTACAGTAATAGAGTGTTTTGCCGTCTGGTGCCCATGCGGGGAATACTTCTAGTTCAGTACTATCGTTCTCCAGATTGGTCACTTCTCCTCTTTCCACGTCGAAGGCAATCAGGTCGCTCTGCAAGTCATACACTTCAATCTTGTTATGGTCAACGGTATGGAAGTTCTGAAAGGTCTTGTTGGAAGAATACACGATTAAGTTCAGCCAAGGATGCCATGCTGGATAGACTCCTGCCGAGAGGATGGAGTCATTCTTCATATCCACCTTTTTCATCTTTCCATCGTAGGCAACGACGGTACCGCCATGGTTCTGTCGGGCATGGAACTGCATACGCTCAGGGTTGTATTGCTGGTAGTGGTGACAATTGATGCACTGACCTTCCTTCTCGAAACTGCAAAGCATATTGTCATAAATGACACTCTCGTCATAGTTTTCCAGACAACGCTGGTTAATGGTTAAGGCCTCATAACTGATGAATGACGGAAAGATAAGGCGGTAACTCAGGTAACTGTCGATACTGTCAGGCGACACAAAGATACTAAAAGGCTTGTAGTGTGTCCACTGGTCTGCCTGGCAGGCATAGACATCAACAGTAATGGCACCTCCTTTTGCTTTCTCGGCGAGCCTGCGCCATTGGTCTGTTTCAGGCTGCGCCTTGTCTGCACAGATAATCTCGTCATCACCGACGGCATAGCGGGCAATCATTCTGTCAGCAGTCTCATCGAGTTGAAACGTAAGAGGAGCCATGTTTATAGGAATGGTAACATCTGTATAGTCGGGATATATCTTTGGTAACCGGTTGGTTTCAGTAAACGTCTCAGGCACGGAAGGGCCCACACACCCCACCAACGCCATACAACAGCCTATATATAATAAATGTCTGATTCTCATTTTTTCACTATTTATAAACTTAGTATTCTGGCAAATTACTCATCGTATAGTAATCCAGATAGTATGTATCTTCAAAGAAGGGAGTGAGTGCCTCTCGTGCCACCCCAACATTCTGGCCATCATATTCCGACATAAAGGAAGCGAAACGTTCGAAAGATTCCTTTACTGCGGTATCGAAAGGCATCTTATCTAAATCTTTTCGGCCTCCTATCTTCCCGTACAGGTAGGCTGCCTCCTGATAGTAGCGTGGCATGGGTTCATTGGGGTGAAGATCGACGTAGTTATAGAAATGATACCAGAATGTGTTGATGTTCTTGGTCCACAAGGTAGCCAACAGACACTGCTCCTGGAAGAATGGATCACCTTTATAAGTATTTTTCTCCAGTTGCTTCATCAGGAAGCGCTCTGTATAGCCCCCATCACTCCCCAGAAAATCTTGATAGTGAAGCATGTGGGTGATGGGCTCCATTTCGGCATTCTTGGCAATGCGTTCAGAATGTCCTAACAGCTTCTCTGCTTGCTCTGCCCAATCCCGATAGAACAGAGTCTGCTTCAAAAGACCAATATATTTGCGCGCCAACGGCTGGTCATTTTCAAGGATAGCACAATTAGCCAGAAGTTTATAGTCTTCGACACGGAAGCCAAACTCTACTCCCATCTCCATGCACAGACGGTTGCAATAGTTCAATATGCCATACTGGTAGTATAACTGTGCACCATACACCAGCATCAGACGCATACCGAAAGGAGCAGCATACGCTTTGGAGCCATTTTTATAAAGGAACATCTCGTTTCCCTGGCGTCCCAGACGACTCAAGGCGAGGTTGCGCATCATCACGATAGCCCGGGTCGGTTCATCTTTCTGAGTGACAGCCTCTTTCAACACACCTTCCCAGTCAAGTTGCGAGATGCGGTGTTGCATCGCCAACTCACGATGGAAGTTTTCATCTTTCATCCAGAAATGATACACAGCGCCCACCAGTAGTACAGCGATTACAACCTGGCTACACAGATAACCGAACTTACCCATAGCCTTACCCGTCGGGCGCTCAGCCTTGTAGGTCACAGCCAGCGTCGCGAAGAAGAGAGCCAGCAAACAGTAAGGAATATAATAGGTAGGATAATTCTCCGTAATAAAGAACTTCGGCAGTTCCGCCCAATAGATATTGGCAAGGTTCGTCTCGTAATAGATGTAACGGTAGCAGAACAGCGGTACAGCGATAACACTTAATACTGCCACAACGCAATGGCTGACAGCCTCCATACGGGTAGCAGACAGTTGCCACGACCAGATGCCCATCAGTAATGCGGCAGCCAAGGCATAAATACCCATTAGCGGATAACCCACGGCACAGGTTACCAAGATATATGCTGCACGAAGATAGTATTTGGCAGACACACATCTGAAACCCCACAAAAGCGCTACGACTGCCGTCGTACCAATGGTGGAAATGAAGAAATGTCCACGCAGTTTCAGCATGTAAATCCAGTAGCCCAGCTCCATGTTGGTCAACAATAGGAGGGCGATAGGTATAAGCGTTAGGATAGCCCAGCGTGCCGGGATGCGGAACGTTCGTTTGACGAGGAACATCAGCAGCCACCACCAACAGGACAGCAGCAGCACACCCACCCACGGCTCATACAGGAACTGCGTAAACCACATGCCAACCCATGTGAGCAGACCACCAGGCACAACCATCTGCTCCTTCAAAAACGATGTCGAGCACAGGAAGAGGTTCTTCTCCTGGATTTTCCACAGCAGATGACTCTCACAAGACAGCAGCGCAATGGCTATCGCCAGGAGTGCCACCAGACACACGAGGCCATAAGCATTTGCTTTCAGGTGTTTCAGTATTGTCATTTCTATATGGTGCAACAGAATTAGTACCAGACAACCTTCTTGCCGTTGACGATATACAAGCCGCGTTGAGTAGGCTGTCCATTAATCTTGCGACCATCCAGTGTGTACCACACATCACGCTGAACATTGAACGTTGAACGTTGAATGTTTTTAATGCCTGTAGGAGGTATATCCGTTTCCTTCAGTGTGCAGAAGGTGAAATAGGTAGGCTCGTCGAACATGGCGGGATGGCTAACATCCTTCAAATACTTACCAGTACCTACATTCAATAACGTCCAGCCCTTGCCTTCTACATATTCGATAGTCCATACTGCACCATCAGCAATCTCATAACCTCTCTGACCGTTCAACCCGTTGGCAAAGCAACAATCGCCTGTAACATCCTGCGAGTTCAGGCAGGCGGTATTGCCATCCACCTGATATTCTTCGCCATCAGAATCAACGAGCCTCAAAGAACGTCCGCCAGTGATTCTCGACAGTTTGAACAGATATGCCTCATTGGACGAATCAAAGGCAGTCTTATAATCGCCATCAGCCATCTGCTGACCAGACAGACAGTAAAAAGCCTTCTGTTCTGCCTCATTCACAATAGCAAAGGGCTTACCCGATATAGCAGACAATCCACCCGTCAAGCGCTCATCGATGGTATAGTATTTCGTATATTGTTCCGGATGGTTCATCACGTCGAGGACTTTCTCTGCATAACGCTTACCGAAGGTACGATAGCCTGCAGCCGAGAAATGCCAGGGGTCAACACCATTGCCAGGGATGCCATCGGCAGAGACCACATGACCGGTGGGAATCACCTCGGGGATTTTTGCAACCACATGATTATGCCATGAACAGCCACCACCCATATTCTCATATTCAGTTTCACCGACAAAGATGGGTACTTCGGAAGCTTTAAGTCCTAAGTCGTGTAGCATGTCCTTATAAATCTTCTTCACCATACCAGGCCACTTCTCGTCACCATTGTTCGACTCGCCCTGATGTAACAGAATGCCTTTGATGACACCTACCTCCTGAGCCTTCTTTGCCATCTCAATGATGCGGCCGTAAGGGTTGCCGCCATAGTGGCGATTGGCCAAAGTCACCCACCACTCGGTGGGGTTGTCTTTCATTTTCTGCTCATACAAATCCTTGTCGAACATCTCGATAGGACTGCCACCCATAGCAACGGCGATGACACCGATCTTTTTGTCGGGGAGTTCCTGTACCATCGTACGGCCAAAATAGTCCGTGGGGCCGAGTTTGCCGACAGGGCTGACGATAGGACACTCAGCCTTATACCAGTTGCCTAAAGTACGCTTGGGATTATCAAAGTTGCAGGTGGCAAGCATCTGGAAGCGCTCGTCGACATTGCCCACATCCTGGGCTTCCCACTGGGCATTACCCTCCATGTTTGACTGACCAAAACAAATATAGATGTAGAAGTTAGGATCTACCTCTGCCTTTGCACCCATCACGGCGCACAGTAGCATCATAACTGTTAGAAAATAGTGTCTCATCTTCATATTCGTATTTTACTTACTGTTGTTTTTCAATTAATTATTTTCCGACTGCAAAAATACGAAGTAAAAGTGGAACATTCTTTTTAATGCGTTCCACGTACTTTATTATTCGTAACATATAATACAACAGGTGTCGTAAAAATATTGTTTATTACCCAATATTATGTACCTTTGCATCCTCTGTCAATCAAACTATACAGGAATTACAATTAATTACAAATACTCATGAAAAGATTTTTTACTTTTATCATTATTATCGGGCTGGTGGCAGGCACAGCCATAGGAGCATCCAAGCCCACCAGCATTATTGTTTATAACATCCCGAAGCAGCATATCACCGGTTTTGGCGGTGCATGTTGTGACGGTGCTATGTGTCCCTTTGCCAAAGACACAAAACCTGTGGAATTGCTTTATGGTCCTGAATCAAAAATCGGACTGAACATCCTGCGTATGGAGATTTCTCCCAACTTTATCGGAGATGTTATCGTGCCAGAGTGGGGCAACTGGGACTCTCCCTACGACTGGAAAGGCTCGCTGCCGTCGGCGAAGATTGTCAAACAGCGTGGCGGTATCGTCTTCGGCACACCGTGGTCACCTCCCGGTGAGTACAAGACCAACGGTACTGCCCAGGGCGGAAAGGTGAAAGAGAATGATAATGACCCGCAGAACAAACGTGGCAAATTGCGTGAGGACTGCTACGAGAAGTTCTTTCCGTGGCTGAATACCTACTTGGGGTGGATGAAAGACAATGGTGTCGATGTTGATGCCGTATCCCTCCAGAACGAGCCCGACTGGTGGGTCAATTACTCTGGCTGTCTCTATGACCCTCAGGACTTGGTTAAACTTGTCAAAAACTATGCCTATATGCTCGATCGCGAGAAGTATCATGGTGTCAAACTTATCAGTGGCGAGCCATTGGGCTTCACTCAGAACTATACCGACCCACTTATGCAGGACGAGACGTGCCGCGAGCAGATTGACATCGTGGCAGGCCACCTCTATGGACATTTGCCCCTTCAGTATATGAAGCATGCAGGTGTTCTTCCTCTCAAATACGGCAAGGAATTGTGGATGACGGAACACTCTGTACTTGACAACATTGACCACATGCCCACTTGGTACGAGAACCTCATCTTTGCGGAGGAACTCAACGAGTGTATGCTGGCTGGTTGTACCGGTTACATCTACTGGTATCTGCGTGCCCATTGGTCTTTCTGCGGAACAGGTCAGTCGTGGACGTATAAAATAAATGGTGTAGATTATACTGCTAGTTCCCCAGATAACAAGAAGAACGTGTTGCTGCCTCGTGCCTTCGTCATGTCCCACTTCTCGAAGTATGTTACAGGCTCTACCCGTTTAGAGACCTCAAAAGACAATGAAGGGGGACGTGAAAAAGAAGAAGTGGCAGCGCCTTTTGAGTATTCCGCATACATCAAAGACAACACCATCATCGTGATGGCTATCAACACCACGCAAAATGACCGTAAACTGAAAATCAAGCTACCGTTCAAAGTAAAGAGTGGCATACTCTTGCAATCGCTGGGCAATGAGGAAGAAAACCTCTGCCAAAAAGAGGACATCACTATCGACGAGCCTGTAAGTGAGGTGCTTGTCGAGATGCCATACGAAAGCCTGAACACCTATATCTTCACAATAGACCAAAGCACTGCTATTGATGAGGTAAGACAGGCTGGCGAAGGTACCAAGACCTATTTCGACCTGCAGGGTCACCGACTGACCCATCCACGCGGACTGTGCATCGAGAGAAGTGCTGACGGTACATCACGAAAAGTTATTATGAAACGATAAAACAGGAAGATACTATAAAGAAATGCCCTGCTACGAAGACGTGACAGGGCATTTCTTATTCTTAAATAATTAGTAGTTTACAACTTTTTTCCCATTAACGATTCTTATTCCTTTCGAATGTCCCTTTCCATTCACACGTCGTCCGCTTAGGTCGTAGACATTTGTGTTGGGCGAGGTGTGTTGGTGATTAGAAATTTCCTGAATGCCACTGGGTTGTTCATTTGAGAACTTCCAGGCATCTACGTAGAAGTCGGTGGCATCAGTAACGATTAAATAGAAATTAGTTTTTTCCCCTATTAATCTGTCAACAGGGACATCAAAAGTCTGCTCTTCCATCTCCGTCGAAGAGAACTCGATGGTGGCTACTTTTGTACGGTTGCTGGAACCATTGCGTAGTTCTATTGTTGCTGATCCCTTTGCACGAAGCGTGAATTTTGTGGCACCAGACTCTCCGTAGTTGATACCGCGAACATTAATCCATGAACCTGTCTTCATCTTCACCTGCATGTTCTCCGATGCATCGTTGCCCAGTGAGTTGATTTCGGTATTCTTCTTGATGCTGCTGAAGTCCTCGTAATCCACACCGCCACAACTTGCCATGGTCTCAGCCTGCTGCCATTCGTAGGGGTTCACCTTTTTGATTTGTGTGACACCCTCGTGGCTCAATGTGACACGATTAATTGTTGCTGTTGATTCATTTACCGTTGCTTGGTTCACGCAGATAGAGCGGTAATCACCGGCATTGGCATCTACAGCACCTGCTTTCTTCATGGCATCCAGCAGGACACTGCCGTGGTCGTGGTAGATGTGATAGTATTTACCCTGGAACTTCTGCAGGTGCGTATGGTTGTTGCCTTCCACCCCAGGACCGTAATAGCCTTTGAATTCCCATGAGTCAGGGGCTGTCGGATTGTCGCTGACCATATAGCACATGGTACCTATACCCGGCATGTTGACATTAATATTATGCTCACTTTTGTAAGTGTTCCACTCACCTGCATCGCGATCCCAATGAGAACAATAAGTAAATACGTACTTTCCACCGATGACGTTCAGCTCGTTCGCTTCGAAATGATAAGGTGCTGGAATTTTGACAGCCTTGCCATCGACCTCGGTCATGGAGGGTTTTAGTTTAATAATACTGACATTATTAGGTTGAAGTTTGGTACCTTGTGCGTTTGGAGAATAACCACCAACGGCAATCCATCCTATACCGTTCTCATCAATCAGTGCACCTGGATCAAACAGAGCGGTACAGGGATCCACACCAGGCATACCGTGATTAACCAAAGCCTGATTTCTTGGTGATTTGAATGGTCCAACAGGAGAGACGGTGCTTTTGATGACCCCTACATTACTACCACCGTTTGCAAAATAGATAAAAAACTCGTCTTCACCAGTTTCGGCATTGGTACGCCATACCGCTGAAGGCGCCCACGAATTACCACACCATGAGCAGATTTTCTTCACATCGATGGTGCCATGAAAAGTCCAGTTCACCATATCGTCTGTCGAGAATACAACAAGGGATTTTATTTTGTTATAGGAATTAGTACCTGTTTTACCATTTGCTACAAATTCCTGGCTATCATTAGTACCATATACATACAGCCGTCCGTTGTACTCCAGTGCCGTAGGGTCGGCACAGAAGATGTTGGCACTGATGGGGTTGTTGTTGCCTGCCCCTTTGTAGTCGGCAGCCATTGTTTGCGCATTGGCGAGCATGGATACTGCCATCATGGTGGCAGTTAGGAATAGTTTCTTGTACATATTTATAATTCGTTTTTTATTTTCAACGTGCAAAGATAAATAAAGTACTCATATCTGCGACATCCTCTTGTTTCATATTCTTTTTCTAATGTATCAGACACAAAAAGGGGCCTGCATCTTCACAGACACAGACCCTGACATGTAAAGTTCTAAAAAATTACCTTGTAGGTAAATTTCTCTATTTAATTACTTGGCAATATACTTGTTACCATTCTTGATAACAATGCCCTTGTAATCCTTAGATACACGCTGACCAGAGAGGTTATAGATAGCGGTAGAGTTCGTCTTGTTCTTGTTAACAGCACTCTTAATGCCAGTACCACCATCATACTGGTGAGTTTCACCTCCTGCACCTTCCTTCACAAAGAAGTTTGTTGTGCCTGTCTCCTTAATCAGATTCTCCATAGTCTTACCTTCTGCATTAATATCGCCTTTCACATACCATTTAACATTCTTGATGGTATAGGTGTTTGCCCCTTTGAGAACAGCCAGGTCAAATGCGATAGACTGGGCGTCTGTGATGGCTGTGCCACCCCAATCCGAAGCAGGAACAGTATAATCAACTGTGAGGTGCTTCTCTTCAGTTGTGAACTCAACATCAGGGATAGCATTCTTTCTATAGTCACCAGGTTGAGCGTGGGTTCCTGACGGGCAATTAAATGCATCAGTAGCAACATAGTCGAACTCGATAACTGTTTGCTCGTCTGGATTAAGAACGCGGTTAGCAACAAGGAAGAACTGGTTATCCCATGTCTGACCTTCATGGCCAGGACCACCAACTTCAGCACCAGCGGGATCGTCAGGATCTTCTCTTACAGTGATTGCGCCAGTATTGCCATCTTTGTTGTCCTTGAGGTCTTCACGCTCCAGACCCTCAATAACAATTTCAGTGGTGTTAGTAACAATGTCTACAGGCTCCGCAGGTGCTTCACCTTCAAGTTGCATGAAGAGAATCTGACCTGTGCCTTCTTTTTCAGGATCAGGAGCAATAAAGATTTGCCATACACCGGCAGCGAGTGGAATCTTATATGATGAACCAGGTGCATAGTCTTTCCAGTCGTCTGGATCATTGCCCATAATATTGGTGTTAGTAGGTTTAATGGTAGCGCCCTTGAAATACTTATCATAGCCGCGAACAGTTGAGATCATGATTTCATTGACCCATGTATCCTCCTTGCCTTTGGTACCAACGGTAGCAACATAAGCATCCTCATCGGCATCATAAACAAATTCAGTAGCAGTGTTGAAGTCATACTCTATACCAGACACTGTATTAGCAGATGCAACGAAGAAACCTTCCTCAATTTTCACCTCTTCGAATGAGATGTCGTCGAAATAGTAAACATTTGGTTCACGATTCTGATCGGTCAGGTTAAATGCGATTGACCACCCGTCTGCAGGCCATGTGACTGTTCCTTCGAAATTCTGCCATTCGGTAGTGAAATTAAGGCTACCGATTGCGCTACTATTTAGATATTTAGACGGATAAATCCTATGGATCTGACTTGGCACTGTAGCAGCAGCATCAGCCCTGTAACGGAACTTAACTTTTACGTCTACGCCATTTTTGAAGGCCTTTGGAGCCTGAATCCAGAACTGGTTAGACCATGCAATAGAAGCATCATCATTAATTTTGTCAATTTGAGTAACATGAGCAGCAAATACATGGTTACTTGCATCAGTAGGATCTACTTCGATGTCAGCGGGGAATGGACGAGAGCGATCGCTAGGTTCTCCGATCTCGTCAGGAACCTGGTCGTCAAAGTTACGTCCCATGGTCAAAGCCCATGCACAGATTTCTTTGGTACGATCTCCTCTCCAGTTTGCGTTAATGCCACCTTCCTCTTTAAGAGCCCAATCTGGCCATGCAGACTCTGCATCACCATTGACCAATTCTTTCACAGGAATCCATTCTATCGGCTTTTCCTCCTTACCTTCGTGGGTAATCTTCAGATAGGCGATGTCCCAAGAACCAACATAGCTACCACACTGCATGAGGATATCACCATTGATATTACCATTAGCGTCAGGTGTGCATTTGTAATCAACTGTACCTTCTACCCATTGATCTGTAATAGGGAATTGACCATAAGGTGTCTGACCAAAGCCAAGCATAGAAACATTCTCAGTATGGTCACCCTTAATCTTGAAGTGAAGTGTGTAAGTAACGTCTACCTCTGCAGAGACACCACCAATGGGGTGGAACTGGCAAAGCCAACCTACTTCATTACCATCATCGTCCTTGGTAACTTCTGTACTTTCGAAGTGGAGGCAGCCATTCTTAATTGAGAGACGCTCCTTTGCCTGAGCAGAAGCACCCCAACCGTAGAATGTAATAGTGCTAGCATCCCCATCAGGCATTTTAGAGAAGTCAACTTCAGCGTCAACAATCTCTTTGGCATTTGCTCCCAAGAAACATGTCAAGAGAACAAAAAGAGTAAACAATTTTTTCATCATAAAATAAATTTAGTTAATAATAAAAGATAAAATTAATAAAATAAAAATTATATAAGAGGAATAACTGCCAGGGAGATGAGGGGAAACCCTATCCCCTGACAATTATGAGTTCGCTATTGTCCGCTGAGCGCATCGCAGAATGCCTTATAGGTAGCTGTGCGCACCCAATCCTTGGTAGTATTGTCGATAGCCCAGAGGCCGACAGGGTCGTTGGTATCAACCATGTTGCCCTTACAGATGCCTGCCTGCTTCTCATTGGGAATCTTACTCATGTACTGCTTGATAGCATAAGCATAGTAGTCAGCCAACTTCTGACGCTGGGCTTCCGTGATGTCTTTAGCTGGCACTGCTGTGCCTTCAGCATTTTTATAGGTAATGTCGAAGTTAGAAAGACGAATCAGTTTGCCTGAAGAAGCAAGGTTGTCTAACAGTTTTTCAAACGTTGCCTGGTTAGCTTTCTGCGTTGCAGCATCCTCACTATAACTGAGATTCACCTTGGCATTGATTCCATCGATCTTGGCACCTTTTGCATCCCAGATGCCAATCCAGTACTTGAGACTTTCCCATTTCTTGTTGTCCTCAAGACCGTTTTCACTGATGAAGAACTTCAACTCATTCACATCGCCTTCATTCTCTTTGAAAGCTTTGCGAGCCTCATTTGCAACTACAGGAGCATAGTTCTCGCTGCCCAGCACGTCCTGCCAGTAAATCTTCTCGGTAGAGTGCTTGATGTCGAACACACCTTTATCCGGAAGTACTGCCTTTATGTCAATGGGCTCGTCAATGAGGTCGAAAGAGGTAATACGGCTTTTGTTAATATTCATCAGACCCTCGCACCACGTCCTGACGGCATAGTGGATGGTGTCACTGAGCTCCTTGGGAGTCTGTGGGCGGTGATTGTCCGGATAGTAACCGACCGACACATTTTTGATATTGATGGTAATACCTCGGGCAGTCTCAATTTGTAAATAACCATTGGATTCGTCGGGAGAGCTTTGAGCCTCCACTACAATCTTGGTCCATTTACCCTGCTTAAGCGGCCACTTTCCACTTGTACCACTTCCAGGAACAGCGTTTCCTGAGAAATTGACATCAAAAGTAATGTCCTTATCGGCCTTGGCATAAAATGTTGTGGTGTATTTAGCCAAAGGAGCCACTTCAAAATCTTCAATGATGCGGACACTGGATTGAGCAGAAATCCTAAGCACGTTCTGATCATCATATTTGACGATTTCAGCTTTACCTTTTACAATAGTACCGTCATAAGGACCTACAGACTTCTTGTTGAAGTCTACGGACTTACCTTCAACGTATTCCACTGGAATTTCAATAGGAGCGGTCAGTGTGTTCAACCAATCGTCTGGCTGGTTGTCATTGGCAAAGATTGGACTGCCATATACGCTGACATCTATCTCTTGAACATGATCGAGCAGGTCGGACATGTCCAGGAAGTTCATCACACCTTTAGCGTTGATGATAGAGCCAGACATCAGGGTGGTTCCGAAAGCAACATCGTCGAAGTTGGTCACGGCTGCAGCATGTGCCAGTTCCTGCTTGTTAAAGTCTGAAACCTTCAGCGTAGTGCCAAGCGACATATTAGGATAGGTATTCCTGTCGATGTAAGACTTGACAGGGTTCATGTCCTTGTAAGGCACTATGACACTCGGATCAGGATCAGCCTTGAAATTATATGTCTCATTGTAGTCGGCACAGGAAACAGCAAATGCCCCTGTAACCAACAGAAGAGATAAGTTTCTAGTCATCTTATTCATATTCTTAGCCTCCTATAATTGTTTTTTGTATATGTTTGAGAAGAAGACTTTCTGGTTTGATTCACGAGTCTGAACAACAAGAGTATCAGCTGTAGACACCTGGATGTTCTTGTCCTCGAAGTTCACATCGTAAGCCAGACGGAGAATGTCACGCTGAACAGGTTGTCCGTTCATGGATCCCCACTGGTAGTCCTTGTATTCTGCCTTCTCTGTTCCCTTAGTGATGAATTCGCCGGAGCCGGTAGCTGTGACGTTCTCATCGTCGGTGGAGATAGTGCATGTGTTACCACTGAACGTGAGGATGAGGTTACAGCTGATGGAAGCACCTGAAGTCTTGAAAGATACAGGGAAGATGGCCTGTGTCATATTCCTAGTGGTAATGCCACACACTTCATCGTATTGGTTCACTGGGTTCTCCGTGTAATGTTCAAGGTCTGTATTAACCAGCGAGGAGTCCTTACGGATTACTTCCGTGATAGTACCATTTTCCGTCACTTTGTCAACACCACGACGGATATACTTTGCCTGCCAGGGGTTCATATACTTTACACAGTAAAGCACATAGTCCTTGGCGAGAACATCCCAGTCCTCAGTATTGGTGCGGGAAGGTTTGAGACCTTCACGTGGCGTACCAGTGAGGATATGGTCGATACCTGTAACATTCGTCATTAAAAGTGGAATGACATAAGTGTTCTTGACGGCTTCTGGATCATTGAAGAACTTATCCGTGAACTGTACTTCCACATAGCCACGTTGATCACCATTATAAGGAATGTTGTTAGATAACAGCTTATAATATGATGACGGCATTGGACGCACAGGCTCTGTTGCGCTTCCGTTTTCATCCACAAAGTAGAGGTTGTCGCAGAGTGACTCGTCAACAACAATATCTACGTTTGCGTTACGCCCACCATAGGCTCCGCCCATGGTTGCCCATATCCGACACTTGTGCTCGTTGTCGAGCGTGTTATCGTAGATATCGTTACCGAGTATGAGTGTACGTACCGGGTTCTGATAGGCGAAGTAGGCTGTCGTACCTCCTTCATAGTCTGGGAACTCTTTATCTGCATTATAGCACGATGCGTATGTGAGAGAGAGTGCTCCCAAAGCTACACCATATATATATGTCTTAAGTTTCATCATTGTAATTAACTATTAAACATTACCATCTACAATTATTATTTCCAACCCTTATTTTGCTTGAGGTTGCTCCATCTGAGTATTTCGCTCTTCGGAATGGGTCCGTACCACTGATAAGAACTATCGAATTTACGTTCCTCCACATCAAAGATTTTATAGGTGAGTTCGCCCGTTTCTTCATTGCGCTTAATATCCATACCCTTTACTGATTCATTCAGCGGAAGCATCCAGCGACGGAGATCCCAGAAGCGCTTATTCTCAAAACACAACTCGATACGTCGCTCATTACGAATCAAGTCTCTCATCTTTGCTTTGTCTTTTGCACATTCTTCGAGATATACATCTCCTTCTGGAAGCGGTAGCCCATACTCGCTGGTTGCGAGTCCAGCACGCTCACGGATAGCCTTAATCACATCGTAAGCTGTAAAACCTACGCCAGCGCCATCCGTTTTCGGTCCCCAAGCATCGTTTGCTGCCTCAGCATAAGCCAGGAAGATTTCCGTATAACGGATGCGTGGATAGATGTGTTGCTGTTCAATAAGAGAGCTTGACAACGGGCTGACATCGTTACGGAGGAGCTTCTTCAAATAGTAGCCAGTACGTGTAGACGTAGCGATGCTGTTGATGTTGTCATCTGTCTCGTTATCGTCGTTGGGATAGTTACCAGTGATGATGGCAGGCTTTCCCGTCTTAAATATGGCACCGTTATAGATAATGTTGTCAGCAAGACGCGGATCACGGTTTGCATACGGATTTTTTGCATCGTAGCCAGAGTTCTTATCGCTGATGGGACGACCATTACGCATCGGGAAAGCGTCAACAAGATTCTGTGAGGGATTAACACGACCGCTGCCATAGAGTGTTGGCGGGAAGTTTTCTCTTTCCTGATCAGCATTCTTATGACGGTCTTCACGCCAAAGGATCTCTGGATTTGCTACCGTTTCGATAAATGGTTTATAAGCGGAACTATACCAGTCTTTGTTACCCGTCTTGTCAAAGCCTTCCAATCCACCAATGCGCTTGAGTACATCAGCGCAAAGTTTAGCTGCCTCCTCAGAAGTCACACCGCTCTGCTTGCGGAAAGCAGGACTTGCAGCGAGCAAGGCAATCTGTGCTTTTGTAGCCTCGGCCACCTTACCAGATAAGAGACCAGAAGCCTTAGCGCCGAACACGAGGTTGTAACTGGTCAAGAAAGCGCCAATTTCCTTATACTTTGCAGGAATCTCTGCATCGGTGGAAATGTTTTCATAATCAGGAGGAAGCAATGCGATAGCACTGTCACAGTCTGCAAAACACTGCTTCACGCAGTCTGCAAATGTAGCACGTGGCTGGTTGAAATCGGAACTACCGTCTTCAGCTATCGTCAGCAACGGAACACCGTAGAGTTGATCATCGTTTGCATAACCACCATGAGCCTGAAGCAGATAATAGTAGAAGATTGCGCGAAGACCGAAGGCTTCACCTTTCAGACGGTCAATGAACATCTTTTGCTTGGATATAGCACTGGGAGCCCATTTTACCTTCTCTACCTTTGAGAGGAATAGATTGATATACTGGATACCATCCTTACAATTGTCCCATTGAGACATCGGGTTATTGTCTGATTGCCATGCGCCCTCTGCCATGAGCTTATAATTGCTGTTTTGGTTGTTGGTAACAGCATCATCCGTGGCAATATCCGTTTGGGTAGTCGTAAGATAGGGAAGACGACCATAGCCGTATATCAGCAGGCCCTCTGCATACTTCGACTCCTCGTACATGGCATCCTCTTGTCGGTTGTTCTCATCTGCCGGCTCAAACATATCTTGGCATGAGCAGAAGGCGAGGAAGCCAATCAATAATAATAAAATATTTCTTGTTTTCATTTTCATTTCACTTTTCATATTTCATTTTCTCATTAGAGGGTTACCTTAACACCGAGGTTATAGAAGCGAGTCTGTGGTGCATAACCAACGCTTGTTTCCATCAACTTGCGATTCTTCGAAATCGTAAGGAGGTCGTTTCCGTTAATATAGACAGAGAGAGCCTTTACCCACTTTCCTTCAAACATTTCCTTCGGGAAGTCATAGGTCAGCTGAATTTTACGAAGATTGAAACGGTCTGTACTGTAGAGCCAGAACGTAGAAGCCTCGCCGTTAGCCGTTGCCAAAGTTGTCAAACGTGGATGGGTTGCTGTATTAGCAGTCTCCTGTGTCCAACGATTACGTGCATTGACAGAGTACTTGGCTTCACCACTCATGAAGTAGTAGCTACTGTTCATCATGCCTTTTGCACCAAAGCTTCCATTACCCAGCACGAAGAGCGTCCAGTTCTTATACTTGAGCGTGAGGTTGATACCCAAGGTAAGAGGAGCACCGTAAGTACCCGATTTACCAAGAACAACCTGATCTTTGTTGTCGATTTTGCCGTCGGGCTCTCCGTTAGGACCACCAGCGACATCCTCATACTTCAGGTCTCCAGGCTGGAGGTTAGTGCTACCACTAAGCGAGGGCTTGGGAAGACCGTCCTTCAGCGTATATTTTCCTGTTCCTTCATCGTAATTAAAGTCATCTGCCGTATAGAAACCTAAACAATTGTAGCCCCATATAGCGTCAAGTGCCTGACCCTCTGTATGTTTTTGAGGTGCCACAGGATCTATTGTTTCATCATACGTCTTCCACTTTGTAGTAAGATAGGTACCAACTATTCCTAACTGGGCATGTACCTTACCCAACTGCTTCTGGGCTGTTACACTGAAGTCAAGACCCTTACGATTTTGAATATTGTTGTTGATCGTAGGCTTGAATGAACTGCCAGAAAGACCACCAGCCAAGTGTGAAGGGAATTGGGTCGGGTTCTGGATAATAAAGCCATCCATATTCGTATTGAAATAGGTGAGCTCTGTAGTAATCAGCTTATTGAAGAAAGAGCCACGAAGACTAACAGAGAATTCCTTACGGTGAATGAAATCAAGCGATGGGTTGCTACCTGCTGTAGAAAAAGTAAGGTTAGCTGTAGAACCTTCATTCCATGAGAAACCACTATTGCCAGTTGACCATAACGCATCATATAGATAAAAATACCTATCACCCATATATACATCAATATCCTCGTTCAGATTGCTGTAGGATGCACTGAGCAACAGGTCGTCAACGAAGCTACCCTTCATGAAAGGTTCCTTGGCAATGTTCCATCCAATGGTGAAAGAGGGTGAGATGGCCTCGCGATGACCTTTAGCAAGACGAGCAGAATGTACACCTGCCAACGACATCTCAGCAAAGTAACGACCCATATAATCGTAACCGACCTGCAGACCTAAGTTGGCATTGGCATAACGATGGTATGTACCACTAGCCGTGGTTGTAAACATATTTGCCAATAACATACCCGTTACGTGATGCTTACCGCCAAAAGTATGGTCGTAATCGAAATGTCCATTCCAACTGATAGTCTGGCGATATCTACTGTTTGACTGGGACATGTGACCAGTGACCAGCTCATCGTTCTGCTGCGTAAGAGCCACAATAGCATCTACAGAGTTGTAGTTACTCCATGTTGGGATAAAAACAGCATACTTGTTGTCGTATGACAGGCTGTAACTGGCAGCATAGTCGATGGAGAACAAGGTCTTGAAGGACAAGCCCTTTACAAACTTGTTCATATCATAAATGATACCAGCATCAAACTGGAACTGACGACTAACGGCTGTTGTCTTACCACCAAAATAACAATCTGCTATGGCATTGGTCTGATTGGCTTTCGTACCACCAGGGAAATATCTTCCATCGAGCAGATTCAGCGACTTGCCAAGGATGGCGAGAGCATTGCTGGCATTTGGATCAACCATGTTAATGTCAATCAATGGCGCTGCATTCTCCGGGAAATTAGGACGCATGGTAGATGCCTCGCTCCAGAAATCACCCTTGTTCTTGTTTTCATTATAGAAAGTAGCGCTTGCATTAGCCCATCCCTTGATGACATTGTTGACAACAAGATCCACATTACCACGTACGCTGAAACGATCAGTGTAGTTATCCTTTGCAGGACCGAAATTCAGGAGGTCTCCGTTACGATAGTAGTTGATGTTCGTGTAGAAATGTGCACGTGTGCCACCACCCTGAATCTCCAACGTTCCTTCAGAACGGTTATATGCCTTACGGATATACTCATCTGAATAATAGTTAACGTTGGGATAACGATAAGGATTCAAACCTGAAGAATGATTATAAATATCCTGCTGGCTGTACCTTGGATCCATGCCGTCGTTTACACGGGCTTCGTTGTAGAGTGTCATGTACTCTGCAGAACCCAAATATTCAGGGAACTCCTTCGCAAAGTGGAAACCAGTGTTGGCATTGGCGGTAATCTGAAGACCATCTACCTTGCCTCGTTTGGTGGTAATCAGGATAGCGCCCTTGGCACCCTTGGCACCATAGAGCACAACAGCCTGTGCACCCTTTAGGAAGGTTATCTGCTCAATTTCAGAAGGCAGTACGTTGTTAGATGGACGCTTCACACCGTCAATAATCACGAGTGGAAGATTGTTGTTGTCATTATTGTCAAGACGATCATTGTCCATACCCCAAAGGTTATTGCCGTTCCAACCACTAACGAGAGCCATCATGTCTTCAAGGCTACTCATCGTATAATCCTTTTTCTGTAGCTCCTCCATGTCAACATAGGAGACACCTCCGAGAAGATGGTCAACATCCTTGTCGCGGAAAGCAACATGGACTTTCTTTTTTACCACGATAGAATCAGCGTCGTCAGTAGTCTGCGCATTAATCGTCAGTGGCGATGCTGCTAACATGGCAAAGAGAAATATATTTGTTGTTATTTTCTTCATAAAACTATATATTATCAATTGTCAATTATCAATTATCAATTGCATTTACCATCCTGGATTCTGTTTGAATCCTTCGTATAGATAGGTATCATCGTCAGGAAGCGGGAACCAATAATGCTTGGATTCCAAACGGCGGGTGATAATATCTGCCTTGCGGAAATTACCAACTTTTGCATCCTTAGGATCGTGCTGCGGTTCGAAAGTTTTACTATTATAGAACCAGTCATCGCTTTCCAGACGTTCGAACTCATGAGAGTATTTCACCGTGTAAGGAGGCTCGGTCAGGAGGAGCCAACGTTGTAGGTCACACCAACGGAAGCCTTCGAAGGAAAGTTCCACGGCACGCTCACGGCGTACTTCGTCTATGAAGTGCTCTCGGGTGTCCATGAGGTTTGGCTGCACATGCTCCATTGGATAATCGTCACAATTAACACGATCGCGAAGCGCATTAATAGCCTCAACAGCTGAAAGCTTCTTACAATACGTAGGTCTTTCCTTAATATCGGCTACAGTCGTTGCAATAGCAGCCCTGGCCTCTGCATACATCAAATAGACATCAGCAAGACGCATATAAGGGATATAAGTCTGAATAGCGTAATCCCATTCATACCATTTGTCACCCTTGTTGCACTGGTGAGGAATCAGCTTCTGAATGAAATAGCCAGAGGCACTTCCGTGATCGATTTCACGCATGGCACCACCTGTGTAAAGAGAACAGTAATCAAGGACATGAGCCTTCTGAGCATCTGTCATACCTTCTCTATTGATGACATAGTGGAAACCATCAAATACGATATCGTGATAGAAACGTGGGTCACGATCCTTGAATGGATGCTCTGGATCCCAACCCGATTGTGGATTCAGCACATATTGACCATTTCTAACCAGATAGATGGGCTGTCCGTTGGCCATACCGTATTGGTCAACAAGATTGGCTGTGGGGTGATGAATGATGTTATCATGCTCCACAAGACCATCAACCTTAGGACCAAAGAGTTTTGCACAGTTCCAGGGGGCACTGTTTACACCAGGACATGCACCACGGAAGATAGCCTCGGTAGAACCTGGCATCTTCCAATTCTGCTTGATGGTATAGAAGATATCTGAGTAACAATTCTCAGCATTCTCATCCATGGTGTGATTGTAGATATCAGAATACTTGAAGCCTACAAGCTTATACTTGACAGATCCATTAAGAACCAAATCAAGTGCCTTTCCAAAAGTCTCTGCAGCCTTTTTACAATAATTCACATCATAATCATAGGTCTTACCATTGGAGCTTGCACCTAACAACTGGGCAACACCACCATCCTTGGTCTTTTCAAACTCCTTCATGAGAGGAGAGCCAGCCCAGAGATATACCTTGCCAAGGTAGCAGAGAGCCATGAACTTATCAATACGCAAATCGTTCTTTCCTGAAGTCTGCATACCAGCAAGTGTCTCATCCCAGTCCCAAGGAAGGAGCTCGTATGCTTTTTCAAAATCCTCTGCACATCGGTCTGCACATTCCTGGAAAGAAAGACGAGGAAGTTCGGGAATACCATCAGCAGCAAATGCCTCGTCGATATAAGGGAGACCACCGAAATAACACATCAGCTCGAAATGCCACCATGCACGGAAGAAATACATCTGTCCGAGCAACAGGTTACGCTCTTCATCCGTTCCTACGAGTGACTTGATGTTCTCAATACCCATGTTACACTTACGGATACAGTACCATGAACTCTTCCAAAGAGAATCCCAGGCACCATTCAGCCAACACTGACCGTTGGTCCACCAGTTACGATAGTTACCTAAATCGACTTGGTGATCCATGTGCGCATAGCCTTCCGGATTGTGGAGAGCATCATCACCAAAGTTCCAAGATGTACAGTAGTTGGCCTTCTGCTTATCAGGAACCAAGTCATAAATTTCCTCAATATATCCCTGGAAATTGCGGAAGTTCTTGAATGCCTCATCCTCAGCCACAATTGACTCAGGATCCTTGTCAAGCCAGTCGGTGCAAGACGTAAAGGATGCACCGCCAGCTAACAAAAGCAGCGAACCACACAACAGGGTTTTAATGTTATTATAATATTTCATAATAGTATTCTATTAATTAGGAATAATTAAATGTTAAGCTTGATTCCGAAGTTAAAGCGTCTAACAGTCGGGTAAGCACCGCCTCCACCGCTATATCCGAAGTTACTCTCACGGTCGTCAGGCATTTTGGTAATCAGTAAGAGGTTGTTACCATTCACATAAATCTTCAGGCTTGAGAAACCAAGTTTCTTAATCCAACCCTTAGTCCATGTGTAAGCGAGCTCCACGTTCTTCAGACGGAAATAAGAACCGTCAAAGAGGAACTGTCTACCATCGTTATAGGAAACCTGCGTGGTAAAGCGTGGTACAACAACTGCACCACCATTATCAATCGGATTCCACCACTGGCCATTATCATATACAGTGAGCAACTTATTATTAAAAGAGGTAAGACCCACATCACGGGTGACACCTGTTACACCATAAAACTGTGCGAACATACTGAAGCCTTTCCACTCCCAGCCGATGGTAGCGTTATAGGTGTGCTCTGGATTTCCTGTGTAACCAACAGGAGCAATATCGTTTGTCTCGTCAACAATACCATCACCATTGAAGTCAGCAATGTAATGGTCACCTATGAGCACTTGTGCGTCGTTACTTTGGCGCTCTGGCGAACTATAGAGCTCATCGTATGTTTTGATAAAGCCGTTATCAATAAACGAGGTGTACTGACCCTGTGAGTAACCTTCCTTCTTGCGGTAATTTGGAATCAGTGCGGGGTCATCCTTTAAGATAATCTCGTTGTGTGCGTATGTATAGTTGGCATTCGCCCAGAAACGCATACCATTCTTCAATACCTTATTGAAGCGAAGTTCAAGCTCAAAACCATAGTTCTTCATCTTACCCTTGTTGATATCCGGGGTCTTGGCAGCTCCATAGAAAGAAGGAACAGAACGTTCGCTACCGGAAATAAAGATGTCGTAACGGTCATCGCGGAACCAGTCGAAACTACCTGCAAACATACCATGCAGGAAAGCGTAGTCGAAACCGATATTCTTCTTCGATACGGTTGCCCAACGGAGGTCGGGAACAGCAACGGCAGCTTCCTTATATCCCACGAATGGGCTATTAGAACCATCCAAAGAGACAGGATAACCATTTCCGTTATTGGTTACTTCCCAGCGTGTCAGGTAAGCCCAACGCTCACCAGCGTTATCGTCACCAATCTGACCGAGAGAAGCACGAATCTTGAACATGTCAATAATACCTTTGTCTTTCAGCTTTTTCATGAATTTCTCCTCAGACATCATCCAACCAATAGCTCCTGAGCAGAAGAACACGAAACGATTGTCTGGAGAGAACTTCTGTGAACCGTTGTAAGCACCGTTGAACTCTGCAAAATACCTGCTCTTATAGTCATAAGTGGTACGGAATACCCAGTCCTCACGACGATTCTCAAGATCTGAACCAAATTGAGTGGTACGACGCTTCCAGTTACCCATCAAACTTACGTTATGGTCACCGAACTGACGAGCCCAGAAGAGCTGCAACGACATTTCCGTGGCACGGCTTGTAGAACTAATGCTACCTGCCTGAGTGGACCAATCTCGGCTCTCATAGAAATCGAAACCAGTTGTATTGTCAATATCGTTTTCACGAATAAGCTGACCATTTTCAGGAAGTATATATGCTCTCTTGACAGTGTGCAGGTCGGAAATACCACGCGAGCCCTCGGTGAAATTATTATCCCAAGAGATTGTACCACGTAAAATAAGACCTTTGGTGATAAAATCAAGTTTTTGCTCAAGCGAGAAGTCTGTAAAGATACGTGTAATTGTCTGCAGTTCATAACCAGACGTTGCTACGCTTTGCGGAGAGTTCTCGATGTTAGAAATCAATGGATAATAACCCCAAGCACCATCTGAGAATTGGACAGGGAAGAGGTTGGGAGCCATACCATAGGCACCAGCCCATTTCTGCTGCTGGAAGAATTCACCATCATTACCATAATAAAAACGCGGAGACTTCTTCTGAGCGTTAGAACCTGCCAGGTTTACCTTGAATTGAGTAGTCTTGGTAATCTGGAAGTCCAAATTCGAACGCACATTCAAACGGTTATATGAATAACCACCTTCATATCCCTGACGGTTATCCCATATCTTGGTCATGTCACCTTCGTCTTGATAGTCAAATGCGACAAAATACTTGACGAACTTGGTTCCACCAGAAATATTAAGGTTCGCGTTATAAGATAATGCGGTTGATCTAAACATCTCATCCTGCCAGTCGACATTTGCATAACGCTCCGCCTGACTATAGTCGCCGAGATAGGTTCCGTCAGCACTAAAGTGTGGCATCACCGTATAGTCTTGATTGCGGAAGAGGTCTATGAAGGTCTGCGGACGGAAGTACTCCCATGAAGCATCACCACCTATGGCAAGTTCATGTTCAATAGCTTCGTTACGCAACATGTAGCCATCATAAGAGTCATACTTACGAGGAAGTTTAGACACAGCCTTCAGAGTGGCGTTGAATCCGATATCGATTCTTGCCTTACCTTCCTGACCACGCTTGGTAGTAATCAGAATAACACCATTAGCACCTTCTACACCGTAGACGGCTGTTGCAGATGCGTCCTTCAATACAGAAACGGTTGCTACAGACGTGACATCTACTGACTGGATATCTCGTTTAACACCATCAACAAGGATCAGCGGCTGGCAATCTACACCGCCCCAAGCTGCTGCACCACGAATATAAATTCGGGGATCTTCCTCACCTGGACGACCAGTAGAAGCAATGGTGGCAACACCTGGCAAGTTACCCGTGAGGGCAGCACCCACGCTACCGATACCTGCGGCACGCTCCAGTACTTCACCTGTGGTCTGTGTAATAGCACCCACCACAGAGGCTTTTTTCTGCTGGCCGTAACCTACGACTACGACTTCTTCTAACTGGGTGTCGTCTAGCAGTGAAACTTTTAACTCACGCTGCTTGCCAACTTTGATTTCCTTCGAGGTCATACCCACATAGGAAAAAACCAGCACAGACTGCTCCGAAGGTACCTTCAGACGGAAGTTACCATCGATATCAGTCACTGTACCCAGGGAAGTTTGTCCCTTTACTACAACCGAGGCACCAATCAAAGGTTCCCCTGTATTGTCTATGACCGAGCCCGAAACAGTGATACCGTTCTGGGCATACAACATCGTACTGCCGACAAACAGCATCAGAATCGCGGGAATTGTCTGTCTAATCAGTTGTTTTAGTTTCTTCATTTTGACAGATTTTGATTCATAATTTTAGTTATTATTTTGTTAGTTTAATATCGTACAATGCCGCACACTTGCGTATTTACGGCTGCAAAGTTATATCATATTTAATTAACATCCTTTCTTATTTATAACACGGATTTTTGCATTTGTAACATTTACTTAACCGTTTTTCATGAATGTTATATCTCTACAGAGTATATGTAACTGGAAACAAACTAACATAAAGAGTGCCCGTTTAGGGGGTAAAGGAAAACCTTTCGTTTGTTCATTAATAGGTTTTAGAGCTTACCTTGTTCCCCTAAATAGGAGTCTTTGAAGCCAAGGAAATAGAGTACGCCATCCAGTCCAATGGTGTTGATACTCTGTTTGGCGTTGGCGACAACACGGGGTTTGGCATGGAAGGCGATACCCAGGCCTGCCTCACTGATCATGGGTAAGTCATTGGCACCATCGCCCACGGCTATCGTCTGAGCGAGATTCACTTTCTCGACTTGTGCGATAAGCTTCAGTAGCTCAGCCTTACGATGTCCGTCGACAATCTCACCGACATAGTTACCCGTCAACTTACCATCTTCGCCTATCTCCAGTTCGTTGGCATAGACATAATCTATACCATAACGACGCTGCAGGTATTCGCCAAAGAAAGTGAAACCTCCACTGAGGATAGCAATCTTATAGCCGCAAGTTTTGAGAATATTCATCAGACGGTCGACACCTTCTGTGATGGGGAGATGCTCTGCAATATCTCGCATAACGCTGACATCAAGACCCTTGAGCAGTCTCACCCTGCGTGTAAAACTCTCTTTGAAGTCAATCTCACCTCGCATGGCACTCTCTGTGATAGCTCGTACCTCGGCACCCACACCATTACGCTCTGCCAATTCATCGATACACTCTGTCTGTATCAGAGTGGAGTCCATATCGAAACAGATGAGACGTCGCATGCGTCGGAACATATCATCGCGCTGGAATGAGAAATCGATACCCATCTCCGCAGACAACTTCATGAACTTCGATTGCATCTCCTGACGGTCAACAGGCTCGCCGCGTAAGGAAAACTGAATACAGGCACGGGTGTGCTTGTCAAGTTGTTTGATACTCTTACGACCCGTCAGTCGTAGAATAGAGTCGATATTCAGCCCCTGGTCAGCAATGACACGGGTAGCCGCCTCTATCTGGCGTGCCTCCAGCTGACGTCCCATCACCATGAGGATATAGCGGTTCTTACCCTGATGACCAACCCAGTCCTCGTATTCGTCGTCGCCAATGGGTGAGAATCCGATGTTCACGCCCAACTCTGTAGTCTTGAACAACAATTCCTTCATGGCTAGTCCAGAGTTCTGCTCGTCCATACGGATGAGGATACCCAGCGACAACGTGTCGTGAATGTCTGCCTGACCGATATCCAATATCTGAGCGTCATACTTGGCTAAGATGCCCATAATAGAAGCGGTAAGACCAGGCCGGTCTTGTCCTGTGATGCGGACTAATATTTGTTCTTCTTTCATAACTATCAACTATGAACTTTAAACTATCAACTATTTCAGGTAGTCTTCAAAATACTGAGTGATACGCTCGTGCAGATGAACGCTGGCATGACCGCGCATATTATGGGGCTCGCCAGGGTATACGAAGAAGTCAGGCTGTGTACCAGCCTCAATACATGCTTTCAGAAACGACAGACAGTGTTGTGGTACGACAGTGTCGTCATTATAGCCCGTAATAATCTGGAGTTTACCCTTAAGGTCCTTTGCCTTGGAGAGCAAGGATGTCTTTTCATAGCCCTCTGGGTTAGACTGCGGAGTATCCATATAACGCTCACCATACATTACCTCATACCATTTCCAGTCGATGACAGGACCACCTGCTACTCCTACTTTGAAGACATCAGGATAGTTGGTCATCAGTGAGATAGTCATAAAACCACCGAACGACCAGCCATGAACACCTAAACGATTCATATCAATATAAGGTAATGTGCGCAGGTAGTCCACGCCCTTCATCTGATCTTGCATCTCAACCTGTCCGAGTTGACGGAAAGTCACTTGTTCGAAGTCACGTCCGCGGTTCTCGCTGCCTCTGTTATCAAGGATGAAGACGATATAGCCCTTTTGCGCCATATAAGTCTCCCATGAACGGCTATACCAGTGCCATGCCGCCTCTACGTTATGGGCATGGGGACCACCATAGACATAGACGACTGTGGGATATTTCTTCGTAGCGTCGAAATCATGGGGTTTCACCATCCGGTAATAAAGGTCTGTCTTGCCATCGGCAGCCTTAATACTGCCACATTCAAAGAGCGGTTGCTTGTAATCCTTCCAAGGATCCTCAGCCGTCAAAAGACGTTGTACCTTACCACTTTTCACTTCCACGAGATCAATGTTACGAGGTATGTCTGGCTCTGAGTATTTATCATAGAACCACTGTCCACTCTTCGACAGGACAGCAGTATGGGAGCCCTTACCATTATCTAACAGGGTTCGTTTACCTGTGGCAGTATTAACGGAATAGGTATTACGTTGGAGAGGATGGACCTCATTGGATGTAAAAAGTATACTCTTCTGTTTCTCGTTGAAGCCCAAAACCTCCTGTACGACAAAACGACCACTGGTGAGTTGCTTGACAAGCTCTCCTTTCACATTATATATATATAGGTGGTTGTATCCGTCACGCTGACTCTGAAGGATGAACTTCGTTGCGTCCCAGGGCAGGAACTGGATGGGATGGAGTGGTTCTACGTATTTGTCACTGGTCTCACGGTATAGCTCTGCCACCTTTGCTCCTGTCGAGGCATCATAGCTGATGAGGCGACAGTCATTCTGGTCGCGGTTCAGTTCGAACATATAGATGGTCTTAGCGTCTGGACTCCATGCGATATTGGTAAAATAGCGGTCCGTAGGGTCACCAGTCTGTAGGTAAATGATCTTCTCCGTTTGCAGGTCATAGACACCTACCGTCACTTTGTGTGAAGTCTCTCCTGCCATCGGATACTTGTCAGGCACATCTGCGGCGATGCGAGGGGCTATATCCACTTGCGGATAGTCTGCCACCATACTCTGGTCCATGCGATAGAAAGCCAGATGCTGACCGTCAGGACTCCAGAAGGTTCCTTTCTCAATGCCGAACTCATTACGGTGTACGGACTGTCCATACACGATCTCACGACTGCCGTCAGTAGTCAACTGCCGCTTGTTACCCTGACCATCAACCACAAACAACTGATGATTCTCCACAAAAGCCGTGGCTCGTGACCGAGGATTCCAGTCGTTAGCCTCCTGTCCTGAGATACTATCCTGCCAGACCACCTTCTTGTCTTTGAAGTCAATCAGGATATATGCTTTTCTATTACCCAAAGCTACAATAGGAGCATCTGGGTAGGGAAAGGTGGCATTCATCAGGTGGCGTACATATCTCGTGTCATCGCTCTCAGCCCATTCGTTTATCTGCTCAAGAGTGAAGAGCGTTGTTTTCTTACCTGTCTTAGCATCGATGGTATAACACTCTTCCACATCCGTCTGTACCAACTGGTCGCCCCACCATGTCAGCCAGAGGTTCTGAGCTTGCAGGTTACGGTAGTTTGTTCCGCCATAGTTGAGGTCCTCTAAGGTAAAGAGTCTGTCTTGAGCTGCCATAGGAAGAGATAGGACGAGAAGGATAAACAGGTATTTAATCTTCATCTTTATCATCATGGTCACGGAAGCGTCGGTTGTTCTTCTTATATGGTTTTTTAAAGTCACGAGAGGACTTGGCATCTCTGGAGTCCCTGGAGAATCTGGGCTTTCGAAAATCTTTAGAATCTCGGGAGTCTTTGAAATCTTTGGAGTCTCTGGGCTCTCGGAATTCTCTTGGTTCTCTGTCCTTCCTCGCTTCTTTCTTTTCAAGGGAACGGAATTTAAAGGTGCGAATATCTGCCTCTTCGTTCTCCTCCTGTTCCTCCAATCGCTTTTTGAACTCACGATTCTGTTTGAAACGGCGTTTCTCTGCCATTTGCTGTTTTTCTTCCTCAGTCTTCACGATACCGCCCTCGGAGCGGAACTCTTTCATCTTTCCACTGAATATCTGGTATTTGCGGAACTCACATTCCAGACTACCGTTAAAGACAGGAATCTTGATAGAGGGTTTCAATCCGATCTGGTCAAAGCACTCCTCCCGATAGCTGAGTATCCAGGCATCATTATTAAGGAACTGATGTTTCAGGCGCTCACCAATCATCTTATAGGTACCCAACAAGTCGGGAGTAGAGATACGCTCGCCATAAGGGGGATTCATCACGATGATACTTTTCTCCTTTGGCTGGGTGAAGTCTTTGAAATCCGCTTCCGCTACGGTGATATCATTGGTCAGTCCTGTCGCACGAATATTCATACGAGCGGTATTGACAGCCTTGATGTCAATATCATAACCATAGATATGATGCTTGAACTCCCGCTCCTGAGAGTCATCATTATAAATCTCGTCAAAGAGGTCGCGGTCAAAGTCCTTCCATTTCTCAAAAGCAAACTCCTTACGGAAGACACCAGGTGCCATATTACGGGCAATCAGTGCCGCCTCTATCAACAAAGTACCACTACCGCACATCGGGTCAATGAAGTCAGTATCGCCATGCCATCCCGTCATGAGGATCATACCTGCGGCAAGGACCTCATTCAGAGGTGCCTCCACAGACTCCTGCCGGTATCCCCTGCGATGCAGGGACTCACCGCTGGAATCCAAGGAGAGCGTACACTTATCCTCCGCAATATGGATGTTCAGACGGATATCTGGGTTTGCAACGGAGATATTCGGACGGTTACCTGTCTTCTCACGGAACTGGTCGACAATGGCATCCTTTACCTTATAAGATACAAATTTAGAGTGGCGGAACTCCTCAGAGAACACGACAGAGTCAACGGCAAAGGTAGTGTCATTGTCCAAGTACTCTGTCCAGTCGATGGATTTGACACCCTCATAGACATCATCAGCCGACAATGCCTTAAAGTGCTTGATGGGTTTCAGAATGCGGATAGCGGTATGCAACTGGAAGTTGGCGCGATACATCATTTCTTTATTACCTGTAAAGGAAACCATGCGGCGTCCTATCTGAATATTCTCCGCGCCCAACTGCGTCAATTCTTTCGCCAAGACAGGTTCAAGCCCCATAAAGGTCTTGGCGATGAGTTCAAAATCTTGTGTCATGATGTACTTCAATAAATATGTTGCAAAGATAGTGTAAATCAAATAAAATACAAAGAAAAAGATCGTTTTTCTTTATTATTCTGAATCTTTTGTGTAATTTTGTGCGCTATAAACAATGAAAAAGAAGAGATTGATTAGGACATATTCCCTGTTGATGCTGTTATTCCTGTGTCTGTCATCGCATGCGCAAGGACTGATTTCCGGATATGTCACAGATGTGGAGACCAAGGATGCCATCCCTTCAGTGACCGTGTCATACAAGGGGCATCGTGTAGCGGTGGTTTCTGGAGTGGACGGTCGCTATGTCATTCAGAAAAATGTGGGATGGACGCTCACCTTCAGTGCTGTCGGCTATGTGTCACAGTCTATCATGATAGAGGACAGGACTCCCGTCAAGATAGACATCAAGTTGGAGCCAGACGTGAAGACATTACAGAATGTCGTGGTGAAGTCGAAACGCCAGCGATACAGTCGAAAGAACAACCCTGCCGTTGAGTTGATGCGCAAGGTGATAGAGCATAAAAAGCTGACAGACCTGTCGAATAAGGACTATTACCAGTATAACAAATATCAGAAACTGACGCTGGCTGGTAATGACATCACGCCGGAGAAGCTGCAGAACTCCATCTTCCGCAAGAAGAAATGGATATTAGACCAGCTTGAGGTCTGCCCGTATAACAATAAACTGATACTACCGATCTCTATTGACGAGACGGTCACCAAGAAACTTTACCGCCGCCATCCCCATGATGAGAAGAATATCATACTGGGACAGAACTCCTCTGGAGTCGGTGACTTGTTCCAGACGGGTGACATCATGAACACGATGATGAAGGACATCTTCACTGATGTGAATATCTACGATGACCAGGTGAGACTGTTACAACGGCCGTTTACCTCACCTATAGGAAAGGGGGCTATCGGCTTTTACCGCTTTTATATTGAAGACACCTTACAGGTTGACCGTGACAGTTGCATCCACCTGCACTTCCTTCCCAATAACATGCAAGACTTCGGCTTCCGTGGTGACATCTACATTTTAAAGGACTCCAGCTATCAGGTAAAACGCTGTGACCTGAGTATTCCACGCCAGAGTGATGTGAATTTCGTAGAGAGCATGCGTATCAACCAGGAGTTCACCCGTCTGCCGAGTGGCGAATGGGTTCTGACAGTTGATGACATGATCGTGGAGATAGAGGTACTCAGCTTTATGCAGCAGGCTGTCGTCGTCAGGAACACCCGATTGACGGACTATGCGTTCGATGAGCTGCCGGACCATCTGTTCAAGGGGAAAAAAGATGTCAGGGAGGCTGATGCCCTGACGCATAGCGACCTCTTCTGGGCTCAGTATCGTCAGGTGGACCTGACCAAAGGTGAGAGCGGCATGAAGAACTTCGTAGAGGGCTTCAAATCGATGAAGGGGTTCAAGTATGTGATGTTTGGTCTGAAGGCGTTGATAGAGAATTATGTTGAGACGGGCAATCCCTCTAAAGTGGATATCGGTCCTATTAACTCCATGATATCCAGTAACTTCATTGACGGAATCCGTACACGCTTCAGTGCCCAGACCACAGCAAACCTCAACAAACACTGGTTCTTCTCCGGCTATGTGGCACGTGGATGGAAATCGAAGAAAAACTATTACAAAGGAGAGATAACCTATTCGTTTAACGAGAAGGAATACACGCCCCGTGAATTCCCTAAGCGCACACTGACATTCACATCCACCTATGATGTGGCATCCCCTTCGGATAAGTTCATGCAGACAGATAAAGATAACGTGTTCACGGCATTCAAGTGGAGTAAGGTGAAGGCGATGATGTTCTATAATCGCCAACAGCTGTCTTTTGAGCGCGAGGAGAATTTCGGACTCAGGACTGCCGTCAGTCTGAAGACAGAAGAGAACGAAGCCTGCGGTGATCTTTTCTTTACACCGATGGATGTCTACTCTAAATGGGATAAGACAGAGTCTCGTCCCTCATACAAGCTTCGTACGACAGAGCTCCGCGCGGAGTTAGAGTACAGCCCAGGCACTACCTTTATTAACACAAAGCAGCGTAGAAGGAAAGTCAACCGTGACGCTCCTATCTTTAACCTGAGTCATTCCTTTGGTATAAAAGGGCTGTTGGGAGGTGACTACAGCTATAATTACAGCGAATTGAGCATCACGCAACGCATCTGGCTGAACAGCTGGGGAAAGGTGGACCTGTATTTGAAAGGTGGTATTCAATGGGAGAAAGTACCGTTCCCCCTACTCTGTATGCCAGAGGCGAACCTGTCGTATATCCTTCAGAAGAACACCTTCAGCCTCATCAACAACATGGAGTTCCTGAACGACCGTTTCGTCTCCGCCATCTTCGCATGGGACCTGAATGGAAAACTGTTCAACCGTATCCCTCTGTTAAAGAAGCTCAAATGGCGTGAGTACATCGGTTTTAAGATGTTATGGGGAGGCTTGTCAGACAAGAACAACCCCTTCCTGGCACAGAATGCTGACAATCCGTTGCTGATGGCATTCCCCGAGGGCTCTCATGTGATGGATCCGAAACGTCCTTATTGGGAGGTGTCTGTAGGTATTCACAATATCTTCAAGCTGATTCATGTGGAATATGTACGACGGCTGAATTATAATGACTACTCCACAGCTCATAAGCGTGGCGTCCGCATGACATTACACTTCACATTCTGATTTTTTTGCGCCAATTGCAACTTTTTCATATTCTCTTCCGTCTAACAGACAGAAAACAATTAAAAAAGGAAAGAATATGAAAAAGTTTTTTTGGTTTGTATTGGCAGTCTTAGTAGTAGTGTTCAGCACACGTGTCTATGCGTTCTATGGTAGTGACAAGGTAGAGGAGAAACGTCCCCTCAAGGGATTTGAGCGTATCCGCCTGCAGGGATCACCTGATATCAAGTACACACAGGGTAAGACATGGTCTGTCCGCGTAAAGGCTCCCAAAAGTATTATCAGGAAAGTGCAGACCCGTGTGGAGGGAAACTGTCTGGTTGTCAGTGTCAAGTCAGGTGGTTTCTTTAGCAGCATGTCCTTGAAAGGTGATGACGTGACGGTCTATGTGACATCTCCCGACCTGATTGGCGTGGAGGTGCATGGCTCTGGCGACTTTGAGAGTAAGTCGCATGTCGATACCGATAATCTGGATATCAACTTGAAAGGCTCTGGCGACATCGATTTCTATGATATCATCTGCGACCGCATCAATGTCTCCTTGGTGGGCTCTGGTGATGTGGAGATCAAGAAGGTTATCACCCAGTATTCCAACGTGGAACTGGTAGGCTCTGGTGATGTGAAGATCAGCCAACTTAATGCGAAGGATACGAAACTGGAACTGAAAGGCTCTGGTGATATCAAAGTGGCAAGTCAGAAGTGTGGTACCGTCTCTTGTCGCTTGGTAGGCTCTGGTGACATCACCCTCACAGGTACTATCAAACAACTCAACCAGACCACCCGTGGCTCAGGTGATATCCATACTGCTGGGTTGCAGATTGTGAAGTAAGTAACTTTTGAAGCGGCACATTGTATTTGTTCCATGGGGTGGAATAACTTGTTCCATAGGGTGGAATAAAGTATCCCCCTTGACTCAACTATCAAAAAACATTACATTATTCACCGTTTTTGAGGGAAAAAAGGGGAGGGAAAAGTGTGTTTAAGAATTTTCTCTGACTATATTTTGCCATATCACGGATTTGTCGTAAATTTGCAAGCAATTAAATAGATGATATATAACAAATGTATATAGCATTAGCCGACAATCAAGATATCACCAGAGCAGGCATGATGTATGTCTGTCAGGAACTAGGGCAGGTCGAAATGCGGCGTGCCGAGGATAAAGCAGGTCTGATAGAGCAGTTGAAACAGCATCCAGATGCCGTGGTGGTATTGGACTATACGCTCTTCGACATCAATGACGTGGAGGAGCTGGAAATCCTGTACCAGCGTTTCCCTTTGGTACAGTGGGTATTGTTCAGTGTCGACCTCTCCAGCGACTTTGTCCGCAGGGTGATAGCCATAGCCCCTCGCTTCAATATCCTGCTGAAAGAGTCTCCCATCCAGGAAATCCGTGAGTGTCTGATGTATGCCCAGCGTCATCAGCGATATATCTGTCAGCGGATGACGGAGTTGCTACTGGCTCCCCAGGTCTCACAGGTGGACGAGGAGGTAAAACTGACTCCTACTGAAATAGAGATACTGAAGGACATCGCCTTGGGACAGACGACCAAGGAGATAGCGGAACGTCGCTTCTCAAGTTTCCATACGGTGAACACCCATCGGAAGAACATCTTCAGGAAACTGGGTGTCAATAATGTGCATGAGGCTACAAAATACGCTTTGCGCGCTGGTCTTGTGGACTCCGCAGAGTATTATATCTGACGCTTCCAACCCTTTTACCCCTTTCATTAGACCTGACGGGATGGTTTCTGCGGAACAAAGAAGGCATCCTACGTCGTCGTAAGTGCCTGTGGATCCGATGTAAAGAGCCGCTGAAACCAACCGTTAGAAGCCTTCTTTCTGGTTGCTGACTCCAGTCAACAGACTTGCCGACTCCAGTCAACAAACCTGCCGACTCCAGTCAACAGGCTTGCCGACTCCAGTCAGCAGGTAAGTCCAAGACCCGTCAACACTCTTCTTAGTCTCAGGAACCCCTGCATCTGATGACTCCTATGGATTGAAAATACACCTTATTCCCGAAAAAACAGGCGTTTTTTTTGGTAGTATTGCGAAAAAAGCGTAAATTTGCAGATACTAACTGAAAGAACATATTTGCCAATGAACAAAAAGTCTTGCTATATAGCGTTTCTACTACTCTTCGTGCCATTTATCGCAATGGCAGTGATTCCAGACGTAAAATTTCGCCGTTTAGACACCCGTGACGGGTTGACGAACTCACAGGTAAACAGTATTCTTCGCGACTCCCACGGATATGTCTGGCTGGGAACACAGTTCGGACTATGCCGCTATGACGGCTACCGGTTCAGGACTTTCTACTCCTTTGAGCGTGATACCATGACACTGCGCAGCAACCGTATCGACAAGATTCAGGAGGGTCATGACGGGTGCCTGTGGATTGACCACGGAATGAACTATTCCATCTACGACCCCATAACGGAGAAAGTCAACCGCTCTTCCTCCACATGGCTTTCCAAACAAGGCATCAAAGGAGGCGTGGAGAGCATGTATATCGACTCCAAGAAGAACTACTGGATCAAGACATACGATAACGGATTCTTCTATTATGACCCTCATCGCAAGTATATCAAGCAGATTCCCTTCGGATACGGTCCGCTAGATTTCTCTAAGGAATTTGGTATCACTGCCTATGCCGAGACCAAGGAAGGCATGGTGATGGTCTCAAACCTCGGGGAACTGATGTGTGTGAATGGCGAACAAGGCAAGGTGTTGTGGAAGGAAGACCATGTAAAGAAGAGCCTGAATGCCTATAATGACTACTGGGTATATGTGGACAAGGACGGCATCATCTGGGTCATCACCCACTCCGTCGGCACCTATATCTACGTCCCCCAAGAGAAACGCTGGTACACTTCCCTGACAGAGATGATGCGCGCCAAAGGATTTTCAGACGTACCCGATGACATCTTGGTATGGGAGGTGCGGTATGACCAGAAAGGCATGCTATGGGTGGCAACAGACCACATGGGTGTGCTGCTGCTTGACTTCAAGAATAAGGAATGGAGACAATTCACGAATGTCAAGGGAGACGAGACATCGCTGCCAGACATTACTGCCAAACACCTGTATCAGGACCAGCTCGGCAGGATGTGGATAGCGACCTACAAGAACGGAATAGCCATGAGCGCGGATGCCATGACAAACTTCAACAGTCTCGCCTTTGGAGACATCAATGGCATTTGTGAAGACCGAGAAGGCTATTACTGGCTGGGACTGAATAGTGGCGGAATCCTGAAGGTAGACCCACAGACACTGGAGATTGTAGAGACCTATACGAAACAGTCCCTTGGGGTGTCCAGCGATGTTGTGGTAGCCAACTATACAGCAAGCGACGGAAGCCTGTGGTTCGGAACATGGGAAGGCGGTCTGCTCAAATACAAGAACGGACAGTGGAGCAACTATACGGTATCCACACCAGGCAGCGCCTTTAAGACGAATAATATATGGGGAATCACAGAGGACTACTGGGGAAACATCTGGATTGGTGTCCTCGGCGGCGGAGTGGTACGCATGGACAAACATACTGGTCATCAGCGCTCCTTCACAGAGGACAACTCTAAGATCAAGACCGTATGGACCAACAGCATCTCTCGCGCCTCCAATGGCTGGATATTAGCAGGTAACTCAGAATACTGCGCACTCATCAACCCCAAGACGATGAAGGTCATCAATCTGGCAAAGCCTCATGATGACAATACCTTCACTATCTCTTCTGCTACGACACAGGCATTGATGGACAGCCGCGGCTTGCTGTGGCAGGCTTCTCCGTCAGGGGTGAGTGTGTATGACAGGAAAGCGGGACAGATGCAACTGCTGGATATGAAATCAGGCTTCTATGGCTCTAATGTGGTCGCACTGGCAGAGGATGCCAACCACTCGATGTGGGTTGTCACTGATCATGGTATCTCCAACGTCACCCCACAGAAGGACGAGGACGGACACTGGGCTTTTGCCGTACGTAGCTATAACGACCGTGACGGACTACAACCCGGACCATTCAACCAGCGTGCCATCTGTTATACACGTACTGGTTATCTGCTGGTGGGAGGTCAGGATGGACTGGATATCATCAATACCCGTCGCCTTGACGACAGCAGGAAAGACGAGAAGCCGGTATTCAGTGGTCTGGTTATCTTTAATAATGAGATTGAGGTAGGTACGAAATATAACGGGCGTGTCCTTTTAAAGAGAGCCCTTGACCTGGAGCGTTCCATCACCCTGAAGTCCAGCGAGAACCAGTTTACGATACAAATGGGGTCAGACGACGGCGGTGCCAAGAACCATACCCGTTTCGTCTATCGCCTGAAAGGCTTTAACGACAAATGGATCAAGACCACTTCCTCTAACTCCGACATCACGTATATGGGTCTTCCCCCTGGCAGTTATACACTTTGTGTGCGGATGCTGAAGGATGACGGAACTATGGGAGAGACGGAAAGTCAGCTTGACATCACCATCAAGGGTCCATGGTATACGTCATGGTGGGCACTCCTGATCTATATCCTGCTGATAGGATTAGCCGTCTGGATCTGGCAGAAGACGAAACAGAGGAAACAACAACTCGCCTCCCAGCAGGCAGAAGAGCATGAGGAAATGCCAGAGGAGGAAGCTACTCCTGTAGAGGATGAGGATGTGGAAGAGGCAATCCTGATGAATGATGATGAATAAAATGACAAATATATGAGAAAGATATCCATAATCCTGTTGTTGCTTATCGGTACTGCACTTACTGCGTCTGCCGAGATCGGAGATCTAAAATTCAATCGTCTGGATACGCGTGACGGCTTGAGTAACTCACAGATACTCAGCATCATCCGCGACTCCAAGGGCTTTATGTGGATTGGTACGCCCTATGGCCTGAACCGTTATGACGGCTACCGCTTCAAGAGTTTCTATTCCAATGCAAAGGACTCTACGACCCTGCGTAATAACTATATCGATGAGATTTATGAGGCGTATGACGGGAAACTATGGCTGCATCAAGGCATGAGCTATACCGTTTATGACCCTGTCACGGAGAAGTTCAACCGCCATCCAGAGACCATATTACGTGAATTGGGCATGGATGTCGGCATAGAACGCCTGTTTATTGACTCCCACAAGCATTTCTGGGTGAAGGGGACGAATGCTGGTGTCTGGCATATTGACCCCTATACTAAAAAGGTAAAAGAATACCGCTCCGGATATGGTAGACAGGAATTCAACAGTGACTTCGGCGTTTCCAGCTTCACGGAGTTCGGCAAGAGTGTGATGGCTGCCTCCTATAATGGTGAGATCATCTGTTTCAACCGTGAGAAAGACTGGATCAGTTGGAAAGACAGTTACCTGCGCCGCAAGGGATTCGTCAACAGTCAGGACTGTCGTCTGAAAGTAGACCGCCAAGGAAATGTCTATGCCGTCACAATGCAGTCAACATTCATTAAAATGAATGGTCGTGGTAACTGGTATCATTCTCTCCCAGAATTGCTTCGTGTATGGGGATTCGAAGAGGGATCGAACATACAGAGTGTATGGGATGTCTGTATGGATAAGAAAGGACGCATGTGGATAGCCACTGACCACTACGGTATCTTTGTCATTGACAAGAGAACCAAGGAGGTACGCCAGTTCCTGAACGACAAGTATGATGCCACAAGTCTCTGTGACAACACAATTCGAATGATCTATCGTGACCAGATGGGGCGCATGTGGATAGGTTCCTATATGAACGGCTTGAGCACCTATTCCGAAAGTGCGTCGAACTTCCATAACCTAGATGTGGGTAATATCAACACCATCTGTGTCGACAAGGCTGGCTATTACTGGTTAGGCACTAATGACAAGGGATTCATCCGTCTTAACCCTCGTACGTCAGAACAAGTCATCTATGACAAGTCAAACAGTCCTATCGCTACGAATACCATCGTCAGTTCACTGGCGGCACGTGACGGCTCAGTATGGCTCGGCACCTATGAGGGCGGTCTTATCCATATCAAGAACGGACAGATAAAAAACTATCGTGCCACAGGAAAACCAACGGATCTCTCTAATGATAATATATGGACTATCTATGAAGACCAATGGGGATATATCTGGTTAGGAACTCTGGGTGGCGGCGTGCAACGTATTAACCCGAAAACAGAGAAATTTGATATTCCTATTACCACAAAGAACTCTATTATACCGAGTGACTATGTCTCTACCATTACCAGAACACAGAAAGGTTGGATGATGGTCGGTCACTCCAGGTATTACTCTATCATCAATCCGAAGACACGAAAGGTCATCAACCGTAACATAGAGGATAATAAGAATGGTATCGGTATCACAGAGACATCCATTTGCTGTATGCAGGACAGCAGAGGATTGGCATGGCAAGGTTCTGTCTCTGGTGCTACTATCTGGGATCCTAAAACCAATGAGGTCTATCTGATCGATATGCGCTCAGGTCTGATGGGCTCGACGGTGAACGGTATCATAGAGGATGAGCGTCATGGCATCTGGCTGATTACGGATCACGGTGTCTCGAACATTGTGCCTCAGAAGGAATGGAGTGGTAAATGGAACTTCGTCCTTCGCAGCTATAACAATCGTGACGGTCTTCAGAATGGTCCGTTCAATCAGCGTGCCATCTGTTACACACCAGATGGGAAGGTACTTACAGGTGGACAGGGCGGTATGGATATCATAGACCCGCGAAAGATGGGCAAGGGCAGGTTCAAGGAGTTCCCTGTATTCAGTGGTTTGAAGATCTCCGGACAGGAAGTGGCTGTCGGCGAGGAAGTGGACGGACGTGTCGTCTTGGACGAAGCTCTTGACGTATGCCGTGAGATCAGTCTCCGCTATGATGATGAGTTCACAGTGGAGATGGCAAGTAACAGCGGAGAAGCACATAACCGTTCACGCTTTGTCTATAAGATGGCTGGCTATAACGATATTTGGAGGAAGACGGAGGAGGTAAACCCGAATATTACCTATATGAGTCTTCGGGCAGGAGACTATTACTTGTGTGTCCGTATGCTGAATGATGACGGAACCTTCGGAGAAAACGAGAGCAGGATAGCCATTTCCATCCGCCCGCCATTATGGCGTGCCCGTTGGATGATGTTGCTTTATATGTTGCTGATAGCACTTGCCGCATGGTTCTGGCGCAAATGGTTTATCAAGCGTCAGGAGAGACGGATGAAAGTGGATACGACACGCCGTGAGCTGGAGAAACAGCAATGGATGAATGAGATGCGCATGCAACTGGTTAATGAACACGGAGGAAACAAAGAACAATATACGATACAGCATGAAGACGTGCCTGTAAACCTGCAACCTTCTGACTTGGTGACATTTGTTCGTGAGTATTGTGAGAACTACGAGTCTCCTGTGACGGATAAGCGTGTCAAGGTTAGTTTCTTGTCTCCTCTTCAGGAACTGGATGCAGACTTTGATGCCCAGCAGTTAAGCCATGTCTTTGAGATACTGTTCAGGAATGCGGCGACATTCTCTCCTGAAGACTGCCAGATCAGTGTCGGTGTGGCACGTACACAGAATAACAAAGCACAGATACAGGTGGCAGACAATGGCATCGGCATCCATGACGAATACAAGGTTCATGCCTTTGACCCGATAGTCAATGGCGAGGGTGCACGACTGGATAAGGTCAAAGCTATTATAGATGCCCATCATGGAGACATCCGTATCGAGGATAATCCGGGCGGCGGTACTATCTTTATTATCACCCTGCCAGCTAATGAGGTGGTGGAAGAAGCCGTAATAATGGATGATGAAGAATAATCATAACTAATATTATACGAATGAAGAATTTAAGAACATTGATGACGGGTGCATTGTCGCTGGTAGTAGCTACGCTCATGGCGGCAGACTATACCGTCAATGGTAATTTTGTGACAATTCCCGTGAAGAATGCGAAGGCAGGAGGTGCTAAAGTGGTGCGTCTGCAAGTAATTAACGACAACATCATCCGTGTGCAGGCTACATCAGAGGATGCGCTACCCCAGAAACAGAGCCTGATGATTGTAGAACAGAAAGCTCAGCCGAAGTTCGACGTGAAGGAAGATGATGATAAGGTGATTGTTAAGGCGCAAAACGTGGAGGCTCGTGTTGATGAAGAGTCAGGTAGAGTCACTTTCTATGATGTTAATGGCAAGGAGTTGTTGAAAGAAAGCAAAGATGGTAAGCAATTCAAGAATTTCACCGTTCCTGAACGCGAATATGGTATCAAAGGAGGTGCTCCCCTTACGGAGGAAATGAAACATGGTCTGCAGTGGCAGATGAAGTTTGATTCTCCAGATGATGAGGCTTTCTATGGTTTAGGACAGCACCAGAGTGAGGAGTTTAACATGAAAGGCAAGAATGAGGACTTGTTCCAATATAACACAAAGGTCAGCATTCCTTTTGTTCTTTCAAATAAGAACTATGGAATCCTATGGGATTCATATAGCTACTGCCGTTTCGGCAATCCCAACGACTATCTGCAGCTGAACCATGCCTTTAAGCTCTATGACAAGAATGGAAAGGAAGGACACCTCACAGGTACATATATCGGTAAGGATGGAAAGAGACTGGTCCGCGACGAGGACTCTATCTATTATGAATATGGCACGCCCGCAAAGTCGGAGATTGCCTTGAAGACAGATAATGGCGGTATCAAGAATTTACCTCAGGGTTTCAATCTGCAGGGGGCTAATGTGGTCTATGAGGGCTTCATTGAACCTGAGTGCTGCGGCAAGTGTACAGGGAAGGCTATCGACTATCAGTTCATCCTCTATTATGCTGGATATATTAAAGTGTATATTGACGGCAAGGAGGTAGTGCCTGAGCGTTGGCGTACCGCTTGGAATCCGAATACCTATAAGTTTACCGCCAAAGTTCGTAAGGGTGTGAAGAATCAGTTGCGTATTGAATGGCTTCCCGATGGTGGAGAGAGTTATTGCGGTTTGCGTGTAGCGGAACCCCGTAGTGAGGAAGAGCGTGGCAAGCTGAGCATTTGGAGTGAGATGGCTCGTGACATGGATTATTACTTCATTGCAGGTAATAACTTCGATGAGGTTATCAGCGGTTACCGTACTTTGACAGGTAAGGCATCCCTCTATCCGAAGTGGGTGTTGGGATTCTGGCAGAGCCGTGAGCGTTATCAGACCTCTCAAGAGATAGAAGACAACCTTGCAGAGTTCCGTAAGCGTCATATTCCTATTGACAATATTGTACAGGACTGGAACTACTGGCCTGAGGACCAGTGGGGCAGTCATCAGTTTGAGGCTTCACGTTATCCCGATCCACAGTCGATGCTCGACAAGGTTCATGCCATGCACGGACGCTTCATGATTTCTGTTTGGCCGAAGTTCTATGTGAATACGGAGAACTACAAAGAACTGGACAAGAACGGATGGATGTACAACCAGTCACCGACGGATGATATCCACGACTGGGTAGGTCCTGGTTATAAGAATGGTTTCTATGATGCCTATGATGCAGGAGCCCGTAAGATGTTCTGGCGACAGATGGATGAAAACCTGTATTCTAAGTATAACCATGATGGTATCGCTGGCGTGGATGCATGGTGGATGGATGCCTCAGAACCTAATGTACGTGACTGTACGCCGATGTGGTATCGTAAAGCACTTAGCGGACCTACTGCGTTAGGAACGTCAACAGAGTTCTTCAATGCTTATTCCACCGTCAATGCCGATGCTATCTATAACGGACAGCGTAGCGTATGGAAGGGTAAGGACAACGAGCCTCGTGTATTCTTGCTGACGCGTAGCGGCTTTGCTGGTGAGCAACGTTTCTCTACTGCAACATGGAGTGGTGATATCGGTACCCGTTGGGAAGACATGCGTGCTCAGATGACTGCAGGTTTGAACTATTCGATGTCGGGTATTCCTTTCTGGGGTATGGACCAAGGTGGTTTCTGTGTGGAGAACCGTTATGTAGCAGCACAGCAGATATTTAATAACACAGGGGTTGAGAACGAAGACTTGAAAGAGTGGCGTGAGTTACAGGCACGTTGGAGTCAGTTCGGTGCCTTCATTCCATTGTTCCGTGTACATGGACAGTGGCCTACTCGTGAGATATGGAACATTGCCCCCGACAATCATCCTGCCTATAAGTCGTTTGTTTACTACGACAAGTTGCGTTATCGTCTGATGCCTTATATGTACAGTCTTGCAGGTTGGGCTCATTTCAAGGATTACACGTTGATGCGCGCCCTTATCATGGACTTCAATGGGGATAAGGAGGTGGAGAATATCGGTAACCAATGGATGTTCGGTCCTGCACTGATGGCTTGTCCCGTAGGCTATTACAAGGCTCGTAACCGTAGCGTCTACTTCCCCAAGCAGTGTGGCTGGTATAATCTCTACACCAATGAATATGTGGACGGTGGTCAGACACTTGTCGTTGATGCTCCCTATGAGCAGATTCCTGTCTTTGTCCGTGAGGGTGCAATCATTCCCTTCGGTCCTGAGATGGAGTGGTGTGACGAGAAGCCTGCGGAACTTATCAATCTCTATATCTATGCTGGACAGAATGGTGCTTTCCAACTCTATGAGGACGAGGGCGTGAACTATAACTACGAGAAGGGTAAGTATGCAACCATTGATATCACCTATGATGATGCCGCCAAGACAGTGAAGTTCGGTGCTCGTAAGGGTAGTTTCAATGGTATGCTGAAGAGCCGCCGTTTCAATATCGTGCTTATCACTAAGGATGCCCCCATGCCCCTTAATCTTGATAATCCTCAAGGTATCATGGTACAGTACAATGGTAAGGAGGTCAGTGTGAACATTAAATAAATCAATATACAATAACAAATGCATAACAGACTAATACTGATGGCAGCCCTTCTGTCGACTGCCTTGATGACACAGGCTCGTGAGCGAAAGAACTTCGATGCTGGATGGCGGTTTATACTCGCTGACTCAGCACAGATGGCCACTCAGACGTATAATGATACCCATTGGCGGACACTCGATTTGCCACATGACTGGGCGATAGAGGGTGATTTCTATGCCAGCAATCCCAGTGGTGCAGGTGGTGGTGCACTTCCTGGCGGTATCGGATGGTATCGTAAACACCTCTCTCTTGACTGCGAGGCTGTGCCTGGCAACCGTTACTTTATTGAGTTTGACGGGGTCTATATGAACTCTACCGTCTATGTCAATGGACAGGAGGTAGGGCATCGTCCTTATGGTTATTCGAGTTTTGAGTATGATATCACGAAATACCTGAAACAGGGTGATAATGTTATTGCAGTAAGGGTTGATAACTCTGACCAGCCTAATAGTCGTTGGTATAGTGGCTGCGGCATCTACCGCCATGTATGGTTGACAGAGACGAATCCCGTACACGTCAAGCATTGGGGCGTACATGTTGAGACCGATGCGAAGACAGGACAGGTTAAGGTTGAGGTGGAACTGGCAAAGTATCCTTCTCTTAACATCCATCGCCCGACTATCAAGAATACTGTCTTCGATGCCAATGGTAAGGAAGTGGGATTGAAAGTTAAGAATCCTCATCTCTGGTCTGTGGAGGATCCTTATGTTTATAAGGTACGAACGCAAGTGTTGGTCAGTGGCAAGGTGGTTGATGAGGTATGGACTACGACAGGTTTCCGCGACTTTAAGTTTGATGCTGAGACTGGCTTTTGGTTGAATGGCAAGAACTTTAAGTTGAATGGTGTCTGTGAACATCATGACTTTGGCTGTTTAGGTGCCGCTGTCAACGAAGATGCCATGCATCGTAAGTTGTCGAAACTGAAGGCGATGGGTGTCAATAGCATCCGTTCCTCGCATAACCCTCCTGCTCCCGAGTTGCTGAATATGTGCGATACGATGGGTATTATCGTGATGGATGAGTCGTTTGACATGTGGCGACGTAAGAAGACGGCAGGTGACTACGCCCGTTTCTTCGATGAGTGGCATGAGCGTGACCTTACTGATTTGGTATTGCGTGACCGTAATCATCCCAGTGTGCTGATGTGGTCTATCGGTAATGAGGTTCTGGAACAGTGGTCGAGTGCTGAGGCTGATACGCTGACACTCGAACAGGCCAACTTGATTCTGAATGCAGGTCATGATGCCTCTACATTGGCAAAGGAAGGGGAACTGTCCGTACAGTCTTTACTTACTCAACATCTTGCCGAAATTGTTAAACGTTACGATACGACGCGTCCTATCCTTGCCGGTTGTAACGAGCCTGACCCTAACAACCATCTTTTTAAGAGCGGTGTGATTGATATCATCGGTTATAACTATCATCATCAGTGGGTGAAGGATGTCCCTCAGAAATTCCCAGGAAAACCCTTTATCTTCTCAGAGAGTGTTTCTGCACTACAGACACGCGGTTATTATAAGATGCCTTCTGATGAAATCACATGGGCACCACAAGAGTGGTGGCTCCCCTATACAGATCCTTCGTATATGTGCTCTTCTTACGATAACTTCCATGCCTCATGGAGTTCTACCCATGAGGAGACTTGGGACGTGGTGAAGCATAATGCCTTTGTAGGAGGACAGTATATCTGGACTGGCTTTGATTATATCGGTGAACCGACACCCTACGGTTTCCCTGCACGCTCCAGCTATTTCGGTATCATCGACCTTGCTGGTTTCCCGAAGGACACCTATTATATGTATCAGAGTGAATGGACGACGAAGCCTGTGCTACACCTCTTCCCCCATTGGAACTGGATACCAGGCGACGAGATAGACATGTGGTGTTACTACAATAATGCTGACGAGGTGGAGTTATTCATTAATGGCAAGAGTCAGGGTGTGCGTCGTAAGACAGGTGAGAATCCTGAGGGACGTTACGCCATGCATAATACCAAAACGAAGTTAAACACTGAATATCATGTCGGTTGGCGGGTCACTTTCGATCCTGGTGAAGTGAAGGTAGTGGCCCGTAAGGACGGAAAGATTGTCGGTGAACAGACGATTAGGACGGCTGGTGCACCTGCAAAGATTCGTTTGTCGAAAGACTATCAAGGAAAGAACACCACCTTTATCACTGCTGAGGTGGTGGATAAGGACGGTAACCTCTGTCCTTGGGCTGAGGATCAGATTTATTTCATCCACGAGGGTGACGGGAAGGTACTGGGAACGGACAATGGCTGTCAGACCTCGATGGAGAATTTCAAGGCTCCACAACGTAAAGCCTTCTTTGGTAAGTGTATGGTAGTAGTGAGTGGTAATGGTTCTATTACTGCTAAGTCGCCGACACTGCAGTCTGATGTGATACAATTGAAAGTTAATAGATAAAAGAAAAGAGATAAGATATGAAACGCGCGTTATTATTCTTTTGTGTAGTAGGTTGCGGCTTTACCACCACTACCACCTATGCCCAGTTGCAGACTTCTGCAGGTATCCAGTACCTGCAGTGTATGCCCAAAGATCAGTCGGGCGATTTTTCCGACCTGAGTAATACCTATTTCCTGGCCGATTCACTGGCTGCGTTCGATGCTGCGAAGGGGGAGGGACAGGTCAACTGGAAACGTTATCGTCTGTCGCCTCGTCAGGCATTTAACCTCAATGGTTACTGGCCAGTGCGGACACAGATGCTCGACTTCCCTGACACGCAGTATGATAACGACCCGAATCTTTCTCTCAAGATTGATTTTGTCAGTCCACGTTGTGTCCGTATCCGCATGGCGACATCACCCATTGAGGCTCCGAGAAAGGATGAAGAGAGCCTGATGCTGGCAGGTCCCGTGCCTACGACCTCTGCCTGGCAGATGAAGAGTGACGGCGAAGCCATCACTTACACTACCGATTATGGTACGGTGGAGATACAGAAATACCCATGGCGCATTGTACTGAAGGACAAGAATGGGAAGATACTGACTCGTACGCGCCATATCATCGACAACGATTCCAGTCAGGTAAAACTCCTGCCGTTCTCGTTTATCAAGCGTGGTTCTGATAACTCACGCAGTGTCAACCCCGTGCTGACCATTGCCCCAGGTGAACGCATCTATGGTTGTGGTGAGTCGTTTGGTGCTTTAAACAAGGTGGGACAGAAGGTACAGATTATGGTGACCGATCCACAGGGACCAGAGACAGAAGGACAGTACAAGCCTGTGCCGTTCTATTTCTCCAATCGTGGTTATGGCATCTTCATGCATACCTCGGCACCCGTCACTGCTGATTTCGGTGCTTCGTACATCGGAGCCCAGCGTCTGTTTATGGCTGACGAACAAATAGATTTCTTCGTATTCTTTGGATCTCCCAAAGAAATCTTGAACGAATACACTAACATCACAGGTAAGTCGCCGATGCTGCCGTTGTGGACTTTCGGTACCTGGATGAGTCGTATTACCTATTTCTCACAGGAAGAGGGTCTGGAGATTGCCAAACAACTCCGTCAAAACAAGATTCCAAGTGATGTCATCCATTTCGATACAGGATGGTTTGGTGTTGACTGGCAGTGTGACTATGAGTTTGCCAAAGACCGTTTCAAGGATCCGAAGGGTATGCTCGACCAACTGAAACGTGACGGTTTCCATACTTGTCTGTGGCAGTTGCCATACTTTACACCCAAGAACCGTTTCTTCCGTGAACTCGTTGATGGCGGTATGGCGGTGAAGAATGCCGCAGGTAGCCTGCCTTACGAGGATGCTGTTCTGGATTTGAGTAATCCCAAGACCGTGAAATGGTATCAGGATAAGATTGCCAATCTCATTAAACTCGGTGTCGGAGCCATTAAGTGCGACTTTGGTGAGGCAGCTCCTTACGACGGTTTCTATTATAGCGGTCGTGGTGGCCTCTACGAGCATAACCTCTATCCTGTCCGTTATAACAAAGCCTTGTTCGAGGCAGTGAAGGCGAATAGTGGTGAAGGTGTCATCTGGGCACGCAGTGCCTGGGCAGGTTCTCAGCGTTATCCGTTGCATTGGGGTGGTGATGCCGCTACAACCAATACGGGTATGTTGGGTGACTTGCGTGGCGGACTCTCCTTTGGACTCAGTGGTTTCTCCTTCTGGAGTCATGACATGGGGGGGTTCGTTACTGCATCCCCTGAGGATATCTATCGCCGCTGGCTACCTTTTGGATTCTTGAGCAGTCATACCCGTGCACATGGTGCACCTCCTACGGAGCCATGGCTCATCAGCGAGTCGTTCACAAAGGCTTTCCGTCAGGCTGCGGAGATGAAGTATAAACTCATGCCGTATGTCTATGCCCAGGCGAAAGACTGCTCCGAGCGTGGCTTGCCGATGGTGCGTGCATTGTTAGTGGAGTTCCCGGAAGACCCAGGTGCTTGGCTTGTCGAAGATGAGTATATGTTCGGTTCGCAGATTCTTGTTGCCCCGTTATTGGAGAGTGGCAACAGTCGTACCTGTTATCTGCCAAAGGGCAAATGGATCGACTATCAGACGGGCAAAGTCTATGAAGGAGGCTATCAGACCATCAAGGTCGGTGAGATTCCTTGTGTCATCCTCGTCCGTGACGGTAGTCTCATTCCACACGTTCCCCTTGCTCAACGTACAGACCAGATACAATGGGACAAGGTAGAGTGGAAGGCATACAAAGCCGATGCTAAGAAATGCACAGGCTTGCTCTTTAAACCTGGCGACAGCCAGATACAAAAGGTGGAGAAGTGACTATAGAAGGAGCATCATTCAGAAATAGGCAATGATTTGCGATATCCCATGCCTGTGACATGACAGATGAGTTGTCCTGTCTGGTTGGTCACCCTGACTTCCATAGAAGGAATCTTGGGGTGATTAGTGATATGAACGGCCTCAGCGCGAAGGCGGTCACCCTCTTTGGCACTGGCAACGAATATGATATTGTTGCTAATGCCGAAAGTGAGTTGTCCGCTGTTGTTCATCAGTGCGGCTATCGCTAAGTCTGCCAACGTAAACAAGGCTCCGCCCTGACATACGTTACCACCATTTAGATGTTCTGCCGACACGGTCATCTCTGCAACAGCGTGGTGCTCGTCTACTTCTGTAATCCTGCAACCTGCATTAGCAGCGAAGCGGTCTGTACGATTCAGTAATTCCTGTATGTTCATTCCTGTACTATTTTGCAATTCTGCTGCAAAACTACATATTTTGGGACAAATACCATCATGTTTGATGTAAATTTTGTATCTTTGTCCCGACTATAGAGAAAAAACTATTATAAACTACAATAAAACAATATGAGAAAGAGATTCTTACTACTATCCATCTGCCTACTGACAACACTGGGAATGATGGCGAAAGGGAATGAAAGTCGACAACTTTTCGACTTTGGATGGACATTTACACAGAACGGGAAGACGGTAAGCGTGGATCTGCCGCACGACTGGGACATCTATGACGGTCCACATTCTGGTAAGGGAGCTACAGGTACTGGCGGCGGCTGGTTCGAAGGTGGCAAGGGTGAATACAAGAAAGCGTTCAGAGTAGAAAACTTTGAGCAGAAGGAACAACTGGTGAAGTTACATTTTGAAGGTGTCTACCAACATGCCGAAGTATTCATCAACGGACAGAAGGCTGGACAGCATGCATACGGCTATACCCCGTTTACCGTTGATATAACACCTTATATTTTTAAAGACAAGCCTCTGAATGAGGTAGTGGTGAAGGTGGATAACTCACAACAGCCCAACTGTCGCTGGTATAGCGGTTCAGGTATCTATCGCCATGTATGGCTTGAAACAACCCCTACCCTGCATCTCGCAGAGAATGGTGTGTTCGTCACAACCCCAGAAGTATCGGCAGAGAAGGCAATGGTATGTGTGGAAGTGACAGTGGCTAACGAGTCAGACCGCGACAGGAATGCAACAGTACTGGTAGGCAACGGACAGTTGATGGTCAGTATACCAGCCCATGACACGAAGACTGTCACCACTACCTACACTGTAGGGAATCCGAAACTGTGGTCGCCAGACAATCCTACACTCTATGAGACAAAGGTAGAACTGAAAGAATCTGGCGAAGTCATCGACCAGCAGACAGCGAGATACGGTATCCGCTCATTCTCATTTGATAGTGAACAAGGCTTTGTACTCAATGGGAAAAAGATACTCATCAACGGTGCCTGTGTACATCATGATGATGGAGTATTGGGCGCAATGGCATTCGACGCTGCCGAGATTCGCAAAGTAAGACAGATGAAGGATGCTGGTTTTAACCTGATTCGCACCAGTCATAACCCAACAACACGCGCTTTCCTCGATGCCTGCGACTCAATAGGCATACTTGTCATTGGCGAGGCATTCGACGGCTGGCGCACAGCAAAGAATCCCTACGACTACTCCACCGTGATTGACTCCTGCTACCAAGAGGATATCCGTGCTATGGTACAGCGCGACCGTAACCATCCCAGCATTATCAGCTGGAGCATCGGCAATGAGGTCATCGAGCGCAAAGACATCCGTGTCGTATATACCGCACGTCTGCTAAAGCAGGCTATCCTGACATGGGACCAGACACGTCCTGTGACAGAGGCTCTCTGTGCTTGGGACAGAGACTGGGAAATCTACGATCCTCATTTTGAAGTACTGGATATAGGCGGCTACAACTATATGATCTTCAAGCATGCCAGTGACCATCAGCGTGACCCCAAGCGTGTAATGTGGCAGACGGAGAGTTATCCGCGTGATGCCTTCAGGAACTGGTCTGTCGTCACTGACGCCCCCTATGTTGTGGGAGATATCGTATGGACAGGACTTGACTACTTAGGTGAATCGGGTATCGGACGCTATTATTACGAAGGTGACCGCCCGGGTGAGAGCTTTGCGGAAGGCGGACAACCTGAATGGCACGGGACCTACTGTGGTGATGTGGACATCACTGGCTGGCGCAAACCTATCAGCCACTATCGGGATATGCTTTGGAATGACAAGTCCAGCCTGTATATGGCTGTCAAGGAACCTAACGGCTATCATGGCAACATCAAGGAAACCATGTGGAGCGTGTGGCCCACATGGGAGAGCTGGACATGGTCTGGATGGGAAGGCAAACCCGTTGAAGTAGAGGTATATACCAAAATGCCAGAAGTAAGACTCTATCTGAATGATGTTCTTGTCGACACAAAGAAGGTTGACCGCAGTACTGGTTTTAAGGCAGTATTTACAGTCAACTACCAACCAGGAGTCTTGCGCGCAGAAGCTGGTGACAAGCAAGTCACCCTGAGTACTGCCGGCAAACCTGCACGCCTGCGACTGACTGCTGACCGCCGTACCATCACTGCCGACGGGCAAGACCTTGCCTACATCACTATAGAGGTTGTCGACAACAAGGGTAATCTCTGTCCTGAGGCAGCCATCCCTTGTGAAGTCAGCATCAGTGGCAAAGGTCAGTTTATGGCTGCCGCCAGTGCAGACATGAAGGACACTGAACCATATACCTCATCGCATGTGAAGACATGGAAAGGTCGTGCCTTGCTGGTCGTGCGTAGCTCACAAAAGGCTGGACAGGCTAAGGTCAGTGTAAAGAGCACATTGCCCACAGCCAATATCAGCATTAATCAGAAATAAAACATATAAAAAAATGAAAAAATATCAATTCCTATCCTTCACCGCAGCAATCTGCTGTACGCTGATGACCTTCTCCTGCGCCCAACAGACACAGACAGAGAAGTCAGAACTCACTACCGTTGGTAACCCCTATCTGCCTCTTTGGGAGCATATCCCCGACGGAGAGCCGTACGTATTTGAGGATCCTGACCAGCCAGGGAAATACCGTGTGTATATCTATGGCTCACACGACAGCCGTATCACAGACTACTGCGGACGTGAGCTAGTGGTGTGGTCAGCATCTGTCGACAGCCTCAACAACTGGCGGTATGATGGTGAGATTCTCGCCGTCAGCAAGAATGCGAAGGGAGAGATCATTAATACCGACAGCCTTGCTGACGTGCTCTTCGCTCCTGATGTCACCCTGGTAAAGGATGCGAATGGCAAGAAGACATACTATCTCTACCCTAACGACCAACATGGGGGACGTAATGGACTCATCGCAAAGAGTGACCGCCCTGACGGACCTTTTGAAGTGTGCAACTGGAGCAAGGACGACCCTAATGCGACAGATGGTATTCTGAAGTTCGACCCTGCCGTCTTCGTAGATGACGACGGACGTGTATATGGTTACTGGGGCTTTGAAAGATCGTATGGCGGAGAGTTAGATCCCACCACGATGGCAACCCTTAAGCCTGGTACAGAAGCGGTGGAGGATATGATCCCCGGCAAGAACCAGCCTGGCAAGTTCCGTTTCTTTGAGGCATCGTCTATCCGTAAGATCAAGGACAAATATGTGTTCATCTACAGCCGATGGACAGAGAACGGAGAGTTCGGACTTCCTGACACGAACTATACCCTCGCCTATGCCTATAGCGACAAACCTTTGGGACCTTGGACCTATGGCGGCACCATCATTGACGGTCGTGCCCGTGAGAAAGACGAGCAGGGTAACGTGATAGCCTCTGCCAATGCCTCTGGCAATACACATGGTAGTATCTGTGAGATCAATGGACAGTGGTATGTGTTCTACCATCGCCAGTCTGGACTCAACGAGTTCGCACGTCAGGCTATGGTGGCTCCCATCGAAGTAAAAGTAGAGGAAGGAGCTGGCGGTAAAGTGGAGATCTCTGAGGGCGAATACAACTCGAACGGATTCGCTCTGAACGGTCTTGATCCTTTCGAGCGTCACTCCGCAGGTATCTGCTGCTGGTATACGGGTCCGAAACCTGCTACCCATGAATGGCCTAACAATACATTCTATGGTTCGTATGTAGAGGCTGGCTATGGTACTGACGATAAGTTCGAGAAACCCTACGACATCCGCAATAATACTAATCGTGTGGTAAACAATACTGATGGTTCCATCGTGGGCTACAAATATTTCAACTTCGATGCCAAGCGCTTGGCTAATACGAAGAACCTGATGCTCGTCCTACGCCTTACCCCCGAAGGTATCGACGGCACCATCGATATTATGATGGATCGTCCTTGGGTCTCTCAGGGCGGCAAGAAGATTGGTGAGATAACCCTGAAAGCCGACATGGAAAAGAAAGTATGGGATATGGCAGCAGGTATCTCCAATGATATCAAAGAGAAGGATCTCGCAGGCAAGCATGCTATCTTCTTTGTCTTCAAGTCTGATACCAAGGAGAAATCTCTCTGCACCCTCGAGGACTTCATATTCACCTTTGATGATTAGCCGTCTTCACTCATACGGTGTATATAAGAATATGGGGATGTGACGTCACATCCCCATATTCTTATATATACACCTTTTCTTCCTCTTCGTATCACTGCAGAAGAAATTCTTCAAAATCAAACTCTTGGCTCTAATGGTGTATAGGGGATTCCCCATACCTTAGCAACAGCCTCGTAGGTACATTTACCATCCATCATATTGACACCCCGACGAAGGGAGATATCATCACGACATGCCTGCTGCCATCCCTTGTCGGCAAGGGCGATGACATAGCGGAGGGTAGCA
>CACXQL010000002.1 GCA_902769805.1 uncultured Prevotellaceae bacterium
CGACTTCCTGCTCGGTGAGGTTCGTTACCTCTCTGTTAAGAAGGCTTATCCTAACGAGGCCGAGGAGCTGTTTGCTGAGGCACAGCGTATGGCTCAGCTGCGCTACAAGAGCTATGTCCGCAAGACGCAGGAAGACTGGTCGGCAGAATAACCTGTCACTGAAAGTATAACCAAGAGAGACGTCCTATTTACTGGGCGTCTCTCTTATATTATAATATAATGAAATAATGCGACAAAGACCCCGTAAAAAGTAGGGCTAAAAACGATCTATCGACCTTCTGGTCGCAAAAACGGGGGAAATAAGGAATACAGATAAAACACTTGTATGACAGAAAAGACAAACACGTTTTTTGACCAATTATCTTGACACTATTCTCCCAGGCAAGGATCAGCCACGTCGTCTCAGTACTCCACCCTTTCTAAGAACAATGCCAGGGCAGGCATTGACTCCCCTGCCTGTGTACGCCGTCCACCTTTAATCACTTCACGGAACTCGTCGAGTGTCATCCGATGGCGTCCTACCTCAATAAGTGTTCCCACGACGGCACGTACCATGTTACGAAGGAAGCGGTTGGCAGTGATTTCGAAATACCATGCATCCGCTGCTGTCTGATGCCACTGCGCTGCTGTGACCTTACATATCGTCGTCTTCACATCACTACCAGCCTTACAGAAAGCCCCAAAGTCGTCATACTCCATCAGAACACCTGCAGCCTCGTTCATCAAGGGAAAGTCAAGGACATAATGTGTCTCCAGCGAGTACATCCGCCTGAACGGGTCTTTCCGGGTGTGGATATAATAATGATAGGTGCGACGGACAGCTGAGAAACGGGCATGCAGGTCGTCAGCGACCTGCTCTACCCTATTCACACTGATATCTGCCGGCAATACACCGTTGAGTTTCTTCGACAGCTCCTCTGGTTTAAACGACGCGTCAGTATCGAAATGGGCAGCCATCTGACGGGCATGTACACCCGTGTCTGTCCTTCCGGCTCCCGTCACTGTTATCTCTTCACGCAACAACAGAGACAAAGCACGTTGCAGTTCTGCCTGCACCGTATTCCCATTGGGTTGCAACTGCCATCCATGGTATGCCGTCCCGTCGTATGAAAACCACACAAAATATCTCATTTCGAGTATAAAGGTACTATTATGTAAACAATTATTATGCGTCAGCAAACACCTTACCGTCGTCAAGGCTAATCTGCAACTTGGTATATTCGCAGTGAAAGTCATGTCGCAGACGGTCAAGATAGCGGGAACTCTCCCACTTACACATCGGAAGGTCGTGAAGCAGGTAGTTACCACATGCCTGTGGTTCTGTGGCAGGAACCTTGTCCTGCGTAAGGATCCACTCAAGACACTCGATGGTCAGTCGACGCATGTCCTCGACAGTATATGCTCCCGTCATGATGATATACATACCAGTGAGACAGCCCATAGGTCCAACATAGACGACATCGTCTTTAACCTCACTATTACGGAACCATGTTGCCATGAGATGTTCCAGGCTATGTATGGCGGCAGGAGCGACTGCCGGTTCCTTATTGGGTTCAGTGATACGCAGGTCAAAAGTGGTGAAACCATTATCTTCACGAGATACGTATATGCCCGGTTTTAAGTGTGTGTGATCGATTGTGAAACTTTGTATGACTTCCATATTATATGTTTTTAATTATTTTTCATCATGAGCACTCATGTTCTTGATAAACAGATTGACAAGATGTTTCGTGATGAAGGTATGACGGACGGTATGGCGCACCTTGTCTACTAATGAGTTCTTGTCGTCGGATGGGTTAGCTGCCTTTGCCTCTGCTGCTGCCACTTGCTGCTCGCGTTGGTCGATCTTAGCACGTAAGCTCTCTGAAGCGTGATTATAAAGGAACGTATAGCAGGGTACAGCAGCTTTCATAATATAAGGCGTGAGGAAGGTAGTCACTACACTGGATGCCACGATGATAGGATAGATGATTGGATTGAGAACACCCAAGTTAGTACCCAGCGAAGCGATGATGAACGAGAACTCGCCAATCTGGACAAATGAAAAACTGGTAAGCATAGAGTCACGCATTGTCTGTCCGCCCCACCAGCAACCCAAAGTGCCAAAGAGAATCATTCCGAAGATAATTACCAGGCTGACCCAGAGTATGCTGTACCAATATTCCGCCAATGATGACGGATTGATCAGCATACCCACAGATATGAAGAAGATAGCAGCAAAGACATTCTTCAGCGGTGTCATCAGTTTTTCGATACGATGCGACTCCACTGTCTCGGCAAGGATAGAACCCATCACAAAAGCACCGAGTGCACTGCTGAACCCAGCTTCTTCTGCTGTCAGCACCATACCTAAGCACAGGCCCAAGGCGAGGATGATAAGCGTCTCGTCATTCAGATGTTTTTTCACTTTTCGTATCAGTGTCGGGATTATCAGTATTCCGCAGACGAACCATGCCGCGAGCGTAATGGCAAGATCAAAGACCTTACTTGCCAACTCGGCACCCTCGAACTGATGGCGGATGGCGATACTGGAGAGCAATACCATCAGTACCACAGCCACCACATCCTCCACGATAAGGATGCTGGTCGCTCCCTTGACGAAACGCTCCTTACTCAAGCCTGCCTCTTCAATAGCCTTCATCACAATAGTGGTGCTCGACATACAAAGCATGCCTGCCAGAAACAGGGAGTTGACCATATCAAAGTCAGCATCCTTTCCTACACCGTAGCCAAGGAGCATCATACCCACGATGATTGTCAACGCACCAATTGCTGCCACTTTGCCGCTACTGATGAGGTTCTTCAGGCGGAACTCCAGACCGATACAGAATAACACAAACAGCACACCGATGTCGCCCCATGACTTCACATTGTCCGCATTCACAAAGGTCTCGCCAAACAGATACGGACCAACCAAGACTCCTGCAACGATATACCCCAGCACCACTGGCTGCTTTAACAACTTAAACAAAATACTGACTACAGCTGCTGTAATCATCAAAATGTATAAATCTTGTACCATACTTAATATATATTTAAATCATTTTGTCTTTCTTCGCTACTGCGTAAAGCATGCTATAGAGCGTATCTTCCCGAATCTGGTTGTACATGATTGACGAACGCTATATGATAGAATTGCTCTCTTCTTGTTATTCCTTGACAATGTTCTTCAGTGCGGAACCAAAGATGATATACTGTGTGTTACCCGCAATTGTACCCTCGTTCTGTCCCCAGAGGAAAGGCCAGTCGTCATAGTTCTCAAAGTGGTCGGGCTTACGGAACAGCAGACCTGGAGCCACATTACCTGGAATGAACGAGAAGTCGGCACGGTTATTACCATAGAACACCTGCTTCGGTCTGGCAGCACCTACGACAGCTACGAACGAGTAGTTATGATAGGGATGACAACCGTAGAGCCAGTTGGAGACACGATAGACCTCATCCTTGCTGACGATGTCAGGATAATAGATATGGGCATAGTTGACGGTGATACCGAAATTCAGTACAGCATTGACACCTGCCCAGTTGCCTAATCCGATGGGGACACCATAGGGGTTCTGTGTATCGAAGCCTTTGATATATGCCTCATATTTCTCCACATACGGACGGAGTTTCTGTTTATAGGAGTCATCCATATAGGGAACAGCATCGAGGGCTGTCTGCATCGTGTTAGCCACGTTGAGGTCAAGAGCATCCCATAACTGTTGCTCGAAATTGTCAAGGTACTGTTTCTCCTTTGTCGCAGCAAAGAGTTGAAGGTTTGTTGCCAGGTCACCCCGACGGTTGTTACGTCTCCGCTGTACGTTATTATTACTGTTACGTTGACTCATCAGTTCCGTTGCCTCCTGCATCAGTCGCTTCGACTGTTTCAGGGCACGGTCTGCAAGGTCGTCGTTATATCCTGTGAGGGCACGACTGGCGGCAGCAAACATCGTGGCAGCCTGGAAATCAAGACTGGGGTTGCGAGTGGTGAATGCCCACATATCATCGGGAGTACCGCTACGTTTGCCGTCAGCAGACACCTCATAGGGTCTCAGGCTCGGGTCATAATGCAGACCGTCTGTAATGCTGGCAGCATCACCGAGATGGTGATAGTTATCGAGGATGGAGTTAGAGAGTGTCGATGCCATATGTCCGATCTGCTCAGCCTGTGCCACGAGGTTCAGGGTTCCATGTTCAATGAACTGCAGGATGTCTGGAGTGCCGTCAGGACGGTGTAAGTCGACATAACGTTGTTTCTGGCTGACGAAGGTCTCGTCACGCTGTGGCTTGAAGAGCTCCCATGTACGGATGAAGTTCTGTACCACACTGATATTCGAGCCCGTCTCGATATCGAAGTCGCCTGCATCAAAGAAGCCACCGATATTCAAACCAGGAATCAGTTCATACGGTTTATATTTCGTATCTGTTGTTGCACCCTGTGAGTGAAGGTCGAAATGGTCGCTGGGAGGTGCCTGCAGATACCCTTCCTTAAACGGTTCACCATGCCAGGTACGATAGCCCTCGTTCACATACATGTGATTCATGTGGATAGGTACCCACACATCCGTCGTAGCATCGGTAATCTTATCATAGACATGCTCGTCGATGAGGAAATCATTGGTTTTTGTATCACCATATTGGATATAATAGACTCCGGGCTGCTTGACGGAGGAGAAATCGAACTTCACATATTGATATTTAAAATAAGGACCCCATGATTGGATATCTCCAGTATATACCTGTTCCTTCGTGCCATCGGGATTGATGCGCATAAGCGCTGCGGTAGCCTTGGGCGGGTCTTTCTTGTCCAGTTCAATGACAGCCACCTTCGGCTGCTCTGGGATATAGCCTATCTGAGAGAAACCGATATTGGGCTCACGAATCCAACCAGGAATGGCATGAGGCTCCACCGTCCATGTGATGACCTTACCGGTCTTTCCCTTGGGGAGTACGCTACGTAACACATACCATCCGTTCTGGGCAAGGATACGTCCGTCGTACAGCCTCAACTCAGCATCGTCGCTACTGATACGGATCATCCGTTCAGGAGCATCCGTCGCCATAATGATCTGATGTCCTGTCTCAATAGGCAGTGGATCGATAAAACGTCCGGTACCTCTGTCGTCATAGGTCTTGAAACCCTTGAACTGACGTGGTTTCTCACTATTAGGGCGAGTGATTGTCTGACTGGTAGCATAACGTGGCAAACGACCTAAGCGTCCATCCATCGTGAAAGTCTTCAACCAGTATTGTGAAGGCAGGAACTCCATGTTAAAACCAGCGTCACCAGCCAGTTTCTCAGGTACGGGTTTGTCAAGCCAGACAGCAATCTCCACAGCCTTTCCTTTCGCCGTAACCACTATGCGACTGTCGAAGTCGTAGTCATCATAGCGTAAGCTCACCTCAATACTGCCGTCCTCTCGATTCACCTTCCGGTTTGTCATCTTCGGGACAAGGTCCCATTGCTCTGGCGTGTTATTCAGTCGGATGGCACCACCTTGTACGGTACGCACTCCATGATGGATGATTTCAATGCCAGAGTTCTTCTCGTCATTGAAGCCACCGTTAAAGCTGTTGCTGAACACCAGCACATTCACTCCCTGACGCTCGAAATACTCAAGATCATTCAGTTGTAAGTCCTGTGCATGACAAAAGGTCACCGTTATCAGCATCATGAATAAAAGCAGTCTTTTCATCTTCGTTTAGTCTTTGTTTTTCTTTTAGTAATTATATCTTTTTATAATTAAAAAAAGGAGAAACGAGTCAGGAGGCTCATTTCTCCTTTTATAATGATAAGCTATCGTCAGTTATTCACACTTCCACCTACGATGTCAAGCAGTTCATTTGTAATAGCCTGCTGACGTCCCTTATTATATTGCAAGTTCAACTGGCGTAACAGCTCGTCAGCATTATCCGTAGCCGTCTGCATGGCAACCATGCGAGCGGCATGCTCGGAAGCAACACTATCGAGCAAGGCAGTATAGAGCATCAGGTGTGCCATCTTCGGCAATAACTGTGACAGCACGGTATTCATATCGGGCTCCACAATGAAATTGTCATTCAGCGGAACGACGCCATTCTCACCCTTTACTTGCTTACGCTTGCCACGACGTTTCAAGTAGTCCTGTGCCTTCTTTGTCACTATATTAGTGGTCAGGTCACGCTCATGATCTCGTTCCAACTCACTCTCCAAGTCAATAGGCAGGAAAGTCTTAGTGGTGAGAATCTGTGAACCGGCACTCTTGAAATGGTGGTAGATAAGTTCTACTCTGTCAACCTCTCCATCGGCAAAGCGCGTACCTAACTCCATCGCCAAGTCAATACACTGACGAGCATTGGGCTTGTCAATCATGTCAGCATAGTTGCCCATGACGTGATAACCCAGTTTCTGAGCCTTTTCTGCCACCTTACGACCAATGGGATAGATATCGACATTCTCCTTGCCGATCTCTTCACTTAACTCATCAACAGCATGCTGCATCTTCTTGATAATGTTGGCATTAAAACCACCACAAAGGGAAGAGTTGCTGGAGAATACAACCAAGGCTACCCGCTTGACTGGACGTTCCTGGTCAAAGATGGTCTGTGCCTCTGCCTCCGCTGCCAAGAATGACTTCAGGATATGCTCCAACATCGTCTCATAGGGCAGCATATTCTGTATGGCAACCTGTGCATGATGGAGTTTCGACGATGCCACCATTTTCATCGCACTGGTAATCTTACGAGTGCTTTGAACACTGGCTATACGTCCTTTGATTTCCTTCAGACTCGGCATAGGCTATCAAGATTTGTATGTCCCGGCGATATCAGCCATGACAGCCTCAATCTTCTGGGTTGTCTCATCATCAATCTTACCAGCACCCAGTGTCTCAATCACTTCGGGGGAAGCAGAACGCAACTTATCGAGGAAAGCACTCTGACACTCACGTACCTTTTCAATAGGTACCTCACGCATCAGACCATGCACTCCACAATACAGGATAGCCACCTGCTCGCCTACGGGCATAGGACTATATTGCGGCTGTATCAACAACTGGTTATTCTTACGACCGCGGTCCAATGTCATTGCCGTTACCGCATCCATATCACTGGAGAATTTCGAGAAAGCCTCCAACTCACGATACTGGGCCTGGTCAATCTTTAATGTACCAGCCACTTTCTTCATGGACTTGATCTGTGCGGAACCACCCACACGGCTCACAGAGATACCAACGTTGATAGCAGGACGGAAACCTTGGTTGAAGAGGTCACTCTCCAAGAATATCTGTCCGTCGGTGATGGATATCACATTCGTCGGGATATACGCGGACACGTCACCTGCCTGTGTCTCGATGATAGGCAGGGCGGTAAGTGAACCACCACCCTTCACATGTCCCTTCATACACTCGGGCAGGTCATTCATCTGCTCTGTCACCTCCTGTTGCTCGTTCATCTTGGCTGCACGCTCCAACAGACGGGAGTGGAGATAGAACACATCACCGGGATAGGCTTCACGACCAGAGGGACGACGCAGAATCAGTGATACCTCACGATAAGCGACAGCCTGTTTCGAGAGGTCATCGTAAACGACCAGTGCCGGCAGACCACGGTCACGGAAATACTCACCGATAGCAGCACCTGCGAATGGTGCATAATACTGCATAGCAGCAGGATCAGCAGCTGTAGCAGCTACAATGATCGTATATGGCATAGCACCATGCTCCTTCAGTGTCTGAACGAGGGTAGCAACAGTAGATGCCTTCTGACCAATAGCTACATAGATACAATAGACAGGCTTGCCTGCCTCATAAAAACTCTTTTGGTTGATGATGGTGTCAACGGCAATGGCGGTCTTACCCGTCTGACGGTCACCGATAATCAACTCACGTTGTCCACGACCAATAGGAATCATCGAGTCGATAGCCTTCAGACCCGTCTGCAACGGCTCTTTTACTGGCTGACGATAGATGACACCAGGAGCCTTACGGTCGAGCGGCATCTCAAAGGAATCCTTCAGGTCGATATCACCCATGCCGTCAACAGCCTGTCCTAACGGGTTGATGACACGTCCCAGCATGTTGTCATTGACACGGATGGAAGCAATACGCTTAGTACGCTTCACCACCTGTCCTTCCTTGATGCCTGCCGTAGGACCAAGGAGCACGCAACCGACATTGTCTTCCTCCAGGTTCATCACGATAGCCATCGTACCATTCTCGAACTCCAGCAACTCATTGGCTTCAGCATTACGGAGACCATAGATACGAGCCACACCATCACTGACGGTGAGGACAGTACCTACTTCATCAAATTTCTCCTCACTGGAGATACCCTGTAACTGGTCGAGGAGTACCTGGGATACTTCGCTTGGTTTAATTTTATCTGACATTATTATTTCTTTTTCGTTATTACGTTATAACGGTACATCGTTATTACGCTTATTTAGTTAATTGAGTGAGGATTGTGTTGAGCTTCGAGCGGACACTGGCATCCATACGGAAGGTGTCGTATTCGAGGATGAAACCACCGATAATATCGGGGTTCACCTCTGTCTCAAACTCCACAGTACCATTAGTCTTACTCTCCACCATCTGGCGCATCTTCTGCTCCGTCTGGGCAGACACACGCGCTGCAGTGGTGAGTTTTCCGCGGATGACATTCTTCTGCTTACGATAGAGCGTGACATATGAGTTCGCCATAAACTGTATGACGTTCTCACGGTCCTCTTTCAGTACAAGGGATATGAAACTCTTTGTCAGCATACAGGGTTTCTCGCCTGCAGCTGTCTGTAAGAGTGTCTCCTTCTTGTCCTTGGAGAGCATGGGATTATCTATCGTCTGACGTAGCTGTGGCACCTCCAGATAACTATTGGCTAGGGTCATCATCTCCTGATAGACCTTATCCTCGAGTTTTTGGTCAGTAGCACTCTTCAGCAACGCCCTGGCATACCTTACCGATATTACTCCGATATCCATAGGCTTAGTTTACAGAGACATCATCCAGCATACGGTCAATCAAATCCATCTGTGCCTTGTCGTCTTGCAGGTTCTTGCGGAGTACCTTCTCAGCGATATCCACGCTGAGCGTAGCTACTTGCTTGCGGATGTCAGCAATGGCAGCTTTCTTCTCCTGTTCGATGGCAGCTTTCGCATCCTCCAACAAACGGGCACCTTCTACCCTCGCCTTCTCCTGCGCTTTCTCTACGATGGCATCACGTGTCTCAGCAGCCTCCCTGAGTATCTGAGCCTGTTTCTCACGTGCCTCCTGTAAGATGGATTCACCTTCTTTCTGAATATTCGCCAGTCGCTCGTTCGCTTCATGAGCTTTCTGCAACGACGAGTCAATGTAGTCCTTACGGTCAAGCTCCATCTTTACGATAACAGGGAAGCCCCATTTCCGCAGAATGAAAAAGACCACAAGGAAGACAATGGTCATCCAGAACAGTAATCCAAAAGCAGGTGTTATTAATGACATAAGCTGTGATTGAAGTTACACAATTTGTTCAAACGATACTGTACACTTATACGAAGAGTGCAAGCAGAGCGATAATGATAGCGAAGAAAGCAACACCCTCAATCAGGGCAGCTGCCACAATCATGTTAGAACGCAGGTCGTTAATCTTCTCTGGCTGACGCGCCATGGCATCCATAGCCTGTCCACCGATCTTACCGATACCGATACCGGCACCAATCACTGCCAAACCACCGCCGATAGCGGCACCTAAATTTGCAAATGCAACTGATGATAATAATGAAATCATAATCTTTAAGTTTTAAATTGTTAATATATTATTAAATCTTTCACTCTATAACCTTATATAATTATATATACATTATCATTATGCCTCTTTCACTTCCGCCTCATGCTCATGTACATGAGCCAAAGAGATGAATACCGCAGAAAGCATCGTGAATACCATTGCCTGAATGAAGCATACCAGCACCTCCAAGAGCATCATGAAGATACTCATGGCAACACTAACAGGTATCATTGCAGTACCGGCAGCCGCGTGAATGCCATACATGACGAAGATCAGACACGTCAGCGAGATGGCAATAGCATGACCAGCCATCATGTTGGCAAAGAGACGGATCATCAACGCTAATGGCTTGGTAAAGATACCAAACAACTCAATGAATGGCATCAGGGGAACGGGAGCCTTCAACCATGTAGGCACATCGGGCCAGAATATCTCTTTCCAATACTCCTTCGTTCCCGTGACATTGGTGATAATGAATGTACATAGTGCCAATATCATCGTACAGGCAATATTTCCTGTCAGGTTACCGCCTCCTGGTGGGAAGGGTACCACGCCCATGATATTCGCTACAAAGATAAAGAAGAAGCATGTCAGCAGGTAAGGCGCATATTTGGGAGCCTCCTTACCTAAGATACTCTCAATGATGTCATGATAGACATACATGATAAACATATGCATGAATCCCGTGAAGCCTCTTGGAGCCGGATCGTCAATCTTATGCTTCTTGCACCAGCGTGCCGGTATAAGCACACAGAGCAGAAGTAAGATGGAATCGATGAAAAGTACCGCCACAGTCTTTGTGATGGAGATGTCGAAAACAGGAGAACCGTTTTCCACAATCTTACCCTCATTGTCACCTTGGGTGGCAATAGCCAGTCCATAAGGTCCTTGGCGCAAGCCCTCAGCATCGGCATGATGTTCAAACCGAGAGGAACAGAATATATGCCAACCTGTGGAACTCTTCACGATGACAGGAAGAGGAATGACGATGGGAGTGTCATTCCAGTCCATGATATGCCAATCATGAGAATCTTGGATATGTCCAAACAAGATACCCTGCAGGTCAAGCCCTTCCTTCTGCTCCTTTGAGGCTTGAGCAGGGAGGAGTGTGAAGAGCATCATGACGATGCAGAGAAGAGGTTTGAAATATTTCATTTCTTACTTATTATTATATTAACTTTTTCTGTGAACGAATGTAGAACCAGATATCAAAGACCAACATCAGCAAATAGAACACTGCGAAAGTGATGATGAAGGTAATTCTGAAAGACTTGTCTTTGACGACAAAGAGGAACACTATGACCACCAATACAGCTGAAAGCATACGTAAGACCATCGACACCAGAGCATATAATGTCAGTGCCTTCCCTGAATGACGTACGGCTCTATAGCCCGCTACGAATGCCAGTATGGCAAATAACGTATAGACTATACTGATGGCAATACTAGTCGTTATCACTGTTTCAAAGAACTACACATTCACTTTGTCAATCTCCACACACAGACTTACCTCATTCTGTTGGACGGATACAAAACCGCCAGACACTTGAAGTTGTTTCTTACCGTCTGCAGTGGCATATTCCACTATACCCTTTCCAAGTGAGGAGATAATAGGAGCATGGTCGTTAAGGATCTCGAACTGTCCCATCGTGCCAGGCACAAGGACACTCTGTACCTCTCCGTCAAACTCTATCTTTTCGGGTGAAACTATCTTCAACTTTAACATAACTCTTCACTATGAAACATGAACTAGCCTTTCGCTGCCTCTAACAGTTTCTTGGCTTTTGCCTTTGCATCTTCAATGGTTCCCACATTGAGGAATGCCTGCTCAGGAAGGTCATCCACCTCACCATCGAGAATAGCGTTGAAGCCCTTAATGGTATCTTCGATGCTGACCATCACACCAGGAAGACCCGTAAACTGCTCGGCAACAGAGAATGGCTGACTCAAGAAACGCTGTACACGACGTGCACGGTTAACGGTCAGTTTGTCCTCGTCGGAGAGTTCATCCATACCCAAAATGGCAATGATATCCTGCAGTTCCTTATAACGCTGTAAGATCTCCTTCACACGTTGGGCACAATCATAGTGAGCCTTACCAACAACCAGTGGGTCAAGGATACGGGAAGTACTTCCTAACGGGTCCACAGCGGGATAGATACCAAGCTCGGCAATCTTACGATCCAATACCGTAGTGGCATCCAAGTGGGTAAATGTCGTAGCAGGTGCAGGGTCTGTCAAATCGTCGGCAGGTACATATACAGCCTGTACGGAAGTGATAGAACCTTTCTTCGTAGAGGTGATACGTTCCTGCATGGTACCCATCTCAGAGGCCAGCGTAGGTTGATAGCCCACTGCCGACGGCATACGTCCTAACAGGGCAGAAACCTCAGAACCAGCCTGCGTGAAACGGAAGATATTATCAATGAAGAACAGGATATCGGCAGCGCCACCATCCTTACCACCACCGTCACGGAAACCCTCAGCAACAGTCAGACCAGAAAGAGCCACGGAGGCACGTGCACCAGGAGGTTCATTCATCTGACCATAGACCAAAGTCGCCTGCGACTTCTTCATCTCTTCTGGGTCAACTAAGGATAGGTCCCACTTACCTTGAGCCATTGCCTCTTTGAATTTCTCGCCATAGCGGATAACACCCGACTCAATCATTTCACGAATAAGGTCGTTACCCTCACGGGTACGCTCTCCTACTCCGGCGAAGACAGAGAAACCGTTATGACCTTTGGCAATGTTGTTGATAAGTTCCATGATCAAGACAGTCTTACCAACTCCGGCACCACCGAAGAGTCCAATCTTACCACCTTTCAAGTAAGGCTCCAATAAGTCAATAACCTTGATACCAGTGGAGAGCACTTCCTTCGTTGTAGACAGCTCCTCAAATTTCGGAGCTTCACGATGGATAGGATATGCCCCTTCCATAGAGAGTGTTTTCATACCGTCAATAGGCTGTCCGATAACGTTCAGCATACGACCTTTAATCTGTTCACCGGCAGGCATCAGAATAGGCGACCCCATCGGCACAGCTTCCAGTCCACGCTGAAGACCGTCTGTGTTGTCCATGGCCACACAGCGCACGGTATCTTCTCCGATATGCTGCTGAACCTCTACAACAAGCTGCGAACCGTTGGGACGCTCTATTGTCAGCGCCTCATGAATTTTGGGGAGCACTTTCTCCGCATCTTGTCCCTCTGTATTGAAATACACATCAATAACAGGACCGATAATCTGGGAAATGCGTCCATTAATCTTTGACATAAGCAGTTTGAATATTTAAGTTATTAGTTTTTCTAAATGCTCAACTCATCGAGTACCGTAATCAATCGCTTATCAAAGCGTTTGTCTGTTCGGATGCACTCTGAGAAGGGTACATACACCACTTCGTTATTACGCACACCAACCATGATATTACGCTGTCCTTGGATGATAGCTTCTACGGCACCTACACCCGTACAACTGGCAAGGATACGGTCACGTGCCGATGGAGTACCGCCACGTTGCAGGTGACCAAGGATTGATACGCGTACATCGAACCCCGGAAACTCCTTTTTTACACGGTCAGCATAGTAGAGAGCACCGCACTTCGGACTCTCCGAGACGATGACGATGCACGACTTCTTCGACTTACGGATACCTCGACCCATGAAGGCTGCCAACTGGTCAACGTCAGTCACCTCCTCAGGAACGATGGCAGCCTCGGCACCACAGGCGATGGCACAGTTCTGTGCCAGGAAGCCAGCATCACGTCCCATCACTTCCACGAAGAAGATGCGCTCGTGGGAGTTTGCCGTATCGCGGATACGGTCGACACAATCCATGATGGTATTCATTGTCGTATCATAGCCGATGGTAGAGTCTGTTCCATACAGGTCATTGTCGATAGTACCCGGCAGTCCGATGACGGGGAAGTCGAACTCCATGCCAAAGTCACGTGCACCCGTCAGTGAGCCATTACCACCGATGACGATGAGTGCGTCGATCTTCTCATTCTGACAGGTCTCATACGCCTTCTGCCTACCCTCCGGGGTCATGAACTCCTTGGAACGTGCCGTCTTAAGAATAGTACCGCCACGAGTGATGATACCAGAGACGTTCTCTGTTGTAAACTGCTTTACTTCGCCTTTTATAAGACCATCATAACCACGATAGATAGCTTTAATAGTAAACCCATTATAAATACCTGCGCGCGTGACAGCACGTATCGCCGCATTCATTCCTGGCGCATCACCTCCTGAGGTAAGTATGCCTATTGTCTTCACCTTAGTCATTATTATATGTATTTAATTTAATACTCAAATCAGATTAATTTCCATCCACAGCACAACGACACCAATCAGCCAGCCAACCAGCACCTTCGGTGTTAGGTTCTTCAGATACCATCCCATCCTTACATGCTCCATCTTCATCAAAGCCAGTCCACTGGTAGAGCCCACACAGAGCAGGCATCCTCCTACTGCCGTACAATAGGCGATAATCTTCCAATAAGCACCGTTGGTCGCCATATCTCCAGCCTCGGCAACGGGATAGAGCATAATATTGCTGACAGCTACCGTAAAGGTGTCTATAAGAGAGCTGAGGATACCGGAGCCTATACCTACCAACCATATATTATGGATGCTGGAGTCAAACCAACCGGCAATATCAGCAAAGACACCAGTTTCCGTCACGACACCCATTCCCATCATAATACCCATGACAAACAACATCTGCTGAATAGCGCCATATTGCAAAGCGCGTGGGATGCGGCGTTGCGCCATTTGATCGGCATTCATCAGTTTGTGGTTAAATGCCTCGTTAATAACCCATAATACACTTAACACGCACAATGCCCCCAAAAACGGAGCCAGTTTCGTGATATTATGGAAGGTAGGGATAAACCACAAGCCTCCGATACCAACAATCAGCATAACAAAGCGCTGCCAGCGATTTAATCGAGTATCATCGCCCCGGAAGGGAGAGGCATTCCACTCACAATCCAAACGATCAGGTAGCTGACGGTTGATGAGGATAGTGGGTATGACCCATGCAAGGATGGCTGGCAGGATTAGGTAGGCGGAGAAATGACTTGCAGTCACAGCGCCGTCTCCCCACAGAATGAGTCCCACAGGGTCACCTATCACCGTGAAGCATCCTCCGCAGTTCGCTGCAAGGACAATGGCAGACCCCACTAACATACGTTGACGACCACTTTGAAGAATATTGTTCATTATGACCAGCATCATCATAGTCGTCGTCAAGTTATCAAGGTTTGCAGATATAATAAAGGTGGCAAGTGTTATTGTCCATAAGAGTCTCTTGGAATTACGTGTCCGTATCCATTCCGTGATAAAGTCGAAACAGCCGTTGTTGTTTAAAATCTCAATGATAGACATGGTGGCAAGCAGAAACATCACGATAGCTGCTGCTTTGCCGACATATTTCAGAAATATATGATCATAGATAAAGAACTTGACCGTCTCACTGGTTGCCTGCATACCTGCCAGGTATTCCGCATAGTCACCTGGATGTTGTTCCATGACGAAATCAGTACCGTAGCATACATAGACAACCCATCCTGCCGTACCAAGGAACATGGCAATAGCAGCTTTATTGACACCTGTCAGGTGTCCGGTAGCTATCAAAAGATAGGCGGCTATTAGTAATAATACGATAATTAGTGTCATTAGGCAAGTTTTGTAATTCGACTACAAAGATACGTTTTTTTTCTTAAAGTCCCAACGTTTTAGGGCATTTTTTTATCTCTGTCATCAAGAACTCGGAATTTTTCTCGTCGGCGGTGTAATTCTGAGAGAGACAATTCGATAGTTAGGGTTTCCACCTGGTTACGATGGCACTGTCCGAGAGTTCCTCCAATAGAGTCGATAACACAGCTGCATCCTGTATAATGAGAGTACTCGTCATCCCCTACCCGGTTGACACCGATTAGATAGGATTGGTTCTCTATGGCACGTGCCCTGGTCAGTATCTGCCAAGCAGACTGACGGGACTCGGGCCAGTTAGCGACAACAACAATGACATCATATTCCAGTTTATCGGCATAACGACTCCAGCAAGGGAACCTGAGATCATAACAGGTCAGCAAGAGAATACGGAAGCCCTCATATTCTATGATGGTATGGCTCTGTCCTGCTGTATAGTATTTGTCCTCCCCTCCATAGGTAAACAGATGGTGTTTGTCGTAGAACACCTCCTGTTGGTTCCGCCCGTCCACAAAATAATGGCGGTTACGGTAGCTGCCATCCTCCAAGCGGACAGCAAGACTTCCACTAATGGCACATTTTCTTTTTATAGTGAAAGAACGCATCCATTGTAATGCTTCGTTATGATTCACGTCATGAGCTAACTCCTCAGGTTGGGTAGCAAAACCAGTGCTCCACATCTCGGGAAGCACATACAGGTCACTGTCTTCACTGGCATCTATCAGCGCTTCTGCCTGTTTGATGTTGGCAGGAGCATCACCCCAACAGATATCTGTTTGCAATAAAGTAACCTTCATATCTTAATACTCCAAGAGTTCCATCGTTGTATTCCACTGCTTTGACACAATTGTCGCTACCATATAGCAGCTGGCTGCATCTGGAATACAGAGGGTGGCATTGAAATAGAACCCCTGCTCATCAGCTTTGTCAAACACCATATCGTTCAATACCGCCTCATTCAAAAAAGAAGCAGGAACCTTATTCGCATACATCTGTTTGCGGAACTGACGCGCGAAGAGTTTGGATGCTCCCCTGAAGATACTGACATAGATGGAGTTGTCGTAATAGACATTATCAACCTGTACACCATCTGCCGTCATCTCACTCTTCGTCACTCTTCTCGACGGAGTAATGGCAATATAGCAATGATAGCGCTCTCCATCTAACTCGACGATGGTATCACGCTTCACCACATGGTTATTGAAGACAACGGGATGCTTTTGCTGTACAAAAGCCAGCGCGTCCGAAGGATCAGTACTCCTGACCAGTTTAATAATATCTCCGTTCGGGCTCTTAAAGCTGAAGACATGCTCCCCTTGTTTAAGAATAGGATATTTCGTGGCTGTCGAACCCATGACAAGCGTATCTTCTACCACTTTAAAATATGCAGGCACACTGGTTGAGTCGGGATAGTAGACAGTGTCTCCTTTTATTTTAAAGACCACCGTCTCGGACTCCTCATCTATCCATATACCTTGCAACAGTTGTTTGGCTTGTACACTTTCCTTCCGTTCAACAATACTTGCAGGCTGCCGGCATCCTGACAGCATCCACGCACATAGGACCCCACAAAATACACAATACAACTTACTCATTATTTTCCAATACAATGATACTCGAAGCCATTTTCCGACAGCTCCTCTGTATCAAAAATGTTTCGGCCGTCAATGACTAACGGACGCTTCATTGCTTTCTTGATAACACCCCATGTCGGGAGACGGAATTCTTTCCATTCTGTCAGGAGCAACAGTGCATCAGCATTCAGTACGGCATCATACATATCCCTACAATAGATTACACTATCCCCAATGCGGCGTTTACATTCCTCCATGGCAACAGGATCATAGACACGAATAGAACATCCCGCCTCCAGTAACAACTTAATCATGACAAGAGCGGTTGACTCACGCATATCATCTGTCTCTGGCTTGAAGGACAATCCCCACATAGCGATGGTTTTTCCTTTTAGGGATTCATCCTCATATGCCTTCTTGAGTTTCTCAAACAGTATAGACTTCTGGTTCTCATTAACACGCTCTACGGCTTTCAATACTTCCATGGAATAGCCGTTCTGGTCTGCAGTCTTGATAAGAGCCTTGACATCTTTCGGGAAACAGCTTCCGCCATATCCACAGCCGGCATAGAGGAATTTCCTACCAATACGCGTGTCGGATCCAATACCCGCGCGTACCATATTAACATCTGCCCCGACACGCTCACACAGATTCGCAATATCATTCATAAATGATATACGCGTAGCAAGCATAGAGTTAGCGGCGTATTTTGTCATCTCCGCAGAGGGGATATCCATGAATATCACACGGAAATTATTCATCATAAACGGTTTGTAAAGCCTGGACAGGACTTTCTTCGCATGCTCACTCTCCACACCGACAACAACACGGTCAGGCGACATGAAGTCTTTGATGGCACTGCCTTCTTTCAGGAACTCCGGATTGGATGCTACATCGAACTCAATGCTGACACCGCGTTTCTGAAGTTCTTCGTCAATAGCTTGATGAACCTTCTTAGCTGTTCCCACAGGTACTGTCGACTTCGTAACGACAACCACATAATGATTCAGGTTCTGACCGATAGTCCTTGCCACCTGCAGCACATACTTCAAATCTGCTGAGCCATCCTCGTCAGGAGGTGTGCCGACTGCAGAGAAAACAATACTCACGTCATTCAGCACAGAAGCAAGGTCTGTTGAGAAATGGAGTCTGCCTGCCGCCATATTCTTCTTGACTAATTCATCAAGACCTGGTTCATAAATAGGTATATCCCCGTTTTTCAAGCGCTCTATCTTATTGGCATCAACATCTACGCATGTCACATTAACACCTGTATCGGCAAAACAAGTTCCTGACACCAAGCCCACATATCCTGTTCCAACAATTGCTATATTCATAATTTGGAAATTATTATTTATCAATTAGTTAATCAAATAATTCTGCATCCTTCATTAGAGGCTGCTTCAAGTCTTTCTCACTCGTTAGAACCTCTTTTGGGTCTATAGGCCATTCTATTCCCAAATCCGGATCATTCCAACGAATACCAGCCTCACTCTGTGGGGCATAGGGATTATCCACCTTGTATGTGAATATCGCCTCGTCGCTCAGAACGAGGAAGCCATGTGCAAAACCTCGTGGAATGAAGAGTTGGCGTTTGTTCTCCTCGCTCAGTTCCACCATGACATGCATTCCAAAAGTCGGACTGCTCTTACGAATATCCACCGCCACATCAAGGACTCTTCCCTTAATAACCCTGACCAGTTTTGCCTGCGAAGCTTCCCCCTTTTGATAATGGAGCCCTCGAAGAACACCCTTACAAGATTTCGACTCATTGTCTTGGATAAAGACAACCTTGCCAATGTGCTCGTTGAACTCAGCCTCTTTCCATGTTTCGAGGAAATAGCCTCGGGCATCAGAGAATACGCGGGGCTCTATGATATATACACCTTCTATGTCTGTCTTTTTGTATTCCATAGATACTACTAAAGTTTTTGCAAAAATACTATTTTTTCTTTGAAACCAAAAAGAAATTTCCATTTTTATGATATTTAAATCACATTTTTATTTGCTCAATTCATAAATAATTCATAATTTTGCACACGTGATTGATTTATCAAGACATCTTGAAATACTCCTCTTGAGTAATGATTGTGTGGCTGTGCCTGGCTTTGGAGGCTTTGTCGCACACTATCTTCCAGCCCGTATCGACGAGGCTGACGGGATGTTCTTGCCTCCTATGCGCACCATTGGTTTCAATCCACAACTCAAGATGAACGACTCGTTGCTGGCGCAGTCTTATGTGGAGGCTTATGATATCAGTTATCCGGAGGCACTCCGACGGATTGAGCAAGAGACAGATGAGATACGTCGGCACGTCATGCACAATGGCAGTTATCATTTGGAGGGCATCGGAACACTCACTTCCAATGATGACGACAGCTATCTCTTCACGCCATGCGAGTCGGGATTACTGACCCCTTCTCTTTATGGACTCGGCTCTTTCGAGTTCAAACTATTGGGAAACAATGCCGCTAAGGTATATCAAACTGCCAGCAAGCCTGTTGAGCAGGAAACCAGCATAGAGACTGAGGTGGAAGAACCACAGTCTACCATTGTCGATTGGGATGACGAGGATGACGAGCATGCCATCAGTATCAAGATGTCATGGGTTCGTAATGCTGTTGCCATTGCAGCAGCCATCGTATTGTTCTTCCTGTTGACAACACCTGTGGCTAACAGCAACATGGGTTCTCAGACTATGAGTGCCCTACAGAACAGTTTCATCCATAAGTTGATGCCCAAAGACTCCAACTGGGTTCCTGCCACTCCTGTGACAAAAACCGATGGTGCTATGACTGTCAAGCAGGATATTCCGATGGATTCAGCGAAAAAAGCTGCTACCCCTCCTCAAAAGAGTATGCAGCCCTCTACGGACGAGAAACCATACTGCTTGGTACTTGCCAGTCAGGTGAAACGTTCCAATGCAGAAGAATATGCACGTATGCTCCAGAAACGCGGTTTCAAGGACACAGAAGTATATATTCATAATAATATCGTTCGCGTCGTCTATGGTCATTTCAAGTCTGAGAATGCAGCCTATATAGAGCTACATAATCTTCGTTTCGAGGACGATTTTGAAGAGGCTTGGGTGTATAAAAGAAAAACTGAAGGATGAAGCGTGTAAGATGTCCTAAATGTGATACTTATATAACCTTCGATGAGACTCAATATGAGCCTGGGCAGTCGTTGGTTTTCCAGTGTAATGAATGTGGAAAACAGTTCGGTATACGTATCGGTGTCTCTAAGTTGAGGGAGACTCAGAAAAGAGAGAATGAGATTAACAACGAGCAATTTTCAAATCTTGAAACTGAATGCGGCAGTATCGTGGTGATTGAGAATGTCTTCCACTTCAAGCAAGAGATACCTCTCCGTATGGGAGATAATGTGATTGGACGTTACCAAAAAGGCAACCCTATCAACACCCCTTTCGAAACTGTCGACCCCAGTGTAGACCTGAACCATTGTACCATCAACGTCAGCCGTGACAAGCATGGCCATCTGCGCTACATGTTGAGTGACAACAACAGTAATACTGGTACTTTTGTCGACAATGTAGAGCTGAAACCCCGTGAACGTCGTCTCATTGAAGACGGCACTCTCTTTACCTTAGGTGCGACCAGTATTATTCTACGCACCCAATCCCCTACATGAAGTTTTAAAGTATTAACAAAGTGGTTTATTGTTGCATTGTGGAACAAATTAAAAGTCCCCTTCTTTTGCAGATTAATTTGAAATTTATCTATTAATTTGTATTATATGGGGGTTTTTTGTACCTTTGTAGCCGATATAATAGTTTATTTAAATAATCATCAAATATATATTATGAAGAAACTATATTTATTTTTATTGCTTACAGCCAGTCCTTCTATCTTGACGACTATGGCTCAGGAACATTTCGAGTTGGGCAAACCCAATGACGACAACTACCGATATTTGGATAATTATCAGGATCTCAAGAAATATATTGACTACTCCAAATACCCAAACTTCAAACTAGGTGCTGGAACAACTGCTAACAGCTATGTCAATAATTCCACGTATCGGAAAATGATTAGCAACAATTTCACAGAGACTGTCGCAGGTAATGCGATGAAGATGGCTAGTTGTGTTAATGATAATGGTAACATGAACTTCACAATAGTGAAGAACTATGTGAAAGCTGCTACCGATGCAGGTCTTAATGTCTATGGTCACACCCTCGCCTGGCACTCACAGCAACCTGTTGGTTGGTTAAAGAAACTTTTAGCAGATAAGCCAGATCCCAATGCTGAGGAAGTATGGACAGCGGTCGCCAACGAAGACTTCCGTAAATACACAAGCTTTAATCACTGGAAAGCTGACGAAGCCGAGAACGGCTACAAAATTTCTGTCGATGCCACTAATGGGCTTAAGGTAATGACAGAGAAATCAATGCCTTGGCAGATACAGTTTGTCGTGATGGAGAACATCCCTCTTAAAGCAGGCAAGACTTTCAAAATGACGATGGATGTGAAAGGGTCTAATGAAGGGCAATTGGATGGACATCTCGGAGACTGGACTAGTAACAACGACAGGGATGACCAAACAGGTACAAGTGTTAGCGTTTCTTTCACTACTGAATGGCAGAGTGTAGAAGTCAGCGTCATTCCAACTATGGATACTAACTTCTTGCTGTTGCATGTTCCTAATTATGTGGGTGACATCTATATCAAGAACATCAAGTTTGAGGGCTATCAAGCACCAACAGTTCCTCTGACACCTGAGGAACGTCACGATGTCCTCGTTGAGGTTATGGATAAGTGGATCAAAGGTATGATGGAAGCCTGCGGCGGTAAAGTTAAGGGCTGGGATCTCGTCAACGAAGCCCTCTATGGTGACGGTAATGATGGCGAAGGCAACTATGTTTTGCAGAGTTCTAAGCAAAAAGATAGTGGCTCCTGGGATGTCGGTGGTTCCAATTTCTTCTGGCAGGATTATATGGGCGATCTGGAGTATGTACGTCAAGCTTGTCGTCTGGCTCGCCAATATGGTCCAGAAGATATTAAGCTCTTCATCAACGACTATAATCTGGAATCTGATTGGGATGACAACAAGAAGCTGAAGTCGCTTATCAACTGGATAAAGAAATGGGAGGCTGATGGTGTCACCAAGATTGATGGTATCGGCACACAGATGCACATCAGTTGCTTTGAAAACTCAAGTATTCAGAATAATATCAAACAGCATATCACCAATATGTTTCAGCTCATGGCTGCATCTGGCAAACTTGTTCGTGTTAGTGAGATGGATATGGGCTATGTCCGCGGTTCTAATCGATGGGGAAGTTCCATCAAGACCAGTCAACTGACAGAAGCGGAGCATAAGAAGATGGCGGATTTCTACGAGTGGATTATCAAGGAGTACTTCCGTATCATTCCGCCAGAACAGCAATGGGGCATCTGTCAGTGGTGTACTACCGACTCTAACAGCGGATGGCGTGGTGGTGAACCTGTTGGTATTTGGGACCTCAATAACTACCGCAAGCATGTATATGCGGGTTTCGTACGTGGATTGAATGGAGGTGAGCCCACTGGTATTAACAGTATTAAGACCGATAATACTTTAGACACCTCAAAAGGCATCTATAACCTGAACGGTATGCGCATGTCAACAACATCACTTGAGGATCTTCCTTCAGGCCTCTACATCGTAAACGGCAAGAAGGTGGTTAAATAAGAAATAAATCGGAAAAACCAAGAGAAAATTTGATTTTCTCTTGGTTTTTCGCTCGATTTGCATTATCTTTGCACGATGTTTTTGAAAAGGCTGACTCAAAACCGTCAAAAACGGAATTCAACGAATGGACAGTGGACAGTAGGACAGTACTTTTTCCGAAACTCTATGCGTACGTGCGCATATACGTACGCATAAAAAGTTCATAATATTACTGTCCTACTGTCCTACTGTCCATAACAATATAGATACAGATAATAGAGATACCCCCTACCTGTCGTATAGATAGGCGGCACCTATCGCATGGACAGCCCGTACCTATCGACCCGTTTGCTTGGGGGTATCGACCCGATAGGAGGCACCTATCTCTGCGTGAAAGAAAAGTAAGAGGGCGGCACTTTGATGAAGAGCCGCCCTCTTTATGGAATAATGGAATGTGCATCAGATAATCAGGGTAGGATTCTCAATCTCTTCCTTGTCCTGTAAGGAACTACCTATCAAAAGACTTGCCTTGACATGATATTTTACTATTTCCGTCTGGGGAACAATATATTGTTTCTTCATTATCATAAAGGTTAAAGGTTAATGGTTAGCGATTAAAGACTACTTTCTTACCGTTCACGATATACAAGCCCTTTGTAGGATGCTCAACACGGCGAGCATTGAGGTCATAATACTTCAATTCTTCAATTTTTCCATTCTTCAATTCTACAGATGTCGTGTCCTCATCAATGCCGTAGAAGTCACGTGATTCACCAGAGGCGACCCTAATGTATGCCTTGTTGGCAGGAATGGTGACACTGCTGCCCACCTTATAGAATCCCAGACCGTTTGTCAAGTTCGCCAGTGCATAGTAGGTATAGCCACTCTCCTGTGTCACTGCCGTATTGCTGCCCAACAAGGAATTGTCCGTATAGTCGCCTGTACTTGCCGTTGATGTGTAAGCCAACGTAATACCAGATGTCGTAGAACACAATACCACAGCCTCACCAGCCTTAATAATCTTGCTGCCTGTATTTGTCAGTGTGATGGAGGAGCCATCTGATGTCACCTTATACACCGTTGTATTGGCATCCACCTGCACATTGGCATTACTGTTATAGTAGGTTGACCAGTTCGCGCCATCTGCAGATGCAGTGGTCAGTGCGGCAGGGTCAGGTATCTCCTCTATGTCCGCCGCATAGGAAGACCAGTTTGCTTTGTAATAATCCACTCTGTCGCTCAATACATATATCTTCCTGTCAGATTTATTTAGCATGAAAGCATTATCCCCAAGTTCTACAGATGATGCATAGCAATATACGGAAGATAAGTTTTCACATAGAAAGAAAGCATCAGATCCAATTGTTGTCACGCTGCAAGGGATATCTACTGAAGTTAAACCACATTGATAGAAAGCATCAGATCCAATTGTTGTCACGCTGCAAGGGATATCTACTGAAGTTAAACCACATTTGTAGAATGCATTGTTTCCAATAGTCGTCAAGCCGTTGGGAATAGTCACCGAGGTCAGGTTGCTGCACTCATTGAATACATAATCACCAATACTCGTCACACTGTTGGGAATGGAAATTGAAGTCAGACCACTGCATTCAAAAAAGACACTATTGCCGATTCTCGTTACACCATCCTCGATAATAACCGTTTTGATATTATTTAATATGGCATACCATGGTGGAACTAACGTGTCAAACCATGGTTGTAATGAAGGATCAATATAATCCGCCATCGCCCCATTGCCGCCACCTGCTTTCTTACTGATGGTCATCGTGCCGCTGGGATACTGACCACCGGCATAAAACATCACATCAGTATCGCCAGACGTCCAGGTGGTTACCATTTCCACAAAATTGCAGTGATAGTTGGCGTAGGGGAATCTTTCGTTCCAAGCATCGATACCATCCACATAGACGGTCACTCCCGACTGGAAGGATGTGCTTTCAAGTGTCAGCGTAGTGGGATCGGTGACGTACATCACCACTGACGCCAGCGAATTGCAGGCATCGAAGGAATGTCCACAGATTGTGGTCACAGTGGAAGGAATCGTCACTGATGTCAGTCCCGTACTGCTAAAGGCATAATTATGGATCGTCGTCAGACCTTCGGGTAGCGTAATGCTGCTCAGGCTCGTGCAACTGTTGAAGGCATCGTGACCGATAGCCTCTAATTTGCTTCCCTCCTCGAAAGTAACATCCTGCAGAGCTTTATGGTTATAGAATACATAGTTACCGATGTAGGTAATACCGCTCCCGATAACCAGGTGCTGGATGCTGTTCTTGTAAGATTCCCAAGGACGGATAGAGTTCATTTCTGCATTACCCATATTACCGTCACCATTGCCAGCGGTGATGGTAAGCGTCTGCGTTGCCGTGACATACGCCCATGTGAAACGACTTAATGTCGCACCATCATCTGCCCACGTCATAGAGGGGGCAAGTAATGTGAACATTGTCACAAAGATCGGTAATAATCTCTTCATATAATTAGAGGTTTTAAGTTTCTGTGTGCAAAATTACGAAAAGTCGAGAGCAGAACAAAAGATTTTAATCTTTTTTATGCCGAGACAGAGTAAGTTCGGCGAAGCCAAAGTTACAAAAACGGGGAAAGTACATAATCGTTATAGGGGATTTTTTCGTTATTACCTTTGGTAATATGAGATATTTTATGTAATTTTGCACACTAATTGAATGAAATAGAAATTACAGAAATGAAGAAACCAACAGCCATATTGCTTCTGCACTGTCCTGACCAACAGGGAATCATCTCAGAAGTAACACGCTTTATCACTGATAATCAAGGTAATATCGTATACCTCGACCAGTATGTAGACAAACAGGACGGTATGTTTTTTATGCGTATCGAATGGGAACTGGAGAATTTCCTGATTCCTCAGGAAAAGATACAGGAATATATTAACACCCTCTATGCCCAACGCTACCAGATGACGTGTAAGTTGTATTTCAGCGACAAACGTCCTCGTATGGCTATCTTTGTATCAAAGATGAGTCACTGTCTGTACGACCTCCTTGCCCGTTGGAAGGCAGGAGAATGGGAGATTGACATCCCCTGTATCGTCTCCAACCACGAGGACCTGCGCTATGTTGCCGAACAATTCAATATCCCCTACTACGTCTTCAGCATTAAGAAAGACCACTCTAACAAAGCTGAGGTGGAGGCTGCGGAGATGGAACTGTTGCGGAAGAACGAGGTGACATTCATCGTCCTTGCCCGTTATATGCAGATCATTAGTGACGAGATGATTGCTGCCTATCCGAACCATATCATCAATATCCACCACTCTTTCCTGCCTGCCTTTGTGGGTGCCAAGCCCTACCATCAGGCATGGGAGCGCGGCGTGAAGATTATCGGTGCTACCAGCCACTATGTGACAGCTGAACTGGATGCAGGTCCTATCATTGAACAGGATGTGACACGTATCACACATAAAGATACGCCTGAGAGTCTGGTACTGAAAGGTAAGGATTTGGAGAAGATTGTGCTCTCTCACGCGGTGTCAAAGCATATCCAGCGTAAGATTCTGACATATAAGAACAAGACGATTATATTCAGTTGAAAGTTGTAAGTGATGAACGTAGCCATAGTTAAATATAACGCAGGTAACGTCTACTCGGTAGTGAATGCCCTGAAGCGACTGGGTATTGAACCGCTGTTGACGGATGATACCGGACAACTTTCTAAAGCTGACCGTGTGGTATTCCCCGGACAGGGGGAGGCACGTGGTGCAATGGAGTATCTGAAGGCACGCCGCCTTGATGAGATCATCCGCAACCTTCGCCAGCCCGTCCTGGGCATCTGCATCGGGCAACAGTTACTCTGTAAACACTCAGAGGAGGGTGATGTCGACTGTATTGGAGTCTTCGATGCGGAAGTGAAACGTTTCCAGCCCCATCAGCATGAGGACAAGGTTCCATGTATGGGATGGAATGTTATAGAAGAGAGAGGTAATAAGCTCCTTAAGGGATTAGGCGAACATCCGTATGTCTATTTCGTACACAGTTACTATGTGCCCTTATGTGAGGACACAGCAGCTGTTACTGACTACATCCTGCCCTACTCTGCCGCTATGCATCGCGATAATTTCTATGCCTGCCAGTTCCACCCCGAGAAGAGTGGTAAGGTAGGAGAACAAATTCTAAGGAATTTTCTTGAACTATGAACTCAATAGAACTGATTCCTGCCATCGACATCATCAACGGTCAGTGTGTCCGACTGACGAAGGGTGACTATGACCAGAAGACCGTCTATCATGACTCTCCTGCCGATGTGGCATGTGAGTTTGAAGAGATTGGTTTTCAGCGTCTGCATATCGTTGACCTCGATGGCGCGAAATCGAAGCACATCGTCAACTGTTCTGTGCTCCGTCGTGTCACGACAGAGACACACCTTGTGGTTGACTTCGGAGGAGGTATCAAGACAGATGAGGATATCGAGAAAGCCTTCGACAACGGGGCTGCAATGGTGACTATCGGTTCTATTGCCGTCACACAACCAGAACTCTTTATGGGGTGGATGGAGAAATACGGCAGTGAACGTCTCATCCTCGGAGCCGATGTGCGTAACGGAAAGATCAGTATCAACGGATGGAAGGAAGACTCCACAGAGGACTTGCTTCCCTTCCTGAGAAAATATATCGACGCAGGTGTGAAGAACGTGCTCTGTACGGAGATATCCAAAGACGGCACCCTGCAAGGACCTGCCATCGAACTATACCAACGGGTGATGGAGACTTACCCAGATATACATCTCATTGCCAGTGGTGGCGTGTCCTGTATTGATGATATCAAAGCACTCGACAAGGCTGGCATCCCTGCTGTGGTCTTCGGCAAAGCTATCTATGAAGGTAAAATAAACTTGAAAGAACTATGGGACTGGCAAAACGCATAATACCCTGTCTGGACGTGAAAGACGGTGAGACAGTGAAGGGGACGAACTTTGTCAACCTCCGTTCTGCCGGTGACCCTGTGGAACTGGGTAAGATATATAGTGAACAAGGTGCAGATGAACTAGTATTCCTTGATATCACCGCCTCTTTCGAGGGTCGTAAGACCTTCACGGAAATGGTAACGAAGGTGGCAGAGACACTGAACATCCCCTTTACAGTGGGAGGAGGCATCAACGAACTGGTTGACGTGGAGCGACTATTATACGCTGGAGCTGACAAGGTAAGTGTTAACAGCGCAGCCATCCGACATCCAGAACTCATCGATGAGATCACAACCCGTTTCGGTAGTCAGGTATGTGTCTGTGCCATCGATGCCCGTCTCGATGAAGACGGCTGGCACTGTTACCTGAAAGGCGGACGCGAACGGACAGAACGAGGACTCTTTGAATGGGCTCATGAGGTACAGGAGCGTGGTGCAGGCGAGATACTTTTCACTTCGATGAACCATGACGGTACAAAAAACGGTTATGCCAATGAAGCTCTGCGTGAACTTGCCGACAACCTCTCCATCCCTGTCATTGCCAGTGGCGGAGCAGGCAAACGGGAACATTTCCGTGATGTCTTTCTCGAAGGACATGCCGACGCCGCCCTTGCTGCCAGTGTCTTTCATTTCGGAGAGATACCTGTGCCGGAACTGAAGAAATACTTAGCTAACGAAGGAATTAACGTAAGATTATGAAGATAGATTTCAAGAAGATGGGTGGACTGGTACCTGCCATCATCCAAGATGCGACGACCAGAAACGTGCTGATGCTGGGATTCATGAATGAGGAAGCCTACCAGAAGACCGTTGAGACAGGGCATGTGACTTTCTGGAGCCGTACGCGTCAGACACTATGGACGAAGGGAGAGACCTCTGGTCATTTCCTCAATCTGGTCGATATGAAGGTAGACTGTGATAATGATACACTATTGGTAAAGGTACATCCCATCGGTCCCACCTGTCATACTGGCACCGATACCTGTTGGGGCGAGGAGAATAAGATGGAAGATAATCCCCTACTCTTTCTCACAGAGTTGCAGGACTTCATCAACAAGCGTAAGGAGGAGATGCCCGAAGGCTCATATACCACCAAACTCTTTCATGACGGTATCAACAAGATTGCCCAGAAAGTGGGTGAAGAGGCTTTGGAGACTGTCATTGAGGCAACCAACGGTACAAGTGAACACCTGATCTATGAAGCCAGCGACCTCCTCTATCACCTGATTGTACTTCTGGCAGAGAAAGGTATGCGTATCGAAGATGTAGCTACAGAACTGCACAAGCGTCATGACCCTGACTGGGATAGGAAACGCAGAGAGGCAAAAGCAAATGGAACAATGAAATAGTATTGAAGTTATGCTTATAGATTATCAGAAAGCCAATATCTACCAGAAAGATGGTATCCTCGTTCTGAAGGAGGTAGACTTCCACGTCAACGAGGGTGAGTTTATATATATCATCGGACGCGTAGGAGCCGGAAAAAGCACCCTGTTAAAGACACTCTATTTCGAGTTGGATGTCGACGAGGCGGAGAACGCCTTTGTCCTCAACCATGACCTGCGAGGACTGAAACGCAGATACATCCCTGCCCTGCGCCGCCAGATGGGTATTATCTTCCAGGACTTCCAGTTGTTGAGCGACCGTACGGTCCACGACAACCTGGAGTTCGTGCTGAAAGCCACAGGGTGGAAAGACAAGGATGAGATAAGAGAGCGCATCAACGATGTTCTGGAGGATGTGGAGATGCAGGAATATGCCGACCGTTTCCCCCATGAGCTCTCCGGTGGTGAGCAACAGCGTATAGCTATCGCACGTGCTATCCTGAACAAGCCTAAGATCATTATTGCAGACGAGCCGACAGGTAATCTTGACCCAGAGACAGCATCCAATATCATTGCGTTGCTTCGCCATATTACACAGATGGGTACGGCAGTGGTGATGACTACCCATAATATCCCACTGCTCAACGAGTATCCAGGTATCGTCTACCGCTGTATTGACGGTCATTTGGAGGAGATTACCAATGACTACAACAAGATTGCCGTCTATGAGGATGAGAATATGGAAGAGGAAATCCGCAAGGTTGACTACTCGACAAGGGAGGACTTGTGAGTATAGTTCATAGTTATGAGTTCATAGTTAAAATTTAAAAAGCAGATACAATGAAAGTAATGAAGTTTGGTGGAACATCGGTAGGTTCACCGGCCCACATGAAAGAGGTTACACAACTGGTCACTAAATCAGGCGAACCCGTATTCGTGGTTTTATCAGCGATGGCAGGGACAACGAATTCTCTCGTAGAGATTTCAGACTATCTCTATAAGAAAAATCCTGAAGGAGCAAATGAGGTTATCAATATCCTGGAGAAGAAATACATGAAGCATATTGATGAGCTCTATTCTACGGAAGAGGCAAAGAAGGAGACCCGTGACTTCATCGTGACAGAGATGAATTATTTGCGCTCATTTACCAAAGAACTTTTTACATCTTTTGAAGAAAAGAGTATCGTAGCTCAAGGCGAGATGATGTCAACTAATATGGTGGTTAACTACATGAAGGAACAGGGTATCAAGGCTGTCTTGCTAAATGCGCTTGATTTCATGCGTACCGATAAGAACTCAGAACCCGATCCCATCTACATCCGTGAGAAATTGTCTGCCGTCATGGAAAAGAATGAAGGGCAACAGGTATATATCACACAGGGATTCATCTGCCGTAACGCCTATGGAGAAATAGACAACCTGCAACGTGGAGGCTCTGACTATACCGCTTCATTGGTAGGTGCCGCCTTGAATGCCGAGGAGATCCAGATATGGACGGATATCGACGGTATGCATAACAACGATCCCCGTGTGGTCGACAAGACTGCTCCTGTGCATCAACTCCATTTCGAGGAGGCTGCTGAGCTTGCCTATTTCGGTGCCAAGATCCTGCATCCTACCTGTATACAACCTGCCAAATATGCTGGTATTCCTGTCCGTCTGTTGAATACGATGGATCCCGAGGCAGAGGGAACGACCATCAGTAACCAGACCGAATACGGTAAGATAAAGGCTGTTGCTGCCAAGGACAATATCATTGCCATCAAGATTAAGTCAAGCCGTATGCTACTTGCCACCGGTTTCCTGCGTAAGGTCTTTGAGATATTCGAGAGTTATCAGACTCCTATTGACATGGTATGTACCTCCGAGGTCGGTGTATCCATGTCTATTGACAACTCATCTCATCTGGGTGAGATTGTGGACGAACTGAAGAAGTACGGTACTGTGACAGTAGATACAAATATGTGTATCATCTGTGTCGTTGGTGACCTCGACTGGTCGAACATCGGTTTCGAGACTATTGCCCTGGAAGCGATGAAGAGTATCCCTGTCCGTATGGTAAGCTACGGAGGTAGCAACTACAATATCTCCTTCCTCATCCGTGAGGAAGACAAAAAGCGTGCGTTACAAAGTCTGAGCGACACGCTGTTTAACAAATAACACACTACCAACACAACACAATGGCCAAAGGAAAATTTCCTATTGAGAAACTGGAACGGATAGAGACACCGTTCTACTACTATGATACAGAACTACTGCGCCAGACCCTCCGTGCCATCCATGCAGAAGCAGACAAGCATGAAGGTTTCTGTGTACATTATGCCGTAAAAGCGAATGCCAACCCTAAGATACTACGTATCATCCGTGATGCAGGATTAGGTGTGGACTGTGTGAGCGGCGGAGAGATAGAAGCCTCTCTGAAAGCAGGATTCCCTGCTTCCAAGATTGTTTTCGCCGGCGTAGGTAAGAGTGACTGGGAAATCAATATAGGACTGGATAACGACATCTTCTGCTTCAATGTGGAGAGTATTCCGGAACTGGAAGTCATCAATGAACTGGCAGCCCGGAAAGGGAAAGTGGCGCGTGTCGCCTTCCGTCTGAATCCCAACGTAGGAGCTCATACGCATGCAAATATTACAACAGGTCTTGCAGAGAACAAATTCGGTATAGCCATGCGTGACATGATGAGTGTCATTGAGGAAGCTGCAGGTATGAAGAATGTCAAAGTCGTAGGTCTGCATTTCCATATCGGTAGCCAGATATTAGATATGGGAGACTTCGAAGCACTTTGCAATAGGGTTAATGAACTGCAGAACGAGTTGGAGCGTCATCGTATCATCATGGAGCATATCAATGTGGGAGGTGGACTTGGTGTAGACTACCAACATCCTAACCGTTTGCCCATCCCTGACTTCAAGGCATATTTCGACACCTATGCCAAGAAACTGAAGCTACGACCTGGTCAGACACTCCATTTCGAGTTAGGACGCGCCGTTGTGGCACAATGCGGTAGTTTGATTACGCGTACCTTATATATAAAGCAAGGGGCGACGAAACAGTTTGCTATTGTGGATGCAGGTTTCACAGACCTTATCCGCCCTGCCCTCTATCAGGCATATCACAAGATAGAGAATATCACCAGTGAGGAACCTGCTCAGACATATGATGTGGTAGGACCTATCTGTGAGTCTACGGATGTGTTTGCCAAACAGATAGACCTGAATCAGTGTCATCGCGGTGACCTGCTGGCTATCCGTTCTGCCGGTGCCTATGGTGAGATTATGGCATCACAATACAATTGTCGCCGCTTGCCACAAGGTTATATGAGTGACGATATTTGAGATAACAATGACAGAAAATGCTATAAACAAGGAAGCACAACTGTCTGTGGTCATGGTGGTCCACGACCAGGAAGACTTATTGGAACAGCATCTGCCGCAGTTCCTCTCACAACCCAGTAAGACAAGCTATGAAGTGATTGTGGTGGATGACTCGTCAACAGACAGAACACCTGATATACTAAAAAAAATGAAAGAAGAGTATCCGCAACTACATACGACCTTCTTTCCTAAATCAGTACCCAATCCAAGCCGCATACAACTGGCATTGAACATCGGTATCAAGGCGACTCATGGAGAATGGATTGTACTCGCAGACATCAACCGTCCTCCTACATCTGCAGAATGGATAGACGGGCTGATTAATAATGATGCGGAAGTAACGATGGTATACAGCACTACAAAACACCCAGAGGAAGTGCGTCATCAGTCATGGGAACGACTGGAAGATGCCTTTCCGCTTATCTACAAGACAGAACGGCGTGACGGGAAAGGACATAAGGGCTCTTGTCTGAAACATCTTCGTGGAATATATGATGCCATTGCCGTACGTCGCCATCGTATTTATGATGCCGTTCGTCAGTATGATCGTCGTATCAGCCGTCTCAGACTTTTAGAACTGCGTATGCAAGTAGCATGGAATAATCTGATGAACTGAATACTATCGTCATGAAGATACTCCATTACATACCAAAAGATGACGAGATGATTACAGCTTATGTAACCATGCTTGTCGATAATATGGGACTGGAGGCTGAGAATACCGTAACCTCTTTGGAGGTTGAAGCCAAGGAGAAACTGAAAACCATTCATTATGATATTCTCCACATCCATGGATGTTGGAGGTCTTCTTCTGCCAAAGTATTCAGAAACGCCATCAAAGAAGGATGCCGTGTCGTCCTCTCTCCTTATGGTCAGTTAGAGCCTTGGATCACCGATGAGAACTATTGGAAAGAGAAACTGCCCAAAAAGATACTCTTCCAACGCCATCTTGTAGAAGCCGCCTATGCAGTCATCATCCAAGGACGTATGGAAGAGGATTGTATGAAGAAGTTGGGATGGAACAGACGTTTGGAGATTATTCGAAACCCTGTTATCACTCATTCCATCACGCCTTCCACGATGGCACGAAAAGTATATGCCGTTTACCGTAAGGTTCTTGACAGTAATACGTTAGAGCTCATGACGGAACATACACTGCAAACCATGCGTTGTCTGATAAAGGCAGGCATCACCAGAGACGCGAGATGGGTCACAGAAGACCTCAGTGAACTTGGTGATTCTGAACAATGGCGTCGACTGCTTATCTATGCCCATACAGAACATATTAGTCCTATCATCCTGCGCGGCATTACCATTCTTGGCTATCAGGTACAGGAAATAGATATGGAAAAGATATCCTATTATCTCCCTGATCACTTTGAAACGCCGAAGTCTGTTCAGGAAATCATCGGACTACAGTTCGCCACAGAAAACGAACGTCTGCTTGCCACCTTCAAACAAATCCGGAAGCTCATCCAGCGGAAACAACTCACAATCAGTCACCTCTGTGAACTAGACCGTGAACTCAGAGAACATGACGTGGATGAAGACCACCTCTGTGAGACTCTTAAAGAGGCAAGACTGTATAAGACAGGATGCAGGATGATGCAACTCATGAAGGACTGGACAGGTTTCGACGAAGGATTCATGCCCATCCCTCCCCTTGACGACAAGACCACACGACTGCTCAGTCAACAGATTCATAATCACCAAAAGATATGAAGCACTATGTAATCATCGCCTTAGGGTCGAACAGACAGCAGACTGTGCACATACAATGGGCTTCAGAACGTCTGGAGGAAATGCTATCTGACTGTCGTATGAGTCGTACTATATGGACAGATGATATCAAAGGGAGTGGTAAGAAATACCTGAACAGACTTGTATGCGGCACGACCACGTTAAGTGTGGAGACACTCGAAAGAGAACTCAAACAGATGGAGGTTATCAGGAAACGTACCAAAGAACAAGTGACACTGGACCTGGACTTGATGCAATACGACCAGCAACGCTATCATGAGAAAGACTGGCCCAGACCATATATCCAACAACTTATACCCGATATTATATGAAAAAAACAACCCTATTACTTCTTTTCCTTTCATCCCTGCTAACCATATCCGCTCAATCCTTTGAACAGTATTTCTGTGATAGCACCCTACGACTGGACTATATCTTTGCAGGTGACTATCAAAGACAAGACATCTATCTGGACGAGCTCTCCAAGAGTAATCATTGGTATGGACGCAGACACCATTTGGGGTATCTGCCATTAGAGGGTAATGGTGATATCACTGTCAGGGATCAAACAACAGGAACAGTCATCTACCGTCATTCTTTCTCAACCCTTTTCCAGGAATGGCTTGCCACTGCGGAAGCCAAAAAGACCAGGAAATCGTTTGAGAATGTCTTTTTAATACCTTATCCCAAACAACCCGTCAGTATCACGATACAACTCAAAGACTACCATGCACAGGTAATGACTTCCATGACACATGAGATAGACCCTGGGGATATCCTGATTCGAAAGATGGTCAGAAAGGAAGATGCCCCGTATGTCACGCTCCAACAAGCCTCAGATACGACATGCTGTATTCATATTGCCTTTGTGGCAGAAGGGTACACCGCAGAGCAGATGGGACAATATCTGGAAGACTGTCGGACGGCTATGGAATCACTCTTTGGACATGAACCGTTTAAACAATTGCGCGACCGCTTTAATATCATCGCCCTGTGTTCGCCCTCACGCGATACAGATGTCAGTCAACCTGGCAAGGATATTTGGTTGAACACGTCGTTAAGTTCGCATTTCGACACGTTTTACACAGAACGTTACCTGACAACACTCCATCTCAAGCAACTGCACGACTGGTTGGCATGTACTCCATACGAGCATATCATCATTCTTGCCAATACAGCTCATTATGGAGGCGGAGGTATCTATAACTCCTATAACCTCAGTTATACCCGTGGAGATAAATTCCGTCCTGTGGTGGTGCATGAATTCGGACACTCCTTTGGAGGATTAGGCGACGAGTATCCTTATGGGGATGAAGATCCGATGTATTTCGCAGATACAGAAACATGGGAACCGAACCTGACGACTACAACAAGGAAGCCTGTCAAATGGCAGAATCTCATTGACGAAGGGAAAGTCGGATTAGTAGAAGGGGGCGGCTATCTTTCTCAAGGTGTATGGCGAGGACAGGAGGACTGCAGGATGCGTACCAATGAGTATCCTGAATTCTGTCCTGTATGTCAACAGGCACTGACCAAACTGATTGACTTCTATACTGTTCGTTGACGAACTGCCTCAAACAGTAAGATTGCAGCAGAGACACTGACATTCAGAGAATCAAGTCTTCCCAACATCGGTATGCGGATATGTGCCGTAGCAGCCTCTCGCCACCTGGCTGTCAGTCCTGTCGACTCCGTGCCCATGACAATAGCAGTACCTTTGCGCATGTCTGTATCATAATACAGATGGGAATCCTGTAATTGAGCCGTCAGAATCTGTATCTTCCTCTCTTGCAGGAAACGGATACATTCTTCTGACGTACAAGCTACGGTAGGCACCGTAAAGACAGCACCGATACTACTGCGTATCAGATTGGGATTGTATAGGTCAGTCAAAGGATCACAAACGATAACGGCATCTGCTTTTGCAGCATCAGCAGAACGAAGGACAGCTCCGAGGTTACCAGGTTTCTCCACTCTTTCCAATACCATCAGTAACGGCTGGTCGGGAAGTTGCAGGTCTTCCAGTGTCTTTTGCTTTGTACGAATAATCGCCACAACCCCTTCTGTCGTGCCTCGATAGGTAATCTTCTCGTAAATGGCAGGAGTCACTACCACAGCATCCTGAGGTACCCCATCACCATAGAGTTCTGGACAAATGAAGTAATTCACCACGTCATAGCCAGCCTCCAGACAATGCTGTAGCTCGCGCCTTCCCTCGACGACAAATACACCTTGTTTGCGACGCTCTGAAGATTTCTGCTGTAACAGTAGTAATTGTTTGACGCGTGGATTCTGTGCACTTGATAATGTTTCCATATATCACTTGTTTTTCTGTGCAAATATACATATAATTCATGGAAACATAAACATATTTCCTAAAAAAACCGTTAATATTACTTATGTTATCAACAACTTTAAGAAAAAAGTAGTATCTTTGCAAAGATATTATAACACTTAGTAGCGAAATGGAGTTTACAGCCAAACAAATAGCCGAATTCATAGGCGGTCGTGTGGAAGGTAACGAGCAAGCTACCGTACACACTTTTGCAAAGATTGAGGAAGGAAAAGAGGGAGCCATCGCATTCCTGTCTAATCCCAAATACACCCATTATATATACGAGACACAGGCAAGTATTGTACTGGTGAACGAGGATCTTCTGTTGGAGAAGCCTGTGTCCACTACCCTGATTCGTGTACAGAACGCCTACGAATGTGTGGCTAAACTCATGCAGATGTATGCCGCTTCATTACCAAAGAAAACAGGTATCGACCCACTTGCCTTTGTCTCGAAGACTGCAAAGATAGGCAAAGACGTGTATATTGCCCCGTTTGTCTATATCGGTGAAGGCGTGAGCATCGGCGATGGCACACGAATCTATCCCCAAGTAACTATCTATGATGGTTGCCAGATTGGCAAGAACGTCACCATTCACGCTGGTGCTGTCATTGGTGCCGACGGCTTTGGCTTTGCCCCCAACCAAGAGGGATATGACAAGATTCCGCAGATGGGCATCGTAGTCATTGAGGATAATGTGGAGATTGGAGCCAACACCTGTATTGACCGTTCTACGATGGGACAGACTGTCATCCATAAGGGTGTGAAGCTCGACAACCTCATTCAGGTAGCCCATAACTGTGAGATTGGTGAGAACACCGTCATGTCTGCACAGGTGGGTATGGCAGGAAGCACCAAGGTTGGTGCTTGGTGCATGGTTGGTGGACAGGCAGGATTTGCCGGACATATCCATGTTGCAGACAAGACAATGGTTGGCGCACAGTGTGGTGTTATCAGTAACACCAAGGGTAATGGCGAAAATCTGATAGGCTCTCCCGCCATGGATCCCAAAGATTTCTTCAAGGCTAAGGCACTCTATCGTCGTTTGCCTGACATGTATAAGGAAATCAGTGCCCTTCGTAAGGAAATAGAAGAACTCAAGAAACAAGCATAATACATGAAACAAAAAACGATTAAAGGCAGTTTCTCTCTCTTTGGAAAAGGATTGCATACAGGATTAAATCTCACAGTGACTTTTAATCCTGCCCCTGAGAATACCGGTTACAAGATTAAGCGCATCGATCTGGAAGGAGAACCGGTCATTGATGCTATTGCAGAGAATGTTATCGACACCCAACGTGGTACCGTCCTTGCTAAAGGCGACGCACGTGTCAGTACGGTAGAGCACGGTCTTGCCGCCCTCTATGCCTTAGGCATCGACAACTGTATGATACAGGTCAACGGCCCTGAATTTCCGATCTTGGACGGCAGTGCCATCCAGTATGTGGAGAAAATCAAGGAGGTCGGTGTTGAGGAACAGAACGCTCCCAAGGACTGGTATGTCATCCGTAAGAAGATAGAAGTGAAGGATGAGAATACCGGTTCTTGCATCACGATTCTTCCCGATGAAGAGTTCTCACTCACAGCCATGTGCTCCTTTGAGTCGAAATTCATCAACAGCCAGTTTGCCACACTCGACAAGGTAGAGGATTTCGCCACGGAGATTGCTGCTGCCCGAACCTTTGTCTTCGTCCGTGATATCGAGCCTTTATTGCAAGCTAACCTCATTAAAGGCGGTGACATGGACAATGCCATTGTCATCTATGAGCGTCAGACGACCCAAGAGCGTTTGGACATGTTAGCAGACATGTTGCATGTAGAGCACCGGGATGCTAATGACTTAGGCTATATCCAGCATAAACCGTTGGTATGGGAAAATGAATGTACCCGTCATAAGTTGTTGGACATTATCGGTGACATGGCACTCATCGGCAAACCTATCAAGGGACGTATCATCGCTACTCGTCCTGGACATACCATCAACAATAAGTTTGCGCGTCAGATGCGTAAGGAGATCCGCAAACATGAGATACAGGCACCCATCTACGATCCGAACGAGGAACCAGTGATGGATATCAACAAGATTCGTGAGTTGTTACCCCACCGTTATCCCATGCAGCTGGTTGACAAGGTAATCTCATTAGGTGCAACAAGCATCGTGGGTATCAAGAATGTGACAAGTAACGAACCGTTCTTCCAGGGACACTTCCCTGATGAGCCTGTGATGCCAGGTGTCTTACAGATAGAAGCAATGGCACAGTGTGGCGGTCTGTTAGTATTGAACACTTTGGAGGAGCCGGAACGCTGGTCTACATACTTCATGAAAATTGATGATGTGAAGTTCCGTCAGAAGGTAGTACCTGGTGACACCCTGATATTCAAAGTCGACCTTCTTGCTCCTGTCCGTCACGGTATTTCCTCGATGAAGGGATATATCTTCGTCGGCGACCATGTCGTGGCAGAGGCTACATTCACTGCACAAATCGTTAAGAACAAGTAATATGGCAAATCAAATACATCCATTAGCTGTTGTTGATCCTGAAGCTATCCTGGGCGACAATAATATAATCGGTCCGTTCTGTGTCATTGACAAGAATGTGGTGATAGGTGATAACAACCGCCTGTTGAATAGTGTCACCTTGCATTTCGGGACACGCTTGGGTAATGGCAACGAGATATTTCCCGGTGCCAGCATCTCCACCAAACCGCAGGACCTGAAATTCCAAGGTGAGGAGACTACCTGCGAGATTGGAGACAATAACTCCATCCGCGAGAATGTCACTATCAGCCGTGGCACGGCATCAAAGGGGAAAACGGTAGTTGGAAACGGCAACCTTCTGATGGAGAATATGCATATCGGTCATGACTGTGAGATCGGCAACGGTTGTATCATTGGTAACTCCACGAAGTTTGCCGGCGAAGTCATCGTTGATGACTATGCCATTATCTCTGCTACCTGTCTGTTCCACCAGTTCCTGCATGTGGGTGGTTACATCATGTTCCAAGGTGGCACACGTACCAGTCAGGACATCCCTCCCTATGTCATTGCAGGAAAGGAGCCTGTCCGTTATGCCGGTGTGAACCTGATAGGACTGCGTCGCCGCGGATTCCCCAATGAGGTTATTGAGGCTATTCACGACGCCTACCGTATCATCTACTCAAAAGGTGTACTGAAAGACGGTATTGCCGAGGCACGTGCGAAGTACCCCGATTCCAAAGAGGTAGAGTATATCTGTTCGTTTATCGAGAACTCTAAGCGCGGAGTCATCAGATAATGACGCTTCTCGTCATCACGGGTCCTACTGCCGTTGGCAAGACATCCCTTTGCATTGACATCGCAAAGCATTACGGCATTCCCATCATCAATGCGGACTCCCGACAAATCTATCGGGAACTGAGAATCGGGACTGCAACACCGACGGAAGAACAACTCAGGAGCGTCAAGCACTATTTCGTGGGGAGTATCAGCATTGACGACTATTACAATGCGTCAATGTATGAGCAGGATGTGTTGACATTACTGGACGAACAGTTCAAGCACTCCCCCATCCAACTCCTGACAGGTGGTAGTATGATGTATATCGACGCGGTATGTAACGGTATCGATGACATCCCTACCATTCGGGAGGATATCCGTGAGGAGATGAAGAGACGCTATGCCGAGGAAGGACTGGAGGTTCTCTGTGAGGACCTGAAGCGACTGGATCCGGAGCATTATGAGATTGTAGACAGGAAGAACCACCGTCGTGTGATTCACGCTCTTGAGATCTGCTACCAGACAGGGACGACCTATTCGTCTTTCCGCAAACAGGAGAAGAAACAACGTCCTTTCCGTATTGTCAAGATCGGACTGAACAGGGAGCGGGAAGAACTCTATAACAGGATTAACCAGCGCGTGGACCAGATGATGGATGACGGACTGCTCGACGAGGTCAGGTCTCTGCAGGACAAGCGTTCCAATAATGCCTTAAACACCGTAGGCTATAAGGAGATGTTTACTTACCTTGACGGTACATGGTCATTGGAAGAAGCGGTAGAGCGCATGAAAGGCAATACCCGCCGCTATGCCCGTAAGCAGCTCACATGGTTTAAGCGTGATGAGGACATACAGTGGTTTCATCCGAGTCAGAAAGAAGATATTTTGAAGTATATATCACAATATGAATAAATACGTAGAGAAATGCAGACAGGCATGCAAGAATGCCTGGAAATGGTATAAGGGATTGTATCAGGGACGCAAATGGTATACGAAGACTGCGGTGGGTTTCGCCTCTTTCATCGTTGCCTTCATCCTCTATCTCTTTATGGTGGATATCAATTTCCTATGGCTCTTCGGTAAGTCACCAGGCATGAATGCTATCATGCATCCCAAGACGACACAGGCTTCCGAGCTCTATAGTGCTGATGGAGTGTTGATTGGTAAATACTTCAGTGAGAACCGCACCCCTGTTGAGTATGAGGATATTAACCCTGTTTTTTGGAGCGCTTTGATTGACACGGAGGACGAGCGTTACTATCAACATTTCGGTATTGACTTCCAAGGCGTATTTGCTGCCTTCAAGGATTATGTCGTTCATCACGATGCACGTGGTGCCTCTACCATCACCCAGCAGTTGGTCAAGAACATGTTCCGTGTCCGTACGGAGTATTCTACGGGACTCCTCGGCTATATCCCTGGTGTGAAGATGCTTATCATGAAAAGCAAGGAATGGATTACTGCCGTGAAGTTGGAGATGTTCTTCGACAAGAAGGAGATTCTCACGATGTATGCCAACACAGTGGACTTCGGTTCCAATGCTTTTGGTATCAAGACAGCGGCAAAGACATATTTCGGGACGACACCGAAGGACCTCACACCAGATCAGTGTGCTATCCTCGTTGGATTGCTGAAGGCTACCACCTACTATAATCCGCGTATCAATCCCAAGAACTCCTTTGGCAGAAGGAACGTGGTGTTGAACAACATGCTCAAGCATAAGGATATCACGAAGGAGGCTTACGACACCCTGACACAAAAACCCATTGATCTCGACTATAGTGTGGAGAATAACTACGACGGACAGGCACTCTATTATCGTGATGCCGTAGCAAGTTACCTCCGGGAATGGTGCAATGAGAATGATGTTGACCTTTACAAGGATGGTCTGAAAATCTATGCTACCATCGATACCCGTATGCAGAAATATGCAGAGGAGGCTGTCATCAAGCAGATGAAGATCATCCAGAAAAGTTTCGACAACCATTGGTTGAATATGAATCCGTGGCGCGACGAGCGTGGACAAGAGATTCCACACTTCATTGAAGACCTTGCCAAGAAACTTCCTTATTATAAATACCTGAACCAGAAGTATAATGGTAATAAGGATTCTATCGACTATCATCTGAATGTTCCTCATACCGTCAAACTCTTCGACTACGAACAAGGCTATATAGAGAAAGAGATGTCCACCATGGACTCTATCCGTTATATGGAGCATTTCATGCACTGCGGCTTTGTTGCTATGGAGCCACAGACAGGACATGTGAAGGCTTGGGTGGGTGACCTTGACTTCAAGACGTGGAAATATGACAAGGTGACGGCGATGCGTCAGCCCGGCTCCACCTTCAAACTCTTTGTCTATACGGAGGCGATGAATCAAGGCATCACCCCATGTGACACACGTGAGGACTCCTATTTCTCTATGAAGGTGTATGATAAACGACAGAAAAAAGAGGTATTATGGGCTCCTACCAATGCCAACGGACGTTTCTCGAATGCCAACGTCACCCTGAAACAGGCTTTTGCCATGAGTATCAACTCGGTGGCTGTCAAGCTTGGACAGGAGGTCGGCATCCCACAGATTGTCAAGACTGCTCATGATATGGGTATCAAGAGTAAACTCGACCCTACTCCTGCCCTCGCCTTAGGCTCCAGTGATGTCACACTACTTGAATTAGTCAATGCATATTGTACACCTGTCAATGGCGGTATGGCTCATGAGCCTGTATTAGTTTCCCGCATTCTCGACCGTGACGGCAATGAGATATACAACGCTAAGACGGAAGACAAACAGACTATCTCACAGAAGAGTGCCTTCTTCGTACAGCAACTCCTACAAGGCGGTATGCATGGAACGAGTAGTGCACTCTACCGTTTCATCAGCAAATATCTTAATGATACTGATTTCGGAGGTAAGACTGGAACGAGTAACAACCACTCTGATGCCTGGTTTGTGGGTACGACTCCCAGACTCGTCGTCGGTGCATGGGTTGGTGGCGAATACCGTTGTATTCATTTCCGCACAGGACAGTTGGGACAGGGAAACCGCACGGCACTGCCTGTCTGTGGCAATTTCCTTGAACTGGTATTAGGCGATCCTGCCTTCAAACAGTATCGTACGAAGTTTACCATTCCGAAAGGACTTGATGCCAGTGCCATCGCCTATAACTGCGGAGGCTATTTCAAGATACCGTCAGACTCAGACTCGCTGTCTACTGATAGTATCCAGCATAGCGACATTCCTGCTGTAGAAGGACAGACAGATGCCACGGATAATCCATCCTCCCCGGAACACAATGCCAACCAGACTCCTCTTCCCTCTCAGCCACAGGCTGCAGAAGAGCCGAAGGAGTAAAAGTTTGCCTGATAATTTGTTGTATCTTCGCAGCATGAATATCATCTTTCCTATTGCAAAAGTAAATCTCGGACTCAATGTCGTGGAACGCCGCCCTGACGGCTATCACAACCTACAAACAGTATTTTATCCTGTGCCTATCAAAGACGCATTGGAAGTATTCCCAATGGCAGAGGACTTTCCTTCAAAGGTTGACTGCGACATCAAAGTGACGAATATCAAGGTAGAAGGTGACGAACAACGAAACTTAGTGGTTCGTGCCTATAACTTGTTGAAGCATGACTTCCCTGCCCTGCCCCGCCTGCATGCCCATCTGTATAAAGGTATTCCCACACAGGCTGGTATGGGTGGAGGTTCCAGTGATGCCTCTGCCATGCTGTTATTGTTGAATGAACAGTTTCAGTTAGGATTGACTGAGCAACAACTGATTGGCTATGCCGCACAGTTAGGTGCCGACTGTGCTATCTTTATTCTGAATCGTCCTGCCTATGCCGAAGGCATTGGAGAGCAACTGACTGCCATTGATCTTCATCTTAGTGGGTATTATATGGCGGTGGTACGCCCTGATATCCCTGTCCCCACCAAGGAGGCATTCGCTCGTATCACACCACAGATGCCGCAGAAGTGTTGCAAAGAGATTGTTATGCAACCTGTGGAGACCTGGAAAGAAGAACTGGTGAATGATTTTGAGGCAAGTGTCTTTGCTGTTCATCATGAACTGGCTGACATCAAAGAAAGACTCTACCAACTGGGAGCCGTCTATGCTGCCATGAGTGGAAGCGGCAGTGCCCTTTTCGGATTATTCAAAGAGCCTATTGCCATTGAAACATCCTTTCCTGATATGTTTACAACATGCCTCAAGTTATAAGCAAAAAAAATTGATTGTCTCACGACAACCAATCTTTTCATTAACCTTAATAATCTAATACCATGAAAAACACATTGCAAATATAAGAAATAAATTTTCTTATGGCAAGTGTTTGTTAAAACATATCATACGAATTTAACGTATTTTAATAACCTACGGTTTCCATTCAATATATTTTAACCATGGAAGTTCTTTTTTCTGTTCCTCATAAGCAATAGGATTCAATCTGTCTGTTTCATGAAGTGACAACCCGACAGAAGGCGTTTCCATAAACTCAGCGGTATACGGACCATCAGGAAGTGCCAGGTGAGCAGACACCTCGACGGGATTCCATCTGGCGGAAAACACCTCCACTTTACTCTCAGGTGCATCGACACCATAAGTCGAAACGACACAGACTACCTGTTGGCAACTGTCGACCGCCTCCGTAACGGGCAGCAGTCGCATCTCGACCTTCAAGGAACGACTTACCTGCAGGACTACCATATCATTACTTAGTGCCAGCATCTCACTCTTACCGCCCAGTTCATTACGAACCTCCGCCTTCATATTCGAATCCATGAAGTCAAGGAAATCAAGACGGTTATTCTCCGTCAGGTACGGCAACAGACTGTCTGGCATCTGGAGGAAGACATCCCGCATCTTCAACTGTGCCTCACAGGGAGACAACAGCGAAGACAACAGGGCACCAATCATTAATAATCTCCTCATATACCTTATTTATATATTAGCCACGTCCCGGACGGAGGTCTTTCACTCTGACAGCCTTACCCTCACTGACAGGCAGAGAACCTTTCTTCACGAGTTTCACTCTCGGAGTCAGCAGGATCTCATCCTTCAGGGCGCGCTGGATATCCTTCGTCATCTTCTGGAGCTCGGGATAAACATCCGTCGTCAGTCCATCGAGTTCCACCTCAACAGTCATGATATCATTGTCATCCTCGGTATCAAGTGTGATAAGATAGTTGCTACCCAAACCAGGATACTGCACGAGAATCTTCTCGACCTGCATCGGGAAGACATTGACACCCTTGATGATAAACATATCATCGGTACGTCCCTTGATACGGTCGATACGACGATGCGTACGTCCACAAGGACACTCCCCTGGAATAATACGTGTCAAGTCACGTGTACGATAGCGCAGAATCGGCATCATCGTACGATCGAGGGTTGTGAGGATCATCTCACCAATCTCTCCATCGGGCACTGGTTCCAGTGTATCAGGGTCAACGATCTCCAGGATATAGTTATCTTCCCAAAGGTGCATACCATTCTGTTCCATACACTCAAAAGCGACACCAGGACCGTTCATCTCAGTCATTCCAAACGAGTTATACGCCTTGACACCCAGCAAACGCTCAATGCGCTGGCGCTGTTCCTCTGTATGAGGCTCTGCACCGATGAAGAGTGTGCGCAGTTTCGTGGAACGAGGATCGACGCCCTCTTCCTGAAACACCTCTGCCAAACGGATAGCATAAGAAGGGATAGCATGCAAACATGTCGTACCAAAGTCCTTGATAAACATAATCTGACGCTTGGAGTTTCCTGCAGCTGCAGGAACAGTCGTTGCACCTAACTTCTCTGCTCCATACTGGAATCCCAGTCCTCCGGTAAACATACCATAGCCAGATGAGTTCTGAAAGACATCGGTATCACGGCATCCTACCATGTACATATCGCGGGCAATCATATTTGCCCAAGAGTCGATGTCATGACGGGAATAGGTAACAACAGTAGGATGTCCGGTCGTACCACTGGTAGAATGGATACGGATAGCATCCTTCATGTCACCACCAACCAATCCGAAAGGATAGTTGTCGCGCAAATCCTGTTTCGTCGTAAAAGGAATCTTACGGATATCTGCGATAGTCTGAATACTGTCAGGGGTGATGCCTAAGTCACCCAGGCGTTTCTTATAGAAGGGAGACTTCAGACTGATCTCAATAGACTTACGTAGTTTCTTTACTTGCAATGCCTCCAGTTCCTCACGGGGCATTGTCTCCAGTTCTGGTTGCCAATACTGATTGTTCATATCTTTTAGTTTTAATTTATAATTTCAAAGTATAATCATAGTTCAAAGGTAAATGCTTACCGATGCTCGTAACAATAACACCACATTGTGACTTTTCCCTTACTTGCTGTATCAAGTCAGCCATCAACTGTGCATTTGTGTCATCCAAATGGGATATCGGTTCATCAACGACCAAGAAATCGAAAGGTTGTACAAGGGCACGAATCATAGCGACACGTTGCTTTTGTCCCTGAGAGAGAATACCAGCCTTGACATCCATCTTCTCGGAAATACCCAGACGCTCAAACCATTCTCTGACGGTTACCTCGTCAATATGACTGGTCAGGCGGTTCTTGATCTCCACATTCTCCAGTGCCGTCAACTCAGGAAACAGGCGCATCTCCTGAAAAAGCATACTAATGTGCAACTGCCGGATATCCACCCATTGTGACACACTATATTGACGGACATCGTCCTGATCGAAGAACAGCTGTCCTGTATAGTCATGACGGTAGCCTAACAGATAACTGCAGAACGTACTCTTACCCATACCGCTCTCCGCCTCCACAAGATAAGAGAAACCCTTGGTGAAGTCAACTTCTGTGTTCCACACATCAGAAGAGACGGCCTCACGCTCTGCAAAGACCTGCGGTAGCACTTGATGTAATGATATCGTTTTCATATTCTAACTTTACTTAACTGTGTCATCATCACGGCAGAAAGACCAGCCGTCTCTGTCCGGAGTCGTGAAGTACCAAGATGAACAGAATGGAATCCTCTCGCTACGGCATTCCGTACCTCATCAATAGAGAAGTCACCTTCCGGACCTATCATTATCGTGACATCCTCCATCGGTTCCAGTGTCCTCATCTGGTCAAAGAGGAACAGACGTTCCACTTCCTCATAGCAGTGGGCGATATATTTAGCCCCTACCCTGGCTGTAGCGATGAAGTCCGTCATAGGAGTCATCTCATGAAGTATCGTCTTCCATGCCTTACGACTCTGTTTCATGGCAGATACCACAATCTTGTCCAACCGTTGGGTCTTGACAACATGACGTTCAGAGAACTGACAGTCGAGAAAAGTGATCTCATCCACCCCTATCTCCACGACCTTCTCTATCATCCATTCCATACGGTCCATCAGTTTCGTAGGAGCGATAGCAAGATGGATGTGTCCCTGCCAAGGACGCTCCTGCGGCAGCGTCTCCAGTATGTCGTACCTGCAATGATGGTTCGAAGCCACCGTTACAACAGCACGATAGAATATCCCCTGTCCGTCCATCAGCATCATCTCATCGCCACCAGTCAGACGAAGCACCCTCACAGCATGTGAAGCCTCTTCTTCCGGCAATTCATGAGTCTGCGTCACATCAGGTACATAGAAATATCTTGTCTCTTTCATACCATCACCTCCTCTTTCTTTGGACGGAAGACTACTGCAAAAGCTACTCCCACTACCAACGCGTATACAGCGAAGATATACCAGCAGTTACTCCATGCCACACTACCATCAACCGCCGTATGTTCTGTGACAATCGCCTGTGCGGTAAATGAACCGACTGTCGCTGCGATGCCATTTGTCATTAGCATAAACAGTCCCTGTGCACTGCAACGGAGACCGGGGTCTACCACCTTGTCGACAAACAGAGAACCGCTGATATTGAAAAAGTCAAAAGCAACACCATAGATGATCATCGATAATATGAACATCCACACACCGCTTCCAGGATTTCCCATTCCTAAAAGTCCGAAGCGAAGGACCCATGCGAACATTGCTATCAGCATCACATTCTTGATACCATAGCGTTTCATGAAGAAAGGAATCAGAAGGATACAACAGGTCTCACTGATCTGAGAGACAGAATACAGGACCACAGGATATTTTACACTAAAAGCGTCTGCATATTCCGGTATTGCCTTGAAATGGTCAATAAACGGAGTTGCAAAACCATTGGTAATCTGAAGACAGACTCCCAACAACATCGAGAAGACAAAGAAGATTGCCATCTTCTTCTGCTTAAAGAGAGAGAAAGCCTGTAAACCTGAAGCCTCGATGAAAGACCTTTTCTCGCCACTTTTGTTGACAGGACATTGTGGTAACGTAAAGGTATAAAAGAACAACAACACACTCAGGATTCCACTCACCAGGAACTGATTCTGGTTCTGTTCATAATTAAGGATATCAACCAGCCACATCATCGCGATAAACCCTACAGTTCCGAATACGCGGATAGGAGGAAAAGCCTTAACGATATCCATGGCGGCAGATGTCAAGGAATGATAGGCAACAGAGTTCGACAAGGCAAGTGTCGGCATATAGAAAGCAATGCTCACCGAATATAGAGCAAACAATATAGCAAACTCAGCATGACTGCCTTGTTGATAGCCATACCATGCTGTCAGTATCATAAACGTACCTGCAAACAGATGACAGTACCCTAACAGTCGTTGAGCAGGTATCCATCTGTCTGCGACGATACCCATCAATGCCGGCATAAATAGAGATACGATTCCCTGCATGGCAAAGAAAGAACCGATATGGTTTCCCATCCCTATTCTACCCAGATAGATTCCCATACAGGTCAAGTAAGCTCCCCATACAGCGAACTCCAAAAAGCTCAAGACTGCTAAGCGTACTTTCAGATTCATACCTTACTATATTATTTGTTCCTGATCATTCCATAGGGACAGCCGTCCATGCTCATCTTTTTGCAGGCTTAACCGACGGCATATCCACTCGGTGAACGGCAGCTCCTCGTGGAAGGGATAGTACCGGACCACCTGACCTCTGGATATCTCTATGACTTGTTGTGTCAGGAGTTCTCCTTGCAGTGACAGGAGTTCCGGGCAGGCTATCCGTCTTATTCCCTGTATTGTTCTTTGGTTCATCTTGCTTTTCTTTATGATGGAAGCGTATCAACTGTATCTGACTGATGAACAACAGCTTACGAACATCATTATCTTCGTCGTTATTGTTGAGAATGATAAAGCCGTTCAACTCTTTCAGTTTCCCGTCACGATAATGAGGTATACGGACCTGTGTCTGTCCAGAGACTGTAACATGACTGACTGTCTGGGTCAGACTGTCTTCATATTGGGCAACCAGACATACATAGGCATCTCTCTGTCCACTCTGATAGATAAAGTCCGACAAGAACTGGAACATAAAAGAGTCTCCTTTATAAAAAGAGGTGTCTGCCTTAACATGAATATCAAAACGATTAGCTGTAGGCTTCGGTATCAGCAGCATGTCTGTCTCGTACTTCCATATATTAGCGGTATCTCCCGACTCACTGTATTGGGAATATCTTCCGATATCACCGACTGATGCACCTAAGACTTTCGCATCATCATTAAGACGCTCAGCCACATGAAGATAGATAGTCTTCAATCGTTCGGCATGGGAATAATAATATACTAATGAGGAATCGAAGACAGCCTCTGTCACATCATACTTCTTAAGGACTGCCTTGAAATAGGCATTACGCTTATATTCATAGTTGTAATTATCATGTCCAGCTTCTCTTGCCATTGCCTGAGACACATGATAGTCATAAAGGATATCCTCCAATTCTCCAGGTTGGATATATTCCGAAGGAACGGTAGGTTTACAGCCTACCATGACTGCCGTCATCAAGACTATGACAACACTATTCCTCATTGGCTTTCGATTCTTTCTTAAATGATATCTCACTAATCTCCTTACGGAAGAAAAGCAACAGAAGGACGACACCAACGGAAATGGCGGAATCAGCAAAATTGAAGATCGGACTGAAGAACACGAAAGAGTCTCCTCCTATCATTGGAACCCAGTCTGGCCACGTCGTAACTATCAGGGGGAAATAGAACATATCCACCACCTTACCCATCAGGAAGGGGGCATATCCTGTTCCGAAGGGAACGAAGTAAGAGACATAAAACTCGGACGAGGCATTGAAAATCAAGCCGTAAAACATCGAGTCAATAATATTACCTGCCGCACCCGCCAAAACCATGGACAGACAGAAGACATATCCCCAACGGGCTTTGGCTCTGACTTGCCTTGCAATATAATACCCTAATACACCAATGGCAAAAATACGGAAGAGAGAAAGTACCAGTTTACTGCCAATCTCCATTCCATACGCCATACCGTTATTCTCGATGAATACAATCTTAAACCACGAGAGCACCTCGATTTGTTCATGAAGCGTCATATTCGTCTTCACCCAAATCTTGATGATCTGGTCGATAAGGAGAACGGCTGTCACAACAGCAACAGCCATCCATCCTCGTTTTGCAACACCTTGTCCTTTCATCTACTTGTTACCTGCCATCTTCGACTCCACACTTAAGGTAGCATGGGGAACGGCACGCAGACGCTCTTTAGGAATCAGTTTACCAGTGATACGGTCAATTCCATAGGTCTTGTTTTCGATACGCACCAAAGCGGCTTTCAGTCCTTGGATGAATTTCTGCTGGCGCGAAGCCATCTGGATAAGTTCCTCCTTTGACTGGGTAACACTACCCTCCTCCAAGGCTTTGTAGGTGGGAGACGTGTCATCTACATCGTTAGAGTCCTTGTTCATCAGGACATTCATCATCTGGTCATAGTCTCGCTTAGCGAGTGCCAGTTTCTCGTTAATAATCTGACGGAACTCTTCCAGTTCCTCATCAGAATAACGTGTCTTTTCTGCCATATTCTTTAAGATTTAGTTATTTGGATATTCAGTTTGAATTCATCAAAATCAACCTCGACACCTTCGTTCTCGGCAATAATGATATTGTCTGCGAGTACCTGTGTCTTAATATAATCACCATAACCCACAACAGCTTTCTTCACCTCTTCATGAGGAGCAATGGTAATCTGGATGCGGTCTGTAATCTCCAAGCCGCTGTCCTTACGGATATTCTGAACGCGGTTAATAATCTCACGTGCCATTCCTTCCTGTTTCAGTTCCTCTGTCAGTTCTACCTCCAGGGCAACAGTCAGATTTCCTTCATTGGCAACAAGCCATCCGGGGATATCCTCACTGATAATCTCAACATCAGCCAGTTCTACGGTAATAGCATTTCCTTCAATGTCAATGTTGATAGCACCATTGGCCTCCAGTTCGGCGATCTGCTCCTGGGTCAGAGCATCAACAGCAGCGGCAACAGCCTTCATCTGTTTGCCGAACTTCTTACCCATGACACGGAAGTTACATTTCACCTTCTTCACCAGAATGCCGGCACCCTCCACGAACTTCAGTTCCTTGACATTCACCTCATTCATAATCAGGTCCTTCACTGCCTCGATATGCTTGCGTTGCTCGTCAGTGGCAGGAATCATCATACTTTGCAGCGGCTGGCGAACCTTTATGTTCACCTTACGGCGCAAAGCAAGCACCATAGAGGTAATCTTCTGGGCCATCTCCATACGTGCCTCCAGATCCAGGTCAATTACCGAGTCATCAGCAACAGGGAAAGCATCCAGGTGCACACTGTCTTTCTCGCCTCCGAGGTCTTTATACAACTGGTCGGCATAGAATGGAGCAAATGGGGCCAACAGTTTAGAGACAGTCATCAGACAGGTGTATAGTGTCTCATAAGCAGAACGCTTGTCGTCACTCATCTCCTTACCCCAGAAACGCTTACGGTTCAAGCGAACATACCAGTTCGACAAGTCGTCATTGACGAAAGCATCTATCAAACGTCCTGCACGTGTCGGGTCATAGTTATCAAGCTCAGCTGTTACCTTCTTAATTAATGTATTTAGCGAAGAGAGAATCCAACGGTCGATCTCTGGTCTTGTCTGTTGCTGTACAGTAACAGACTTAACAGGTTCATAACCGTCCACATTCGCATACAGTGCAAAGAAACTGTATGTATTATAAAGCGTTCCGAAGAACTTACGTCGGATCTCATCCACACCTTCCGGGTCAAACTTCAAGTTATCCCAAGGCTCTGAGTTCGTCATCATATACAGACGTACGGCATCACTACCATACTTCTCTATCATATCGAAAGGATTCACCACGTTACCGACATGCTTGGACATCTTATTACCCTTCGCATCGAGAACCAATCCTGATGAGATGACATTCTTAAATGCAACAGAGTCGAAAATCATCGTCGCAATAGCATGGAGGGTAAAGAACCATCCACGTGTCTGGTCAACACCCTCATTGATGAAATCACAAGGGAAGGCTGTATGCTTATCAATGGCATCCTTATTCTCAAACGGATAGTGAATCTGTGCATAAGGCATAGAGCCAGAGTCAAACCACACATCTATCAGGTCACTCTCACGCTTCATCGGTTTACCACTCTCACTGACAAGGATGATATAATCAACGTATGGACGATGGAGGTCTATCTTATCATAGTTCTCCTGTGTCATGTTACCAGGAACAAAACCATTATCCTTCAAAGGATTTGATGTCATGAATCCAGCCTTGACAGACTTTTCTATCTCATTATAGAGTTCCTCTACTGAACCGATACATATCTCCTCACCATCCTCCGAACGCCAGATAGGTAGTGGTGTACCCCAGAAGCGTGAACGTGACAGGTTCCAGTCATTCAGGTTGTCAAGCCAATTGCCGAATCGTCCTGTTCCCGTTGACTCTGGTTGCCAGTTAATCGTCTTGTTCAACTCTGACATGCGCTCCTTGCATGCAGATGACTTGATAAACCAAGAATCCAACGGATAGTAAAGTACTGGTTTGTCTGTGCGCCAACAATGAGGATAGTTATGAACATGCTTCTCTATCTTGAACACCTTGTTCTGTGCCTTCAGATCCATACAGATAGAGATATCCAAAGTCTCGTCTTTGTCAGTCAGTGTCTCGTCATAAGCGTTCTTGACGTAACGTCCTGCAAACTTATTCCATTCGTCAACATTAACATATTTCTTCACGAAATCAGGATCGAGGTCCTCTATGACAAAATACTTACCTTGCAAGTCTACTACAGGACGTTCAGCACCTTTCTTGTCTATCAGCACAATTGGACAAATACCGGCTTTCTTTGCGACGAAGGCATCATCAGCACCGAAGTTAGGAGCGATATGTACGATACCTGCACCATCGTCAGTGGTTACATAGTCGCCAGGAATCACCTTGAAGGCATCGCCCATCGGTTTGATGGCAGGCATCAGTTGCTCATATTCCATTCCAACGAGGTCAATACCCTTGTAGCGAGCTACGACACGATAAGGTATCAGTTTCTCGCCCTTCTTGTATTCGGGCAGTTCACCGCCATCGGTGATAGCACCCTCAGCAGGCAGATAGGCATTCAATCGTGCTTCTGCCAGTACAATAGTCACTTTGTCTGCGGTGTACGGGTTATATGTCTGTACGGCAACATAGTCAATCTTCGGACCTACGCAGAGTGCAGAGTTAGCTGCCAGTGTCCATGGTGTTGTCGTCCAGGCAAGGAAATAGGCTGTGCCCCATTTCTTTAACTCTGAGAACTCCGAGTCCTCTGAGAACTTCATCTTAAACATTGCAGTACACGTGGTGTCTTTTACATCACGGTAACAGCCTGGCTGGTTCAACTCATGCGAAGACAATCCCGTACCTGCAGCAGGAGAATATGGCTGGATGGTGTAACCTTTATATAGCAATCCTTTCTGATAGAACTGCTTCAGCAACCACCATAATGTCTCGATATACTTATTGTCATATGTGATATACGGATGGTCAAGGTCTACGAAATAACCCATCTTCTCTGTCAGTTCACGCCATTCTGCCGTGTACATCATCACATTCTCACGACACTTGCGGTTATAATCCTCTGTCGAGATATAACGCTCTGACTCCTTATTGTCAATATCCGCCTTGGTAATACCTAATTCTTTTTCCACGCCAAGTTCAACAGGCAGTCCGTGTGTATCCCAGCCAGCCTTACGATATACCTGATATCCACGCATCGTCTTATAACGATTGAACGTGTCTTTAATGGAACGAGCCAGTACATGGTGAATACCCGGATGTCCGTTAGCCGAGGGAGGTCCCTCATAAAATACAAACTGAGGACATCCTTCACGCTCTTTGATAGAGCGGAGGAATATATCTTTCTCCTTCCATGTCTGCAGGATATCATTGTTCACCTGCGTCAAGTTCAAACCGCTGTGTTCAGCAAATTTTTTGCTCATATTAATATTATTATTTACCTTTTCTTATTTTTAGTGTGCAAAGGTACAAATAAAAGAGCAAAATGCAAAAGGAAAATGGTTTTTTCTTTTTAATTATAATGAATCTCCACAACCTCAGTCGTTGTGTCATCAATCTGGCAGAGGTCACTGATACGGATGCCTGCCAGCCAGACAATGATGCCTTTGGCATCCACAACGACTATTTGACGGCGTTTCTCGAAAAGAGTCATCTTTCTGTCTGTCATAATATCGCTCAACAGTCTGTGTCCCCTCATACCATAGGGAACCATCTTATCCCCTTTCTCCACTCTGCGTACTGTCAGGGGGAAATGTACCTTCGAGGCATCCAAGGTGGCTACACGCTCCTCTCTCGACACCCATACAGGTACTTTCTTCACGGATATCTTTGTTTCTTCGTCCAAGACATAAGTTCCTTCTTCGGGAATACACAATGGCTTCAATGACTTTAATGTGGGCTCAACGACGAACCTCCCACGATCAACTAATAAGTCATAGCCCAGGGAGGAAGTAAATATACTGCCTGTTTCTGCTCCCATAGCTTCCTTGACTTGAACACCATTGAAGCCATAAGCCTTCAGCCATTCGAACAAGATATATTCACTTGAACCATATTTATTTAATTCATTTAAATCAAGCGATTTACTGTTCTTGTACAAAGAGACTATGCTATCCAATATACCTTGTGCTTCCGTTAGGTTCTCAGATGTTCGGAGGATATTCTCTGTAACAGCAGGATTAAGCTCTTGTAGCAATGGAATAACCCTCAGACGTACTTTATTTCGGAGCATATCATCCTCCAGATTGGTGCTGTCAATGACATAATCCTGATCTTTAGTCTGTAAATAGGACTCTATCTCTTTTCTGGATACACATAGCAACGGACGGAGGATATGACCATTACGGCATTGAATACCAGTCAGTCCCCGGAGTCCTGTACCTCTTATCAGGTTAAGTAATACCGTCTCTACGGAATCATCTTGATGATGAGCCACACAGACGCCTGTCGCACCGATATCCGAGCGTAATTCCTCAAAATAGTGGTATCTGAGTTCTCTTGCTGCCATTTCAACGCTAACCTTATGTGTTTCAGCATAAGTCAGCGTATCGAAATGAATACGATGGAATGGGATACTTTTTTGTTGACAGAGAGATTCGCAGAATAATTCATCCCTGTCCGACTCCTCCCCTCGAAGATGAAAATTACAATGTGCCGCATGAATGTTATATCCCATTTCATCGAGTAACAAGAGTAAGGCGACACTATCAGCCCCACCACTAAGTGCTACGATGTATAAATCGTTATCATTTAGCAGTTTATGCTTTCTAATATAATCCTTTACCTTATTCAACATAAAGTACTAATCCCTTGAGATATTCCCCTTCTGGATGATAGATGTTAATAGGATGATCGGCAGGTTGATGAAGCTGGTGCAGGATACGTACCTTCCGTCTAGCAAGTGCTGCAGCAGTGAAGACAGCATTACGGAAGTGGTCTTTCGTCACTACCTGTGAACAGGAGAAGGTAAAGAGGATGCCCCCCTTCTCTATCTTCTCAAAAGCCTTTTGATTCAGACGGGTATACCCTTTCAATGCATTATGCAATGCGCCACGATGTTTGGCGAAAGCCGGTGGGTCGAGAATGATGAGGTCGTAAGAGAGTGGAGAGCGGGGATATCCTATATTCTCCAAGAATTTAAAGGCATCCTCACAGAAAGCCTCATGACGAGGGTCGCCAGGGAAATTAAGTTCTACGTTCTCACGAGTCAGTTCGATGGCTTTCGCAGAGCTGTCAACAGAATGTACCAAGGCTGCTCCTCCACGCATAGCATAGAAAGAGAAACCACCTGTATAGCAGAACATATTCAGCACACGTTTGTCTCTCGCATATTGTTCCAGCAACGAACGGTTCTCCCTTTGATCAACAAAGAAGCCCGTCTTTTGTCCTTTGAGCCAGTCAACCCGGAACTTCAAGCCGTTCTCCAATGCAATATTATCATCGCTACCGCCATAGAGGAAACCGTTCATGTCGTCGGCAGTCATAAACGGCAATGTCGTCTCACTCTTATAATATATATGTGAAAGACGCGATTCCATCACATCCGCCAATGCCTGTGCTATCTGCTTGCGCATCAAGTGCATACCGATGGAATGGGCTTGCATGACAGCTGTTTTTCCATAGACATCTATAATCAAGCCCGGCAGGTTATCACCTTCGCCATGAACCAGGCGGTAAGAGTTTCCCGATTCTTCAGAGACGCTGTCATCCCCTATTAAACCGATAGCCTGTCGCATCTGGAGGGCAGACAGCAATCGAGCATGCCAGAAGGCATCATCAATGACAACATCGGAGAAGGTCAAGACGCGCACGGCAATAGAACCTTGCTGGTAATGTCCTGTCGCTATGAAGTCACCTTCAAAGGTCAGGACACGTACGACCTCACCTTCCTGTATCCCTTCCTCTATCTGTTGGATGGCACCAGAGAATATCCAGGGATGAAAACGTCTGAGACTCTCATCCTTACCCTTCCGTAACCGTATGCTCTTGTACATGGTCATCTTCTTTTAATTCATAATCTCCCGTCTGTTCCAGACGCATAAGTTCCTCATATAGCATAATACATGCCCACGCATCTGTAGCGGCATATACCTTCTGTTTATCCTTCAGAATCTCTGCCTCCCAGTTAGACAGGCGGTCTCTTTTCGATATCTTTTGTCCGAAGAAGTTTGCATAGAGCTTCTGCAGACTCATATCCTCTACTCCTATCTCCTCTACATGGTTTTGCAAGTCGATGAAGCGCCCTCGGGAGAACTCAGCGCGCCTTCCGAGCATCATCAGGTCATCACGCAGGGATAGTCCTATCTTCGGTACCGTTGTGTCTTCCAATAGCCTGATAACAGCAGCTGACATCCCTATTAGATTCAGACGGAAGAGGAAACAGACATCATGAGTAGAAACCTGCAAGAGCGCCACCTCATTGACATGTCCCTTCTTAAAGGAGGGACGGGTCTCTGTGTCTATTCCGAGTATCGGTTGAGACAACAGATAGTCTACTGCTTTTTCCGCTTCTTTCTCCGTGATGACAGTCACGATACGTCCCTCGAAAGACACTCTGGGCAGTGATCCTATTTTCGTCTTATCGTATTTTCTATAGATAATCTTTTTCATCAATCTCTTTTCTTTCAAAGTGCAAAGATACGATAAACTACGCAAAAATACAAAAAAAACACGATTTTATGGCGATTTGTGAGAAATTTCAATTACTTTTGCACATTATTAATAATATTATGGCAAAGAAAAAGAAGACAAGTACAGCCTCCAACACTTCATTTAAAGAGGCATTAGGCATAGATAAGATATTCCACAACGAACGGTTGAATTTCTTTTTGGGATTCATGCTGTTGTTCGTGGCAGGCTATCTGATATGGGCATTTATCTCCTATCTCTCGACAGGAGCAGCCGACCAGAGTATGATAGAATCACCTCGTGACGGTGAGATCCTGAACCAGCACGGAGAGTTTCAGAATGCCTGTGGCTCGTTAGGAGCCAAAAGTGCCTGGTTCTTCATCAAGCGTTGCTTCGGTCTTTCAGCCTTTATCATCCCCGTCTTTATCCTGCTGGTAGCCGTCAACCTGATGCGCGCCTATAAGGTCAAGTTACTGAAATGGTTCATGTGTCTGACCATTATCATGATATGGACATCCGTGACCTTCGCCAAGTTCCTGAGTCCCTTCTTCACCAATGCCCATTTCAATCCCGGAGGAGACCACGGACAGAATATCTGTGACATCATAGAAGGACTGTTAGGCGCACCTGGTCTTACCTTCCTGCTTGCCGTTGCCGGTGTTGCTTTCCTAATTTATCTGAGTGCTGAGACGATCTTCTGGATTCGTAAGATCTTCAACCCACTCCGATACCTGAAGAAGATACCGATGGAGATACATATCGGCAAGAGTGAAGGTGAGGAAGAGAAGCCGGAGATAGAGACATTAGAAGACCCGGAGGTCTTTGACGACCCACAGACGCAGACGGTAGAGTTCGAAGATATTGAAACGCCAGAGAAGTCCCCCGTCCAGTCCATCGACCCCATTCAACCCATTAACCCCATCCCCCTCAAAGACGACGGAGTCAAGATGACGGTGGAGACTGGCAAAAAGGAAGAAACCGCCGACGGCAAGGACTTAGTAGGCGAATATGGTGACATCACAACACCTTATGACCCGAAGCGTGACTTGGAGAACTACCACTATCCCACCCTCGACCTGTTGAAGAAATACGACGATGACGGCAAACCGTATATCGACATGGCGGAGCAGACGGCAAACAAGAACCGTATCGTGGACGTGCTGCGTAACTTCGGTGTGGAGATCAGCAGCATCAAGGCGACGGTAGGACCTACCATTACCCTTTACGAGATCACCCCTGCCCCAGGCGTCCGTATCTCCCGTATCCGTAATCTGGAGGATGATATTGCCCTGAGTCTCTCAGCCTTGGGCATCCGTATCATCGCCCCGATACCAGGAAAAGGTACTATCGGTATTGAGGTTCCAAATGCAAAGCCTACCACCGTCTCGATGGAATCGATTCTTAATTCGAAGAAATTCCAGGAGACGACGATGGAACTGCCCTGTGCCTTGGGTAAGACGATTACTAACGAGGTATTCATGTTCGACCTTGCCAAAGCGCCCCACCTGCTCGTTGCCGGTGCTACCGGTCAGGGTAAGTCTGTCGGTTTGAATGCCATCATCACCTCCTTATTATATAAGAAGCATCCTGCTGAGTTGAAGATAGTACTTGTAGACCCGAAGAAGGTGGAGTTCAGTGTCTACTCTTCCATCGAGAATCACTTCCTTGCGAAGGTTCCTGATGAGGAGGCTGACCCCATCATCACCGATGTCACGAAGGTGGTACGTACCCTAAACTCGTTATGTAAGGAGATGGATACCCGTTATGACCTGCTGAAGATGGCACAGGCACGTAATATCAAGGAATACAATAAGAAATTCATTGAGCGTCAGCTGAATCCGCAGCATGGTCATAAGTACATGCCATATATCGTCGTCGTCATCGATGAGTTCGGTGACTTGATCATGACGGCAGGCAAGGAGGTGGAACTGCCTATCGCACGTATCGCCCAGTTGGCACGTGCCGTCGGCATCCACATGATCATCGCCACCCAGCGTCCTACGACGAATATCATCACCGGTACCATCAAGGCGAACTTCCCAAGTCGTATTGCATTCCGTGTGGGAGCCATGATTGACTCGCGTACCATCCTCGACCGTCCAGGTGCCCAGCAGTTGATAGGACGTGGTGACCTGCTGTATTTGAATGGCGGAGAACCTGTCCGTGTACAGTGTGCCTTTGTCGATACACCGGAAGTGGAACGTATCAATCAGTATATCTCCAAACAGCAGGGCTATCAGACAGCCTTCGAGTTGCCAGAGCCTGACACGCCAGAGGATGAGATGGGTGAGGCTGCCGATGTGGACATGCAGCATCTCGACCCGATGTTTGAGGATGCCGCCCGACTGATTGTCGTCAACCAAAGTGGTTCTACCAGTCTTATACAGCGTAAGTTTGCCATTGGCTACAACCGCGCCGGTCGCCTGATGGACCAGTTGGAGAGGGCTGGTGTCGTAGGGGCTGCCCATGGCTCAAAGCCCCGTGAGGTATTAATTCAGGATGAAATGAGTTTAGAGAATTTATTATCACAATGGAGAAAATAAGACTCATAATATGGGGAATGCTGTTCTTTGTTACAGCATCCTACGGACAGTCGGCGACGAAGGTCCTCGACAAGACCGCCAGTGTTGTATCTAACAAGAACGGCGTGGAGGCATCCTTTACCATTAGCAGCAAGCAATACGGTGATGCGAAGGGTACGATATCCGTCAAGGGCAAGAAGTTCTATGCCAACACCTCTGCCGGTATCGTATGGTTTGACGGCAAGACACAGTGGACATACGTCCAGCAGAATGACGAGGTGAATATCTGCAACCCTACGCAGGCAGACCTGCAGGCTATCAATCCCTATAACTTCATCTATATGTATAAGCAGGGATATACCTCTACGATGTCAGCCAACGGAAACAGCTATGTCGTCACACTGAAGGGGAAAGGCAAGAAGATTCAGGAGATGGTCATCACTATTAACAAGCAGACCTACGTCCCTACGCAGATCCGTATGCTACAGAACAAGCATTGGACTACTGTCAAGGTGTCGAACTTCAGGACCGTCAAGCTCTCTGACAGTATCTTCCGCTTTAACTCCAAAGCCTACCCCAATGCAGAGATCATAGACCTTAGGTAGTTGAAAATTGATAGTTTAATGGATAAGATACAACTCTTCTTCCTGTTGAGGAAGAACACCAAACTCAGTGAGAAGCGTCATCCGATGTTCGAGGCAAACCAGTACGGTAAGTTCTTTGCTTACTTAGGCTTAGCTTTTTTCCTGGTATATTTCTTTGCCATCGGCACTTTCTTAGGATGGATCGCCGTCAAGGAGGATGAGTACCAGATGATAGCCTTTATCCTCCCCTTCGTTCTGATCATGGATTTCTTTATGCGATTCATGTCCCAGCAGACACCCGTCATGCTTGTCAAGCCCTATCTGATGATGCCTATCAGTAAGTACACGACCATCGACTTCTTCCTGGTATCCCAACTCTTCAGCTCCAACAACCTCCTCTGGATGTCGCTGTTTCTGCCCTACACCTTCATCTGTGTCTGCGGCAATATGACATTTCTACAAGGACTGGGCTTGCTGTTATTCCTGTATCTGATGATACTGGTCAACAGTCAATGGTATCTGCTGGCACGTACCTTAATCAACAAGAGTATGTTCTGGTGGGCTTTACCGCTCGTTATATACGGTTCTTTGGTGGCTCCTTTCTTCCTGTTGTCCGACAAGTCATCAGAGAAAGTCTTCGACCAAATATTCGATTTCATCGGAGAGTATGCCTTTTCCTGGTATACTTTCATCCTTTTTGCCGTCCTTTTCATCATCTTGTTTGTGATTAACAGGAAACTCCAGATGCGGTTAATCTATGACGAGATATCCAAGCAGGAGAAGACTAACCTGAAGCGTGTCTCTGAGTTTTCGGCCCTCAACCGCTTCGGACAGATTGGCGAATACCTCAAACTGGAGATTAAGAGTACGATGCGTAACAAAGCCATCCGTACCCGTTTTATACAGGGAGTTATTGTCATCACAATGCTCTCACTGCTCATTGCCTATACCGACACCTATACAGGAGGCTTTGCCCGTAATATGTGGTGCCTCTATTGTTTCGTATTCTTTGGGGCTGTCAACCTTGTCAAGGTGATGGGACCAGAGGGTAACTACATTGATTTACTGATGGTTCATGAGGAGAATATCCTCACACTGTTGCGCGCCAAGTATTATTTCTACTGCGCCATCGTGCTGTTACCGTTCCTGTTGCTGTTGCCCCCTATCATCTCCGGTAAGTTCTCGGTACTGATGATCCTTGCCTATCTGCTGATTACTACTGGACCGGAGTATTGTCTGCTTTTCCAATTGGCTATCTGGAATAAACAGACATTACCTTTGAACGACAAGATAACAGGAAAGAATCAGTTAGAGAACAAACTCCAACTGATTATCGAACTCATCGTTTTCTTCGTCCCTGTGCTCCTTGTACTGGTCCTTCAGACAATCTTCAGTGATACCATTGCGTATATTATCATGATTGTGATCGGTCTCGCCTTCACGTTAGCAGAGCCCTATTGGATGCGTAACATCTATCAGCGCATGATGAAACGCCGCTATCAGAACCTTGATGGATTCCATACGACGAGATGAAAACAATCCTGATTCAGGTCGGTAAGACGGTCAATAAACATTTTGTTGCCGGCATTAATGACTATGTGGAGCGCATCAGTCACTATATGCCTTTTGAGGTCGTTACTATTCCTGAACTCAAGAACACCAAGAATCTCTCGGAGGAACAACAGAAGGAAGCAGAAGGTGAACTGATTCTCCGCCAGTTGCAGCCCTCAGATACGGTTGTCCTGCTTGACGAGCACGGCAAGGAATATCGCAGCATAGAGTTTGCCCGTTGGTTGGAACAGAAACGCAACACCGCCCGTCGCCTCGTCTTTATTATCGGCGGTCCCTATGGCTTCTCCCCTGCCGTCTATGCAAGAGCCAACGAACAACTCTCACTCTCGAAGATGACATTCTCCCATCAGATGATACGTCTCACCTTCACCGAACAGGTCTATCGTGCCTGTACCATTATCAGAGGCGAACCATATCATCATGAATAAAGCCTCTTTTTCAGTAAGGTTGATGTCAGGCTCACTGTCCCTGATTCATAACAGGTCAGTAGCGAACGCTGCTGACATTGGCAGCGAACGCTGTCGATATTAGCAGCGGCCGCTGCTAATAACAGCACCGACCGCTGTTATACTGACAAGAACGCCACTTTCACCCTGAAAGTGCCTGTCTTTCACCCCGTTATAATGGCTCCTTCCCCTATCAATGATCCACTTTTGCTAAGGATAGGTGAGCTCCTTTTGTATATTTGGAAACAAGTTTTTGTTCATGTTATATTAATTAATACTGTGCAAAGGTATTTCTTTTTTTTATAGGACAAAATATTTCACTAGAAAATGGATCATTCAGAACCGTCCCCAGCTTTCACTGATCAAAGATACACCATCTCGACATAAAAAATAAATGAATTTATTTTGTTTTGTTCTCGACTTTTCGTAACTTTGCCCTTGTAAACATCAAGTTCTGCCTATGAGTACGCAGATGATGACAGAGAAGATAGCCGAATATTTCAAGACCCAACCCGTCCTGAAAGCATGGCTGTTTGGCTCCTTTGCCCGTGGCGAGGAACGTGCAGATTCTGATATTGACATACTCGTTATCCTAGATCATAGTAAGCCGATTGGATTGAAATTCTTTGGTATGTATGAAGATCTAAAAGAACTATTAGGACGTAATGTGGACTTGGTTGTTGACCGCTCATTAGCCTCTTTCGCTCGTAAGAGTGTAGATAATGATAAAATTTTGATTTATGAGAGAGCCTCTTAAAGATCGCGAACGACTACAGCATATTCTTGCCGCTATTGAGCGTGTAAATCGTTATGTCAAAGGAAAATCTTTTGATGATTTGCTAAAAGATGACATGATGTATTATGCTGTTGTTAAAAACATTGAGATGATGGGAGAAGCAGCCAATATGCTGACCACAGAGTTTCAGGAATCCCATCCTGAAACACCATGGAAAATGGTTAAAGGAATGCGTAATTACATTGTTCATGAATATTTTCAAATAGACAGTGTGGTTGTATGGGATGTTGTGACAAAAGATCTTTCAGCACTTCAAAATCAGATAGAGAAGTATCTTACCGACACCGATTGGGAGCAATGGAAGAAAGACGGTAATTCCGAACCTCAATAAAACGATGATAGCTTTACCCCATTGACAAACAATACGACTGTCAGAATTTTCATTCCGCCAGTCGTATTTCCCAATAGTATTATCTTATTTGAGAATAAGATATGCTTATTGTGAGTTATCTTTTGCTTATCGGGAAAATTAGAGTCCCCAGCTTTCTTCGCAAGTCCCACACCACATTCTTGGCAGACTCGTCGTTTAGTTCATACTCCACCAACTGCTTGTCCACCTTGTCCCCGATGCGTAGAGTATGAATGCCTGTTATGTTCTGGGCATGACTCTGCAAACAAGTCAGAGTCAGTATAATGGATAATAATATCTGTTTCATCTTTCTTGGTTTAAATGTTATTCATGTCAACTCCAAGGAATGGATTATTCTGAACCCACGGTTTCTTCATTATAATTACAGAAAATGTAACAAGCAATACTTTTAATCTCAAACAAATATAGCGTAGGGCATTCTTCTTTCTCCCTATATTTAATCTTAAATCTATATTTTTTCTTTCCCTCTCTTTCTCTTTTATCATATCTAATTGTCAGTACGTCATTTTTAAGATTCCAACTGCCAATGTAGATTTCACCATTAGGATATATTTTCCTAAATCGATGATTTCTTAAGAATTCTATTTCTATGCATCCTGCATAACCACATTTAATTCCATCATTCTCTACCAAAGGACCTTCTCCTATGGAATCCATTTCCTCTTCACCATATATTACAATTACCCTTTGCGTCCATACCTTGTCAATAAGGATGGAATCATTTGCATAAACACCCATATAGGTGAATAATGATATACAAAATAGTAACAATTTATTCATGATGTTTTTCTTCTTCTACTCTTTCTGGTAAATTTAATTCCCGTCTAACAATATTTTCATTCTTGGAAATTTGGGGACGGTTCTCAATGATCCACTTCTCCTAAGGATAGGTGAGCTCCTTTTGTATATTTGGAAACAAGACCCCGTGATCCTGTCTTCAATTCCCCCTTGAGCACTGGGTTTCTTAGTTGAGATGCAAATAATACAGACGCTCATTATTGCTTAGGTATAGTTTCCCTCCGGTGATTCCTACGTTCCGTACGGGAATGGTTAGTTGAATCTCTGGGAAACCTTGAAGGGATACAAGCCATATATCCTGCCGATGGCTGGTAGGCGAATAAATACACATTCGGTCCCCAACCTTGCAAAGAGGCCAATAAAGAGAATAGGCAGGGAAACTTTCAGATATCCTTAAATTTCTGTCAACCATGAAAATGTCTCCTTTTTCTGTAATTACTGGGAAGAAGGTGCCATCCGTAGCAATAACATCAAACATGTTTTTAAGATTATAGTAAGTATATACTGGCTGAGTGATAATAGCACTTAACTGACCATGTTTCTTCACATCCCATGGTGAGACCGTTACGGTAGAATCATCAAGTTCATGCTTATAGGTCAGCCCGTCATCAAAGAGCATGAAAGCTCCATAAGGATTGAGAACGACATCTTCAACCATGTCCTTCTTCAAACTCAGCATATTCATAAACTGGCATGCTCCAGTACGCTTGTCAAAGGCTGCAATAAACGGGCGTCCCATCTTTGTGCGCTGCTGTCCGTTCTTCAGACCATAGCCCAGATTGAACATATAAAGAGTACTATCGTTATATACTAGTTGCGAAAAGGCAGAGGTCTTTGGTGGAAACTGATGACTCCAAACAATATTCATTGATTTATCCAGACAGACCACTTTTTCTCGGTCGGCGAAGTAATAGAGTGAATCATCTTGAACGACATTGGAATGTAGATGATTGATGACATTCTTGCCTACAAATCCCACCGGATAGGTTGTATAGCCTGTTGCCAATGACCCTGCTATGGCACCGGCAACTATTCCCAGTCCCTGCAAAAGGGCACCCTTGATATCGCTTACTCCCGTTTTGGCTTTGTAGATACAAACTTCACCTGTACGGATGTTCAAGCGGTTCAAGTGGTCTGCAACAACAATCCAGTGTACAGAATCTTCACGTATAACATTGTTCCAACCCCAGTTCTTGTCGTGTGGAATTCTTGTGGTCCATAATTGTTGACCCGTTATCATATCGTAGCCACTCAGTTTACTTGATCTTGGTCCGGAATAGCCAAGTACAATATTGGTGGAATCGTCATATTGAACGGGAAAGAATTTGCCTTGCCAGCGGACATGACCAGTATTTGGATCAAGCATACAAAACTTATTCCCCTTGGAGATGGCTACCCCTGCTTTCGTGCAATAAACAGAAGAATTCCCATAGTTAAATGGGTAAGTCCACAATAATTTGGAATCCTTTATGCTAAACGCACCAATCTCTCCTTTAAACTCCAGCCATTTCCCACTTTTTGTAGTCTCCCGGAATTTAAGCAACATATAGTTAAGTCCTGGTTCGATAACAACATCATCTATCCTATGTCCAAAAGACTGGCTCTCTGCCATCACTACCGTACTGTCAATGGTCAGACCAATAGCGACAGTGCTTGTGCTGTCAGCCATAACAGATGAACATGTCAGAAATAATAGAAAAAGAAGATAGTTCTTGAAATACTTTTTCATATTTTATTGTTATAAGCAAGTAGTGTGCCCACTGGATTTACAAGTGGAAGCGGTAGCCTAGTGTGAAACTGAAGTAACGATTTCGGCAGTCTTCGGGATTCTCCGTCTTGTCAATCTTAGTCAGACCGAAATAGTAGCGGGCATCCAGTACCACATTCCTATACTCGTAGGAAAGACCAACAGGAATACCGAAGTCTACTGACTTGCAAACGTCAGAGAGCCATAAGTTCCCAAAGGTGTAATCGGTATCAGATGTGTGCAATCTATTATCTTCATAATCTATATCAGGGTATGTAACAAGCGCATAACTCTCTTCCATCTTACTACCTATCAATAATCCCGTCTGAATGCCTATCTTGACGGCAAGTCCTTTCACCTGAGGGATATAGATGTTCGCCATCAGGGGGATGTTGATGTACTCACAATGCAACTTGCCCTCCATTATAAAGTTAGAAATATAGGTTGTTCCGTCTTTAACAGATTGGGCACTTATTCCGCCTTCAACTTTGGCTCCCTGTTGCGAATAGACAGCACCAAGTGATATGCCCAACCAATCATTCACACCGTACTCAGCCTCAACTCCTCCCGTGAAGCGTACTTTATTATGATAGAGGTCACTGTAAGCGCCCCCACTCAGTCCTGTCACATTGATACCAGCCATGGGCTTGATAGAATACTTACCCTTAGGGTTCTGTGCGTTCATCACAGTCGTGCAGCATGCAAGCGCTGCCAATAACATAAATCTTTTCATTTTGTTTTACTCTTAATTCTTTATGGTTTTTCTTTAACGTTAAAAAGGTACATCATATATTTTATTGCACAAAGCAATTGAACAAGGTGTGGATGGTGGATCATTCAGAGTCCCCCAAATTTCCTCCTTTTCCCATGATACTCTATTCGATTCCCTTCGTCTAACATCTCGCGAGTGACAAACAATGTGTCATATAACTGATCTCTGCATATTTCAGCCCAAGTATGATTGCGTGCTGTCTCCAATTTAATGATAAAGAGGTATGCTTTATGCTCTTTGTTATGTGAGAATAGAGTACCGGATTCTGCGTAATCTGCCGTGGAATCTTGAGGGATGTAGTCATGTGGCCTTATTTCAAGCATTCCCTTTTCGTTAATAGTAGTCCATGTATAATCACACGTATCTCCAGAACATGGTAAGAACCGAAACCTACCACCGTAGACATTTATATAGACACTATCAATATTGTTGCTGAAAGATGCACCAATAAGTAATGTATCTGTTGTACAATTTTTTATTCTCATACTTTCCATGGTATCCCACACGGGAAGACAAGAAGCAAAAAAAAACAAACAAAATGTCATTGATAAGAATTTTTTCATTGTATTATTCTTTTTATTTAATAACATAAAATATTTTCACTAGAAGTGGATCATTGAGTCCCCAGCTTTCCAAAAAACCTGTCCAGGTGATTTCTTATCGCATTAACATAAATTCTATTCCCAAATCATAATGATTTCTCTTAATGGCTTTATACAAATCTTCGCATACAATAACATCATTAATTGCTGGCTGAGAGTTAAAAATAATTAGATTTTTTGTCTTATTATTGTCTAATCGCACCCTCAGAATAACATCTGTATCCTTTGCATAAATAGTTTTTGCTTTGTCAATGACATCAAAAATCTTCCTAAAATGTAAAATATAATAAATACGATCTCCATATTCTTTGCTAATCACCTTTACAGGAAGATACTCAATCTCATTATTATCGCCAGTAAAAGATTCTATTAATTTTTTAAATTCTTCACTAATAATATTAGCACCTCCTGTGCATGCATGAAAATGACAATATACGCCATCTCTCAATTCTAACACAAGTGATTGCCAGTTTTTTACTTCTTGCCCATCTCTTGCAATAGGGTATGGTACACTTGAAGGAGCATACAATACCCCTCCGAGTGTGTCATTGCCATCAATGATTAACTTATAATATTTCATCGTTATGATATAAAATGTTTACGGGAAATTTGGGAACGGTTCTCAATGATCCACTTCTCCTAAGGATAGGTGAGCTCCTTTTTATATTTGGAAACAGTTTGATTCCTTACTAATAATTGGTCCATACTACTTATATGTTTTATAAATAAGCGTGTAAGAGAGTCCTGTTACGCGAGACATCTGGCGAGGACCTGCGCCAAGTTCTGTCATCACATCACGAACAATATCTTTTTGTCTTTCCTTAGAGTACTGTTGGAAATCAGCAATGCTTTTCCTGTTTATTGCCCTAGGAATCACCCTCCCTGTCATCACTATTAGAAATAATTTTCTCATATTCTTTAACAATTCTTTGTGCAATATTGTCTATATCCTGTTGAATCTTTTTATTACAAATACAATGATTATTATAACCCATCTGCCTTAATATATAAATTAAACCCTTTTTTGTCTCTTCCAGATTATGGGCAGTTTGAATTAAATAAGGAATGTAATCTAAATATTCTACATCAACTATATATTCTGGGACACCAATAGGATTCCAATCCTCAAGAATTTTCTGAATTATTATATTCAAAGTTTGATTTTTCATCTATACAGCAATTAAATATTTACAAATGTATAAAAACAATAACTTATTTCCAAGGAATTTTAAATGACACAGGGACAGGTAATGAATCATTCAGAACCGTCCCCAGCTTTCTTTACAATAAATGATCACTAGAACCGACCCCGTGATCCCCGTGTACCTGTCCCTCTGTCACCCGGGTCTACATACCTCACCGGGTTCCCTGCACAGTACAGGTAGGGGTTGAGGTGGTAGTACTGCTCACACATCGGGTCCATCGAGGTGAAGAGCCCGACGGTGGCATCATACTGGCGTGCACCATAGTCGTAGAGGTCGAGACCAGCCTGGCGGTCCAGTTCCTTCCCGGTGTACCTGTCCGTCTGGATGCCCGTGCCCCTCGACACGTCACCCATGAAGGTACCGTAGGCATAGTAGTTGGTGATCTGTGCCGCCGTTCAGGTTGCTGATCCTGAAACCGTAGTAAGCCGCCCTGCAATTCAATATTGCAGAGAACAGGATCAGTACTATGTACAGGTATCGCTTCATTAATCTTGTCAGTTTTTTCATTGACACTACAAAGGTACGTCTTTTATTCCATATCACAAAATCGTTACACACAGAAGTGGATCATTCAGAACTCACCGAGTTTCTTTTTGGTCTATTCGAATCAAAACTCTGTCTCTATGAATCTTCTTTAATATAGATTTGTCTCGTGGTACTTCATAATAAAACTGAGGCGCATCACCAAATTCAATATAAGGGATTTCAAAATGTTCTTTTACATCCTCCAAACTCTGAAGATACTCCAAATGTAATCTTTTTATGAGAGTATCAAGGTCCGTATTCACATTTATTCCCTTTTTACCCCATTTATGGAATTGGCTAATTGTTATAAATAATAACATAGAGTCCCCGCTGCATATATAATTTGAGTTATACGGACTCTTTTTCACGTAAAAGTGAGGGTGTATAGTATCTGTTTTATCCATAAAAGAAACATTAATAGACGATTTTACTGTACTATCAGACATAGTCTGAATAGGAATATACATTTTCTCGTCAGTATAATTGTGGATTACATAGCACAATTCTATGTTTCTTGGATTAATATAATGTCCTTTTTTTGACCATTCGGCATATAAAGAGTCCGAACAAGGTTTAGAATCTGTCACACTAAGGAACTCACCCTTTACTATTTTTTTTGTGTCATTTACACATCCGCATAAACACAATAAGATAATTGCTATAAGAAATGTTTTATTGCCAACCATGTTCTTTTATTACTGTGTTCTGATAATTTTTAAATTGTAATGTTGTTTAGAAAATCGGAGACTCTAATTTTTTCAGAGTCCCCAAATGTCTCATAAATTCTTATTGTCTTCTGATATCTTTTTTATTATTCTCATGTCTGGTTCATCATAGATTTCTTTTAGTATTTCCTTACCATTCTTTATTTCTTTATATAATTTACCATGATAATAGGTAATATTTTCACTTTTTATAAAAATTGGTATAATCTCTTTGTGTGTATTCAATCTTCTATTATTTGATTTTGGAATATAACTGAAAGACACAAAAGGGACGATGCTTTCAATTGAATCTTCATCTAAGTCAATTCCTAAAGAAACTAAATCAGATTCCCATAATCTAACTGCCACAGTTATGCTGTCATTAGGAAATAATATTTCCCTCCTTTTCCAATAGTATGTATAATTAGAATCGACATATCTATTTTCTTTATAAATTCTAATTTTTGTGCAATTATCATTATATAAAAAAGAAGATGGGAAATCTATTGTATCTTTTGTAAGATTCTTAACATTAAATACAAACAACAAATATCTTGAGTATGACATTTTTCCCATATGTTTCTTATACCCTTTAGGGTAATTGTCACAAACCATGAAAAGAGTTGCAGAAAACTTATCATAATTACTATCTTTAGAAATATTACATGATATAATAATTCCCAACAATATCATGGCCATTGCTAATATTATATTCTTATTCATTGTTGCTTGTTGTAATTATATAGTTTTTCTTTCTCAAAATACTTATATAAGTTTTTGAGCATCGGTGTAACTTTACTCCAGGACTTATGACCTCTTTGCATTTCCAATATCTTCCAGTGTAAGTTTTCACCAAATCCTTTTATCTGATGCCCTTCAAATTCATGTATTCCTAGTATACTTACGACATTGGAAATAGTACTTAAATACTCTCTATTTTCGTCTCCCATAGGGTGAATATATGCGGTTACCTCTATACCGTTATTAAATCTTTTACTTTGGGCTATATCTGCATCCCATAATGGAATAACTGCTTCATGATTATAAAAACCATCTGCTTTATATTGTATTCCATCATTTTCTATGTTTTCTTTCAGTTTTACAATAGAAATACTTCGATTTTTTAATTTGCTAATATCAAACCCTTCTTTCTCTAATATATTCGTAAAGATATTAGAATAAGCCTCTGCTGAGAGATTTACATTTTCAATGGGTGTATCGACTATCTGCCATGGTACAGGTGCAATCTTGCTCATGGCATATACATAGTTGTTTCTAATCATGATTCTGTCGGTCTCCTTTTGGTCTCTGAACAAGAACTGTCCATTAGACGTATAATAGTCATCCCTTCCATCTGGATCTATCCTGTTTACAGGATTCCCATGACAATACAAATAGGGATTGACATTGGGATTCTGCTCGCACATCGGGTCCATCGAGGTGAAGAGCCCGACGGTGGCATCATACTGGCGTGCACCGTAGTCGTAGAGGTCGAGACCAGCCTCGCGGTCCAGTTCCTTCCCGGTGTACCTGTCCGTCTGGATGCCCGTGCCCCTCGACACGTCACCCATGAAGGTACCGTAGGCATAGTAGTTGGTGATCTGGCCCACATACAGGGTGGAGTCGACCGACGCCGTCTCCGCCACCGTCAGCACATGGACGTCGTTCACCGTGATGCCTGACACCGCCGTCCTATGGACAGTACGCAGTTTCCTGCCGTCGGCAGAGTAGGCATACTCCGTCACGCAGCCGTTAGAGAACTGCACACGGCGCGGCATGCCACCGTAACCGTATTCCACCTTGACGATGCCCTTGTTCTTGTCGGAGACCAGCGCACCGCAGCCGTCATAGGTATACTCGACTGGTATCGAAGAGCCGTTGCGGAACTCGAAGGAACCGTTAAGCAGACTGGTGCTGCCCTTGTCATCCACTCTCCTCAGACGGTTGTCCTGGTAGGATAGCGTCAACTTGTCGGTGATCCTCGGAGAAACATGGTGGTTGCCGTAGCGCATCACCTCCGTCAGTGCACCACTTTCGTCATAGGCAAAGGTCTCTGAGTAGTCCACGGTGGGAGCCGTCCCGAGATCCTCACCCTCCCCGTATGTGGCGGAGGTCAGGCGGTCCAGACCGTCGTAGGCATACTTGAACCCCTTCCATTTGTTTAGGTCGTCGGGCGACTTGTACGCTATGGCGCTGATATTGCCGTTCCAGCAGGGCGTGCTTCCGTCGGCATAGTGCAGCACCTCGCTGAACGACGGGATACTTCCAGACAGGTAGTAGTCGTAGCAGTCATGCCTCTTGAGCCAGCCGTGTACGTCATACTGGTACGTCTCCGTCATTTTCCCATTGCCGCCGGACTTCACCTGGGAGAGTTGCCCCAGCATGTTATAGGAGTCCTCGTGGAGGACGATGGCGGCGGCACTGTCCATCTGCAGCGTCTCCTTGATGAGCAGGTCAGAGGAACTGTCGTAGAACATCCCGTGGGTGGCGGTATGCAGGACCTTGCCGTTGACCCTGACAGTCTTGGATATCCTGATGGGCTTCCCGGTGAAGGAGTAGGATGCCGATGTCTGCAGCATGATGCCGTCGAGCCCCGTCTCCCTCCTGTCGGTACACCTGCCCTTACTGTCATAGTACATCACGCGGAAGGTCCTCCCACCGTCGGTGACCGATACCATCTGAGCAGTGAGCAGCGACGTCACGCACGTGCTTGTCGCCTTCCGCAACCCGTGTCTGGACACCGCAACCTTGAAGGCGGGCAGGTCCAGGCACTGGTAACCGTCATAGTAGTTGGCTGTCTCCACCTCCACGACATCGATTCCTGCCAGAGAACTGAGACGGTACCCCGTGTCCGCCACCTGGCTGCCGCCCGACTGGAGTGTCACACTCATGTAACGGGAGGATACGTCCGACGGTACAGAGGAGCACACACCTTGCACCACGAGGCGGCTGAGGCCGTCGTAGAGAAAGAAGCGGTAGCGCTGGGGAGACTTCCGCATGCGACCGTCCTGCATGAAGGCAACGCGCCCGCAGAGGTCATACCAGTACCTTATGGGAGCGCAGCCGGGAAGGGTCTTCTCGATGCACCTGCCGTGCAGGTCGTACTTGTATCTGTAGAGCAGGGACGACTGCCTCCTCTCCTCGTTCTGGTACAACGGGGGGACGACGACACGGAGCAGTCCCTTCTCGTATATGTAATAGGTATCGTTACTGCCGTCCCTGCGCTCGAGGACGACATGTCCCGACAGGTCCCTGTATACTTCCGCAGTGTGTCCGTCCTCGTCGGTCACGCGCTCTCCAGTCAGTTCCCCGGCGGGATAGTACTCCACGGGGGACTCTATGAGGCTGCCCGACATGTCGAGTTTGTATCTCCTGACGGAGTTCGCCTTGTTGGAGACGTACTCCGTCCTCACACCCTTGCCACTACTGCGCCATGCCTCTCCCGCCGTCTGGCTGTACATGACACGACCGATACCGTCATAGCGGTTCTCGCTGAACGCACCGCCCTCATTGTAGGTACTGCAGGAAAGGGATTCCATCTCCGAGGAGGTGACGGTGCCGGGCGAGGTCGTGCCCACAGCAGGTAGCCAACCCTTGCCCTCCCTGCCGCACTGGTCGTACTCGGTCATCGTGTACACGTATTTGCCGCTGGTGTTCACACCGCCGGAGACAAGCACATGCGGTCTGCCCAGTCCGTCATGGTACTGGACGGACTTGATGCTCCGTGTCCCTGCTGCGTCAAGCAGGGTCTCTGTCACCACGTAGTTCTCACCTGCCGTCTGTGCCCCTGTCGTTTTAGGAAGGGCTGACAGCACCGCAAGGAATATGCAATGGATATATACTGATCTCATGTATTATTTAATATAACGTGAATGATATGAATTTAGTATGATTTATAGATTCTCTTTGAGTCTTTCCGTGTGTCGTCCACGTACAGGCAGACATCATAGTAGCCCACTGCCAGTGCGGAAATACTGATGATCTTATGTCCCTTTCCATTACCTGCAGGTAGGTCGGTTGTGGATACACAGGTACCGCCGTCCGACATGATCCTGATGGATGCGGACGTGGCATTTGAATAGGCATAGTCCACGGTGACTGTCTTCTTAGTGGGGTCATAGGAGAAGCAGGAAATACCACCCGTGACCACCAGGGACGGGGCATGGGTCTCGTCGTAGACGGGATAGCGGATATTGTCGCATCCCGTCTTCGCTGCCACATCGCTTACCGGACCTGCGGCTTTGTTGGATGTCGTCCTGTAACTATAGCTGTACCTCTGCACCGTCTTTTTGTTGAGGTCGCTGACGGACACGAGGCTCCCGAACGTGTCATAGCCGTAGTATGCGGTCTGTCCGTTGCCCCGGGTGATGCTGTGGACCAGTCCGCGACCGTTGTAGACACACGCCGTGATGTCCGTCGGCATCGTTCCGAACACCTCCGCAGCCTGTGAGGAGGCTATCACGCTTTTGCTATCCGTTGCCGTCGGATTCGAACGGATGTTGACTGACCCATTGGCGACCGTAGCAGCCAACTGGTCATGGGAGTTCCAGAAAAACATGTGTCTCACATTGTTGACGTCCGTCACCTCCACGGGCCGGAAGGTGGAGGAGTAGGACTCGTAACGGGCAATGGTGTCACAGGCATTCGGGCTGCTGGCATATACGATGTCGTACATGGGGACGTAATTACTTTGGCATTCCCCGTAAACGGTCTTCCTTCCCCCTGTCAGCATACCGCCCTGGTACCGCTTGACAGAAGTGACGGGAAGGTAGAACTGTGACACGAGCCTCTTGCTTATCTTGCTTTGTCCCATGTCCTGATAAGGATAGCCATAAACGGTCTTGGCCGTACTGCTTCCCCTTTTGACGGTCTCCGACAGGCATTTCCTTACTTCCGCGGAACAACCGCCCATGTCAATCGTAACATCCTTCTTCTCATAGTCCGTCTGCTCACCGACCATCGTCTCCTCGTATCTCGTCGTGGAATATGTCTTGACAACATCGTACTTGGGGTAGTACATCTTATATACTCCGCCCACATAATAGCCCCCTGGAGCATTCGGATAGCCTTGCTCCTGTCTCAGGTTATTACCATAGACGAATTTGTCCTTGACATGGTCAGTCCGGTAATAATATGTGATTGTGGACATGGCGTGTCCCCTGTTGTCATAATGCTCTACACTGCTGATCCTTCCTCGCATGAACCCGCAATCGCTGTAGACATCATACGGTGACGGGGAAGAACTTGCAGAGATAACAGGCTTCTCGTCCATGCCGGCATCAATGTTCCGATACTTGTATTGCGTGTAGGAACCGTCCGCATAGGTCTCCCTGACCGTTGAGTACCCTATATGGGAGCCGAAGGAGTTGCATAGCGGGACGATGGAGTTGAAGTCTTCCAGGTGGAGAAACAAGCCGCTTGACGCTGGCTTCCAGTCCCATTCGTATTTCGGCAGGGCGTATAGTTGTCCGTCGGAGTAGGTGAACGTCCTTGACGACAACAGTTTCCCGTTGGGAGCATCATAGTCCTTGAGTGACTTCACCACCAGTCCGCCTGTCGTACCCGGGTCATACTGCATCCTCCCGTTTCCCCTGTCGTAATAGTCCTTGTAACTGTTCTGCCCATAGGTAATCTCCGTGACACCGCCAGTCGGATAGGATATCTTTGTCAGCATCCCATATTGGGTCGCCGTGGTGTTTGGCGTCCTGTCCCCCTCGCTGTCGTTGAAGAATCCCCAGTCGTCGGTCTTCGTCGTCAGACAGTCTTGGGGAATTTTTCCAGGGTTATTATATGTAAAGTTATACCTGCCCTTCCTTTCCCCGCCGTTCGTAACGGCAACGCCTGTCAGCAAAAGGCGCACATTACCCGTCGTGTACGTGAAGTCGTAGCCTTCTATCTTTTTACCGTTAAAGGATACCGTAATATTCTTCAGGGGGCTCATGCCCATGGAGGCAAGGGGGTTATTGGTCTTGTCGCCATTGGTGTTCTGGTAGTCTGCGACATATTTGTCTGTACCATGAAGGAAATAGAACATCTCCGGGGAGTTGTCATAGGTCGAGAGCCTTTTCAGGGTTTCCAGATTGTGCCTAAAACTGGGATAGAAGTCACCTGCGCTCAATACCCTCGAAGAGTCCCGGGTGAATGAGACGGAATGGTTAGACATCGGCATCGTGATTCTTGAGAGATAGACGGGGGAGTTCAGGCACAGCGCATAATGGAAAGTATCCCAGATATTCGAATGTGGGGAAACACTGTTACCACCGTATATTATCCATTTTTCTTCGTGCATATAACTTGCCTGCACCATGAACTTCCCCCTTTCATACTCGAAGTGGTAGAGTACATTGCCGAAACGGTCCCTCACTTCCGTCAGGTACCATGCCGATGCGGTCATGGACTCATTCACCCCATAGGTGTCAGAGTTGTTGTTCCTAAGGGCGGTGAGGAACGGCTGGGAATACTCAATGGCGGATGCCCTCGTCTCATAGAGGCCAGAAGTCTCAGTCGTCGAGGACGAATGGTCGCCGAAGACATACCTCGTCCCGTCCTCGTCTATCAGGGTGAAGCCCTTGATGGTCTTCCTCTGGCGGTTCTTGTTAGTCTGATTGTAGTACTTGAAATATGGAAGGATGTAGTTGTCGGGATCATTGACATCGAACACGACATGGATGTTGTCGTCTGACATTACTTTCCACTCACCATCCTGACCATAAAAGAAGCGACCGGACTTGCCCATGAAGTTAAAATAGAAGACATCGGGATCGCAGTCATACTTGTCTTCCCTAATGTGTTTACAAAGCGCTGCGATGCTTTTGTCGGCATTGTATTGGTTCACATACTGCAACAGTTTGCCCGGACTCTGGAAATAGTTCTCCCAATGGGATAGTTTAGAGTACTCGAACTCGTCAACCATCCCGTTTCTTACACGCGTGATGACACCTCCGGCATGCAGTGTCCAGTTATACCCCGTCCAACTGGGGAGGTTTCCGGCGAGGATTCCCTGTGTGTCGTATGACAGGCTCACGTTCAAGGTGACCCCACGTTCGGTCGTGTGGTAAATGGGGATGGTGATGTTCGCCCTGCCGGTATAGTAGTCCATGGGGATGTCACCGTATCTCGCTATAGACACCGTATTGGGGGAGGCTATGCAGCACTGGGGAGCCTTTGACATCATTATGTCATTTTGTGCGGATACTCCTGTAACGGCAAGGCACGACAGGACTAACAAGGCTACCTTTCTTATCTTATCTTTTGACATGGAACTTCTCATTATACACTTTGTCGTTTACGTTGATATAGAGGACATACTCCCCACGCGGAAGGGACGTGATGTCAAATGATAGCCGATAGTCCATACCCTCTGCCTGATGGGCTTTCTGTCTGCCGTACACCATTCCCAGACTGTTGCAGACGATGGCGTTGATGTTCGCCTCCGCATCAAGGGAGTAGTCCAGTTCAAGGGTCGTCCCATTGTTGGACACATGGTAATGGATGATGTCTGCCTCTGCGACATGTTCCTTTTCAATATCCTCCAGAATTTTCCTGTTCTCTTCGTCATCGAGTTGTCCTTGCTCCTCCGGAGAATAGAGATATGCAGTCTGGATACACGACACGGGAGTCATGTCGTCATAGTAGGACGTGGATACCGTCTCATAGAGGGGATACCTGTAGCCGGGCACATACCACTGGTTGGTCTCCTGAATCTCCTGCTTCATGTTCGTGGAATCGGCAAAGAGCGTGTCCGACTGGGCGTACATGCAGACGGAACTGGTGCGGATGGCGTGGAGCCTTATGGCATTCCGCAAGGTGTCACCCTCGGCGGCGATAATAGCCCCAGCCGCATCTGCCTCCACAATCAGCGTACCCCTACGTCTTATGTTCTGCTGCTGGCAATAGGTGCCCCTGCCCTCATAATTGTTGGTCATGGTATAACCATAGGAATAAGGATAGGCAACCAGAGGTATCGGGATTGTGTATTCCATGTATTCAAGGGGACTCTCATAGCCTGTCAGCATAAGGCTGTCCGACGTAAGATGGTATCGGCAAATAATACTGGAGTTGGCACTTTGAAGCAGAGAGTCCGCCCCATAGTAGAACTCAGTCTGCTCAATCTCTCCATCTGTGTCAATATCCCTGAAGTCCCAGACGACATTGTTCCCCCCATTGCCAGAGTCGAAGAATCCTACCTGTCTCCTTTGCAAAACATCCCCACATCGTGGGGCATTGGTGATGTAGCCGATGCTCTGCCCGTATATGCTGATAATGGCAAAAGAGCATAAAGCAATCATGAGTAGTCTTTTCATTTAATACTTATAATGACTTATATCCTTTTAAGACTATTATACACTAGAAATTCCCGTAAAGGGTATCATCACCTACACCTGTAATGACAACCTGGTAGTCGCCAGTGCCATAGGATGACAGGTCAAGGACCATGACTTCACCCTCAAAGACTGGACGGGTTTCCTCAATTACCAAAGTGTCATCTTTGTAAATGCAGACACATACCTCATCGGATTCTGCATTGAATGTAATGGAAAGATTGCCAATCTCCTCATCCCAAATGGCGGAGGCAAGACGGGAGTAGTGACCTGGTGCCAGGTGCTTGTGCTCATCCTTACGGTTATCGTTTACTTTTTTTGTTTGTACTCTAATGTTTCCTGCGTACATCTCACTCTGAAACATGGGCAAGCCCATCATTAATGCAGCCAAAAGCAGCCTCATCATTTTTGTCTTCATACTTTCTTTGTGTTTAAATTTCGGGCTGCAAAAGTAGGCACAATGAATGATTCCTGCAAATTTATTCGAAGGAAAGTTGATGGAGGTGCTGCAATGTTAAAATGGAGTTAACCACCTGTCTTACAGGAAGTAACAAGAGAAATAGTAAATTGCAGACACCCTAAAATGCAGCAAAATAAGGGCTGTCATTAGTGTCTCAGGTGTGCTTTTAGTCGGGTTTTGATGGAACGGAGCGAGGAATTGGTGATACTGAGCGTATCCTGAATCTCTGAGTCCGACTTACCCATGTCCTGTAATATAAGATAGGTAAGTAGGCGTGAGGTCAAGTCCTTATATTCGTTCATCCATGACGCATACTGCTTGTAGCGGAGAATGGAATAGTACTCTATCAGATAATGCTCTTTGTTGGTAGACTGTAGTTTCTTGCCAGCGGCAATTGCCTCATAGACCTCCTTGCCCTGCCCCAACTGCTCATGGGTCTGCTGGCGTATCATCTGTATCTGGGCATCCAGTGCCATAATCTCCTCATGATGCTCACCATCCATACCCTCCAACAGGGCAATCCTCTGCTGGGCGTTACGGATAGCTTCTTCTTTTGCAGTCAACTGATTAGTATATCTCCTAACAGTCCTGCGGTGGTAATAATAGTAGCAGATGGATATTGCTATCAGCAGCAAGAGGGAACCGAACAGCCATACTAATACCTTATAATACTTGTTCTCCACGACTTGCTTGTCGTATTTGTGCTGTATCTCCGCAAGAGCCGCCTGCTCGGAGGCTTGGGTCAGGGAGTCCTTAATCTGATGGATTCTATTGGAAATACTGATAGCCGACTGGTAGTCGTGTTGCTGCTCGTATCGTTCCTGCATGGAGGAAAGGACATTCAATAGGGTCTGGCTGTCATCTGTCTTTAAAGCCTCCTGCCAGTTCTTCTCCGCCTCTTGGATATTGCCTTCATCAGCATAGACGTTTCCTAACTCGGCATAGGTATGTGGCATCGGATTTGCCTTCAGAGATTCCTCCAAATAGTATCTTGCTGTTTCCATATCTCCTTTCATATGTATATAACAGCCAATATTTGTCAGGATATATGATTTCGTGACTGGATTCGTATTGTGAAGAAGGGACATGGTTCTCTGTAAATAGTTTTGGGCTTCTTTCCATAAACCTACTCTATAATATGCCGTAGAGACATGAGAATAACTACGTGCAATAACAGCCGTGTCTTTTAAGTGAATAGCATCCGACATAAATAGTTTCGCATATTTCAGCATCATATCATAATACTTTATGTCATCGTTTACCTTAATAAGGCTCTCATGGTATTTTGCCATATAGAGGGTATCGTGATTGTGTATGGCAAGATCCTCTCCTTTCTTTAATAACAACAGTGCTTCCTCATGCCGTCCCTGCTCATAAAAGGTCATGGCACGATAGTAGTAGGCGCGGCAAAGCAGGGAAGCATTGCCAGTCTGCTCATAATAGTGGACAGCAGCATTGATGAGACTGTCGGAGGGTGCGGACTCGTAGCATTTGTACTTTGCCTGCATCAGCAACAGGGTATAGTAGGCACGGTTTGACTCATCGCCCTTGTTCATAACATCAGGGATGTTCTCTAACAGATGGAGCGCAGAGTCTGCCTGCTGCTCTACAAGACTGTCTGCCTCAACCAGTACACGATTAAAGGTGTGCTGATGGTCGCATCCCATAGCCAAACCCAACAACAGGTACAGTATCAGAAAAGGTAGTCGTCTCATGGTTGTAAAGAAACAACCTTTCCACCGTGGGAATGATTTCGAAGATGGCATCTTCATGCCGTTTGAAGACTTCAGTTGTTTTAAAACAGACTGCATATCTGATATACTACTGCACTGACGACCCATGCAACGATGGTTGTATAGACAGCGGCGAAGGTAGCCCACCGCCAGGAGCCTGTCTCATGCTTGATGGCGACAATGGTGGCGATGCAGGGGAAATAGAGCAGCACGAAGAGAAGATAGCAATAGGCTACCAACGGGGTCAACTGTTCCAGTCCTCCCAGCACTCCAATAGTGGAGGCAACGATCTCCTTGGCTCCTACACCTGCGATAAGCGAGACATCCAGTTGCCAGTTGAAACCCTGAAGTGAGAACAACGGAGCTATGGTCTTTCCCATCATTCCGATGAACGACTGGTCCATAGAGGGTGCAACACCCATAGGTCCGAAATAGCCCAGTGCCCATACAATGATAGAGGCTACGAGAATGACACCTCCCATCTTCTTCAGATATTCCTTACCTTTCTCCCATGTATGACGACCTATCGCCTTTGCCGTCGGCATACGATAGGGAGGCAGTTCCATCACGAACGGGGTGTCCTCACCCTTGATGACGAAGGTAGAGAATATCTTACTAACGATAACGGCGACGAGGATGCCTATCGCATAGAGGGAGAGCATCACCCACGAACGGTACTGGTAGGAGAAGAACGTACCGACAATCATGATATAGATAGGTAGACGTGCCGAACACGACATGAACGGCAGGATCATCATCGTTATCAGACGGGAACGGCGACTCTCGATGGTACGCGTCGCCATGACGGCAGGCACGTTACAGCCGAAACCCATGATTAATGGAATGAATGACTTACCGTGCAGTCCCATCTTATGCATCAGCTTATCCATGATGAAGGCGGCACGTGCCATATAGCCAGAATCCTCCATCAGGGAGATAAAGAAATACAATATCAGTATTTGGGGAAGGAAAACAATGACAGAACCCACACCCCCTATCACTCCATCAACCAACATCGAGCGCAGAGGACCCTCGGGCATCGTGCTTCCTATCAATTCACCCAACCATTCCACACCGGCATCTATCCAGTCCATCGGATACTGACCGAGCGAGAAGGTGACCTGGAACATCACGAAGAGGATTAGGAAGAAGATAGGGAAGCCGAAATACTTGTTAGACAAGACATCATCGATGAAATGTGTCATACGGTAAGTATCCTCTTTCGTACCCTTGCGGAACTCCGCTTCTGTCAGTGCACCATGGACAAAACCATATTTCGCATCCATGATAGCCGTCTCAGAGTCTTCCTTAATCTCCTCCTTCACACGTGCTGCCGCCATCTCTTTTGCCTCGATGATCTCGTCGGCATTGGGCAACTGTCTGACATAACGCTCCACAGAGGTATCGTTCTCTAATAACTTGATGGCGAGGTAACGCGTGGAATACAGGGGGCGTACCTCCTCATCCTCTTTCAAATGCTCCTGGATATGTTCGATACCCGCCTCCAGTTCATGACCGTGGGGAATATGGATATGGCGCGCCAAAAGGCTCTTGTCCTCATAGACACTGATGACCTCATGGAAGAGTTCCTGTACTCCCCTGCCCGACTTGAACGAGGTGGGGATGAAAGGGACACCGAAAAGTGTGGAGAGGGTCTTGATATGCACGAAGTCACCACGACGCTCAAACTCGTCATACATATTCAGGGCGCACACCATGCGGACATTCATATCCACCAGTTGCGTCGTCAGATACAGGTTACGCTCGAGATTCGAGGAGTCGATGACGTTGATGACCACATCGGGATGCTGTTTCATCAGATGTTCACGGACATACAGTTCCTCAGGACTATAGCAAGACAAAGAATAAGTACCGGGCAAGTCGGTGAGGTCGAACTCATAACCCTCGAAGGAGGCATGTGCCATCGAGGCATCCACCGTCACGCCACTATAGTTACCGACATGACCATGAGCACCACTGGCGAAATTGAATAAGGAAGTCTTGCCGCAGTTCGGATTTCCTACCAGGGCGACCTTGATGACATCCCTCAGCGGAGACTGCTGCTCTCCTGAGGTTTCCTGTGTGTCTGAGGGTGACTGCTGGTCGGCAGTGTCCTCCTTGGCAATAGCCGTCACCTCAATCATCTCCGCCTCCTGTCTCCGCAAACTGATCTCGTAGCCCATCAGCTTATAGATCACAGGGTCCTGCAGAGGAGCGTTCTGCAACACCTCTACCTCCACTCCCTTGATAAAGCCCATCTCAATGATGCGCTTACGGAAGCCTCCGTGTCCTTGCACCTTCACAATGACACCATGCTCACCCGTTTTCAGTTCCGATAACTTCATGGTCTATTCAATATTTGGTGCAAAAGTACAAAATCTTTGTCAATTCTATTCTACCTGTGTCTAAAATACCTACAAATGAGGAGCTATGACATCCTCAATCCAAACCGAAGAGGATACGCAGTCCTCCGTCAACGCCCGAGAAGCCCATGAAGGCAAGACTGAGCAGACCGGCTGAGATCAAGACAATAGCCATCCCCTGCATCGCCTTCGGCAGCTTAACCAGTTCGAGTTGCTCACGCATACCGGCAAAAACGACAAGTGCCAGACCGAAACCTATGGCTGTGGAGAAGGCATAGACGACAGATTGCAACAGGTTGAAGTCTTTCTGGATGACGAGGATGGCAACACCAAGGACGGCACAGTTGGTCGTGATCAGGGGCAGGAAGATACCTAATGCCTGATAGAGAGCTGGCGACACCTTCTTTAATATGATCTCCACTAACTGCACCAACGAGGCTATTACCAGGATGAAGGCTATCGTCTGGAGATACTGCAGTCCGAAAGCGTCCAGCACATATTTCTGTACCAGCCATGTCACGATGGTGGCAAGGGTCAATACAAACGCTACTGCCGCCGACATTCCCAATGAGGTGTCTATCTTCTTCGAGACACCCAGGAACGGACAGATGCCCAAGAACTGTGACAACACGATGTTGTTCACGAAGATGGCGGAAATAAATATTAAGAGATATTCCATATTATTCTAATTGAAAATTGAAAATTATGATTTCTTCAATTTGTTCACTATCGCAATCAAGAAGCCGAGGGTGATGAAAGCACCTGGAGGCAACACGAAGAGCAAGATGTTACAGGTCTCAGGCAACAGGGTGAAACCGAAGATGCTGCCATTACCCAGGACCTCACGGCAGATACCTAACAGCGTCAGTCCGATGGTGAAGCCAAGACCTATGCCGATGCCGTCAAAGAGGGATGCCAACGGTGTGTTCTTTGCAGCAAAAGCCTCGGCACGACCTAAGATGATACAGTTGACGACAATCAACGGAATAAACAACCCCAGTGACGCATCGACATCTGGCAGATAAGCCTTGATGATCATCTGCAGTATCGTCACGAAAGCGGCTATCACCACAATGAATACAGGGATGCGCACCTTATCAGGAGTCACAGACTTCAGACACGATATCACGAAATTGGTACAGATAAGCACCGCCATCGTGGCAAGTCCCATTGACATACCGTTCATAGCGGAAGTGGTAGTGGCAAGCGTAGGACACATACCCAGCATCAGGACGAACGTGGGGTTCTCCTTGACGATGCCGTTCTTGATGATATTAACATAATTCATGATGCGTTATTACGTTATTTCGTTATTTCGTTATTTCGTTATTTCGTTATTACGTTATTACGTTATTACGTTATTTCGACTCACTTTTAGTGGCTCCCGTCTCTGCATCGGCAGCAGGGGTATTCTTATAAGCTTTATATGCATTATTCACAGCGAGGAGGAAGGCACGACTGGTAATCGTTGAGGCTGTGATAGCATCCACCTGTCCTCCATCCTTTGAGACAGTAAGAGGTTCTTTCGGGTCCTTTCCGATGATGTCACCCTTCTCTCCCTTCTGAAACCATTTGTCCGCCTTCGCTCCCAGTCCAGGAGTCTCTGCATGTTCCAGAAGGGTATATCCAAGGATCTTCCCATCGGTATTGAAGCCCACAAGGACTTTCAGGTCACCGCCAAAACCATTGGTAGTCGACTCAACGGCAACACCCTTTTCCTTTCCCTTGGCATCAGCGACCTGATAGACGATATAGGTTAGTTCCTTTCCTTTTTCGTCATTTTGCGTGACAGTATCTGTTTTCGTGACGACCAACTCGTCACAGACCATTACCGTCTTGATACCGTCGGCAAGAGCTTTTTCCTTCTGTTTATTGATGGGACCCTCCGTTAAATAATTGACGTAAGCGAGGATACCGCCCATGATGACTGCCACTCCCGTGAGTACCAGTACCATATTCAATAATGATGATTCGAGCTTCTTCATAATCTTTCGTTTTTACATTTTTACATTATTACATTATTTCGAAGCCTCCCCAAAACGTTTTGGTTTTATATAATTATTTATAATAGGTGTAAACGCATTCATAATGAGAATAGCGAATGACATACCTTCAGGGTACGCCCCCCAGTTGCGGATAACAACAGAGAGGAAACCGATGGCGACACCATAGATAAGTTGTCCCTTGGGAGTCATCGGCGATGTGACATAGTCAGTAGCCATGAAGATAGCACCTAACATCATACCACCAGAGAGGATGACACTGACAGGGTCTGCATAGACAGGACTGGCAAGATGCAACAACCCTGCGAAGATGAAGACAGTAGCAATAATGGATACTGGAATATGCCAGGTGATGATCTTCCTCCATAGCATATAGACAAAGCCTAACAACAAAGCGAGGGCACATATCTCACCCACCGCTCCTGCTCCGTCAGGATGATTGCCAAGGAACAGGTCGAGTGAGGAAGGTATATCCTTAAGTATACTGGCATCCCCATACTTTATCGCATCCTTCATGATGGCAAGGGGGGTGGCACCTGTCTCTGCATCGAGATAACTGGTGAGCTGACCTATCTTCGGCCATGTCGTCATCTGGGCAGGAAACGCTACCAACAGGGCGGCACGTCCTACCAAGGCAGGATTGAATAGATTATTACCCAAGCCTCCGAAAGTCATCTTACCAACACCTATGGCAAACAAGGCACCAATGATGATAATCCATACGGGGAGGTTTGACGGAAGATTGAAACCAAGCAGCAGACCTGTCAACACGGCGGAGCCGTCACAGATGGTATTGCGTTTGTTGCCCAGCATAAACTTATTGATAGCCCACTCGAAGAACACACACGCCGCCACACTCGTTCCACAGACAATGGCGGAGCCGATACCAAAGAACCAGAATGACACGAGCAGCGCAGGCAACAAGGCGATGATGACGCCATACATGTTACGCTCCACCGTATCGGTTCCATGTGCATGGGGCGATAATGATACTATTAATTTTCCCATTATATATTTACTTTTTTACCTTTTTACTTTTTTGGTGCTGCTGCGGCGGCACGACTGCGGATGATTCCCATAACAGTACTCTTTCCCAGTCGGATGTTATCAAGCAGCGGACGATGTGCAGGACAGGTGAACTGGCACGAGCCGCACTCGATACAGTTCACGATATCCTCTTTCTCACTGCGTTCCCAGTTCTTTACCTCCGAGAGCTTAGCCAACAGATAGGGCTCTAAGCCCATAGGACAGGCACTGACACATTTGGCACAACGGATACAAGGCTGAGGATCCTTGCGGACAGCCTCCTCGTCAGAGATAACCGTCACAGAGTTTGTACCCTTACAGACTGGTACTTCGACAGAAGTCAGTGCCTTACCCATCATCGGACCTCCAGCCAACAGTTTATTGTCACCTTCAGGCATACCGCCGCAGGCATCTATCAACTCCTTCATCGGAGTACCCATGCGGACGAGGAAGTTACCTGGGTTGGCAAGACGTTTACCCGTCACGGTAGTATAACGCTCAAAGAGAGGCTTTCGCTTCATCACTGCCTCATAGACAGCAAAGGCAGTACCCACATTCTGCACTATCGCACCTACATTGACAGGAATAGCAGGAGGTGCAGGCACCTGACGATGAATAACGGCATCGACGAGTTGTTTTTCGCCACCTTGCGGATAACGCTGCTTCAGGGGGACGACCTCAATGTGAGTTGAATGTTGAAAGTTGAAAGTTGAAAGTTTCTGTCTCAGCAGTTCGATGGCGGCAGGTTTGTTGGTCTCGATACCGATATAACCTTTGGTAACCTTCGCCGCCTTCATCAACAGCTCCACACCTACTAATATCTCGTCGGCATGTTCCATCATCAGTCGATAGTCGGCTGTGATATAAGGCTCACACTCCACTGCGTTGATAATCACACACTCTGCTTTTGCTGTCGGAGGAGGCGTGAGTTTGATGAAGGTGGGGAAACAGGCACCGCCCATACCCACGACACCAGCATCTTTGATACGATTAACAATCTCCTCTGGAGTCAGCTCGGGATGCGCCTCTAATGTCTCTAACGTATCAGAGCGGTCGATGGTCTCTTCCCACTCGTCACCCTCTACATTAATAATAATAGCAGGCTTCCGATAACCTGTAGCATCTATGGCGGTGTCAATCTTAAAGACGGTACCACTGACGGATGAGAAGATCGGTGCAGACACAAAACCGCCTGCCTCTGCTATCATCGTTCCCACCTTCACCTTGTCGCCTTTCTGGACAACAGGTTTAGCCGGTGCACCGATATGTTGACTCAATGGAAAAATCGCCTGTTTGGGTAATACAGCAACCTTAGTAGCAACCTCATGAGTCAGTTTGTTCTCCTCGGGGTGTATACCACCTATACTGAATGTTCTTGCGTTCATACTTGTTCCTCCTCTACTTTAGGTTTAGGTGCCGGAAAGTTGACGGCGTGGATGGCCTTCGTAGGACAGACAGCAACACACTTACGACACAGACGGCATTTATTGAAGTCGATGTAGGAGTCATTATTCTCAACAGTGATAGCACCGAAAGGACACTCCTTCTCACACTTGCCACATCCGATACACGCCGCCTTGCAAGCCTTCATGGCAACAGGTCCCTTGTCTTTGTTCACACAAGAGACAAACACTCTCCTACTCTTCGGTCCCTTCTTGCGGAGTTCGATGATACTGCGTGGACATGTCTTCACACATGCGCCACAAGAGGTACACTTCTCATCGTCCACCTCAGGAAGCCCCGTCTCTGGATTCATGTGGATGGCATCAAACTGACAGGCAGCCACACAGTCGCCACAACCCAAGCAACCAAAACCACAGGCGGTCTCACCGGCACCAGAGACATTCATGGCGGCACAGGTACGAAGGCCGTTATACTCTACTATTCTCGGACAGAGGGCACAGGTTCCGTTACAACGCACCACCGCCACCATCGGCTCACCATTGGCTATCGCCATACCTAACAGATCGGCAACCTTCCCCATCACCTCCTGTCCACCGACAGGACAGGCAAGACCGTCGATACTCCCTGCATCGGCTCCCTTGACAAGAGCATCGGCAAGACCGCCGCAGCCGGCAAAGCCACAACCACCGCAGTTAGCACCTGGTAGTGTCTCCGTCACCTGTGCAATGCGTGGATCCTCATAGACTGCAAACTTTTTGGAGCATATATACAGTACGATAGCGGCAATCAGTCCGATACCCCCTAATACTGCAACAGCTACTACTATTAAACTCACCATATCTTAATTATTATTTCTCTATGTAAAAAGCAATCTGACGACGCATACGATGACGCGTGAGATACAGGATACCGTAATAAGGTATCAATGACAGCAGGGCACCTGTCGCCGCCAATCCCTCATCACCTGTCTGCAAGAGTGTCAGGATGAGAACTGTCAGCATCAACAGCAAGGGAATGGCAAAAGCCCATAACAGCGCCTTGGCGGCAACCTTTCCCTCTGCAGCCACAGTCACAGGCTGTCCAGTCTTCATATCCTCTGTCGAATCGACATAGACGTCTACGAGTTTCTCTTTCGCCTCTGAGGCGTTACAATAGCCGGCAACCTTACAGGACGCACAGGCAGAATCCTGGAGGATACGCACATGCACACATCCATCTTCTATACTGTCTATGACACCCTCGTGACGAATAATACTACTCATACCTTCACATCCATGTCCAAAGGACATGCAAAGGTACTACAAAAAAGTGAATTTGAGGCTTATTCTACAATTTATTTCAAAAAAACCACCTAATCATTTGTTGTTATCCTTTCTTTTTCTTACTTTTGTAACGTCATAAGCACAAAAAGAGTTATGAAAGAAACAGAACAGACCATCCAGCAGCTTGGTCGCGCCATCAGAAAGATTGCCGAGAAGTTTCCCCAGAACGAGGAAGCCACAAACCTTACAGACATTCACCTGAGGGTATCACAAGACACAGGTGAACTCATGGCATTGGATGATGATGACAATGAGATCACACGATGCGTTATCGAGCAATGGATAGAGAATAAGGACGATGACTTCTATCAGGAAGTGGAGAGAACCCTCCGCTCAGAGCTGAACAGACAGAAAGAGACTATTGAACACATGTCTGTGCTGAAGCCTTATTCCTTCGTTCTGGAAGATGACGACCGCGAGCATGTAGCGGAGTTATATCTTGTGGATGACGAGACCGTCATCATTGACAAAGAACTGATGGCAGGTCTTGACGAAGACCTGGATCATTTCTTGGATGACCTGTTGAAAGACTGATAGTATCAATAGCCTTCGCGGAACATACGGTCAGCCCCTGAAGCATCAGGATGTCCGCCTGCCTCACCTGGAATATCAGGTATCTCCAGCACTGGTTCATCCTCCCAATCCTCATTTTCCGTCGTTTCCTTGATGTCATTCTTCTGCGCCGTATCCACAGGTATGCGCACCTGTTCCATTTGCTCGTGATGGTACGCACGAGGACGCATACGGTTACATGCTACGAAAGCTAACAGCATCAATGCCATGATTACATAAATACTCTTTTTCATCGTCACTCTTTCTTTTTTCGTAGTAATTATCTTATTCTCAGGACATCACCGACCTGTATCCGATAGTCGGGAGTCAAGTCATTCATCTTATAGAGGTATTTCAGGCGGATACCGTATTTCTGGGAGATGGAATACATCGACTCTCCGTCACTGACGATATGCGGTCTTTTCTTGTATTCCTTCGGTGCATTACGGCGTTTCTTCTGCAGCCATACATAGTCACCCTCCTCTAACTGAGCCTCGCGGTCGTTCTCATTATACTTCGCCAGTTTCTTATAGGAGACACCCACATCCTCACCGATAGAACGGAAAGTATCTCCTGCCTTGGCTATCACATAGTAATTATTATTAAAGGCATATACCTGATGCGCTAACATATGCTTACCATGCGTCTCATGCTCCTGGAACTTGTCATATTTCTTCGTGCTGTCGTACTCATAGAGCTTATACAGCTGGATGATATCTATCAACTGGATGGCGTAACGGGGATTGGTGGCATAGCCGCATGCCTTGAGACCATAAGCCCACCCTTTATAGTCCGTCTGCTTTAACTCAAAGAGGGAGCTGTATCTGGAACTGGATGTCAGGAACTTGGAATGATCCTCATAGCTGTCATAGGCATTCTTATAGGCACGGAAGCATTCGTTGTCCTCATCGTCATCATGATAGATGGTCTTGCCTGTCCAGCCATGGCACTTGATGCCGAAATGATTATTACCCTTGACAGTGAGTTCGCTTCTGCCAGCCCCAGACTCCAACACCCCTTGCGCGAGGGTGATACTTGCTGGGATATGGTAGCGGAGCATCTGCTCAATGGCAAGGTCCTTGTATTGGTCAAAATACTGCTGATAGGACTGCGACCACTTCATCTGTGCCTCCACAGGAAGGCACGCCGCCAACGTCAACAGAGCAATAAGAATATTTCTCCTCATGTACAATTTTCATTTTCTGATTGCAAAAATAAGGAAATTTTATTATATTTGCAACAAAAATCACAAGATTATGGAAGAACAGGTATTGAAATCCACAATTCTGGTGGCACAAATGGAAGAATTGGATGACAGGGAGCGTGCCTTAATAGAGAAAGCCATCGAGGCAACGAGTCGCTCTTATGCCCCCTATTCCCGTTTCCATGTAGGCGCTGCCGTCCTCTTGGAGAACGGAGAGATGGTGATAGGCTGTAACCAAGAGAACGCCGCTTTTCCTGCAGGTATCTGTGCAGAACGCACTGCCTTGTTTTCCGCAGGTGCCCAGTATCCTGACATACCTGTCGTCATGCTTGCCATTGCTGCAAGAAACACAGAAGGGGTATTACAAGACGAGCCTGTCAGTCCCTGTGGTGTATGCCGTCAGGTCATCATCGAGACAGAGAACAGATACCACCGACCTGTCCGCATCTTACTTTACGGAAAGAAGCATATCTATCTGATATCCAGCATCAAGGAACTGATGCCTTTGAGTTTTACAGAGTTCTGAGATCACCTATCTTCTTCTCATAGGCAGGGGATGTCTCCTTGATGGAGAAGTTATAGAAGAGGTTGTCTGTATCGAAGGTTACAAAGTGTTTCTCTCCTTGTATCTCATCCTTAGGAGTCTCCCAGACAACATCTTCAAAATAATCCGACTCCGTAGGTTGCAGGGTACGCAGAATACAATGGCTGAAGAAGTATTTCTCTCCCTCGCCCATGATCACATCCTCCTCATAGCCAGTAACCAGTGTGTTCTCACAGGAAAACATACTCTCTGCGTCAAAACGCAAAGCCACTCCCCTGTCTGCCGAGAACGGATAGAACTGGGCAAGCGTGGTGTGGTTGACATAAACAGTGGAGTTGACAACATTCAGACAGTCCCCTAAGGTGTTCGAGATACGACAGCTGTCGAGGGTTGCCGTGGATTCATCTAAGAAGATGCCAGTACCCTTGCAGTTATGTATCGTACAACGTAGCAGGGAGATCGATGACTTCTTGTCGCATACGATAGCCGTACAGGCATTCTTCAACACACAGTCCATGAAGCTGTTGTCCTTGGAGGATTCCCCGATGATGATACCCTCCCACTGACCACTGACACGGTCATAGGGAAGATATGAGAACATCCTGTCCAGACGATCGCCACGGAACACACAACTGTCTGCTTGAAGTGTACCCTCTACCGTTATCCCTGCTCCGTCATGGAAATAGAGCTGGGTATGTGAGAGAGTGAGTGTAGCACCCTTTGCCACCACGATACCTTTTCTGATGACAATAGGCTGCCTGTCGTTGATGAGCGTGTCCTTGTTGATGACCAGTTCCTCGTTGATAAACTGTGCCTTCCAGCTGTATGCACTTAACAGGAGAGACTGCTCCACCCCACTCTCCAAGGCAAAGACAAGCTGGTCTTCTACCCGTTGGGGCTCTGACTGAGTAGCTGTTGGTGCCGTCAATTCCACAAATACGCGGATAGAGTCTTCCTTGCGTATCTCAAAGTCATAGGCGACGGAATCGACATAGTTACCATCCACATTCACGCGATAGCCTGAAAGGGAGGGATGGTTGAGGCGCACCTCCTTGATACGGACACCAGAGTTAGATTTGTTATACACCCAGAAATCGTATGTACGTGTCGCAACATGGTGAAAGACGGTATCCATCGACACGCTATCCACAGAGAAAGTGAGACGAACCGACAAGTCCGACGAGAAATCCTCTTTGTCTGTACAACTCACCAACAGGGCGGAGAGGATGAGTGAAAATAAAAGAATCCGTTTCATCTTTCTAACAAAACGGATTCCTTTGGTTATTTATTGCCTTACTTTCCAAAATATCTCTTCAGCAAACCAGCAAAGCCTGCACCATGACGTGCCTCGTCCTTTGCCATCTCGTGAACGGTATCGTGAATAGCGTCGAAACCTGCAGCCTTCGCGTTCTTCGCAATACGGAACTTATCCTCGCAAGCACCAGCCTCTGCGGCAGCACGTTTCTCCAAGTTGGTCTTGGTATCCCAAACGCACTCACCCAGCAGCTCAGCAAAACGGGAAGCATGGTCTGCCTCCTCAAAAGCATAACGCTTGAAAGCCTCGGCAATCTCGGGATAGCCCTCACGGTCTGCCTGACGAGCCATAGCGAGATACATACCGACTTCACCGCACTCACCATTGAAATGGTTGCGCAGGTCCTGAATCATCTCCTCGCTGACACCCTCTGGCTTGCCGTCACCAATCTTATGAACGGTAGCATAGGTCATGTCGGCATCGTCCTTCAACTCAGAGAACTTAGAGGCAGGAGCCTTACAGATTGGACACTTCTCAGGTGCTGCATCGCCTTCATAGATATATCCACAAACGGCGCAAATGAACTTTTTCTTCATAGTAATAATTGTTTAGTCTATAAAAATAATACTTTTTGCAAAGATAGCATAATTCGGGAAATACACCAAATAAATTTGTATAATTTTTTATTTCAACCCTTGAAGGCGGCACCTTCCTGTTTGTTCCATAGGGTGGAACATTTTGTTCCATGGCATGGAATAACTTGTTCCATGGCATGGAATACTTTGTTCCATGGGGTGGAACAACTTATTCTCTGTATTTCCAAGGGGGAGAAGCAGATAATGAGAGCAGCATTTGATCGGGGACTACCCCTCCCCAACCCAGAATAACCTTGGCTTTCTAACAAGACGATTCATGTCATCAAGCAGGGCAGCGTTGGAAAAGACAATGTTGTCCTGCTTAACAGTTCCATAGCCACCATGGGAATGTCCAAAGAGATGATAACGAGGTTTTATCTCCATAATACGGTTTCTGAGAGGTGCATTCCCCCAATGGACACCAACAGACTCGTCGAGAATCATAACAGGTGGCTCATGGGTAACAACGATATCAGTGTCATAGGGTATCAAGGTCTCTGGATGGTTATAAGCTATCCCATAAAACCTGACCCCATCAATCTCAACACCATCTCAACACCAGAGTCTTGGAGAAAGTGTAAGTTACTTGGCAAATCTTCTATCCCCTCAGCATCCCATAGGCAGAGATCGTGATTACCTGTAACGAATATCTTATGTGGGTAAGGCAATTCAATGTACCAATTCAGAAAGTCAAGCACCTCTTCTTCTGTACCATTATTGCTGATGTCACCGCTATGAACGATGACATCGGCCTCAGGCATTTCTTTTATGCGATGATGTAAGCCATGTGTGTCCGAGAGATGCAAGATTTTCATGACAACTTCTTATAATATCTGATGATAGACCAAACACTCTTTTTATGAAGATGTGACACTATCACCATCATTCAGTAATATAACAGACCACTCATCAGAGAACAGCTCTGCGAACTTTTTTGGTGCATCCGTATGTATAGGGATGAGTGCCTTCGGATGAAGCAGACGGAATACCTCACGCATGCTATTCATGTCTGAGTGACCACTGGTGTGCATGGGTTTGTAGTCATTGCCCAATGAATCGGCAAGATTCTTGTTATAGGCTTCAGAGCCTTCTTCGACATACCCTCCCCACATCGACAGATACTTTTGTTTCTCCCCAGGGATGCGCTCTATGAGATGATCAAAGCGTGGATTAGCACGAGCTATCAGGACGTAGCCTAATTTGTTGAGGAAGTCCTTAAACTCGTCTGTAACTAAAAACTCGCCATTGTCGTACATCAATACATTAGGCTCATATTCTCCATATCTGTAGAGACTTGACTTTCCCCATATCGGGTCCTGTTGAGTGACTATATCCATGATACGTTTTTGATAAGCGTCCACCAAGAACACACATTTAGCACGCAAAGCGGCATGATAAAGAGAAAACAGCCTGTCAATATTAGTAGAGGAAAGGTAAACCACATTACCCTTTTTGTGCTTTTTCTGTTCCTTAAATTGTTCCTCAAATTCCTTTTGCAGTTTACTTTCCGTGTCATTAGTTGCATTTGGACGGTCGACGTTGGTTCCTTCACAAACCACATAGTCCACCTCTCCCACATACTTTTGGATAACCTCTGGTAGTTTCTTGCTCCTGAAACCATGTGTACGGAAGTCGCCTGTATGGAATGCACTTACTCCTCCTGCCTCGATTTTAAAGGCATAAGCATCAAAGGCAGAATGATCTACTGTTATAGGCATAATGGAGAATGGACCAAGCGAGAACATCTTCCCTGCTTCGAATGTGTTTGCATGCTGCAACCGTTCTAACATTTCCTGATGAATGCCGTCTACTGATTTAAGGTGGTCTGACAGCACCAGCTGAATCTCACGTCCCACCTTGCCCATATATATGGGGAGTTCCTCCGGCAGTTTCGTGATACTGCCGATGTGGTCACCATGATAATGGGTAATAAGCAATGCACTCTTTGAGATATCACCATGTGTCAATCCCTCAATCTGCAAATCTCCAGACTTAGGTCCACCAGGCAGTTCCTCGCCATAATCGACAAACAGTCGCCAGCCGTCATACTCATATTCTGTGACGCATCCGCCTATTTGGTGAGTGCCACGATGGATTTTAATGTTCATAGATTGCAATAATTAGGTTTTACATTTATTGTAGCTAGTATCTTTTCTATTTCTTTGATTCTAATGCCTCTACCTTCCGTTTCTTTTTCGTAGTTATTGGCTATGAGTAATTGCGGTTCTGGATTAACCACCAAATCGTTGACATTGCCCACTATTGGCACAGGCAGACCTAGGTCTTTTTTTATTTCATAAAGAGTCTTGTAATACTCCGTCAATATATCCTTGTTGACATTTAAAAACTCACGATAATTCTCTATCTGTTCCAAGATTTCAGGATTTCCCTTCATGTTTCTGAGCCTATTGTCACCTATCCTTTTTAATTCTTCAAATACAATGAATCCATTTTCTATCTTGACAAGATCTATTCTAACCGTTTTAACCTTATCTTCATACAACCTATGTGCAAATTCTGAATCAAGATATTTGTCTCTGCCATTAAGAATAAGCTTCCCTTGAATATACTTTTCCGATGTACCTTCTCCGGCATTGTTTCCTGAATAGTGCTTCCGAATATTTGCTTTCATTTCCTCTTTCCGATTCAATATCCATTCTGAACAATCTTGGTATATCGGAGTATATATATTTTTACCATCTTTTATACCTTTTCTATAATATTGCCCATCCTCTTCTTCTAAAAATCCCAAGTATTTTGGATGTGCAGTAACTACGATTTGATTATCTCTGTCAAGTTTTATTTCAGCCATCCTACCGCCAAGATAATATGCATCTATAACATTCCCTTTCCTTATCTCGATGTAAATATCCTTGTCCTCCTTCAGGCAGTTCCACCACATTGGGGCATTTTCCCCATTAAGAATCTTGTAAAGTTCGTGTTTCCTATTAAGCAGGCCACTTTTCATTCTTGAAACTTTATCCATGATTTTTACTTTTTTATTGTTTATATTCAAATACTCATGTTTATAGCACCACAATGTCCCATCATATCCATGCTGGATATTCAATTTCTTGCCAGCCAGCCTTGCCTTAATCTGAAGAGACCTCGCTTCAGCTGATGTGAGGAACACTACGTTCTCATCACTTATCCATTCGCCATTATCGTTGCGAACCAGGTGCCATTTTCTTTCTTGTTCTATTGCTTCCATTAGGCATATTCGAATTGTGGTACATCTATGGTAACATTCTCTGTCTCATCGTCATCGTCCAGCGTAGGAACAGCTAATCTGAGTTCACCGTCTCGCATCGTTTTATCAACAAGTAGTGTCAAAGGATAAATGTCGCTATCCTCATTTATTACAGGGTAACCGTACTCATCGAACTCTGTCATAAATGCAGAGTCGATTCCATATACGTAGATGTTCTCGCTATGCTTTTCCATCTCATGATTGGTATAAGGGTCTTGAACGGCATCGAATGATTTTCCTTGGGTTAAGTCCATCCCGTACAGGAGAAATGGAGCAGCATCATTTGATCTTGCCAGCAGATTCATGGTCTGAGAATTGGCATAGAGATTCATTGCGTATTCCGTTGAATGGAGCTCATGGAAATCTTTTTCATAATCTTTAACCACGTCACGAAATGACACTCCATCACTAAACCGCCTGCCTTTATCATTAAAGTCTGTTGGCATGAAATAATAGGTTTCAGTTATCTCTTTTTCAGTCATAATAACAATGTTACTTTCAAATTCCTTCCATATATATGTCAAGTTAATAACATGTATTATATAATCGTAAGTTCGAAGCGATTTCTATACAGGATTTTTAATTTATTAACTACTGGGAGGGGTGTTTAACTTACCTTAATATCAGTAGCCTATGTAGATGGGAGAGATAATATGTGGAACGACTCTTGCTGTCAGATCAAAATTTATTACCGTGTAACCGTACAAGTTCTTTAAGAAGGTTATGGTCACGGACAGGGATGGCAACAGCAATAGTTTCATAAACTTAATACCGTTATTCTAATTCCGCCATCACACTCACGGAAAAGTATACGCTCCACCATCCCGTTAAAAACTATTATGGTACCGCTTGTACTTGAGTTTACGGTTATGACAATAGATGATGATTACAATGCCAAGAGCCAGAGGGACGAGGGCACATAGGGCAAAGAACAGGAAGAAGGCACCGCCGATATTAAAACCTATGGCTCCTCGGGGCGCGAACTCCGGCTCAGCATATTGCGCCAGGCTGTCGCTGAGTTCCATTGCCGTGATGGTATCACCAGCTGCCTCTGCCTTATCAATCATAGCCTGGATGCGCTGATATTCTGCCTGTAAATGAGCGGAGTCGGCATGATACGCTTCCATTGCCTTCTCGTATTCCTCATACGATGCCGCATGCTCAGCACGAAGCTCATCCATGTGTTCCTCGCCTTGGAAGATCATGGCGACACACAAGAGGATGAACAGCAGACTGCCTATCGTCAACACCCAGCCTGTAGCGTTCAGGCATCCACTGGGTTTCTTTACAGGTCGGATGATATCTTGCATATCCGTTAACGGATGGATTCTATCAGTTCGTCAGGAGTCAGAAGCTGTTGCTCGCCAGTCTCCATATTCTTCAGCATCACCTTGCCCTCATGGATCTCATTCTCACCGGCAAGAACCACAAAGGGAATCTGCTTCGCATTGGCATAGCTCATCTGTTTCTTCATCTTGGCAGCATCAGGATAGATCTCTGCACGAAAGCCACTTGCACGAACCTTATTAATGATAGGCAGGCAGTACGCAGTTTCTTTCTCTCCGAAGTTGATGAAGAGTATCTGAGTAGCGTTCATAGAGTCCTTGGGATAGAGGTCGAGGGTGTTCAGCACGTCATAGATACGGTCGGCACCAAAGGAGATGCCTACCCCACTCAACCCTGGCATGCCAAAGATACCCGTGAGGTTGTCATAGCGTCCTCCACCAGTAATACTGCCCATCTCCACATCAAGAGCCTTTACCTCGAAGATAGCACCTGTATAGTAGTTTAAGCCACGAGCCAGTGTCAGGTCTAACTGGATCTCATTCTTCAGTCCGACAGCCTTGAGTACCTTCAGGATATACTGGGTCTCCTCAACACCCTTCTGACCAGTCTCACTGTCTCTCAGCACCTCGGCTATCGTCTGGAGTTTCTCGTCATTCGTGCCACTAAGGGAGATGATCGGCTGCAACTTGGTAATCTGCTCCTCGCTCAGTCCATCCTCACGCAACTCTGCATTCACATTGTCAATACCTATCTTATCGAGTTTGTCGATGGCGACGGTGATATCCACGATCTTGTCGGCAGCCCCAATCACCTCCGCGATACCGGAGAGAATCTTACGGTTATTGATCTTGATCTGTACACGAATACCGAAACGGGAGAACACCGTATCGACAATCTGCATCAGCTCAACCTCGTTGAGAAGCGAGTCAGAGCCCACCACATCAGCGTCACACTGGTAGAACTCGCGATAGCGACCTTTCTGAGGACGGTCAGCACGCCATACTGGTTGTATCTGATAGCGCTTGAACGGCAGTTGCAACTCCTCGCGGTGCATCACCACATAACGGGCAAAAGGAACGGTGAGGTCGTAGCGGAGACCTTTCTCACAAAGCTTCGCAGCGAGGTGCAGCGGGTTACGCTCTTGCAGTTCCTGTTCTGTCACCTTATTCATGAAGTCGCCACTGTTCAGGACCTTGAAGAGCAGTTTATCCCCCTCTTCTCCGTATTTCCCCATCAGTGTCTGCAAGGTCTCCATGGCAGGTGTCTCTATCTGCTGGAAGCCATAGAGCGCATAGACCTCACGGATGGTATTGAAGATATAGTTGCGCTTCGCCATCTCCACTGGTCCGAAGTCGCGTGTACCTTTGGGAATACTTGGTTTCATTCAAATTGAGAATTGAGAATTGAAAATTGAAAGTTATCCCTTACGTACAATAGTCTGTGCACGGTCAGGACCGATAGAGATAATCTTGATAGGAGTCTCCAACTCAGCCTCAAGGAACTGGATATACTCCTTGAAAGCCTGCGGGAACTGATCCTCACTGGTAAACTGTGTCATATCTGTCTTCCAACCTGGAAGCTCTTTATAGATTGGTTCGATACCTTCCTCGATGTCATAGGGGAAATAGTCTATCTCCTGTCCGTTCTGCTTATATGCCACACAAGCCTTGATGGTGTCGAAGTCATCCAGCACATCACTCTTCATCATGATCAGCTGAGTGACACCATTCACCATGATAGAGTATTTCAAGGCTACCAAGTCGATCCAGCCACAACGACGCTCACGACCAGTTACAGCACCATACTCATGACCCAGGTCACGGATGCGCTTGCCTGTCTCATCAAACAACTCTGTGGGGAAAGGTCCGGCACCTACACGAGTGCAATATGCCTTCATGATACCATAGACATCACCAATCTTGTTAGGTCCAATACCCAGACCCGTGCAGGCACCTGCACAGATGGTATTAGAAGAAGTGACAAAAGGATAAGAGCCGAAGTCTATATCCAGCATCGTACCCTGAGCACCCTCACAAAGCACACTCTTACCACTCCTCAGCAGGTTGTTGATCTCATGCTCTGAGTCGACGATGGGGAACTGGCGAAGATACTCAACACCCTCCAGCCATTTCTTCTCCACCTCCGTGATATCATAGTCGAAGTTCAGCGACTTCAGGATAGCGTCATGACGAGCCTTCGCCTTCGCATATTTCTCTTCAAAGTTCTCAAGGATATCACCCACACGCAAGCCGTTGCGGGACACCTTGTCCGTATAGGTAGGACCGATACCCTTTCCGGTGGTACCTACCTTATCCTTACCCTTCTGAGCCTCATAGGCAGCATCCAACACACGATGGGTTGGCATAATCAGGTGGGCTTTCTTGGAGATATGCAGACGGGAACGTAGTTCATGACCACTGGCTTCCAATGCCTTAGCCTCCTCCATAAAGAGGTCAGGAGCCAATACGACACCATTACCGATGATATTTACCTTACCACCCTGGAAGATACCTGAGGGGATGCTGCGAAGCACATACTTCTGTCCCTCGAACTCCAGTGTATGACCAGCATTGGGACCACCCTGAAAGCGAGCCACGACATCATACTGCGGAGTCAGTACATCGACCACCTTACCTTTTCCCTCATCGCCCCACTGTAACCCAAGCAGGACATCTACTTTACCTTGATTCATTGTTCTTCTTATTTTGATTATCTTTCTTCTTCTTTATCTTGTAACGGGTAATCTTTGCCTGGCACGAGCTGCAGATGCCATAGATATACAAGGAGTATCCGTCTTTCCTGAAACGCTTGAGATGCATATTAGCAATCGTCTCAGATACCTGGGGGGACTTAATCTCCGTCACTTTACCACAGACAGTGCATATCTGGTGACTGTGACTGTTGTTGTCATAGCAAGCCTCGTATTTCGTCTGTCCCTGAAAACGGTGGCGAATGACCAGTCGCAACTCCATAAACAGTTTCAGGGTATTATACAGTGTCGCACGACTGACAGGAAAATTATTCTCTTCTGACAGTTTCTCACTTAACTCGTCAAGGGTGAAATGACCATTCGTATCATAGACAGCATCCAATATCGCATAACGCTCAGGTGTCTTGCGATGGTTGTTCATCTCCAGATAACTGGTTAATATCTGCCTGACGGTAGTCCTAACACTTTCTTTCATTGAGTCATAATACCAAAAAACCGCACAAAATTACAACATTTTATTCAGAATACGGCATGATTAATTTAAAAAATATCTAAATTAAGACTTTTAAGTGCACTTTTTGCCAATCGCTCATACATAAGACCTAATTCTGAAAAGCGGATGATGCTCTGCATAGCGGCTTTTCTCACTGAGGGTGCTGGACATTGAAGGGCAGCGAGAGCCTGGTCGATAAACTCATTAATCCCCCTCTCGTTTGGCTCTTGTTTATTCATAAATAGTCTCGAGAGGACATGAAAACCGCATAACTGTTCCATATCCTTATCGGAGGCAATCCACTGGTAGGCTTTCTCTGGGGCATACGGCAGGTGCTGATACAAATTGAAGGCTGCCTGCTCAGCAATCTCCTGGGAGGGTGTCTGTTCCATCCATATATCCACCACCTCAGGGAGTATCTGTTCCGCGGGCATGACCATCGTGGCAAGAATCTTACATTCCCTGACATCCGCCTTCCACAGTTCGATGGCAAGGTCATAGTCCTTCCCTATCTCCTCCGCCTTCTCTCTCAGCATCGGTATCGATGCCCCCCAGTTAAGCTTATAGTCCACTCCCTTGTCGCGCATCGACTGAGCCGTCTGTCCATCCATCAGCTGGCGTAACGACTGCTTGATCTCCTTTACCCGTTCTTTGGTATCCATCTATCACTCTCCATTTCAAATCAACGTCCCATAGTCCTCACTATAGCGTAACATCTGCTCAGCATAGCCTTCCGTATAGTCTACTTCAATATCCGTGACCTCTCCCTGCTCGTTCCTGACAGGTACCAGTCTGGGGTTGATGAAGCCCTTGTAAGGTGCCAGATTCAGTCGACGATAACGCTCCAGTATCTCCTGATGGATAACAGGGTCCACCTTCACGCCATAATGTTCCACCAGTTGTCTCGCCGCCTCATAGTCGCCCTCACTCTTGATGCGTTGTATTTCTGCCAGCAATTGAGCGAAGAGGCTGCGCAACGCCTCATAGTCGCGAATCTGCACATAAGTCTTGCCCTCACGCTTCACCAATACTATCACGTCGCTGTTCTCATAACACCAATGAGCGATAAGTGCACGATTACGCATGTGTGCCTCTTCAATCTGACTACCTGGTTGAATACGAATGAGCTGGGTCAACAGACCGTTCATGATATAACTGTAATACTGGGACTTAAAAGCCTCCTCATTGGGAGTCAATCCTAACTCCACCAACTTGGTGTCGGCAATATAATATAAACCGAAGAGGTCAGCTCTCGCTTCCTCGATGACATTGCCATACGACTTCAGTGCATCAGGGTCTGTACCTGAAAGTAGCTGTCCACTACCATGACCTAAGCATTCATGAAGGTCAGTATGAAGGTCGTCACAGATATCCCCATACTGCTCTATCAACTGTAATGTCTCCGCATCTATGACAAATTCCTCCTTGAAGCCATTACCGTGAGCTGCCTTGTTATAGGCATCCGTGATATTGGTGATAGTGATACTCTTACTACCATACTGTACGCGGATCCAGTCAGCATTGGGGAGATTGATGCCGATAGCGGTAGAAGGATACTCATCACCTCCCAACATCGCTGCACAGATAGCATTCGCAGTCACTCCCCTCACCTGTCTCTTACGGAAACGTGGATCCACAGGAGAGTGATCCTCAAACCACTGGGCATTCTGACTGATAGTCTGTGTGCGCCTGGTTGCTTCCAAATCCTTATATTCCACGATACCCTCCCATGAGCCCTTCAGACATAAGGGATCGCCATATACCTCTATGAAACCGTTGACAAAATCAATCCTTCCTTCATGCTCGTTTACCCACTCCTTACAATAGGTGTTGAAGCATTGCAGGTCACCAGTACGATAATAGGCTGTCAGATGGTTGATAATCTGTACCTGTCTGTCATTCTCAGCATACTCCCTCGCCTGTTCCAGCCAATAAACGATCTTCTCGATGGCAGTAGAATACTTTCCCCCGATATGCCATACATCCTCTTGCAACTGTCCATCTCTCTTCACCAGCGTGGCATTCAAGCCAAAGGAAGGAGGTTCTTCTCCCTGATAGGCATCCTTCTGTTGCTGATAGAACGCTTCTGCTTCCTCCTGGGTGACATCCTGGTAGAAATTACAGGCAGAGGTCGCCACGAGGTCGTCCCCATCATTCTTATTGACTCGCTTGGGAAGCACCTCAGGGTGGAAGATGACAGGGAAAAGCTCATCGCAGAAAGCACTCAAGCACTCATCTTTCCTTAATGGAAGGCTCTCGATAGGAAGTCCTTTTAATATCTCACGCAGATAGTCCTCACTGAATGACGGCTGAAACTTCTCACACCCATAGTGATGATAGATACCATTTGAGAACCACACACGTTTTAGGTAAACCTCCAAAGCACGGAACTCCTCTGTGTCATGAGAGACGGAGGGAGCTGTATAGATTACCTCCAGCATCTTACGGATACGGAGATTGTATTTGCCAAACTGGTCGAAGGTGATATCCCGACCATACAGTGTTGCTTTCGACAAAGCATAGATATATTGCTTCTGACGCAAAGATAACTGCTCAAATCCGTTTAAGCGGTATCTGAGCAGTTGCAAGTCAGCGAAGCGTTCGTCTGAATAACTAAACATTTCCCTTTTTCTTGGTCTTTTTTGACTTCTTTACCTTTTCCGATGGATGATGCTCGAAATGCTGCAGACGATAATCGCGTGGAGTCATGTTCATAAACTTGAAGAAAGACGCATAGAACGACTGACGGTTAGAAAAACCGACCATGTCACTCACCTCCTCCATCGTCAGACTCTGGTAACGCTTGTCCACCATAATTGTCATAGCTTCCTCAATACGGAACTTATTGACAAAAGTCGTGTAGTTCATGTGAAACTGAACATTAACGACAGCAGAAATATAACGAGTGTTCGTTCCTAAATCCTCTGCTAACTTCTTGGCAGAATAATCCTTGTCCTTGTATTTCTTCTGCATGACAATGACATGGAGGATCTTCTCCTTCAGTTCATCCATCAACTGAGGATTCACCAAGCTGCGATAAGCAGCTTCTTTCTCTTTTTTCTCGGTGATGTTGTACTTTGGCATATCAACTGAGGAATTGGTTATTTGTATTAATTCTTTGCAAATATAATAAAAAAATTCCATTCAATATACTTTTTTTCAACATTTTTTAAAAAAAATGAATATCTTTGCCCTAAAATACGTCTATGGATATCAAAGCGGTATTAAAAAAATATTACGGATATGACTCTTTCAGAGAAAAACAAGAGGATATCATCAATACAGTTCTGTGCCGACAAGACTGTCTGGTTCTGATGCCGACAGGTGGAGGAAAAAGTATCTGTTATCAGATACCTGCCATCGTCCTGTCCGGTACTGCTGTTATCATCTCTCCACTCATCAGTCTGATGAAAGACCAGGTGGAGAGCCTGCAAGCCAATGGTATTGAAGCGGCAGCCCTTCATGGCGGCAACGATTTCAGCAAGGACACTGTCATCCGACGGAAATGTATGAACGGTACACTTAAGCTGCTCTATATCTCTCCAGAGAAACTGTTGACAGAGATACCTGTTTTGTTAAAACAAATGAACATATCACTATTTGCTATCGACGAGGCACATTGCATCAGCCAATGGGGACATGACTTCCGACCAGAATACACACAACTGGACATCCTCCACCATGAGTTCCCTGATGTCCCCATCATGGCACTGACAGCTACTGCAGATAAGATAACACGACAGGATATTATCAAACAGTTACAACTGAAAGAACCAAAGACTTTTATCTCCAGTTTCGACCGTCCCAACCTCAGCCTGACTGTCAAGCGAGGATATGACACGAAGGAAAAAGACAGCTATATTCTGAACTTTATCAAGGCACGTCCACTGGAAAGCGGAATCATCTATTGTCTAAGTAGAAAGACTACAGAGAAGGTGGCTAATTTTCTGTTAAAGAACAACATAAGGACTTCCATCTATCATGCAGGGATGAGTCAGAACGACCGCGACAAAGCCCAGCTGGATTTCCAAAGAGATGATATACAGGTTATCTGTGCCACTATTGCCTTCGGTATGGGTATCGACAAGAGTAACGTCCGTTGGGTGATTCATTACAACATGCCTAAAAGTATTGAAAGTTTCTATCAGGAGATTGGACGTGCCGGACGTGACGGCGCTCCAGCAGAGACAGTGCTTTTCTACTCTCTTGCCGACGTGATTCAGTTATCCCAGTTTGCCAAGGAAAGCGGACAGAAAGAAGTAAACCTTGACAAATTGCGTAGGATGCAGGAATATGCAGAATCAGGGATATGCCGACGACGTATTTTGTTAAATTATTTCGGAGAACAACGTGACCATGACTGTGGCAATTGTGATGTCTGCGAGCATCCGCCCCGTCGTTTCGACGGTACAGAATATATCCAGATGGCATTGAGTGCCGTCAAGCGTACTAATGAGACGGTGCGCACCTCTACCGTCATAGAGATACTGAAAGGCATCGCCTCGCCGACTGTCAAGAAGAAAGGATATGAGGGTATGAAGACCTTCGGTGTGGGAAAAGCTATCTCCACCAACGACTGGCAGGACTATCTTCTACAAATGCTGCAGATGGGATTCATAGAGATTCTCTACGACCAGGGGAACATCATCAAGATTACAGAGAGCGGCAATGATGTACTCTATGGGCGCAAACGGGCAGAACTATGTATCATAGACCATACCGCAAAGGAGGCTGCCAAAACCAAGAAGAAAAGACTTCATTTGGAAATACCTGCCATTAGTATTCCTGGACTGCCAGAAACGACAGGTGTGGAGGACAAGAAACTCTTCGAGGCACTCAGGGCACTCCGTCGACAGTGTGCGGAAGAAGAAGGATTCCCACCTTATATTATCTTCAGTGACAAAGTGCTGCACTCCCTTGCCACCATCAAGCCTACATCACTGGAGGCTTTTGGCTATATACAAGGTATCGGGACACACAAACAGCAGAAATACGGGCGGCGTTTTGTGGCACTCATCCAAAAGTACGTCTAAGGATTCAGGTCCTGCAAAGGAATATCACGCAAGGCATGAAGATAGTTCATACGTTGTTCCATCGCCTTACCCCACTGCTCAGAGAACAGTTTACCGACATCCAGGTCGAGTTTCCATGTGCCACGAGATTCCAGACGATCTATCATTGTTCCTAACGTAATATTCCTAATATCCTCAGCAGGCATGTATTGAGAAGTCTCACCTTTCTCGTCACTGGTAAGCTCAACAATAAGACCTGCCTCCATCAACTCAAACAACAAATCGTTGACAATACGGATAGGTATCGTCGTCTCATCACGCAGTGTCACGGCAGTGTGGGGTTTTCCTCCTTCTGCAAAACGATGGCACAACCTACTCATCAGCAAAGCACATAGCATAGTACGGTAACGATAACTGATCTCATTCGTGTTTGCATCATAGTCGTAGTAGTCCAGGTACTGGTTAGCATAACACAGTTCCGCACCAAACAGACAGATGGTCCATGATATCTGTACCCACAACATGAACAATGGTAAAGCAGCGAAGGACCCATAGATAGCATTATATCCTGACAGGAATATCTGGGAATGGATATAGAATATCTGCAAGCCCTGCATGGCGATACCAGCAAGGATACCTGGCACGATAGCATTGGAAGGCTTCACATGCGTGTTGGGCATGAAGATATAGAGGGCTATGAACATACCCGACATCAGCACATAAGGTATCAGGTCTATCAGAAAACGGAATGCGGGACCCAGTACAAGAATATCAGGCATGGAGTCTACTATGGTTGCCATGAAGATGGAGATACCAGAGGTCAGTACGATGATAATCGGAAAACAGAAGAACATCGCCAGATAGTCTGTAAAGGTACGGAACAGACTTCGTGGTGTCTTCACCTGCCATATCTCATTGAATGCCTCCTCTACATTACTCACCAGCATCAACACCGTATAGAGCATGAACAACAGACCGATACCCAAGAAGATACCGCTCCTGGTATGCACGAGATAGCTGTTGACAAAACCTATGATTGCCTCAGCCGCCTGCGGCTGAGACTGGAAGGCATCACGGAACCATATCTCTATGTATTTGTTATAACCAAAGCCACGGGCAATGGCAAAGACAACAGCAAGGATGGGAACGATGGCAAGCAACGTACTGTATGTCAGTGCAGATGCCTTCGTCATCACCCGTTTCGTGGTAAAGAAACGAATGGCAAGGACGAGTTTCTTCAGGACTCCCACCAGAAGGAACTCCACTGGGGACACCTCACCAGACGATATTCTCCAGATATCCACCTGAAAGAAACGAATGACCCTTTGTATATTACTTCCCATTGCAGATAACTATAATAATAAAGGAAAACACTGCCTCTATAAGCCGGGTTCTGTTTCCTCCCCAAAGGGAAGACACCTGTCATTTATCTACTCCGCAAGTCACCCTACGGCTCTAGCATTCTACCCTCCATCGTTTACTCGGACGGGCAATCCTCAGACGATGGTATACGCGAACTTGCAGCCCCCAGATGGAACAGCTCAACGATCACCCGTTGACTGGTGGTCTCTTACACCACCTTCTCACCCTTGCCTCAGAGAGGCGGTTATTTTCTTCTTCCATATCCAGCCGTCACCGACTGCTTCCACTTTCAGAAGTGGGGTGCCCTATGCTGCCCGGACTTTCCTCTCGTGTCCTTTCCCCCCTCCTGACGGAGAGAAGCAGTTGACACCAGCGACAGGTCGAGACACTGTTTTCCGTTTGCAAAGATAAGAGTTAATAGGCAAAATACCAAACAAATAACAAGAATATATCTGTCAGATACCTCAATAAACTATTAAAACGGCATGGGGTCTTTGTCAATATCCCCGAATGGTGACTCTTCTGGATTGACAGACTGACCACCATTTATCTTACTGCCAAGAATCTCCCCTCCTGTATCATTTCCTGTCCGCGTAGGATGCAGTCTACTGTCTTCTGGATTCTCAAAACGGGTGAACTCACCACGGAAAGTCAGCAACACATCACCTGTTGCGCCCTTACGGTGCTTGGCAATAATAATCTGTGCCATACCATGCAGGTCACGACCATTATCGTCCTGATAGATATGATAGTATTCGGGACGATGGACGAAGAGTACCATATCGGCATCCTGTTCTATGGCTCCCGACTCACGCAAGTCAGAGAGCTGTGGACGCTTACCTTCTAAACCTTCACGACTCTCCACGCCACGATTCAATTGTGACAGGGCGATGATGGGGATATCCAACTCCTTTGCCAGTCCTTTCAAGGAACGACTGATTGTGCTGACCTCTTCCTGTCGACTGGAAAAACGCATACCATTGGCATTCATCAGCTGCAGATAGTCTATCATGATCATCTTCACGCCATGCTCACGAACCAGTCGACGTGCCTTCGTACGGAGTTCAAAGACTGAGAGTCCAGGAGTGTCATCGATAAATAGCGGAGCCCCTAACAGATTGTTGACGCGTTTATCTAAACGCTCCCACTCATCAGGGCGCAGTTGTCCATTCAGAATCTTGGAGCCTTGTATCTCACAGACATTGGATATCAGACGATTGACTAATTGTGTATTGCTCATCTCCAACGAGAAGAAAGCCATCGGCACTTGATACTCGGCGGCGATATTCTTTGCCATGGAAAGAGCAAAAGAAGTCTTACCCATGGCTGGACGACCTGCAATAATCACGAGATCTGAAGGTTGCCATCCACTGGTGATGTCATCCAGTTTATAATAACCGCTGGGAACACCTGTCAGACCGTCTTTGTTTGCTGCAGATTTCTGTATGACGTCAATAGCAGTCTTGATGACAGGGTCTATCTGGGTGTAGTCTTTCTTCATGTTCTTCTGTGAGAGCTCGAAGAGAGAACCCTCGGCTTCCTGCATCAGGTCGTCAATATCTATTGTCTCATCAAAAGCCTTTGTCTCAATAAAACTTGCATAGGAGATAAGTTGTCGCGCCAGGAACTTCTGTGCGATGATACGGGCATGATACTCAATATTCGCTGATGAAGCCACCCGTGATGAGAGTTCGGTGACATAGGCAGGTCCCCCGACATCCTCTAAGTCACCCTGTTTGGCAAGCTGTTCCGTAACAGTCCAGATATCAACAGGCTGTTCCTTCATCTCCAAGTCACGGATGGCTGTATATATCTTCTGGTTACGAGGCTCATAGAAGCTCTCTGGATAGAGCATCTCACAGACAATGGTATAGGCATCCTTATCTATCATCAAAGCACCCAGTACAGCACGTTCTATCTCTGTAGCCTGTGGTTGCACATGGGCATAAGTATTGTCTGTCGTATTTCTTTTGCGCGTAGTTCTGCGCTGACTATTCTGTTCTGCCATTAATCTAAACCCTTAAACTCTTTAAACTATCAACTTTAAACTATCAACTTTAAACTATCAACTTTAAACTTTATATTCCCTTCACAATCCCTCACATTCTTTCATCCATAATGTACTGGCGGCATCACTTGGCATTCGCCAGTCGCCACGAGGTGACAGACTGATGCTGCCCACCTTAGGGCCGTCAGGCAGGCATGAGCGTTTGAACTGCTGACTGAAGAAGCGCCGACAGAAGGTTGTCAACCATTTCTTAATGGTTCCCTTGTCATATTTCTCTCCAAAGGCATGGCGTGCAAGGAAGAAGATCTTCGCTGGACGGAAACCAAAACGGAGGAAATAGTAAAGGAAGAAATCATGCAACTCATAAGGTCCGACAAGGTCTTCCGTCTTCTGTTTGATATTCCCTTCAGCATCCGCAGGTGTCAGCTCAGGAGATATTGGAGTATCGACAATGTCAAGGAGGGTTTCCTGCTGAGCCTTAAACTGTGGCTGTGACGCAATATAACGGATGAGATACTGGATGAGTGTCTTGGGCACTCCGGCGTTGACACCATACATTGACATGTGGTCACCGTTATAAGTAGCCCATCCAAGGGCAAGTTCTGAGAGGTCACCAGTTCCCACCACCATCGCATTGAGCTGGTTGGCAAGGTCCATTAGTATCTGAGTACGTTCACGAGCCTGTGCGTTCTCATAGGTCGTGTCATGTTTCTTGATGTCATGTCCGATATCCTCAAAATGCTGGGTTACAGCTTTAGCAATGGATATCTCCATTTGTGAGATGCCAAGTGTCTGCATCAGTGATGTCGCATTGTCATGTGTACGGTCGGTAGTTCCGAAACCTGGCATCGTCACTCCCACAATACCCTTACGGTCCAGTCCGAGCTTGTCGAAGGTACGTACACATACCAACAAGGCAAGTGTAGAGTCCAGACCGCCACTGATTCCGATGACAACATGTTCGCAGTTCGTATGAGTGAGACGCTTGGCAAGTCCCATCATCTGGATATTCAGAATCTCCTCACAGGTCGATGACATCTCTTCGTCTTTCGGAATGAAAGGATGAGGATCGACGGGACGTAACATCTGGAACTCCGCAAGCATCACTGGCTTACATTCTACGACGACAGCCTTTGCATCACGTTGTGCATTGACAAAGGTGGAATTGGTATGACGCTCTGTACGCAGTCTCTCTACGTCTATCTGTGTCACCTGTAGCTGGGGCTGGAAGGAATAGCGCTCCCCTTCCACCAGGACATGGCCGTTCTCGAAGATCATCGCATTTCCGCCATATACCACATCCTGTGTCGACTCGCCGAATCCGCATGAGGCATAGACATAACCACTGATAGTACGGGCACTCTGCTGGGCAAGGAGTGAACGTAAATACTGATGTTTTCCTATCACTTCGTCGCTTGCCGAACAGTTCAGAATGATATCCGCCCCTGCCATCGTCAGGTTATTGCTGGGTGGAACTGGAGCCCACACATCCTCGCATATCTCCACACCAAACTTCACACCACCCGTCGTTTGGAACACCTTCGGTTCGTCAGACAAGGATACAGGATTGCCTGCCAGATATATCTCAGTGGGATTCAGGTCTTGTGACGACGCGAACCACCGTTTCTCATAGAACTCGTTATAGTTAGGCAAGTAAGTCTTGGGAACAAGTCCTAAAAGGTTTCCACTCTGTATGACGGCAGCACAATTGAGAAGCAGTCCTTCTGCCTGCACAGGCATACCCACCACACATATAATATTCAGTTTTCTCGTGAAGTCAAGAAGTGTTATCAAGCCCTCCTCTGCCTTTGACAGCAACAGTTGTCCCTTAAACAAGTCCTGGCAACTATACCCTGTTATGGCAAGTTCCGGAAAACAAATCAGTTCAACACCCTGTCCTTCAGCATTGGCTATCAGTTTCTCAATCTCAAGCACGTTGTACTCAACATCGGCAACTTTTACGGCAGGTACGGCTGCTGCAACGGTAATCAGTCCATGTTTCATATCTTATTATTTTCGTTCTTTTGTTATGTCGTTCAGAATTATGGAATGAGAAGTGAAGAGTCGCCATAGCTCAGGAAGCGGAAATCATGAGACAGGGCGTAATCGTAGATGCGCCGCCAGTCGCCTTTGACAAAGGCACTCACCAATAACAGCAGTGTACTTTGTGGCTGGTGGAAGTTGGTAATCAGTATCTTCACTATCTTATAGTCATAGCCTGGGGCTATGATAATCTGTGTCGAGGAATGCAATATCGTCAACTCGTGACGGTCCATCCAGTCAAGCAGTGCCTGTAGCACGTCTTTAGCTTTCAACTCAAAACTATCAACTTTCAACTTTAACCCTTCATACGGTTCCCATTGGTTGACATGTAACTGCTCCTCTGTCAGATTGGGATTCGCCATCACCTTCAGTCCCATATAGTAGAGACTCTCTAAAGTACGTACACTGGTGGTACCGACAGCGATGGCTTCACCATCATGGGCAATAAGCCGCTCGATGGTATGACGGCGTACGGCGATATACTCAGTATGCATAGGGTGCTCTCCGATGGTATCACTCTTCACGGGACGGAACGTACCTGCTCCTACATGCAGGGTCAGTTCCTCGCGCTCAATGCCGTGGGCATCGATATCCGCAAGCACTTTCTCCGTAAAGTGTAGTCCTGCCGTCGGAGCCGCCACACTACCTTTAATCTTTGAATAGACGGTCTGATAGGTTGTCTTGTCACTCTCCTGTGTCTCACGATTCAGATAGGGAGGAATAGGCAGTTCACCCATCGCATCAATGATGTCGGCAAAAGTTATTGGACACGAACCTTCGTCCTTTGAACTTTGACTTTCGACCTTTGACCATTCAAAGTCAATCCACTGACTGGTACCATGCTCTCCACGACGAGTAGCTCTTACCTCGACCTCCTGACTCCCGACTCCTACCTTCCTCACCAGCGTTCCCTCTTTCCATTTCTTCAGGTTGCCTATTAAACAGAGCCACGAGCAATGTCCACGTGTCTGGAACATCTGCTCATAGTCGGCAGGTTCAAAAGGTTCTAGAAGGAATATTTCTATCAAAGCACCAGATTCCTTACGGAAATGCAGACGTGCCTGTATCACCTTCGTGTTGTTGAACACCATGAGAGCATTCGAGGGAAGATAGTTAGGGATGTTGTAGAAGACATCCTCTCCTACTACACCTTTATTATATATAAGAAGCTTCGAGTGATCACGCTCCGCCACAGGATATTTAGCAATCCTCTCGTCAGGCAAGGGATAGTTATAGTCACTGATTCGTATATGTTTCGTCTCTTTTGTCTCCATAAAAAGCGAATAACGTTGCGAAGGTACAAAAAAACAGGCAAAGCACAAAGTCTTTGCCCGATTTTTTATCAAAGTAATATTTTGAAAGGTAGGTTATTATCTACACATCGTGAGCAATATAAGTCTGTTGTCAACCTCGTTGCCAACTCCTTCAGTAAACCCTTTCCGTAGTCAGCCCTTGCTTCACCATGCTGCTCATGTTCTACAATCTGCTGAACAATAAGCCCGTTTCCTGACATTGGCAAGAATCTCACTTACATTGGCATATAATTTATTCAGGCCCTGATATATTTCCTTATTCTGTTTTTCGTTCATATTACTTAGATCTTTTTAGTTTATCATTTTTCTTCTCCATGTCCCATGATTTGGGACAACAAACACTTATCTTTGCAGTAAAGAAAGAAACCTAAAAAGAAAGAACGAAGATTAGAAGTATAAAGGAAAAAGACATGGAATGGCTGTTTATCATTATCCTTGCATGGATTACCGTCGCCTTTTGTACTAGGGGGAAATAGTCCTGTGTATTTTCACGAGAAAGGATTACACGATACATTTGCAATTTAAATCATTAGAATTATGGAAATACTTGTCCTTCTTCCCATTATATGGATTGTGGTTTTCCTGATTGTCAGGAAAAGACCGCAAGAGACTTCCATACAGGGTGAGCCTGTAGGATGGAATTCCTTTCGCCACAGCGTATCCGATGTTGAAGGTAAGTTTATCGTAGAAGAGGCATTTAAGACGAAACGGAATCACTATGCCCTTCGTATCAGGAACCTCAAGACGGGCGAGTCAAGGACAGTCTACGGGAAAGATCCTTACGATGTGTCTGACAAGGCGAAAAGGATTTTCCTTACATGGGAGATATCGCAGTAATATTTTCACATTTTAATAAAGCGTTCAAAACAAGACCTTAGAAATCATAAACAAGTTCTTATGTAAAGACAGGATAGAAAATCCAACAAGCATAAACCTTATTAGTCGTACACGATTGGAATTCCAACTATTTCGTAAGTTCTTGATAACGCTTGAATAGTTCTGCAACAATCAAAGACTCTTGGTCTTCTGTTATCTTAGAACTGAAACCATATGCCTGCATAACAGCTCGGTCATTATCCTTATGGGCTTTACGAAGTTCCGCAGGCATTGTCAATTCGTCGTAGAGGTCAGCAAGCGAACTATCTGGATATTTAGCCCTTGCATCGAGAATGGCTTGTGCAGTCTGCTCTATCTTTGTCTTTTGTGCCTCAGTAGGTGTAGGCCAAGGGAAGTTGTTGTAAACGATGGTGTTAGAATAACTATAATCGCTCTTTAGTCTACCGCAAACTGCCCTCATCCAAGCCATATGTACATTAGATGTCAAAACACCAAAATGATATAAAGAGGCATCTGGCATTTGGAATAGTTTGTCTCCTGCTATAACTTCTGCCTTCAGATAATCAATAGGAACATAGCGTCTATTCTCGGAGGTAACCTTTGGAATGGCTACATAATCACCTTCACATGGACGCATTTCTCCAAAGAGTGTTGGTGTTGTTGCACTTTGTACAGTTGCCGCTTTTGCACTCTTCAATCTGAATTCACGAACAGCCTCTATACATTTCAACAAGGTAGAACATGCTTTGAGTTCTGAAGGATCTGCTCCTACAAGCCAGAAGCACCAGCGTGGTTTTCTATCTATAAAATCCTTACCCATCATAAATGGTCTTAGGAACTTTTCTCCCTTGGGTTCTTTTTGAAGATAATCCTTTTTCTCTTCATTTGTTAAAAGCAGATTACCATCATCAATGGGTGAACTTCCTCTAATCATAAGTGGAACTTCACATAAAGGTTTCGGTTTTTTCTCTATAAACACATTAGGAGCGTCCAATAAATAGCCATTAATATTATCGGCGCTTATTTTTTGATTATCATTCAGATAAATTACTTTTTCTTTTTGACTGTCACAGGCACTGAAACCTATAATCACACAATGGACATGAGCCTTTAGACTTGCCTCGCTATCCCAACGGAACGTACGATAAGCAAAATCAAAGTGAATGTCAAATTTCTCAAACATGGGTTTCCATATCGCAGTCACCTGTTCTCCTTGTGTAATGGAATTCGTTGACACCAATGCACATTTTGTATTTGTATGCTGAATGAGTTGGGAGGCTTTGTAGTACCAGCCGGCTACGTAATCGATATTACTGCCAAAGTCGCTCATGGTGTTCTTAAGATCGCCTTTCTGCTCTTTTGTTTGATAAGCATACCCTACAAACGGAGGATTACCGAAAATATAGTCATAATTAACTTGATAGCGTAATTTTTCTGGTTTAATATCACTATCCAATCGATGAGTTATGACATTGATTTCATTGTATTCAACAGCAGGTTCACTTGCTATCAGGGATTTGGGTTCAATAATCAAGTGGACATTATTTGCATGGATAGTTGGAATGTCTGATGGAGTTTCAATCACGTCCCAATCCATTCTCAATGCATTGCCTTCTCGGATATTGGTATAACTCTTCAAAGGCAGGAACTCAATATCTTGATGGATGATACGCTCCGTCTCTGCCAACATCTGTGCCTCACTGATCCAAAGGGCAGTAGTGGCGACAGTAACAGCAAAGTCATTAATCTCGATACCATAGAACTGCTGAATGCTGACCTTGATGGGGTTCAGGAATTCACCCATCATCGTCTGTCCATGATATCGCTCGCGGATGACCTCGTTTTCCAAGCGACGCAATGAAAGATACGTTTCAGTGAGGAAGTTTCCAGAACCACAAGCAGGGTCGAGGAAAGTAAGACTCGCCAGTCTGTCTTGGTAGGCATCGAGTTTCTTCTGACGCTGACGTTCTACCTTTTCCTCCAAGATGCTATCGAGTTCGCTGCGCAGGTCGTTCAAGAACAACGGGTCTATCACTTTGTGGATATTCTCGATAGACGTATAGTGCATACCACCACTGCGACGTGTCTCAGGGTTCAGTGTCGATTCAAACATGGCACCAAAGATGGTAGGCGATATTTCTGACCAGTCGAAGTCTAGCGAGGCATTCTTTAGAAGTGTCTGTTTCAATTCTTCTGTAAACTGAGGAATCTCTATCTCTTCCTCGAATAGTCCACCATTGGTATATGGGAAAGCCTTTAGGTCGTCCTTCAGATATTTACTGCGCTGCTCTTGTGGTGTTTTCAACACATCAAAGAGACGAATCAAGGCACTGCGTAAATCGTCTGCCTCATAACGGGAAAGATAGTCGTGGAACTGGTCGTGCAAGAAGATTTCTGCATCCTCGGCATAGAGACAGAACACAATGCGGACACAAAGAATATTCAGCCAACGAAGTGCCTCAGGGGAGTTGTCATCATATTGCTTTAACAGAGCCTCGTATATCTTGCCGACAATCTCACTGGCTTGCATCGAGACTTCCATCTCTTTCGAGAGGTGTTCGCTCTTAGCATCTACCAAGAACTGCAAGCGATAATATTCCTTGCCTAAGTTCTCCAACAAAATCTGTTCTGGTTTACCATTAGGCTGCTCCATGTCATAGACCAGAAACTCCTTGAAATTACAAGTAACTATCCAGCGCGGATGCTCACTCAATGGCATGTTTGCCACATAGCGTTTAGCCTGCTGATAAGGATTCAATACAGAGCCGTCGCTCTGAACACTACCTTTACGTAAATCCTTGTCAATGCCTTTCTGCTCTATCAGTACACGAGTGGAAGGGATATGTCCGTCTATGAAATTCGTCTTATCTACCTTTACTTGTTCTTCATAGCGGATAAACTGCGAAGGGTTCTCTATGCCGAAAACCTCCGTCAACAGTTCTGTCCAGAAAAGTTGTGAGTCGCCTTTCTCATAGCCTCTCCCTTTCCATCGTTCTGCAAACTCAGCAGCACTGGCTGCACGCTGTTTCTCTATCTTCATTGTTTCTTTTTGAATAAATTGACCCTGCAAAGATACACATTTTTAATAGACTAACAAAGTTTGAGTCTACTTTTTATGTTCAACTTTTTTTATTATACAGGTTCCTTTTTCTACTGCAAAGATAAGTATATCTTGTCCCAAATCATGGGACATGGGAAAAGAAAAATGATAAGTTATTCGTAATTCCTTGCAGCAGCAAGGAGCATCTGGTGTATCTGTTCGGAAAGGGATTGAGGCTCTAATACTTTCAGACGACTGCCACGAGAAAGAATCTGCCCACAGAAATCAAGAGTGGGACGAAGATAATAGGAAAAGTCTGACGAGTCTTTGTCTTGTCGGATCTCCTCTTGACTATGATGCATCGGAAGGTCACGTAGATAGTTACGCTCAGTTCCGTAAGCACGTATCACAATCCTCTGTACAGGAATATCTTCGCCATGTACAACCCCAAAACAATCGCTAAAGAACTTTTCTGCACTGAAATCCTCGTCTATCTCAAAAGTGTCGTCTAATATTGTCAGTTCTTGAATGCGGTCAAAGGAGAATACTGCAAAGTTACCACTATCAAAGCGTCCTAAGACATACCAACGACGATGGTAGAGCTTGATGCAATAAGGAGCGATAGAGAACTGTTTCGATTCGGCACTGCTGTATTTTTGATAGACGATACTGATGAGCCTTTTCTTCTTCATTGCCTCAATCGTCTCTTCCAGATAGTCGTCAGAAGAAGGTATCGACTCTAATAGAATACGATTCTGTAAGGACAGGCTCTCACTGATGACATTATTCACGGAAAGCGTTGAAAGCATCCAGTTCTGAATACTTTCCTCATGGAGCACATAGTCATTTCCTATAAAATACTTATATCCGTTCTTGCGATCGCAGTCAATATAAATACCGAAGATATCCTCAATAGCATCTTTATGACGGTTGAAAGTGCTGCGAGCCATTTCCACTCCTCCACTCATTTCTGTCTCAACCCATCGCTCATTAATGTCGTTGAGTGATATTGCCTTGGCTTTGTAAATGGTATTAATGAGCCAGATGTATTCTTTAAACAAAGCAGGAGTAGTCATTATGATTCAGATTTCTAATTATTATTTGCAAATATAGGGAATAAATCTGAAAGTCGCAAGGATTTCAATAGAAATTTTGAGCAAGCGATGACGAAGTCAATATGCCTGGATTTTTGACGGCTCAAATAAAGGAATGCCTTCTATCACTTGTCCGGATATCTGGGACTGTTGTTCCGGATGCTTGGTACAGTTGTTCCGGATGCTTGGTACAAGTTGTACCAAGGCTTGGGATACCCCCTAAAGAGGCTTTCCTTTAAATAGGCGGCACCTAACTTTTTCCTTGTCTCAATATGAAATAAAAAAGTTACAGATGGATTTCGAAGAATGCCATGACAACAGCTGTCAGGAGGGTGAATCCGAGAATAAGAATGGGCACATAACAGTGTCGGATGTCATACTTGGCAGGAATGGTGACACGACAATAGAGTTTATAGACCAACCAACCTACGAAGCCGCCCCAAAGGAGTCCGACGGTGATATCACCAGGATAGTGGACACCCAGATAAAGACGGGTATAGCAGTTAATCAACGAGTACCCCACCAGGAAGAAGGTGAGCATCCGCTGTCGCATGAGCAAGGAGAAGAAGATGGCGATGCTGAAGGTGTTGGCAGCATGGGCAGAGAAGAAACCATATTTTCCACCACGATAGCCATTGACAACATCCACCAAAGACCCTATCTCTGGATCGTGCGTAGGTCGCCAACGAGCCACAAGCGGTTTGACGATACCATCATCAACGGCTCCAGCCAACAGATAGCACAATCCTGCTGCGGCAAGAATCAATCCAATCTCACGGATATTCTTATTTGACTTCAGCACGACATAGAAAAGTCCTATGTAAAGGGGTATCCACGTCTTTGCGTTGGTCAACGTCAGAATGAGGTAGTCCATGAAAAGCGAGTCGCTGCCATTTACCATCAGCAGCAGTTCTTTGTCAAACTGTATTATCTCTTCCATTATATTACTTCATTTATTCAGATGATTTCCAAATGTTTAGTCTCCACCCAGCCTTCCTTGCCGTCATCAACACGAATCTCATTCCATCCCTTCATAGAGTTGTCGGTGACCGTTACCTTCGTACTCTCATGGAGTATAAAGAGGTCTGTTCCGTTCTTTGACGGAGTGCTCTTGATGGTGGCAGACGGAGAGATGATGATGGCACCTGTACGATGAGTCAGCTTATGCTTTTGCTGGAAAGCAAAAAGATTACTTGACAGGAAGACAAGCAATAAGAACAAGGCTCCGAAAAAGCCTACCTTACGCAGCCACATACGCTCAGAGAACAGATAGGCAAGGGCAAGGACGATGGCAATAGCAAGAGCTATCAAGGCAAGACGCGCCCATGCGTCCACACTCATGAGGTTGACCAGTGAATGATACCATGTGACAAAGAACATCTCCGACTCTGGGGTAATCTTATCAATGGTCTTCGAGCGAGCCATCTGCAAGTTGAAACGGATATCATCATCTCCAGGAGAGAGCAACAAGGCACGTTCATAATTCAAGACTGCCTTCGTAATATTATCTGTCCGATAATAGGCATTACCCAGATTATAATACAGGTCGGCACTCACACCTTGCTTCAACAAAGCCTCATAATCGGCAATTGCCTGTTGGTAGTTCTCACGGACATAAGCACTGTCAGCCTGTGCCTTGGTAATGGCATAAGAGGCTAAAGGTAAAAAGGTAAAGAGGTAAAGAGGTAAAAACCATTTTACCCACCTTAGCACCATCTTTCGTGATATATTATTCATCATTCTCTTGTTTTACTTTTTTACCTTTTTACTTTTCATGAAGTCTTCAATCTTCATAATCGCTTGAATAGCGGCATCATATACCTTGTTCATATTACCACTGGCATCACCTGGTGCATAACGGGCATACTCACACTCGTCAAGGGCACCGATAAACTGAGTAACAGTCTCATTATCAACACCACGTTCCGTCAATCGCTGACTGATATTTTCGCGAGAAAGCTGCGTGACAGGCATATCCAGCTTATCACCCACATATCCCCACAAGGCACGAAGAACCTCATCATAAAACTCATTCTGCTTGCCAGCCTTGAGCAATTTGTCGGCAACACGCAGGCGACGGACAGCCACCTTATTAGCGCGCTTGCCGCGCATCTTTCCAATATTCGCATTCTCTATGGCACGATGGCGGAAGATGATAAACAGGGAGATGAATACGGCAAGTAACACTGCAAGAGATACCCAATAGAATACCGAACCGAAGAAATAGTCCCCGACTGCACGCAAAGGAGTATTCTCGGTCTTGATGTAACGGATATCCTTATTCAACTGTTTCACTTCCTCCCCTGTATAGGCTGTGACACTTGACGAGCCATCGCCTTTCGCCACATCAAGCATGAAGGACTGGGAACGCAGGGTCTTGTAACTGTTCGTCTGTGTATCGAAATAAGTGAACTCCACAGGAGGCACCTCATATTTCCCCTGATGACGAGGCACCATGAGAATATCGTAGACCATACTGCCCTCTATGCCATTGGTAGTGAGTTTCGTCTTGTCTGTAATCTTGGCATCGTACTGATCGAAGTCCTTCGGAAGGTTGAGAACAGGTTGTTTGATGAGTTTCAGATTACCCGTTCCACTCACAATGACACGTAAGGTAACAGGGTCGTTAGCTTTCACGTCCTTCTTGTCAAGTTGAGCAGTAAGACTGAAGGAGCCTACTCCACCAGAGAATCCTGCAGGATGAGCTGGCAACGGATCAACAGTGATTGTTATTCCCGGAGCCGTGATTTCCTTCTTCACCTCCACATAACCAGAGCCGCCGTTAAAGAAAGCCTCAAAAGGATCGACATTACGATTTTGCAACACTACCATGCCTTCGTAAGTGATACTGGGAATCTCCAACTTACCTGTTGTCTGTGGGAACATCACATACTGCTGCCATGTAACAGTACGGTAAGGACGACCATTCAGCGACTCAACCTTGAAACTCTTCTGTTGTGGCAACGGAACCTCTCGGGTATAGAAACTCTTCAGGTCTGGCATCTTACCATTCAGAGAGGTCAAATCAACAAGAGTGTATACCTTGTATGTCAATAATATCGGTTCTTGCTCATGCACATGACTCTTATTGGCACTTACCTTAATAAACAAGTCACTACCAGAGATATGACTGCCAGCAGCACGCATCTGACTGTTTCCTTGCGAACGCTGTCCACCAGCATTGCTGTTTCCTTGTTGAGCCGTCCCTGAAACCTTGACGTGTAACTCATTGGAATGCACTGTCTTACCATTAACTGTAGCATGGGCTGCAGGAATAGTAAAAGAACCGTTCTTGGTGGCAGAGAGAATATAAGTATAGGTGACTGATGACGAACTGGAGGTATGACCATTCACCATCTGGTAACTGGACTGCGTGGAAGTGCTGGGACCCATCAGTACCTCAAAGGCATCAGGGATATTACCTGCACGGAAACCACTGACATCATCAGTATTCACCGTATAGGAAAGACGGAACTGCTCGCCTACTGCCACATGCGATGGAGCACGTCCCGTAATCTGCTGGGCGACCATAGTCGCAATGTAAAAATTAAATAATGAAATAATTAAAATCAACTGTTTCTTCATTTTATATTTCTACATTTTTACATTTTATCATTTTTACATTTTATCATTTTCCTTTTACCAGTTCTTCTGCAACTTGCGGGACTGTTTCTGATGCTGGGCTTTCTTGATACGCTGCTGCGTATTCTTCTCCTCTTGCATGGCAGCATTCAACAACTGCTCCGCATTCTCCTTACTCATCTGAGGCTTTTGCTGCTGTTGCTGTTTGTCCTGCTTCTGCTGGTCATCTTTCTTATCCTGGTCCTTCTTGTCCTGGTCTTTATTCTTGTCTTTATTATCTTTCTGATTCTTGTTCTGTTGCTGTTGATTCTGCTGGTTCTGCTGTTGTTTCTTCTGCTGATGCTTGCAGACTTCCAGGTTATAACGTGTCTCATCATCATAGGGATTGTTACGCAACGCCTCCTTATAGGCATCTATCGCCTCCCCATACATCTGATGTCCTTGACAGATAACACCGATGTTATGATAGGTCCATGCCTTACGTCTGGCATTCGTCTCTATCTTAACAGCAGCCTGATATTGTTCAATGGCAGCAGAATCTTTCTTTTGTGCCAACAAGGCATTACCCAGATTATAGTATGCCTGCGGATTACGCGCATTCTTCTCCATCGCCTTGCGATAGTTTACCTCTGCATCAGCATACTTACCTGCGCGGTATTGTTTATTTCCAAGACTGATATAGTCGCGATCACTTTGTGCCTGTACTGACAACGCCATCAATAACAAGAATATGGTAACGACTTTCTTGCGTCCAAACAGATGAAGGTTCTTGAGGTGTGGGTTCTTTATCTCCAACAAACAGATTTCTGCTATCAATAATATCAACACTAAGATACCGACAGCCTGAAACTGTTCGTCATAATCGCTATATATCGTACTGGAAATCTCTTTCTTTGCCAATTTATCCAATTCAGTATTCAACTGTTCCTGCGCATGACTGTTGTTCTCAACATGGATATAGGCTCCGCCACCAGCCTCAGCGACCTGTTTACACATCCCTTCATTCAGGGCTGACATCACCGTCTCTCCTGTATTGTCTTTCATATAATCACCCGTTCCTGGAATAGGTATGGGGGCACCTTTGGCAGAACCGATACCAAGGACATAGACACGCATGCCTTTCTCCTTAGCTTCCTGGGCTGCTTCCAAAGCACCACCTTCATGATCTTCACCATCTGTAATCACAATGATAGCCTTCCCTACTCCTTCTTCCTGTGTAAAACTATGGGTTGCCATATTCACAGCTGCTGCAATATCCGTACCCTGCGTCTCTATCATAGACGGCTCGATACTGCTCAGGAACATCTTTGCAGACACAAAATCGCTGGTAATCGGCAACTGAACAAATGCATCTCCTGCAAAGACTATCAGACCAATCTTGTCATTGGTAAAATGATCCACCAAGTTCTCAACCATCATCTTCGCACGATCCAGACGACTCGGTGTCACATCCTCTGCGAGCATCGAGTTACTGATATCCAAAGCAATAATGGTCTCTATACCTGTCCGTTTCTCATGCGTAATCTTCGTTCCCATTTGCGGACGAGCCAACATGACTATCAATAAGGCAAGGGCTGTCAGTAACAGACAGAATTTCACCAACGGACGAAAGCGAGAAACGTCAGGCATCAGCTGGCGCACCAGTTCTATATCACCAAAGCGACGAAGTTGCCTGCGCTGACGGATAACCATCCACCAACGAATCAATGCCAATACAGGTATCAGCACCAGCGCATAGAGATATATAGGGTCTTCAAATCGAAACATAACTTCTTACGGTAACTTTCTAAATACGGTTATTCTCAGGAGAATTTCCAACAATAGTAGCAGGATTGCCACCATCGCAAAGGGTTGATAAGCGTCATACTTCTTACTATAGGTCTTGACACTCAGCTTAGACTTCTCCAACTTGTCGATCTCCTTATAGATATTCTGCAACTCACGGTTATTCGTCGCACGATAGAAATCACCATCTGTGGCAGCAGCAATCTCACTCAATGTCTTACTGTCAATCTCCACAGGGATATTCACATACTGAACTCCTCCTGCAACAATCATCGGATAAGGAGCTACTTTATTGGTTCCCACTCCAATCGTATAGACACGGATACCCAGACTCTTAGCAATCTCGGCAGATGTCATTGGAGAAATATCGCCACGGTTATTACTACCGTCAGTCAACAGGATGACGACCTTGCTTTTTGCCTTTGAATCCTTTAAGCGGCTCACCGCATTGGCAAGTCCCATACCTATTGCTGTTCCGTCTTCTATCAATCCCCTAGTCGCCATATCTGTTCGGACTCCCTGTAGCAGATTCAATAACGACGCATGATCGGTAGTCATCGGGCACTGTGTAAAAGCTTCACCTGCAAAGATTGTCAATCCGATATTGTCGTTAGGACGACCTGCAATAAACTCTGCGGCAACTTCCTTGGCGGCCTCTATACGATTCGGTCGTAAGTCTTCTGCCAACATCGAACCCGAGATATCCATTGCCAACATGATGTCAATACCCTCTACCGACTTGTTATTCCATGAATTGCGGGTCTGCGGACGAGCCAGTATGATAATCAGCAAAACAAAAACCACAATACGTAATATCAACTGTAATGGCATCAGCGTCACCTTCCAACTACGCGGAGCAAAACGGTAAGCTTTCGTATCGCTCATGCGCATCGTCGGTTCTGTCTTCTTCCTGTACATCAGATACCATATAATATAAGGTATCAGCAGAAACAGAAGGAACAGGTATTCTTTATTCGCAAATTCCATTTTTCTTTCTTCTTTTAATTACATGACTCCTGTCAACATCATCAGTCTGTATATAACGAAACCGAAAAGAGCCATACTGATGATAATGAGACTGCCAATAGCCCATTTCAACATACGACGATTTTTCAGGGTACGCTGATCTGCCTCTGAGAGTTGTGGCTTCTCTTCCTCCACAACCTGCAATTCTTGTTTGGTCTGATTGATAAACTCAATAGCACTCACAAGATTCTTATCATTCTCGTTAATCAGAGTCGAGTATTTGGCAAATTTCACCAAGTCTGCTGTTGAGAAGAGTTCACGCAACTCATCCAAAGACTTCTGATCACCATCTTGTGTCAATCGTTCGATAATCTCAGAACTCGTCATCTCCATGGCAGAGAACTTATAACGTTCCTCGATATATCGACGCAACGTGTCCGTCAGTTTGGTATAGTATTCCTTCTGATTCTCCGAGGACACCATCTTATCAGCCTTAATCTTCTCTATCTCCTTCATGGCTTTCTGATGTGGTAGCAGTCGCCGGACGAATTTAAAGCTCTTGATAAGTGGTTTATTGTCACGCAGACGTAGATACAGATAATAGGCAACACCCAGCAACACCAACATCAGGACACTTAACCAGAATGCCGTAGACCAGTCGCTCCACAGGAAAGGATTATCTTGAACATCCTTCGGTCCGAAATACTGATTGAGTTTCATAGTGTCCACCTCGACCTCCAATACTTTCAGCGCAAGACTCTTGCTTTGATACATTTTTCCGTCGACCTTCACTTGGAAAGGTGGCAGGTAATAGAGTTTGCCATCAAAGGATGTGAGCGTATAGACACGTGATATTTGCTGCTGTCCTTGTTCCAACTCCTCCTTTTGTTCTTTACTGATGTTCAGTACCTCTACACCCGCAACTAATGTATCACGAGACTTAAAGGAAGGAAAGACCACCTTGGCATTGGAAGGTGTTGTAGCCGTCACCGTGACATGCACCTGTTGGCCAATCAACATCTGGATAGAGTCTATTTTTGCCTCTACCCCTACCTGTGCTGTCATTGTGACCACAGTGCATATCAAGCCGAACAATACCAGTATCCGTTTCATTAACTTCGTTGTTTAAATAGCATCAGCAAATGCTTCACAAAGTCTTCGTTCGTCGCAATACTGATCATATCCACATTACTCTTATTCATGGTCTCCCGGAGTTGCTGCTGACGATTCATCCAATAGTGCTCGTGTGCCTGACGGAGTTTTCTGCTACTTGTGTCAATATACTGTTCAAAACCTGTCTCAGCATCCACTACACGCATCAATCCTACATTCGGCAACTCTTTGGCACATATCTGCAAAGGTTGCAGGAAATCCTGTTGTACATAGAAGTCACTGAGGACAAAAGCCGTACAACGACGTTTTGCCACACTTGTCAGGAACTCCAATGCCTGTTTGACATCAGTCCGTTTACTCTCAGGTTTGAAGTCCAACAGTTCTCTGATGATATATAGGATGTGCTTACGACCTTTCTTGGGAGGAATATATTTCTCAATATGGTCAGAGAAGAACACCACACCTATCTTATCATTATTCTGGATAGCACTGAAAGCTATGGTGGCAGCAATCTCCGTGACCATATCACGCTTCATCTGCCGTTGCGTACCAAAATCCAATGAGCCACTGACATCAATCAACAGCATCACGGTCAATTCACGCTCCTCTTCAAAAACCTTCACATAAGGACGATGGAAACGTGCCGTCACATTCCAGTCGATGTCACGCACATCATCACCATATTCATATTCGCGTACCTCGCTGAAAGCCATACCACGCCCCTTAAAGGCAGAATGGTATTGCCCGGCAAAGACATTGGCACTCAGTCCGCGTGCCTTAATCTCTATCTTCCTTACTTTCTTTAAAATCTCAGATGTCTCCATCAAGGAACTTCTACCTTATTGATAATCTTTGAGACGATCTCCTCGCTGGTTGTATTACTTGCCTCTGCCTCATAGGTCAATCCGATACGATGACGCAATACATCATGGGCAACGGCACGAACATCCTCAGGAACGACATAGCCGCGACGCTTGATGAACGCATAGGCACGAGCTGCTTTGGCAAGATTGATAGAAGCACGAGGACTACCACCAAAGGAGATCATATCCTTCATATCCTTCAATCCATAACGGTCGGGATAACGTGTCGCAAAGACGATATCAGCGATATACTGTTCTATCTTCTCGTCGATATAGACCTCACGAACGACTGCACGGGCATTCAAAATCTCCTGTGCTGTCGTTACAGGCTTCACTTCTGGCAAGGCACCTGCGATATTTTCACGGATGATACGTTTCTCCTCCTCCAGTGTCGGATAGTCAATAACCACTTTCAGCATAAAACGGTCCATCTGCGCCTCTGGCAATGGATAGGTACCTTCCTGTTCTATAGGATTCTGAGTCGCCATCACCAAGAAAGGTGAAGGCAGGTCAAATGTTTCTTTACCTATCGTTACCTGTTTCTCCTGCATGGCTTCTAACAAGGCACTCTGTACTTTCGCAGGTGCACGGTTAATCTCATCCGCCAATACGAAGTTGGCAAAGACAGGACCTTGCTTAACCTGAAAGCGCTCGTCTTTCTGCGAGTATATCATGGTACCCGTTACATCAGCCGGCAAAAGGTCTGGTGTGAACTGGATACGACTGTATGATGCATCAATCAGTTGGGCAAGTGTCTTGATAGCGAGGGTCTTCGCCAAGCCTGGCACACCTTCCAAAAGGATATTACCATCGCTGAGCAAACCAATCAGCAATGAATCCACCAAGTGCTTTTGTCCAACAATCACTTGGTCCATACCTGTTACCAGATTCGTAACGAAACCACTCTGTTGCTCAATCCGGATATTCAACTCACGGATATCAATAGATTCTGCCATAATTCTCTATTTGTCAATTCCAAGTGTAACTCCTCACAATAACCCTCTAAATAATATTTAATAATATTAAAAAGTCACACAAGTTCATAGATACCTGTCGGCGTTGTCCTTTTCAGAACCTCCATTTTCAAGTCTACACCCACTATAATTCCATAGTCACGAAGCACACTCTCAACTGTCTTACGTGCTAATTCCGGATGGTTATTCTCTTCACTGAGATGACACAACCACACATAGCGCAATTGTTCCGTCATATTCTCTACCAAAGCGAGCCCACAGGAACGGTTACTCAGATGACCTGTCTGTGAGAGGATGCGTTCCTTCAGGAACTGGGGATAGGGCCCGTTCTGTACCATTTCCTCATCATGGTTAGCCTCTATCACCAAATAATTAGCTTTCGAGATATAAGATTTCATCTCCTCTGTCACATAGCCCGCATCAGTAATAATACAAAAAGACACCCCTTCCGCCTCTATCAGATAACCAACATTATCACTACTATCATGGGGGACGCTAAACGGTGTAACCAGAAAATCACCTATCTGGACAGGGATTCCCTTCTCCACACATCTTCTCAGTGCCGGAGCGACCTTTTGCTGTACACAATAGTTGTGGTTGATACCGTCATGTACTCGTGCCGTCGTGTAGACTGGGACCTGATAATCATTACTGAAAGAACCTATCGACTTAATATGATCTGCATGGTCATGTGTAACGAGCACATGGTGTACCTGTGACATACTAAGTCCATAATCCCTAAAGTCTTTTTTCAGACCTCTTAATCCTACTCCGATATCTATCAAAAGTGCATCCGTCGGGGTCATCAGCATATAGCAATTACCGCTACTGCCGCTTCCAAAGGATATAAATTTCAACATTTTAGTTAATATTTTGTGCAAAAGTAATAAAAAGTTAGCAGTTTTCATTATCTTTGCAATGTTTTTTGAAATAATTTAAACTTATGAAATACTACTTGCTGTCATTTCTGGTATTCCTGTTAATGGGTTGTCAACTCATTGACGGAAAGAGTGAGAATGCTGTTGACAAGTCCTTGGAGAACTGGGCAGATGCCTATTTCAACTTCCATTATCAAGACGCTATGGAGTATATAACTCCTGAAAGTGGAAAATGGATTCATTTTGCCGCTTCAAACATCACAGAACAAGACGTAGACTTCATCAAAAAACAGGACAAGGACACCCATGTAGAGATCATCGACCGTCATATAATGGCAGGAGACAGCATGTGCACTGCAAGAATCCGTGTTTCCAATTATATACAACTAGGAAATATGGGACAAGAGAGTAAGCAGATTAACAATGCTGAGTTCCAAGTATTATTAGTTAACCGTAATGGGAAATGGTTGGTCAGAATGGAAGGCCTACCGCGAAATGAAATGCAAAGTCTCGACTAAATTTCGGATGGGCTATCGGATAATGCTCATCTCCCTCCTCATAAGCTGGGTTGACAGCTTTCATACCCATATCGAAACGTAGGATGAAATAGTCGAAGTTAAAGCGAAACCCCAAGCCATAGCTTACTGCCAACTGATTCCAGAACTCCGAGAGTTTGAATTGTCCTCCAGGTTGATCATCATAATTGCGCAACGTCCATATATTACCAGCATCCACGAATAAGGCAGCGCCCAGTTTCCAGAACAGATGAGCACGGTATTCCACATTAAAGTCCATTTTCATGTCACCTGTCTGGTTGATGAAGTCGATACGTCCGTCACGACTGACATATTTTCCTGGTCCCAGGCTTCTGACGCTCCATCCCCTCACGCTATTGGCACCTCCAGAGAAATAACGTTTCTCAAAAGGCAGGATTGTACTGTTTCCATAGGGATAGGCAACACCTAGTCCTGCATGGAATACCAGCTGATTATTATAGCTGAACATGATATTACGCGTCACATCCAGATCAAACCTCACATATTGAGCATAGGCAATGTCAAGAAAGGTATATTTCCCATCTGCATTACGATGAAAACCGAAAATCTTAGATGCCAACCCTAACAGATTACCTGCTGTTTCTGCATTCGCTTTGATGGCTATAATACCATTATTATAGATATAGCCGACTCCGAATTTCATAATAAAGAGGTTCTCGTAATTATAACGAAGGATTGCATTACGGCTGTTAGTGTCATCAAGGTATTCTTTTTTGAAGGTCTCACTAATCCAAGGCATAGAGATATAGTTGAGATCCAACATATCTATGCGATAACGGTCATGGTGCCTCGGGTCGCTCCATTTGTATCTCCATCCTGCAGAAAGCACTCGTCGGTGGAACTCTGGACGGTTTTGCAAGTCATACGACAACGACACTTCACTGGTAGCAAGGATACGACGACGGATATTGGAAGAGATGAACGGGAGGATAAAGCGCGGAAAAGAAAGTTTTGTCTCCAAACTATATTCTTGAAAGTTATGATTGGAGTAGCCCTCCAGTCCTTTAATAGCCTCGTAAGCACCACGCAGTTCAATACTCAGATTCTCCGCCCCCTTGAATAAGTTTCGGTTCTGGTAGGTCAACGATGCCGCCACGCCCAAATCACCTGCGGTATTGGTACCTTCTGGTTGGAAAGATATGGTTGACGGTTTATTTGTGCTAATCTGTATCAGACAGTCAAGCTGGTTAGAGTCCGGTAGTTCTTGCCAGGAGATATTCGTATAGCGGACAGCACCAAGTCTTCCAAAATGCGTGTACGTATTCTGCAGGTCGTCAGAAGAGTAATAGTCCTGTTTCCTGACGAATGTATTCTTTCTCAAGACACCAGGGCGCAGATGGATGGTAGTGTCTTCCGGATCACCACTTGCATAGCGGATGTCACGTACCTTGTATCGCTCATGAGCTTTCTCTACTCCCTCACTGTCACGTTGCTTGCGTAACACCAGAACAAGGTCTATCTCCTTCGTGCCAGCCACAGAATCTGCAAGATAGGTAATATATTCCTTGTTGAAACGGTAATAGCCCATATTCGTCAATAGACGGGTGATACGCTTACGCTCCGCATCCAGATTCTCCACGTTAAACAATATTCCGCTCTTCAGTCCACGTCTATCAGGCTGATCCAACTGCAACAGGTCTGCTATCAGGTAGTCTTGTATCACATAACTGACGTTTCGAATATGGTAGGGTTCTCCAGGATGCAACAAATAAGTAACATCCATTTTCTTTTTCTTCGACCTTGTCATCGCATCCACGCTTGCCCGTAGGAATCCCATATTCACCAACTGTGCCTGCAAGTCTTCCATCGATCGTCTTGTACTTATGGAGTCATAGAGTACAGGAGCCTCGCCGACAGACCTCAGAATGCGATTCATCCATTTTGTAGTATCACGTCCTGACAAAGAATACGTAGCCAAAGGCACCTTGATGGCAGAGAGCCATCGGGAATTACCATGCTGGCGGACATACGACTTCAACTCTGACGGATTCACGCCTTTCGTCTTAGGTTCACTCTTGACATACACGTGATTCAACAAATACTCCCCTTCAGGGACATATTTCGTCTCTGAACAGGCACAGAACAAGAGTCCTGCCAACATCATGAAGATATATCTGAGTCGCATTTTGTTGCAAAGGTACGAATTTTTTTCTATCTTTGCAGCAAAATACAAGAAAATGATGAGCAAGAATCATATCAAACTTATACGTTCTTTGGAGTTAAAGAAGAACAGAAAGCGTGAAGGACTCTTTGTAGCAGAAGGACCTAAAGTTGTCAGTGACATGTTGCAGGCAGGCTATCATGCTCGTCTTCTGTTCTCCACAACAGAACGACCCGGTGCCGAAGTCATCACTGATGAGGAGTTGCGTAAGATCAGTTTCCTGCAACACCCGCAGGAAGTCCTTGCCGTCTTCGAAATCCCTCAGCCTATCAACTCTAAACCATTAACTATCAACTTTACACTATCCCTCGCTCTCGACGGCATACAGGATCCTGGCAACCTCGGCACCATCATCCGCATTGCGGACTGGTTCGGTATCTCCACCATCTATTGTTCCTTGGATACCGTCGATGTATATAATCCCAAAGTTGTACAGGCGACGATGGGAAGTCTTGCTCATGTGAAGATGGTCTATACTGACCTGCCAGAGTTTTTCCGCCAACTGCCTCACTCCTGCCCTGTCTATGGAACATTACTTGACGGGGAGAACATCTATGAGCAGGAACTGACTCCAGAGGGTATCATCATCATGGGCAATGAAGGCAACGGTATTTCTTCAGAGGTACGCAAGTATATTACCAGGCGCTTGTTGATTCCTGACTTCCATACTGACGGTTTGCGTGCCGAGAGCCTGAATGTAGCGATAGCCACTGCCATCACCTGTTCTGAGTTCCGACGAAGGAAATAGAAAAAGAAAAAGGGACCCGTCTTCACAGATGGAATCCCCCCGAGGAAAATGATAAATATAGATTAATATTACTATTGTCGATGCAAATATAGGCATATTTTAGAAAACTACCAAATTTTTTTGCCGTTTTTTGCAACAAAATAACAATTCTTTATATTATAGGAAGTCTTTTAAGGCTTCATAGATGCGTTGTACGGGTAGTCCCATCACATTGAAATAACTGCCTTTCATGCCCGTCACGCCGATATGTCCTATCCACTCTTGAATACCATATGCTCCAGCTTTGTCAAAGGGACGGTAGTGTTCTATGTAGTAGCAGATTTCCTCGTCAGTAAGTATCTTGAAGGTCACATCGGTCTCTACGGAGAAGTCCGACTGCCTGGCTTTCGTGGTGATACATACGCCCGTGATAACCTGATGTGTCTTACCACTGAGTGCTCTGAGCATCCTCCTTGCCTCTTCCACATCCCTGGGCTTCCCCATCACCTCCTGTCCTAACACGACGATAGTATCAGCCGTGATGATTAGCTCATCATCCTTCATCGTCTGGCGATAGGCATCTGCCTTTTTCTTCGAGATAAAGCCCGCTATCTCTTTCGTCGGGAGTGTGTCAGGATAACTTTCATCGATTCCGTCCAACACTCTGACATCAAAGGGGATATCGAGTCCTGCAAGCAGTTCTTTCCGTCGTGGTGAGTTGCTGGCTAATATGATATGATATCGAGCTGTCACCATCCGAAAGCCCTTTCGTCCTGTAACCATTTATCCTGTGCCTTCAGAGTCTGTTCTATCACATCCCTGCCACAGCCATATCCTCCTTTACTGTCACTGACATACAGACAGATATCCTTCACCTCATTGCAAGCATCCTTTGGACAGACGGGGCATCCCACCCGATGCAGAATCTCTATGTCCGGTACATCATCACCCATAAACATCACCTCGTCATCAGTGAAGCCATATTTGGCAAGGAATTCCTCATAGATTTTGATCTTCACAGCGGCACCAAGGTAGATATCCTCCATCCCCAATCCCTCATAACGCTTGCGTACACTCTCAATCCTACAACCAGTGATGATGGCGATGCGCAGTCCCATCTTCATCGCAAGCTGGATGGCATAGCCGTCTTTGATATTCACGGTACGCAGGGGTGTTCCATCCTCTGCCAGCGAGATCGTCTCCGCACTCAGTACACCATCCAGGTCAAAGATGATGGCACGTATCTTCTGTAAATCGTAGTTAATCATGTTGCTCTGCTTTTCTATGTATATGGAGCGACATCCGCTCATATAAGTCTTTCATATCTGGATGATCAAGTAATAACTGTGCCTGATGGCGTATGACGTTCTCGTCATAGCGGACGGCAGGACCCGTCTGAGCGTCCAGAGGATGCAGCTGATGTACCTTCCGTGCCGTCTCGTCGATGAGTGGCAGCATCATATCGAAGCTCATACCATGCTGTTCCAATATCTCCGCAGCCATCGCATAGCAGTGATTGGCGAAATTACAGGCAAAGACAGCGGCAAGGTGCAAGTACTGGCGGTCGTCGCTCGACAACTCATAGACATGTCCTGAAATACTCCCAGTCAGTTGTCTTGCTACAACCATTGTCTTCTCGTCAGAAGCTTCGACAAATATCGGTATCTCCTCAAAGTCCACAAGACGTTCCTTAGAGAACGACTGCATGGGATAGATGACACCATAGTGACGTGTCATCCCCTGAAACGTCGACAGCGGCATCGAACCAGCGGTGTGGAAGAACACCTGTGTCTCTCTGTCCTTCGTTGCGGCTGTCGCCACCTCCTTCAGTGCAGAGTCCTTGACGGCAATGATGTAAGCATCAGCCTCCATCGGTAAGTTCTCCAATGTCCGACTATTGATGCTCACAACTTCATGACCAGCCTTCAGCAACGCCCTCTCGAGATTCGTTGCCAGCCGCCCCCTGCCTATCAATACTATCTTCATTTAATACTTATTCAGATGCACGTTCTCCCATTTCAGTTTCTCCTCATTCTGGGGTTTGCGCTCGTCTGCCTTATGTCCGACAGCCAGAATACAGAGACACGACAGGTTCTCCGGGATATCGAGGACACCCTGTATCACCGTGTCCGCACTCGTCCCGTCACTCAGTCCGCGTCCGCGCATCTGTATCCAGCATGAGCCCAGTCCCAATGCCTCAGCCTGATACTGCATCGAGATGGCGGCGATAGAGCCGTCCTCCACCCAACAGTCGTTCTGCATCGGATCGCCCAATATGACGATGGCGAGGGGGGCACCTTTCAGGAACTGTCCCCCCATGTCCTTGGCATCAGACAGTTTCTCAATGTCCATCTTGTCGTCAACGACCACAAACTGCCATGCGCGCTGTCCCTTAGAGGTCGGTGACATCAATCCTGCGCGGAGAATCATCCTCACATCTTCGCCATCTATCTCCTCGTCCGTGAACTTACGGTGCGAGCGGCGCATCTGTACTAAATCCTTAAATTCCATACCTTATTTAATTATATATAGGTGCAAAGGTACGAATTTTTCGATGAAGTGAGAACAAAAGTAAATATTTTTTGTGTTTCTCTCATTATTTTGTAACTTTGTCCCCAAATACAGAATACATAGCATCATGGAATATATGTCACAGGAAGGCTACGACAAGCTCGTTGCCGAACTCCGTCATATGGAGAGCGTTGAACTGCCCCAGGTTCGTGAAGCCATTGCCGAGGCTCGCGACAAGGGTGACCTCAGTGAGAATTTCGAATACCATGCCGCCAAGCGTGAACAGTCACGACTGCTGGGACGTATCCGTTTCAAGCAGAGAATACTGGAGCATGCCCGTGTCATCGACATGTCGAGACTCGGGGCAGACGCTGTTGGCTTGCTCACCAAGGTGGCGATGACGAATCTGGGCAACAACAACCGTATGACCTATACCATCGTCAGTCCACACGAGGCAAACCTCCGTGAGGGGAAGATATCCGTCAAGTCTCCCATTGGCGAAGCCCTTCTCAACAAGAAGGTAGGTGATGTCGTCGAAGTCCGTGTCCCTGCTGGTCTTTTAAGACTCCGCATTGAGAGCATTGAGTTATAAAAAAAGCCTTAAAAAGATAGGCGGCACCTATCGACCCGATACCCCCGAGCAAACGACCCGACAGGTGGCGGCTATCGACCCGTTAGGCGGCGGCTATCTCAGGGATAGGTGGCGGCTATCTTTGAGAGCACCTGAAGAGGGGGATAAAACAACTAAAAAAATACCCGAAATTATTTGGCAGTTCAAATAATTATGTGTACTTTTGCAGTCGATTTTCAGAATGCAGTCCTAATATGACGGACTCATTTTCAATCAAAAAGTGCTTCCCTTCGTGAAGCATTTCCCCATCATTTAAGTGTCAGATTTTAAAGACGAATACAGATTTTAGTATGTATACGAAGAATGAATTAGAACAAATGGATATCCCCCAGTTGATGGAGATAGCCAGTGAGCTCGGTGTGAAAGTGTCGCAAGACGACGAGTTGGAAACCGTCATCTATGCAATCCTCGACAAGGCTGCGGAAGACACTGCCGCCAATGGAGGAGCCACCAAGCGCAAGCGCACACGTATTACCAAGAAAGATAACAGTAAAGTATATACCGTCAATGGTGCCGACGGAGAAAACTTAGACACGAAGGCTGGCAAGACCGTCAAGGAGAAGAAACCCACGTTGGATTCCCTCTTTGCTGAGGCTGATGCCGCAGAAGCGAAGAAACAGGAAGAACTGGCAGAGACAGCGGCAGCCGCTGCTGAACCTGCAGAGGAAGTGAAGCCTGCTCCTAAGAAGCGCGGACGCAAGTCGAAAAAGGAACTGGAAGAAATCGCGGCGCGTGAGGCTGCGGAAAAAGCCGCTCAGGAGACAGCTGATGCCGAAGTTCCTGTCGTGGAGGACACCGTACAGGAGGAGGAGGTTCCTGCAGAGGCACCTGAAATGGAAGAACCCCTAGTCGCTCCCGTTCCTCAGTCTGTAGGCTATCGAAGTGACGGTGAGGCTGTATGGGAAGGCGACCCTGGTGACGGAACAGACTTCATCACTGTCGTTGACCTGCCTATCGAGGACGGAGAGGCAATTCCCACACTCGACATCTTCGATCGCCCCATGAGTCAGCACACGACGGCTGCCATGCAGCAAGAACCAACGGTCAACTATACCGTAAACCGTAACAATCTTGTCAGCGAGAGATATGACTTCGCCGACCTCATCGACGGTAACGGTGTGCTGGAACTGTTGCAGGACGGCTATGGATTCCTGCGCTCCAGCGACTATAACTACCTATCGTCTCCCGATGACATCTATGTCAGTCCTCAGCAAATCAAGAAATACAGTCTGAAGACAGGTGACGTGGTGGCATGCACAGTACGCCCTCCGCACGACAACGAGAAATACTTTGCCATGACTGACGTGAAGACCATCAACGGTCGTCAGCCACAGGAAGTACGTGACCGTGTAAGCTTCGAACACCTCACCCCACTCTTCCCAGACGAGAAATTCACCCTATGCGGTGACCCTGCCACCACGAATCCGTCAGTCCGTATCGTAGACCTCTTCTCGCCGATTGGTAAAGGACAGCGTGCTCTTATCGTGGCACAGCCGAAGACAGGTAAGACTATCCTGATGAAAGATATCGCCAATGCCATCGCTGCCAACCATCCCGAGGCTTATATCATGATGCTGCTCATCGACGAACGCCCTGAGGAGGTCACGGATATGGCACGTACCGTCAATGCAGAAGTCATTGCTTCTACTTTTGACGAGCCTGCCGACCGTCATGTGAAGATTGCAGGTATTGTGTTGGAGAAGGCAAAACGCATGGTGGAGTGCGGTCATGATGTCGTTATCTTCCTCGACTCTATCACGCGTCTTGCCCGTGCCTACAACACCGTAGCACCTGCCTCCGGTAAGGTATTGACGGGTGGTGTGGATGCCAATGCCCTGCAGAAGCCCAAACGTTTCTTCGGTGCAGCCCGTAATATCGAGAACGGCGGTTCACTGACAATCATCGCAACAGCACTGACAGATACAGGTTCTAAGATGGACGAGGTGATCTTCGAGGAGTTCAAGGGTACTGGTAACTCTGAGTTGCAGCTTGACCGTATGCTTGCTAACAAACGTGTCTATCCTGCTGTCAATCTCGTACTCTCCTCTACTCGTCGTGATGAGTTGCTGCAAGACCAGACGACACTCAACCGCATGTGGATCATCCGTAAGTTCATTGCAGAGATGAATCCTATCGAGGCAATGAACACTGTACGCGACAGACTGGTGCAGACTCACTCTAACGAAGAGTTCCTGCTGTCGATGAATGGATAACGTATATGGCAAATAAAAATTAAAAATTTATATAATATGGAAAGAGACAACACGATTTTCGAGCTCATTGAGAAAGAGCATCAACGCCAACTGAAAGGTATCGAACTGATTGCGTCTGAGAACTTCGTCAGCGATCAAGTAATGGAAGCGATGGGCAGCTACCTGACCAACAAGTACGCAGAGGGTTACCCCGGTCACCGCTACTATGGTGGCTGCCAGGTGGTGGACGAGGTAGAACAACTGGCTATCGACCGCGTCTGCAAACTATTTGGTGCAGAGTATGCTAACGTACAGCCTCACTCCGGTGCGCAGGCTAATGCCGCTGTACTGCTTGCAGTACTGAAACCCGGCGACTGTTTCATGGGGCTGAATCTGGATCACGGCGGGCACCTCTCACATGGTTCTCTGGTGAATACCAGCGGTATCCTCTACAAGCCCGTCGGCTATAACCTGAACAAGGAGACGGGTCGTGTAGACTATGACGAGATGGAGAAACTGGCTATCGAGAACAAGCCAAAACTGATCATCGGTGGTGGCAGCGCCTATAGTCGTGAGTGGGACTACAAACGTATGCGCGAAATCGCAGACAAGGTTGGTGCTTTGCTGATGATTGACATGGCACATCCTGCAGGACTCATCGCAGCAGGCTTGTTGGAGAATCCTGTGAAGTATGCTCATATCGTAACATCTACCACGCACAAGACCCTGCGCGGTCCCCGTGGCGGTATCATCCTCTTGGGTAAGGACTTCGATAACCCTTGGGGCTACACCACTCCAAAGGGTGTTGTGAAGAAAATGTCACAGCTACTTAACTCTGCTGTCTTCCCTGGACAACAGGGCGGTCCACTGGAACACGTCATCGCTGCTAAGGCTGTTGCCTTCGGCGAGGCACTGCAGCCAGAATTCAAAGAGTGGGCTAAACAGGTACAGAAGAATGCAAAAGTGCTGGCAGAAGAACTGGTAAAACGCGGCTTCAGCATCGTCAGCGGCGGTACCGACAACCACTCTATGTTGGTAGACCTGCGTACGAAGTATCCTGAACTGACTGGCAAGGTGGCTGAGAATGCTCTCGTTGCCGCAGACATCACCGTGAACAAGAATATGGTTCCGTTCGATACACGCTCTGCTTTCCAGACCAGTGGTATCCGTCTGGGTACACCTGCTATCACCACCCGTGGCGCAAAGGAGGACCTGATGGTTCAGATTGCAGCTTGGATTGAGGAAGTACTCAACGATCCTGAGAACGAGCAAGTCATTGCAAGCGTTCGTCAGCGCGTGAATGAGAAGATGAAGGATTATCCTCTTTTCGCTTACTAATCAGCACACTATGATAGAATCAATTGACTCCAGACAGATTCTGGAGTCAATTTTTTATTCCATTTACCGAAAAAAAGTCACTAAAGGCGAAACGACTTTGAGTTTTTTTTCGTATATTTGCAGCAGAAAGAACAGGGGGTCGTATCGATTCGATCGGGATACTCATCAAATGAACACTGAAAACTGAGTTAGTTTCTTTTACTAATGGCGGGCCACATCCTTAATGGGAAGTTGAAAAACCAGTGGATTACAAAGGTAAAGAGCGCTCGAATCTTATAAAAAAGGAGTTTTCATCACATCCTCGATGCGCCCCTTCTTTTTTTGTTGAATATTGAAAGAAAAGAATAGATTTATGTTTTCCGGAATCATAGAAGAGTTCGCAACTGTTGTTGCAATCAAGAAAGACAGAGACAATATTGATTTTACGTTACAATGCTCGTTCGTAGATGAACTGGGCATCGACCAAAGCGTGGCACACAACGGTGTATGCCTTACTGTCGTCCGTATCGAGAACGGAACCTACACCGTGACTGCCATGAAGGAGACACTGGAGCGTTCTAACCTCGGAATGCTACAAGTCGGTGATAAAGTTAACGTAGAGCGTTCGATGCTGATGAACGGACGGTTGGACGGACATATTGTACAAGGACATGTGGACGAGACGGCACATTGCATCGCCAAGGAAGATGCCAATGGATCCGTTTATTTCACTTTCGAGTACCAAGACAACCCAGAAATGGCACGCAATGGTTATTTCACCGTTGACAAGGGTTCCGTGACTGTCAACGGTGTCTCCCTGACAGTATGCAACCCTACAGCAAACACTTTCACTGTTGCCATCATTCCCTACACCTTCGAGCATACCAATTTCTGCGACATCAAAGTAGGCAGCGTCGTCAATATCGAGTTCGATATTCTCGGGAAATACATTGCCCGACTGCAACAATTCAAATGAGTTTTCACCTATTATAATATATAAAGAGAGAAAAAATCTTCCCTTTTCAGAAAAAAGTTGCAAATAAATTTTCGTTTCCCACTGGAAATCAGTATCTTTGCAGTCCGAAATCAAAACATTACATACAAGACATATAAAAATTAAGACATAAAAAGATGACTAAGGCAGAGATTATCAACAAGATTGTTGAGGACACAGGTCTTGCAAAAAAAAACGTAGCAGCCACAGTGGAGGCTTTCATGGAAGAGATACGCCAGAGTATGGCAGTTCAGAAAGAGAACGTATATTTGAGAGGCTTCGGTACCTTTACCGTAAAGCACCGTGCCAAGAAGACCGCACGTAATATCTCCAAGAATACCACTTTAGTGATTGACGCACACGACTATCCGGCTTTTAAGCCTGCAAAGAGCTTCATAGCAAAGATGAAATAAACAATAAACATTTAAATTATACAATTATGCCAAACGGAAAGAAAAAGAAGGGCCACAAGATGGCAACTCACAAGCGTAAGAAGAGACTGCGCAAGAATCGTCACAAGAGCAAGTAAACCTTGCTAAATAAGAAAAATGAAAGGAGTGTACTGACCAATCTGAAGATGAGTCAGTGCACCCTTTCCGTTAAAACTAAACAAGTTAAGAATGAATAGCGAAGTAATCATTGATGTCCAGCCGAAAGAAATATCCATCGCATTGCTCGAAGACAAGAACCTGGTAGAATACCAGAACGAGAAGCGCGAGGCATCTTTCTCTGTCGGTAACATCTATCTGGGCAAGGTGCGCAAGCTCATGCCTGGACTGAACGCATGCTTTGTGGATGTGGGATCGGAACGTGATGCTTTCCTACACTATCTTGACTTAGGTACTCAATTCAGCTCTTACGAGAAATATCTCAAACAGGTACGCAGCGACATGAAACGGCTTTATCCCATTGCGAAAGCCAGTCGCCTACCCGACCTGCCAAAGGAAGGAAGTGTACAGACAACCCTGAAACAAGGACAGGAGATTCTTGTGCAAGTGGTGAAGGAACCTATCAACACCAAAGGACCGCGACTGACATGTGAACTAAGCTTTGCCGGACGTTTCATGGTGCTGATGCCTTTTCAGGACAAGGTCTCTGTTTCGTCAAAGATTAAGAAGAGCGAAGAACGCACACGCCTCAAACAACTGGTACAAAGTATCAAACCCAAGAATTTCGGTGTGATTGTCAGGACATCCGCAGAAGGCAAGCGAGTCGCTGAGCTTGATGCTGAACTGAAAGTCTTACTGAAACGCTGGGAAGACACCATTACGAAAGCACAAAAGGCAACATCCATTCCGCAACTGGCTTTCGAAGAGACAGGAAGAGCCGTCGCCATGTTACGCGACCTCTTCGACCCCACCTACGATGGCATCTATGTGAATGACAATGAGATCTTCCAGCAGGTAAAAGACTATGTTGGACTCATTGCCCCCGACAAGAAAGACATCGTGAAGCAATATACAGGTAATGTGCCTATCTTCGACAACTTCAATGTCACGAAACAACTCAAGTCTTCCTTTGGTCGGACTGTCAACTACAAACGCGGTGCCTACCTGATCATCCAACATACGGAGGCAATGCATGTCGTGGATGTCAACAGTGGTAACCGTACCCGTGCGGAGAATGGACAGGAAGCCAACGCGCTCGAAGTCAATCTCGGTGCAGCCGATGAACTGGCACGCCAGCTCCGCCTACGTGACATGGGAGGCATTATCGTCGTCGACTTCATTGACATGAATCTTGCAGAAGACCGTCAGATGCTTTATGAACGGATGTGTAAGAACATGCAGAAAGATCGTGCCCGCCACAACATCCTGCCACTAAGCAAGTTCGGCTTGATGCAGATTACCCGTCAACGAGTACGTCCTGCTATGGATGTCAATGTGGAAGAGACTTGTCCAACCTGTTTCGGTAAGGGAAAGATTAAGTCTTCCATCCTGTTTACAGATCAGTTAGAGAGTAAGATTGACCGCCTCGTCAACAAAATCGGTGTAAAGAGCTTCTCGTTACACGTACACCCCTACGTCGCCGCCTATATCAACCAAGGTGTCGTTTCACTGAAACGCCGCTGGCAGATGAAATACGGATGGGGACTGCGGATTGTACCTTCTCAGAAACTGGCATTCCTCCAGTACGAGTTCTACGACAAAGACCGCCAGTATATCGATATGCAGGAAGAAATAGAGACCAACGAATAATCAGCAAGTCATGACGATACTGAAAGTTTTATTCTGGATATGCCTATTCCTAGTGTTCTATACCTATATCGGATATGGAATCCTGTTATGGTTGTTAGTGTGTGTCAAACGCATATTCAAGGGAAAGCCACAGAAGAAACAACTCCCTCCAGATGACGAACTGCCGGAAGTGACTTTGATGATTTGTGCCTATAACGAACAGGACATCGTGGACATCAAGATGGAGAACACACGACAGTTATCCTATCCCAAACTGCATGTAGTATGGGTAACTGACGGCTCCAATGACTCCACAAATGACTTGTTAGCTCGTTATCAGGAAGTGGAGGTCATCTATTCACCAGAGCGCCGTGGTAAGACTGCTGCCTTGAATCACGGACTCAGTTTGGTGAAAGACGAACTGATTGTAATGACAGATGCCAACACGATGCTGAATCCAGAGGCTATCCATGAGATTGTACGCTGTTTCATGGATCCGCAGATAGCCTGTGTGTCAGGAGAGAAACGGGTAATGGCACGCCATGAGGGGCAGAGTGCTGCTGAGGGAGAAGGACTCTACTGGAAATATGAGAGTACCTTGAAGCGACTGGACAGTGAGTTCTATTCTGTCATGGGTGCACCTGGTGAGCTGTGTGCCATCCGTCGCTCGCTCTACGAGCCGATGCCTGAGAATGCCTTGTTGGATGATTTTGTCATATCCTTGCGAATGGTTGACAGAGGTTATAAGATTGCCTATACCTCCGATGCCTATGCGATGGAATATGGGTCTGCCAACTTGACGGAGGAATCCAAGCGCAAGCGTCGTATCGCTGCAGGAGGATTGCAGAGCATCTGGTGGTTGAGAAAGATGATGAATCCCTTCCGCCAACCAGTCGTTGCCTTCCAATTCGTCTCCCATCGTGTACTCAGATGGAGCATCACCCCTATTGCCCTTTTGCTGTTGATTCCCTTGAATGTGGTTTTGGTGCTCTTGAAAGGAGGGAACATATACACATGGATCTGGATATTACAACTACTGTTCTATCTGGCAGCCTTCTTAGGCTGGTTTCTGGAGAAGAATGGCAAGAAGAACATGATTCTCTATGTGCCCTATTACTTCCTGTTCATGAACCTAAACGTATTCCAAGGTTTTTCCTATTTGAGAAGCCACAGAAGCAGTGGAGCGTGGGAAAAAGCAAAAAGAGGATAAAATTCCTTAATTTGTTCTTTATTCCCCAGAAAAATTGTATCTTTGCATTCTGATACAAAAGATTGGCTATACTACATGAATCAAGATGAACGTGAGTTACTTCTGCAGAAAATAGCAGAAGCCAATGCGAAAATAGATTTTGCAAACAAGCAGTTGTTTGCAGCAAAAAAGAAACTAGCAGAATACGAAGAGAAAGCTCAGAAAGCCGAGAAGGCGAGTAAGATGAAATCTCTCTTCCTTGCTAACATGAGCCATGAAATCCGCACCCCCCTTAACGCCATTGAAGGTTTCTCCAGAGTCATGTGCGAGACAGACTCTCAGGAAGAGCGAACCAAATACATGGAGATTATTGAAAGCAACAATGCCCGTCTACTGACACTTATCAATGAGATTCTCGACCTTTCAAGAGTTGAGTCTGGAGAGGTCACTATCAAGAAAAGCATGACGAACCTCAATGAACTCTGCAGTAACATTAGACAGACTTTCAAGTTCCGTTGCCCTGACACCGTGGAGATGATTTGGTCGAAGCCGAACATGACTGTCACATTGAATACGGATGCCAATCGTCTCATGCAGATATTCTCCAATCTTATCAGCAATGCCCTTAAACATACTTCCAAAGGCAGTATTACATACGGTTATCGAATGATAAATGACGGACAGGAAGTGGAGTTTTTTGTTTCCGACACTGGTTCTGGAATTACACCGGAAGACATGGAGCATATCTTCAAGACATACGTTTCAAAGGATGCGGAGACAAAGCAGAACGGATATGGACTCGGACTTCCCCTCAGTAAGATTCTCGTGGAGAAACTGGGGGGTACCATCAGCGTATCTTCTACACTGGGCGAAGGGTCAACCTTCCGTTTCATTCTCCCGTTTGAAGGCACTATCGGTGGACTTACCAAGAACTCGCGTATCACAACGAATTCCCGTACCATCCGTGTTAGCACACGTACTGACGTACAGAACGCCCCAGTAATATTAGTTGCCGAAGACGAAGACAACAACTACGAACTGGTCAAGGTGGTACTATCGAAACGTTACAGACTACTGCGTGCCCACAATGGTATTGAGGCCGTCACGATTAGTGAGGATGAGCATCCTGACCTGATACTGATGGATATCCGCATGCCGGACATGAACGGTCTGGATGCCACACGTATCATTAAGGAGGTCAATCACGATGTGCCTGTCATCGCATTAAGCGCCTATGCCTTTGATGAGAACATCAAGGAAGCGAAGGAAGCAGGATGTGATGAATTCCTGGCGAAACCTTTCCGTGTGGAGGAGTTGCTTGATAAAATTCAGAAATACTTGAAACAATAATTTCTATGGGAAAACTTGCCGTTTATAAGTATGTATCCATGATGATACTCGTGGTACAGTTAATTGTTACCGCCTACACTTTCCTCGGATTATTCGGAGGCGATGTCAGTCCTATTGGTAATTCGGCACGCGCAATGGTGGTTTACATTCTTCCCATTCTGATTGTCCTCAACCTGATATTACTTATCTATTGGCTGATACGGAAAAAGTGGCTGATGGCCATCATACCAGTATTGACCATTATCTGTTGTATTCCCTATATGGGTACGCTCGTTCAGTTCCGTTCCCTGGACACCAAGGCAGACACTCAGAAAGGACTGAAGATTGCCACCTATAACGTTGCTCGGTTCAACAGAGAGACAACAGGATTCCTTGCACAGGATATTCTTGCGGAGATGAAACGGCAGAAAGTCGATATCTTCTGTATTCAGGAATACATGGAGACCATCAGTTCCGAGAAAAAGAACTCCGCGACATACAAAGAATATTTCCCCTACCTTGCCATGGCAGGCAGAGATGTTGTTATCTTCAGCAAATATCCTTTCAAGGGAAGCAAGTCTTTCCTCTTTGATGGTTCTGGTCAGGCTGGAATGTGGGCTGACGTGGATGTGAATGGAAAGACCCTTCGTATCTTCAATGTCCATTTAGAGTCGACAGGTATCAACCCGACACTTGCAAGAGCTGGAAAACTTGAAGCACAGGGATATCATGTTGACGAGAACCGTTTCCTGAAAGCCATCTACGGTAACTACACCTTAGGAATGATGGCACGTACAGGACAGGCGAATATCCTAGCACAAGAAATCAGGTCGACAACTGTTCCGACGATTGTATGTGGTGACTTCAATGATGTACCCTACTCATATGTCTATAAGACCATGAAAGGAGATTTGGTCGACGGATTCAAAGAGTGTGGCAGCGGCGGTTGGATGGGAACCTACAGGGGAAAGAAGAATGTACGTATTGACTATATCTTCCATAGTGAGTCTCTAAAAGGCATCAACTACTATAAGGTTGACTTAACCTACTCCGACCACTATCCTGTGTTTATGAAGCTTGCATTAGAATAAATAATTAATCCCAGCCAAGTGGCTGGGATTAATTATTAAACGATCTTAAATCTTACTCTGAAAGAATGCTCGTGCTCTTCCCAGTTGGTGCCGAGCATCTCAAAACGTCCAATCTGGCTTGTTGAGCGTACGTGCTTTCCTATGCAGGGACAAACATCATAGTCTCCGATTCGTACCAAACGGATAGTCTCTGAGGCATCATCAGGGAGACGGTCAACAGAGATTCCTTCCGGAAGGTTGTCACGAGTGACGAACTCAAAGGTCACTGGCAGATCTTCCTCTATCAACTCATTCATCCGTCTCTCTATCTCTCTCTCCTCTTGACGTGTGGGCTTATGGTCGATATAGAAACTCATCTTGCTCTTCTTTCGCTCGATGTGTGCATTATATGAACGCTCACAGCCAAACAGGCGTATCATCGTCTGGTTTAGAAGATGCTCTGCCGTATGGGCAGGAGGGAACTCCTCTTTGTTGTGTTCGTTCAATATATAGTCTTCCATTACACTTTCATTTTTAAGATAACGGCTCCACGCGCATCCATTGAAAGACGAACAGAGTCATCACATTTGAGCATGATTTCCTCTTTATCCTTTGTCAACAAGTCAGTCGCCTCATACGTTCCTTCGTTTACTTTCAAGTAGTCGAAGGCATGAGCTGGGATATTGACATCTATCGCCACAGCATAGTCGTCAAAGTTGACTGCCACCAATAATAAGTCACGACCAGCCTTCCGTAGGAATACATACTGGCGCTCCAACTGTCCATTCACATACATCAGGTCGAAGAAGACACCTTCACGGACAGCTTTCTCCTTTCGTGCCATCTGCATTGTGCGTTTATGGATGTCAAAGAGCTGTTTCTCCTTGGTTGTCAGTTTCTTTGCGTCAGCACGACAGAGCGTATCAATGCTCCAATAGTCAAAGATGGTGGTACGACCGTCATTACCGCTGAAGCCTTCCTTGTCCATACCATACTCTCCATATTCCTCACCAGCATAGAGCATAAACGGATTCTGCTGCATCAACAGCGAGGCAATCATAGCAGGGACGCCCTTTATGGCATCCGCCGCAAAGAAGTCACTGGCTATACGCTGCTCGTCATGGTTCTCCAAGAAATAGAGCATGTGGTCACGGATATCATCCGTCTGCTGCCAGGCTCCGCTAATCGCAGATGCAGGAGCATGATGACAGATAACACTACGCATCGTATCATACATTCCCACTTTATCATACAGCCAGTCAAAGCCAGAGGCAATATAATGACGGTATTCCTGAGGGTTATACACCTCTCCGATAAACACGATGTCCTTATATTTCTTCTTGACGATCGTCGTAGCATACGCCCAGAAGTCGGCAGGCACCATCTCTGCCATGTCGCATCGGAAGCCATCAATACCCTTGGATGCCCAGAATAACAAGATGTCCGTCATCTTCTTCCACGTATCGGGAATAGGTTCAAAGTGTCCGATACCGCCTGCATAGTAATCGACACCGTAGTTCAGCTTCACCGTCTCATACCAGTCATTCTTACCTGGTGTGTTGTCGAAATGGTCGTTACCTGTCGCTTTAGCAGGTTCTTCAACATAAGGCTCATCCTCTCCATGATAGAGATCGAAGTATGGAGCGAAACGTTGACCAGGACAATAATAGAAATTATTGTTCACTGGGTCAAAACCGCAATTCGGATTATCGTCCTCGCCCAAATCCTTCACGCCTTGCGGCTTACAGATAGAGTGATACTGGCGCGCCACATGGTTAGGCACGAAGTCGATAATCATCTTCAAACCTGCCTCATGCGTACGCTCCACCAACTGCTCAAACTCCTGCATACGCTGATTGACATCTACTGCCAGATCAGGATCTATGTCGTAATAGTCGGTGATGGCATAGGGGGAGCCAGCCTTTCCTTTCACGACAGCAGCATGCTGACGAGGAATACCATAAGCACTATAGTCTGTCGTCGTGGCATGGCGGATGATACCTGTATACCAGATATGACTCACGCCCATACCTGCGATTTCTTTCAATACTTTCTGAGAGAAATCAGCCATCTTACCACAGCCGTTCTCGGCAATCGTACCGTTCTCTATCCGAGACGTATTCCGATTGCCGTAAAGCCGTGTAAACACTTGGTATATAATTACCTTCTCCATCTTCCTCCTTTTATTCTTCATTCTTACTCTATTCCGTGTGCAGACACTTCTTTGTTGATCTTGGCAATCATACCCTGCAAAGCCTTACCTGGTCCACACTCTGTGAAGTCGTCGGCACCATCGGCAATCATATTCTGTACAATCTGTGTCCAACGAACAGAACTTGTCAACTGTGCGATAAGGTTGGCCTTAATCTCAGCGGCATCGGTGTGAGGCTTAGCATCCACATTCTGATAGACAGGGCATTTCGGAGTCTGGAACTCTGTCTTCTCGATAGCTGCCTGCAACTCATCCTTGGCAGGCTGCATCAGAGGAGAGTGGAACGCACCACCCACCTTCAACGGCAGGGCGCGCTTGGCACCGGCAGCTTTTAATTGCTCACAGGCCTCATTGATAGCGTCGATATCACCAGAGATTACCAACTGACCAGGATTATTATAGTTAGCAGGTACGCAGACACCCTTACCCATCTTACTGACTGCTGCGCATACCTCTTCAACTTTCTCATCAGGCAGACCGATAATGGCAGCCATAGTAGAGGGCTGAGCCTCACAGGCTTTCTGCATTGCCATAGCACGGGCATAAACAAGTTTCAGACCATCCTCAAAGCTCAAAGCACCAGCAGCTACCAACGCCGAGAACTCTCCGAGCGAATGACCTGCCGTCATCTCTGGCTGGAACTTATCACCCATGCAGATAGCAGAGATGACAGAATGCAGGAATACGGCAGGCTGCGTCACCTTCGTCTGCTTCAGGTCTTCATCGGTACCCTCAAACATGATGTCCGTGATACGATAGCCCAGAATATCGTTTGCCTTCTCAAAAAGTTCCTTTGCTGTAGGATTGTTGTCGTAGAGGTCCTTACCCATTCCTACGAACTGTGCTCCCTGTCCGGGAAATACAAATGCTTTCATTGTCTTATACTATTATTTGTTATACTTATTTCTTTTTATGGGTGCAAAGGTAGTGCAAAATTTCGATTAAACGAAAAGAATACAAATATATTTGAATTCTTGAGTGTGAGAAATTTATCCAAATGGAGCGAAATACCAAATTTATTTGAGTATTTCCGAAAAGCAGCCTATCTTCGAAACTTGTCTCAAAGGTACGCATAAGTGAGAAGAAAACCAAATTATATTTGAGTTTTCTCAAACGTAAGGACTTTCGAGGGTAGTCAAAATAATGCAAAAATCCTGACAAAGTGCCTCAAGTGTAGAGGCACTTTTCGTTTTTGTTTGCCGCTGGGCGCAAATATGCGAAAATAGATGCATTATGGTAATGTACTTATTCTTAGGGAGTTATCCGTTTTAGAGTGGTAAAACATGAAGGATAGAGGGCAAAAACGGTTAAAAAAGTACCGTTTTTGCCCCTATTTTTCGAGTAGAAAGGTGGCACCTTTCGAGTAGTTTGCACGTACCAAATGGGTAGAAAGATGGCTTCAAACTACCCGTTAGGTACCGCCTAACTCTTTTTTTGTCCAAAATAAGCGAGTTGGAACCTCAAAATTTTCTAGAATCTTCCAAAAACCATACACAATTTTTGGCAAGTTTTCTTGACAATCTGTGTTTCGAATCAAGTCGCAAACATACAAATAATCTTGCAACATAGACTAGAATTACGAAAAAAAATTGTACCTTTGCACCCGTTTAAGAAAGATTATATATTAATAAGGTATAAAGAAGATATGATAACAGTAACCAATCTTGCGATTCAATTCGGAAAAAAGACGCTTTATAAGGACGTTAACCTGAAGTTTACCAGTGGAAATATCTATGGAATTATCGGTGCTAACGGTGCGGGTAAGTCTACCCTACTCCGTGCTATCAGTGGAGAATTGGAGCCCAACAGAGGTTCTGTAGAGTTGGCTCCTGGTGAGCGCCTGTCCGTATTGGAACAGGATCACTTCAAATATGACGAGTTTACCGTGATGGATACAGTGCTGATGGGGCATCAGCCGCTGTGGGAGAATATGAAGGAGCGTGAGGCGCTCTATGCGAAAGAAGAGATGACAGAGGAAGACGGCAACAAAGCCGCTGAACTGGAAATGGCTTTCGCTGAGATGAATGGTTGGGAGGCTGAGAGTGAAGCAGCACAGTTATTACAGAATCTTGGTGTGCAGGAAGAGCAGCACTATAAGCAGATGGCAGAAATCTCGAATAACGAGAAGGTGCGCGTCATGCTGGCAAAGGCACTCTTCGGACATCCCGATAATCTGTTGTTGGACGAGCCTACCAACGACCTCGACCTCGATACTGTTCAGTGGTTGGAGGAATATCTCTCAAACTTAGAGCAGTGTGTCTTAGTAGTCTCACACGACCGTCACTTCCTCGATGCTGTCTCTACCCAGACCGTCGACATTGACTTCGGTAAGGTGACACTGTTCTCTGGTAACTATTCGTTCTGGTATGAGTCCAGTCAATTGGCTCTCCGTCAGGCACAGAACCAGAAGATGAAAGCAGAAGAAAAACGCAAGCAGTTGGAGGAATTCATCCGCCGTTTCTCTGCCAATGTGGCAAAGTCAAAGCAGACAACCTCTCGTAAGAAGATGTTGGAGAAGTTAAACGTAGAGGAAATCACACCTTCCACCCGTAAATATCCTGGCATCATCTTCTCTATGGAGCGTGAGCCCGGTACGCAGATACTGGAAGTGGAAGGTCTGAAGGCTGTGGATGCCGACGGCACTGTCCTCTTCGACAATGTGAACTTCACCATTGAGAAGGGACAGAAGACAGTATTTTTGTCGCATAACCCCAAGGCCATGACTGCCCTTTTTGAGATTATCAACGGTAATCGTACCGCAGATGCTGGAACATATAAATGGGGAGTGACGATTACTACCGCCTATCTCCCACTCGATAATACCGCTTTCTTTCAAAGTGAACTCAACCTCGTCGACTGGCTCAGCCAATACGGTACAGGCAATGAGGTGATGATGAAGTCGTTCTTAGGACGTATGCTCTTCAAGGAAGAGGATGTGCTGAAACATGTCAACGTGCTAAGCGGTGGTGAGAAGATGCGTTGTATGATTGCCCGAATGCAGTTAAAGAATGCCAATTGTCTTATTCTCGATACGCCTACCAACCATTTGGATTTGGAGTCGATTCAGGCTTTCAATAATAACCTAATTAACTTTAAGGGTAATATCCTGTTTGCCTCCCACGACCATGAGTTCATCAATACCGTTGCCGACCGCATCATCGAATTGACGCCAAAGGGTACGATAGATAAACTCATGACATATGATGATTATATCTACGATGAAGCCATTAAAGAGAAGAAAGCAGAGTTGTATTCATAATATGGCACGGAATTTGCAGTAAAAACCAAAAATAAGATAAACTATGAAAGAAGAAGAGAAGAATATCCTGGAAGAGGAAGATATTGAGAACTCCGAGAACTCTGAGAACTCCGAGAACTCCGAGAACTCCGAGAACTCTGAGAACTCCGAGAACTCTGAGAACTCCGAGAACTTCGAGAGCTCCGAAGAGAAAGACCCTTTAGAGGCTGCTCAAGAGGAAATCGAGCAACTGAAGACACAGATACTCTATAAGACAGCCGAGTTTGACAACTACCGCAAGCGCACCTTGAAGGAGAAGGCTGAACTGATCCTGAATGGTGGTGAGAAGGCTGTATGCGCTATTCTGCCTGTCATTGACGATATGGAGCGCGCTATCGAAAATGGCGAGAAGACGGAAGACCCCGTTGTACTGCGTGAAGGTATGGAACTCATCTACCAGAAGTTTATGAAGGCATTGGAGAGCTTGGGCGTCAAGAAGATTGATACGGAGGATGCAGACTTCGACACCGATCTGCACGAGGCTGTCGCAATGGTTCCTGGCATGGGCGATGACAAGAAAGGCAAAGTCATCGACTGTCTGCAAACAGGCTATCAGTTGAACGAAAAAGTTATCCGACACGCCAAAGTGGCAGTAGGACAATGAAAAACGAAAAGATATAATTGATAATTATATATGGCACAAAAAAGAGACTACTATGAGGTGCTTGGCGTTGACAAGAACGCTACCGAAGACCAGATAAAGAAGGCGTACCGCACCATCGCCATCAAATACCACCCTGATCGTAATCCCGGCAATAAGGAAGCCGAGGAGAAGTTCAAGGAGGCTGCCGAGGCATACGACGTATTGCACGACCCACAGAAACGTCAGCAATACGACCAGTTTGGATTCAACGGTCCTGCTGGTGGCGGCTTCGGTGGGTTCAGTGCATCCAGCATGAACATGGATGATATCTTCTCGATGTTTGGAGATATCTTCGGCGGTCATGCAGGCTTTGGCGGCTTCGGTGGCAGTACGCGTCGCGGTCCTCAGCAACATCGTGGTACTGACCTTCGTCTGAAAGTGAAGCTCACTTTGGAGGAGATTGCGACAGGTGTCACCAAGAAGTTCAAGGTACGTAAGGATGTGCCCTGCTCACACTGTCACGGTACTGGTGCTGAAGACGGCAGCGGTACAGAGAACTGTCAGACATGCCATGGTAGCGGAGTCATCACGCATACCACCCAGAGTATCTTCGGTATGATGCAGACACAAGGAACTTGTCCTACCTGCGGAGGTACGGGACGTGTCATCAAGAATAAGTGTCATCAGTGTGGCGGCACAGGTGTCGAGAAAGGCGAGGAAGTGGTAGAGATCAAGATACCCGCCGGTGTTGCTGAAGGGATGATTATCAATGTTCCAGGCAAAGGTAATGCAGGACATAACAAGGGTATCAATGGAGATATCCAGGTCTTTGTAGAAGAAATAGAGGACGAGCGTTTTATCCGTGATGATAGCGACCTCATCTATAACCTCTTATTAGACTTCCCCACAGCTGCTCTTGGAGGTGATGTGGAGATTCCGACCATTCAGGGAACCAAACTGAGAGTGAAGATGGAACCAGGTACCCAGCCAGGTAAGACACTTCGCCTGAGAGGCAAGGGACTGCCTGCCGTACAAGGATATGGAAGAGGCAACGGTGACTTAGTGGTCAACGTCAGCGTCTATGTACCAAAGACTTTAAGTCGTGAGGAGAAAGAAGCCCTTGAAAGATTCAAGCATAGCGATAACTTCCAAGGCGATGCTGCTACTAAACGCTCCATCTTCCAACGCTTCAAGAACTACTTCAGTTAGCCGTTATCACGTAATCACGATATAATGTCATTACGCTTTCTATGAATTACCAAGAGACCTGCGAGTATCTCTACCACCAGATGCCAATGTTTGAGCGACAAGGTGCGTCTGGCTATAAGGAAGGGTTAAGTAACACGCATGCTCTTGATGAACATTTCGGACATCCCCATCAGCAATTTGCTACTATTCATGTAGGAGGCACCAACGGAAAAGGTTCGGTGTCACATACTCTTGCTGCCATCTTACAGCAATGCGGCTATACCGTAGGACTTTATACCTCACCACATCTGGTAGACTTCAGGGAACGCATCCGTATTAACGGAGAGATGATTCCTGAAGAATATGTCGTCGATTTCGTAGAGAAAGAACGCAGTTTCTTCGAGCCATTATCTCCATCCTTCTTTGAAGTAACAACGGCAATGGCATTCAAATACTTTGCCGACAAGAAGATAGATATTGCCGTCATCGAGGTAGGACTGGGGGGAAGGTTGGATTGTACGAACATCATCACCCCACTCGTCTCCGTCATTACCAATATCAGTTTCGACCATACACAGTTCTTAGGTGACACTCTTGCCAAGATTGCCTCAGAGAAGGCTGGTATTATTAAAAAAGGTGTACCTGTCGTCATTGGTGAGACTCACGAGGAGACACGTCCTGTCTTCGAGGCAAAAGCCACTGAAGAAGGAAGCAAGATCGTGTTTGCAGACGACAAGCCAGAAATCAAGGATGCCACTCCCATAGCGAACGGTATGATGCATTATGTCACCAAGCACTGGGGAGCACTGGACGGAGACTTAGGAGGCATCTACCAGGAAAAGAACCTCAACACGGTATTTGCTGTTATCAATGTCCTGATGAAAAAAGGTTGCCTGACAAAAGATACACTCACTAAAGAACTGGCTGACGCATTAAGTAGTGTATGCAGGCTGACAGGACTCACAGGACGATGGCAGGTTGTCAGCAGTTCTCCGTATGTTGTCTGTGACACAGGACATAATGTAGGAGGATGGAACTATATCAGCCAACAACTACGACAGGTGTCTTGTCAGCAGATGCATATTGTTTTCGGTATGGTTGACGATAAGGATATCAACCATGTACTCGACATGCTTCCTAAGGATGCCATTTTCTATTTTACCCAAGCAAACACCAAACGTGCCATCAACGGCACCGTTGTCCAGACTTTAGCAGCAGAGCACGGACTTAAAGGAACGTGTTATCCGTCTGTCTACGAGGCATATAAAGCCGCCCGACAGGCTGCCACCCCCAAAGATTTCATCTTCATTGGCGGTAGCAGTTATCTGGTCGGCGACTTCCTGAAAAACTGCATTTAGTTGTTTTTAACACTCCTGTAAACGTTTTTTTCCACGTTTCCTTTGCTATTCTCGTTTTTTTCCAGGCCACGATTAATGGTAAGAAAACTGATTTGTACATTCTGCGTAACCGTAAAGGCTACGAAGTGGCTATTTCTAACTATGGCGGAGCTATCTGTGCTATTATGGTACCCGACAAAGATGGGAAAGTAGGTAACGTCATCCAGGGACATGGAAGCATTAAACAGCTCACCAGTGGCAAGGAGCCTTATCTCTCCACCCTGATTGGACGCTGGGGAAACCGCATCTGCAAAGGACAGTTCACATTAAACGGCAAGGATTACCAACTGGCTCTCAATGACGGTCCTAACCACCTGCACGGCGGTTCAGTAGGTTTCAACGCCAAAGTATGGGATGCCCGTCAGATGGGTCCTCGCTCATTGGCATTGCATCGTGTATCTTCCTATGGTGAGGAAGGTTTTACTGGTGAACTGGATGTAACGGTAGAGTTTACCTTTACTGACGAGAACGAGTTGGTTATCGAATATCTTGCTACCACTAACAAGAAGACTATCGTCAACTTGACACATCACGCCTTCTTTAGTCTGGCAGGCACAGCAGATCCTACTCCAACGATTGAGGATCAGATTTGCGAGATTAACGCAGACTTCTATCTTCCTACAGACGACACAGCTATTCCCACTGGTGAAATCCTGAAGGTGGAAGGCACTCCGTTCGATTTCCGCACTCCGAAACCTTTCGGTAAGGATATCAACGCTGACCATGAGCAGATTAAGTTCGGTAAGGGTTTCGACCATAACTATGTGCTGAATAAGAAAGAAGAGGGTGAATTAAGCTTTGCTGCTAAGGTAACAGAACCGAAGAGTGGACGTACCATGGAAGTCTATACAACAGAGCCCGGTATGCAACTCTATACTGCCAATTATGCCAGTGGCTATAAAGGTGCCAATGGTTGCACATTCCCCTACCGCTCCGCAGTATGCTTCGAGGCTCAGCACTTCCCCGATTCACCTAATCGTCCATACTTCCCCAGCGTCGTACTGAATCCTGGTGAGCGTTACAAGCAGAAGACGATTTATAAGTTCGGCGTTGCAAAGTAACAAAACACAGAAATAAAGTTAGACAATATGACTGAAACAAAGAACAATGGTAAACTGATTGCCATTATCACCATGTGTTTCATCTTCGCGATGATTAGTTTTGTAACGAACATGGGTGCACCGTTTGGCAACATTTGGGGATTTGAGTACCCTTTTGCCAAAGCATGGGGTAACTTGATGAATTTTGCCGCCTACCTCTTTATGGGTATTCCGGCAGGAAAGATGCTTGTCAAATACGGTTACAAGAAGACTGCGCTGACGGCACTGATTGTAGGTATCATAGGTCTGGTGTTCCAGTATCTCTCAAGCCTAGCCGGTGCAGGCACATACGTCTTCACATATGATAGCATCCCTGTGGCCCTCAATCTGATTATCTACTTGCTAGGCGCCTTCATCTGCGGTTTCTGTGTCTGCATGCTGAACACCGTGGTGAATCCGATGTTGAACCTCCTCGGAGGCGGTGGAAACAAGGGTAACCAGTTAATCCAAATTGGCGGTACGATGAACTCACTCACAGGTACATTGACTCCGCTGCTGGCAGGAATCCTCGTAGGTACCGTCACCAAGGATACCAGTATGAGTGATGTAGCTCCCCTGCTTTTCATCGGTATGGCTGTCTTCGCCATCTCGTTTGTTATCATCAGCCGCGTCTCCATTCCCGAACCTACGCTTGGAAAGGTTCAGCCCAAATACGAACGCAGTCCATTGGCCTTCCGCCATTGTGTCCTCGGTGTGATTGCCATTTTCTTCTATGTGGGTATCGAGATTGGTATTCCTATGGAGTTGAACTTCTACGTGACTGATCTTGGTTTTGAGGGTGCAGCAGCCGTCGGTGGCACACTGGCAGCAGCCTACTGGCTCCTGATGATGATAGGACGTGCTTGTTCCAGTGCCATCTCAGGTAAGGTTTCCACGAAGTTGCAGCTTTCTACAGTAAGTGCTATTGCTATTGCATTGCTGATCATTGCCATCTTTATGCCAGAGAGTATCACTATCAGTTTCAATGGACATGATGTGCCGGCTAAAAGTTTTATCATCCCTGCATGTGGTCTTTGTACCTCTATCATGTGGGGTGGCATCTTTAACCTCTCTGTGGAAGGACTCGGAAAGTATACAGAGGCTGCTTCCGGCATCTTTATGACGATGGTTGTCGGTGGTGGTATCATGCCACTAATCCAGGAAACCATTGCCAATTCTGTAGGTCCGATTCTCAGTTACTGGCTGGTCATTGCCATGTTGGCATACATCCTTTTCTATGCACTCGTAGGCTGCAAGAATGTGAATACAGACATCAAGGTAGACTAGATTGTCAAATTTTAATTTAACAATGATGGATATTGAATTTGTAAGAAGTCGCTTTATCAAGCATTTTGATGGAAAGACTGGTAATGTATATGCGTCCCCTGGTCGTATTAACTTGATTGGTGAGCATACCGATTATAACGGAGGCTTTGTATTTCCTGGTGCCGTAGATAAAGGTATCATGGCAGAGATGCGAGCCAATGGTACAGAAGATACTGTCATGGCATACGCTATCGACCTTAAAGACCGCGTGGACTTTAAGTTATCTGACCCGAATGGCCCCAAGGCCTCATGGGCACGCTACATCTATGGTATCTCTTTGGAAATGAAGAAATTGGGAGTACCCGTAAAAGGATATAATATTGCCTTTGCCGGTGATGTTCCCCTTGGCGCAGGTATGTCATCCTCTGCCGCGATGGAGAGTTGTTTTGCCTGCGGTCTGAATGATATCTTTGGTGAGAATAAGGTGTCTCAATGGGACATGGTTCTTGCAGGACAGGCTACAGAGCACAACTATTGCGGTGTGAACTGTGGCATCATGGATCAGTTTGCCAGTGTCTTTGGTAAGGCAGGGTGTCTGATGCGCCTTGACTGCCGATCCCGTGAGTTTGAGTATTTCCCTTTCAAACCCGATGGCTATCGACTGGTATTACTTGACAGCGTAGTGAAACATCAGTTGGCTGGTTCTCCCTACAATGACCGCCGTAACTCTTGTGAAAACGTAGTAAAGCATATTCAGGCAAAACATCCGGAAGGTAAGTTCGAAACATTGCGTGACTGTACGTGGGAACAGCTTGATGAAGTGCGTGCTGAAGTTGGAGAAGAAGACTACAAGCGTGCCAAGTTCGTACTAGGAGAGAAAGACCGTGTATTAGCAGTCTGTGACGCACTCGTTGAAGGTGACTACGAAAAAGTCGGCGAGATGATGTACAAGACTCATGAGGGATTGTCAAAAGACTATGAGGTTTCATGTGAGGAACTTGATTTCCTGAATGACATCGCAAAGGAAAACAATGTCACAGGCTCTCGTATCATGGGTGGTGGTTTTGGTGGTTGTACCATCAACCTCGTCCGTAATGATCTCTATGCAAAGTTCATTGCAGATGCCAAACAGAAGTTCAATACGAAGTATGGTCACGAACCAAAAGTCTATGATGTAGTCATCGGTGACGGTTCAAGAAAGATCTGCTAAGAGCACCCTGTTTCGCATAATAAAAGTTAAATACGCAGTCTAAAGTGTGAAAATAACACTTTAGACTGTTTTTTTATTCTTTTTTCCATTGTCATCTCAGAAAATAATTGTAATTTTACACCCAAATTACTAACATTATATTAATAACTAAAACTTTCAGACAATGAAAATGATGATGAAAACAATGATGGGGTGTGGCATAGCATTGGCCATATTCTCCGCATGTGGTTCAAAGAGTGAGTCTGCTTTGACCGTTTCCGGACTTGATCCTGTTAAGTTTGACACCGTGATTAACGAGAAGCCTGTCAAGCTTTACACCTTGAAAAATGCCAATGGCATGGAAGTGTGTATCACCAATTATGGCGGACGTATCGTAAGTCTGGTAGTACCTGACAAGAACGGAAAACCAACAGATGTCGTGTTGGGATTTGACAACATCGCCCAATATGCAGACACCCTGAATTCTCCAACAGACTACGGTTCAAGTGTCGGTCGGTATGCTAACCGCATTAATATGGGTAAGTTTAAACTTGGCGATCAGGAGTATCAGTTGCGTCAAAACGACAAGCATAACGGGCGCGATCACTGTCTGCACGGCGGAGGTACTACAGGTTGGATGAACCAGGTATACGACGTAGTAGAAGTGAATGATTCGGTTATCAAGTTACAGATTAAAGCTGCCGATGGAGAAAATGGTTTCCCTGGCAATGTCGTTGCAACAACCACCTACAAACTGACAGCCGACAACATACTTGACATGGTTTGGGAGGCTACTACTGACAAGCCAACCATCATTAATCAGACAAATCACAACTACTATAACCTGAGTGGCGATCTGGAGAATGCAGCATATGATCAGGTACTTTATGTAAATGCTGACAACTTCACTGAGAGCGACGACAGCTATATGCCTACAGGTAAGATTCTTCCCGTTGAAGGAACACCGATGGACTTCCGTACCCCACATGCAGTAGGTGATTCTATCAAGTCTGAGTACTATCAGATCAAGAACGCCCATGGTTATGACCACAACTGGTGTTTGAACACTGCTGGCGACGACACACAGGTTTGTGCCTCACTCTATAGTCCTAAGACTGGTATCTTCATGGAGATGTACACTAACGAACCCGGTGTACAGGTATATAGCGGTAACTTCCAAGGTGTTGACGGTGAGGAGAATATCGTACGTAAACTGGGTAAGAAGTACCCCCAGCATGTAAGTGTATGTCTTGAGAGTCAGAAATACCCCGACTCACCTAATCATCCCGAATGGGCAAGTCCTGTAGTGACTCCAGAGAAGCCTTATTACAGCCATGCTGCCTATAAGTTCTCTATCAAATAAACAATAAAATTATAACTAGTAAAAAATAAATCAAAATGGCATTATTAGACTGGATTGTCATTGGCGCTTTCTGCCTTGCGCTGATAGGCATTGTACTTTGGGTCGTTTCACAGAAGAACGACAACTCGGCAGACTATTTCCTTGGTGGTAAAGATGCTACATGGATTGCAATTGGTGCCTCCATTTTCGCTTCAAACATTGGTTCTGAGCACTTGATTGGATTGGCAGGAGCTGGTGCTTCCTCAGGTATGGCAATGGCTCACTGGGAGATTCAAGGATGGATGATTCTGATTCTTGGTTGGGTCTTCGTACCCTTCTATACCCGAAGCATGGTATATACCATGCCGGAGTTTCTGGAACGCCGCTTCAATAAGGAGAGCCGCACCATCCTCTCTGTCATCTCTCTAATCAGTTATGTGTTGACGAAGGTTGCTGTGACTGTATATGCAGGTGGACTCGTATTCCAACAGGTATTTGGCATCAAAGAACTATGGGGCATCGATTTCTTCTGGATTGCAGCTATCGGTTTAGTACTTATTACAGCCGCCTACACCATCTTCGGTGGTATGAAATCTGTGCTGTACACCAGCGTACTGCAGACACCTATTTTATTATTAGGTTCTCTGATTATCCTTGTATTAGGTTTGAAAGCTCTCGGTAGTTGGGACCAAATGTTGCAACTCTGCGACGTGAAACCTAATTATGATGGTGCAACAGGTACGATGATTCACCTAATGCGTTCCAATAGTGATCCACAATACCCATGGCTTGGTGCTTTGGTAGGCTCTGCCGTTATCGGTTTCTGGTACTGGTGTACAGACCAGTTCATCGTACAGCGTGTATTATCCGGTAAAAACGAGAAAGAGGCACGCCGTGGTACTATCTTCGGAGCCTATCTGAAACTGTTGCCTGTATTCCTGTTCTTGATTCCTGGTATGATAGCATTTGCTTTACACCAGAAGTACTTGGCAGCAGGTGGCGAGGGATTCCTGCCTATGCTGGCAAACGGCAATCCCAATGCTGACGCAGCTTTCCCCACCCTTGTGGCAAAGATTCTGCCTGCAGGTGTGAAAGGTCTGGTTGTCTGTGGTATCCTTGCAGCTCTGATGTCATCACTTGCATCCCTGTTCAACTCGTCGGCAATGCTCTTCACCATCGACTTCTGGAAACGCCTGAAACCTAACACCTCTGAGAAGAGCCTTGTACGCATCGGACAGACTGCCACTGTAGTGATTGTTATCCTCGGCATCCTATGGATTCCTATCATGCGTTCGGTAGGTGACGTGCTCTACACATACTTACAGGATGTTCAGTCAGTACTGGCTCCCGGTATTGCCGCAACCTTCCTGTTGGGTATTACCTGGAAGCGTGCCTCTGCCAAGGGTGGTATGTGGGGATTGCTCTCTGGTATCATCATCGGTCTGACCCGTCTGGGTGCCAAAGTATACTACAGCAATGTCACAGACGCTACAGACAGTTGGTTCAAGGCTGTTTTCTACGACTTCAACTGGTTGTTCTTCTGCGGTGTCATGCTGATAGTTTGCTGTCTCGTTGTCATCATCGTATCACTCTTCACTGAAGCTCCTAGTGAGCAGAAGATTCAGGGATTGGTATTCGGAACCTCTACACCAGAGCAGATTGAGGCTACCCGGCAGAGCTGGAATCACTGGGATATCATTCATACGGTCATCATCCTCGGTTTCACCGTAGCATTCTATATCTACTTCTGGTAAACAGAAATGACAACATTCTATCAAGAGTTTCAAAAAGTATTCTTGTCTGTCGACTGTATCATCTTCGGCTTTGATGATAACAAGTTAAAGATTCTCATCGGTCGGCGCAACATGGATCCTGGTCGTGGTGAATGGAGCCTCTACGGAGGCTTCGTACGCCACAACGAGAGCGTTGATGATGCCGCACATCGTACACTCTATGAGTTGACAGGAATGCGAAATATCTATATGCGTCAGGTGGGTGCCTTCGGAAATGTTGACCGTGACCCAGGAGAGCGTGTGGTATCCATTGCCTATTATGCCCTTATCAATGTCAAAGACTACGATGACAAATTGCGTGAGGAGCATGGTGTGGAATGGGTTGACATAGAGTCAACGCCCCAGCTCTATTCTGATCATATTGAAATGGTGAAGCGTGCTCGTAAGATCATGAAGGAGAAAATAAGGACAGAGCCCATCGGATTCCGTCTGCTTCCCACCCTTTTCACGCTCACCCAGCTACAACGTCTCTATGAGGCTGTCAATGGAGAAGAATTAGACAAGCGTAATTTCCGTAAACGAATCAAAGAAATGGATTTCATAGAGAAGACAGAACTAATTGACAAAACAGGTTCGAAGCGTGGAGCCTATCTCTATCGTTTTAACAAAAGAGCTTACGCAGAGGATCCTAATTTTAAATTATAATATCATGTTAGAAGAACTGAAAGAAAAAGTATTCCAAGCCAATCTCGACTTGGTAAAACATAACCTCGTGATATTCACATGGGGAAACGTCTCTGGTATTGACCGTGAGAAAGGCTTAGTAGTCATCAAGCCATCCGGTGTTGTCTACGACACAATGAAGGCATCCGATATGGTGGTTGTCGACTTAAAGACAGGTAAGGTTGTGGAGGGAGACCTCAATCCTTCATCCGATACACCCACACATCTTGTATTATATAGGGCATTCCCTGAGATTGGCGGTGTCGTACACACCCACTCTACCTATGCTACCGCATGGGCACAGGCGGGCAAGGATATCCCCAGCATCGGGACAACTCACGCAGACTATTTCCATGATGAGATTCCATGTACCTATGACATGACAAAGGATCAGATGGAAGAATATGAGTACAATACTGGTGTCGTCATTGTCAACCGTATTGAGGCAGGTAACATCAATCCCATGCACACGCCAGGTGTGTTGGTTAAGAACCACGGTCCCTTCTCCTGGGGGAAGGATCCGGACAATGCCGTATATAATGCCGTTGTGATGGAACAGGTTGCCAAGATGGCCTTCGTCTCTTTCTCTGTGAATCCAAACACGACGATGAATCCGCTCCTCATCGAGAAGCATTATATGCGTAAACATGGTCCGAACGCTTACTACGGACAAAAGAAGAAATAATTCAATCATTAATATTTAAAACTATGTTTAAAGATTTAGAAATTTGGTGGGTAACCGGTGCACAGCTTCTGTACGGAGGCGATGCCGTAGTTGCAGTAGATGGACACAGTAAGGAGATGGTAGAGGGTTTGAACGCCTCTGGCAACATCCCTGTGAAGATAGTTTATAAAGGCACTGCTAACAGCAGTGGCTGCTAATAATGATGAGAAATGCGTAGGTATCATTACCTGGATGCACACTTTCTCACCTGCTAAGATGTGGATTAAAGGCCTGCAGCAACTTCAAAAGCCCCTCCTCCACTTCCACACGCAGTATAATGCAGAGATTCCCTGGAGTGAGATTGACATGGACTTCATGAACCTCAACCAGAGTGCCCATGGCGACATTGAGTTTGGACATATCTGTACCCGTATGCGTATCGCCCGTAAGGTGGTTTGCGGTTACTGGAAGGATGAGAAAGTCCAGAAACAGATTGCTGTCTGGACTCGTGTGGCAGCTGGTGTTGCTGATGCCAAGAACGTACGCTGCCTGATGTTCGGTATGAACATGAACAATGTCGCTGTTACCGATGGCGATCGTGTGGAGTTCGAACAGCGCATGGGTTACCATGTAGACTACTACCCCGTTTCTTCTCTGATGGAATACTTCAAGAAGGTAACTGATGCCGAGGCTGATGCTTTGGTGGAGGAATACAAGAAACTCTATACCATCAAGATTGACGAAAGTGGCGAGGATGTTTATTGGGAGAAAGTGAAGAACAGTGCCAAGGCAGAGATTGCCCTGCGCCGTGTACTGAAGGACGAAGGTGCTACTGCCTTCACTACTAACTTCGACGACTTAGGCGATGCTGACATCAACGATCCTAACTTCGTAGGCTTTGACCAGATTCCAGGACTTGCTTCCCAGCGTCTGATGGAAGAAGGTTATGGCTTTGGTGCCGAAGGCGACTGGAAGACAGCTTGTCTGTATCGTACGCTTTGGGTTATCCAACAAGGTATGCCTACAGGTTGTTCTTTCCTCGAAGACTATACCCTCAATTTTGCTGGTGACCGCAGTTCTTGTCTGCAAAGCCACATGTTGGAGATCTGTCCGCTGATTGCTACTGATAAACCCAAACTGGAAGTTCACTTCCTTGGCATCGGTATCCGTAAGCAACAGACAGCTCGTCTGGTATTCACCTCTAAGGTCGGTCGTGGTATCAAGGCTACCGTTGTAGACCTCGGTAATCGCTTCCGTCTGATCTCTCAGGAGGTAGAGTGCATCGAGCCGAAACCTATGCCTCACCTTCCTGTTGCCTCTGCCCTGTGGATTCCTCAGCCTACCTTTGAGATTGGTGCCGCTGCATGGATTCTTGCTGGTGGTACGCACCACAGTGCCTTCTCTTATGATATTAATGAGGAGTACTGGGAGGACTTTGCTGAAATGACAGGCATCGAGTATGTCCGCATCAACAAGCAGACCAACATTGCCGACTTCAAGCAGACGCTCCGTAACAACGAGGTATATTATATGTTGAACAAAGCACTGAGATAGTTTTTAGTTCATAGTTTAAAGTTTAAAGTTATGACAGCAAAACAGACAATAGAAGCAGGTAAAGCCATTCTCGGTATCGAGTTTGGCTCTACCCGTATCAAGGCTGTCCTCATCGACGGGGACAATAAGCCCATCGCACAGGGCTCACACGAATGGGAGAATCAGTTGGTAGACGGGCTGTGGACCTACTCTACCGAGGCTGTATGGTATGGTTTGCAGGATTGCTATGCAGAACTGCGTAAGGATGTTCTTAAACAGTATGACTGTGAGATAGAGAGTCTTGCCGCCATCGGCTTCTCTGCCATGATGCATGGCTATATGGCTTTCAATGAGAAACAGGAGATTCTGGTACCTTTCCGCACTTGGCGTAACACCAATACTGGTAAGGCTGCCGCAGAACTCTCTAAACTCTTCAACTACAACATCCCTCTGCGTTGGAGCATCTCACATCTCTATGAGGCCATCCTCGACAATGAGGAGCACGTCAGCGACATCAAGTTCCTCACAACCCTCGCTGGTTATGTTCACTGGCAGGTCACAGGTCAGTTTGTCTTAGGCGTTGGTGATGCATCTGGTATGATTCCTGTCGACCCAGCCACCAAGACCTATGATGCGGAAATGGTGAAGAAGTTTGACGAGATTCTCATATCCAAAGGTTTACCTTACAGACTCCTTGACATCCTGCCAAAGTCATTGAACGCTGGTGAGAATGCTGGTTTTCTCACTCCAGAAGGTGCCAAGAAGCTTGATGTCTCTGGTCATCTGAAAGCAGGTATCCCTGTATGTCCTCCTGAAGGCGATGCCGGCACAGGTATGGTTGCCACTAATGCTGTCAAGCAGCGTACTGGTAATGTCTCTGCAGGTACCTCTTCTTTCTCGATGATTGTATTGGAGAAACCACTGTCCAAGCCCTACGAGATGATTGATATGGTGACGACTCCTGACGGAAGCCTCGTGGCAATGGTACACTGTAACAACTGTACCAGCGACATCAATGCATGGGTAGGACTCTTTAAGGAGTATCAACAACTCCTTGGTATCAAGGTGGATATGAACGAACTCTACGGCAAACTCTTCAACAAGGCTTTGGAGGGTGATACAGACTGTGGAGGTCTGATGGCATACAACTATGTCAGTGGTGAACCTGTCACTGGTCTCGCTGAAGGTCGTCCAATGTTCGTACGTTCCGCCAATGATAAGTTCAATCTCGCAAACTTCATGCGTGCCCATCTCTATGGTGCCATCGGGGTACTGAAGATTGGTAACGATATCCTGTTCAAGGAAGAGATGATTCGCGTAGATCGTATCACAGGTCATGGAGGTTACTTCAAGACACCTGGTGTTGGTCAGCGTATGTTGGCAGCAGCCCTCAACTCACCTATCTCTGTCATGGAGACTGCAGGTGAAGGTGGTGCCTGGGGTATCGCCCTGTTGGCTGGTTACCTTATTAATAATAATGGTAAGAATCTCGCCGACTATCTTGAGGAAGTTGTCTTCGCAGGCAATACAGGTGTGTCTATCGCTCCTACTGCTGAGGATGTCGCAGGCTTCGAGAAGTATATCGAGAACTACAAGAAGTGTCTGCCTATCGAGCAGGCTGCGGTAGAAAATAAATAAGGAGCTATGGAGTTAAGACAAATGATAAAGCATTTGCTATTAGGTCTGTTGATATGTATCGCCGTGCCTTTAAGTGCCCAACAAAAAGACAGTTGGGCACGCCGTACTTCGCGTAACATCCGGCAGCGTCTTGACTCTGCGCTCTTCCGAAAGGTTGACACAACCTATATTGAAGTCCCCAAGAAAGCGTGGCGTGTCATCCTGCGTCCGAAGATAAACCAGATAGACACCCGTGTGACCTCCGCCATGGACGACGAGATGTTTTCCAAGTTGAGTGACTCTTGGGAGATGGACTTGACGGGATTACATCTCGACTGGCTTTTGAAACTCGAACAACCGATGTCTACATCTGTCGGTGTCTGGGTAGGCTATCGTGGACTTGGCATAGGTTATTCCCAGTCGCTGACAAAGCACTCAGGATACTATTTCTCCCTCAGTTCCACAGGAGCCAGTTATGGCGTGACGTTCAGCCTGCGCAGTTTCGATACAGACGACCTCAGCGCGAAACTCAATCTCTCATACATCGATGAAAGTTTCAGTGAAAAGAACGACGACTACGTGAGTTATGCTCCCATCAAAGTAAAAACCATGTTCCTTGACGGCTATTATGTGTTTAACGGCAAGCGCTACTCTCAGGCTGCCGCCTATAACCAGTCCGTCATCCAGCGTCGCTCTGCAGGTTCCTTCCTCTTGGGACTCTCCTGGTATCAGTCGTCCATAGATTTCTCCAACAAGTTGAATGGTGACATAATCCTTGCCGCCAATAATATCGGAAAGATCAAGGTGCATCAGGGTAATATCGGTATAGGCTATGGCTACAACTGGGTTCCTGCCCGGAACTGGCTCATGAATATCATGGTAATGCCTACCGTTGCCTTCTATAACCGTGTGAAAGTGACGAAATACGCATCGAACTACAACTTCTTTATCCTTGATTCGGAAACAGAAGACTACGGCACATGGGATCCGGAGAAACGGCAGTGGGCAAATGGTAAGGTAGAAAGACCACTCCCCATAGGTGAGGATATGGATAAAGAAGATCTCTCTTGGCAGAAAGATGTGGACAACTGGGAAATAGGGGCAGAGACTAAAAACACCCGCTGGAAGGTGAATATCAACGCCCATGCAGGTATTACTTATTTTGGTAAGGACTGGTTTGCCGGCGTTTACGGACAACTGCATCGCTTCTCTTATAAACACGACAACATGAATGTCAAAATCTGGGACTGGTATGTACGTGGCTCCGTGGGAATAAGATTTTGAAAATTGAGAATTGAAAATTGAAAATTGAAAATCGCGATTAAGCGAGTATAGACCAAGCTTGCTTGAAGTCTATCGAGCGTGAGCGATTTCGACAAAGTCAAAATTGAAAATTATGAAAAAACTACTATTGACAAGTATGATGGCATGCGCTATGTTGCTGTCTGCTTCAGCCGCAGACAATGTCAAGGCTACCTTGCATGCCGACAAGCCTGGTGCGAAGATTAACCGTGAGATTTACGGACAGTTCTCTGAGCACCTTGGATCCTGTATCTATGGCGGTCTGTGGGTCGGTGAGAACTCCCCTATCCCCAACATCAAAGGCTACCGTAAGGATGTCTTTGAGGCATTGAAGGCATTGAAAATTCCCGTGATGCGATGGCCTGGCGGCTGCTTTGCTGACGACTATCACTGGATGGACGGTATCGGTCCCAAAGACCAGCGTCCCTCTCTGCGTAACAACAACTGGGGCGGTACTATCGAGGATAACTCCTTCGGCACCCATGAGTTCCTGAACCTCTGCGAGATGCTCGACTGCGAACCCTATATCAGTGGCAATGTCGGTAGCGGCACTGTCAAGGAGATGGCTCAGTGGGTAGAGTATATGACCAGTGACGGAGATACGCCAATGGCTCGTCTTCGCCGCCAGAACGGACGTGACAAGGCTTGGCACGTGAAATATTTCGGTATCGGTAACGAGGCTTGGGGCTGTGGTGGTAATATGACACCTGAGTATTATTCCAACGAATATCGCAAATACAACACCTATCTCAGGGACCAGGGGCAGAACCGACTCTATCGTATTGCCAGTGGTGCCTCTGACTATGACTACAACTGGACGACGGTGCTGATGGAGAATATCGGTCGTCAGATGCAGGGTATCAGTCTCCATTACTACACTTGTTCCGGATGGGAGGGTTCGAAAGGCTCTGCTACGAAATTCGACAACGACCAATATTACTGGGCATTAGGCAAGTGTCTGGAGATTGAGGAAGTCATCAAGAAACACAAGGCCATCATGGATGAGAAAGACCCGAAGAACACCATCGGACTTTTGGTTGATGAATGGGGCACATGGTGGGATGAGGAGCCTGGTACGATATCCGGTCACCTCTATCAGCAGAACGCCCTGCGTGATGCTTTCGTCGCTGCCCTCTCCCTCAACGTCTTCCATCGTCATACCGATCGCGTGAAGATGGCGAATATCGCACAGGTGGTCAACGTGCTCCAGTCGATGATTCTCACCGACCAGGAAGGCACAGGTCACATGGTGCTCACTCCGACCTATCATGTCTTCCAGATGTACACTCCGTTCCAGGAGGCAACCTATCTGCCTATTGACATCGAAAGTGAAGTGATTGCTGTCAGCAAGGAGTATTTCAAGGAGAAAGAAGGTGCCAAGGATGCAGGCTATCGCCCCTGCCCTCTCCTCTCTGCCTCAGCTGCCAAGACAAAGGACGGTAGTATTGTCGTCTCTCTGACCAATGTCAGCCTGGATCAGGATAAAACGGTTGATATCCAGCTCAACGGTGTTGATGCCAAGACTGTCAGTGGACGCATCCTTACCTCTAAGAATGTCGCAGACTTCAACGACTTCCAGCATCCCAATGTGGTGGCTCCTAAGGAGTTCAAGGACGCAAAACTCAACAAAGGTGTCCTCACCGTGAAGGTTCCTGCAAAGAGCCTCATTGTGTTGACACTGAAGTAAGATGAAACCATATCCTCAAATAGAACTTGCTGAATGGACGATGATCGGTGAAGGCTTCAACGGTCAGGCATTCATATCCTCTGCTCATCCCGATGTGTTGCTTAAACTGATAAGGACAGAGATGGGTACGGCTGAGAAGGTAGAACAGGAGTTCTATGCGGCACGGGCAGCCTTCGACATGGGAATCCCTACCCCTGAGATGTATGAGATAGTCAGGGACGGCAAGGATCATGGATATCTCTGCCAGTTTATTAAGGGTAAGAAATCCATTGCCCGGCTTTGTGCCGATACACCTCAGCGTATCCCCGAATATGCAGCCATAATGGCTGAGTATGGTCATCAACTGCATCGCATGCCCATCACCCTATCTGATTTTGTCGTATCGATGAAGCAGTTGTTATTGACGGCATTGGAAACGTCTCCTCTTGTTACCGAAGCGCAGCGTGAGAGACTACAGGTACTTGCCGAGGGGATGCCTGAGACAGGCACCTGTCTTCACGGAGACTTTCAGGTAGGCAATCTCATCCTCACCGATAGTCGTTACTATTGGATAGACATGGCATGGTTGGCACAGGGCTGGTATATGATGGACCTCGCCCATCTCTACAAGATGATGGTGGAAGACAGTGTGATACCTGGTGTACAAGACCTCACCCACATGAGCCGTGAACAGATGCTCACCTTCTGGGACTTATTCGCTAAGGCCTATACTGACACAGACGATGTAGAAGCCTTCAATCACGAGCTTCGCCCCTATGCCGCTTTGGATATGGTTCGCACCTATTACCTTCACCCTATTGACGATCCCCAACTCTTGGCATTCTGTCGTCATCGGATAGAAGAAGACCTCTGTTGAGGGGCAACTCTCTGTACGTTAATTTTTGATGAGTAAAACAAATTATTGGATAAAATGAAAAGAATCATAACCCTTTCCCCTTTACTGAGCCTTGCACTCATGGTTGGTGCTCAGGACTTTCAGACAGAGATTGCTATGGTTGAAGTGCCCGACTTCAACGGTAAGACATTGGCAAAGGCGCCTGCCGGAAAGAGTAAGACGCTGCAACTGGTGCGCACTAAGTATTCGAGACCGATGGACAGCTATACAGAATTGGCTCTCCCTTCGCTCAAACTGGGTAACATCATCGGACATCCTACTCTTGGGTGGGATGACACCGATTTCAAGGTGCCTGAGGGTGTTCCTCAAGTTTATGACGTTAAGTGGACGTTGAACGACGTATTTACTGACGGCGACTTCCCCGTAGCCACCTATGGCAGAATGCCTAAAGAAGAGAGACTGCCATGGGGGCAGACGGAGAAGGATATTTCCTGTCGAGGCAGAGACCCGCATCTGATTATGCTCCTTGACCCTTCCAAGGAGGTCAAGAAGGTATATAATACCCGCGAACTGACCTATCCGCCCAATGAGAACAATGCCCAGTCAGTGGATTGGGCTGTGGTCAAGGATGGCATATTGTATTTCTCTGTTTCCCATGGTGTAGCTCCCAGCAAGAATTCGAAAGGATACTATCTCGTAGCTGTCGATATCAATACCGACAAGACGATTTGGATGAGCAAGCCGAGGACTGTGAACTCTTCTAATTTCCTGATTGTCGACAATTCCATCATCTGTGGCTTAGGAGGCTCTGGAATCCCCGACTATGTCTATGTGTTGAACCGATATACGGGTGTCAAGACGCATGAGTATTGGATTCCGACGGCTGCCAGTTGGTTTGCCATTGGAGAAGATAACAATCTCTATGTCACGCTCTATGATAAGCACATTTCTTTCAAAATAGTCAAATAGGACAAAACTCTTTAACTAGTTTCAGAGTTTCACCCTCGGCATCCGATTTTCGGTCATGTCGGGGGCTTTTTCATGCGTTTTTCCTAACTTTGCAAATAAAATTGCCATCAGGGGTTTAGTAAATCGATTTTCGTGTGTATTAAGAGTGTATGACAGATCAAAGTAAACTCGAAAATTGCGATTCAGCGAGTGCAAAAGAAACTTGTTTCAATTATGCCGAGCGAAA
>CACXQL010000003.1 GCA_902769805.1 uncultured Prevotellaceae bacterium
CACGGTTGCCTCGACCTGTATGTTTTCTTTCGTTGGCAGGGTCAACAAAATATTCGATGGCGCGATAACGGAAATACCTTAGCCACTCGTCTGTTTGAAGTTTTTCTTCTTCTGTAGGAGCTATAATTGTCATAGTGTCAGAGAAAAGATGTGCCAACTCGTCATCCATGATGTATTCAAGGTTGTTAGGCCCGACTATCTTTGGGAAAACCAAACCTTGTGACTCCATGTCCTCCTTGTAAAATTTCTCTACATCTGTTCTCGTACGACGTTCTAGAATATCACTTAACACACAGTCACGCAGCCGCTTTGAAACAGCATCCAGACGTTGACGACGTTCTTCTGCTGGAATATCATTGCTCCTGTCAATAAGCAGTTCATATTCTCGGTTGACATCTGCAAAGAATCTTTCAATATTGCCACTTTCGGCTTTCTTCAATGTACTTTCATTGTGATTGCGCTCAAAGAGGTAAATCTGATTCTTCAAGTCATTAGGACGGTTATTCTGCGGTGTGGCTGAAAGAAGCTTTTTCTTGCAGAGTTCCTCCAAATTCTCCAGAATCGCCGCTGTCATCATCGTCATCTTCCCAGCCTTCATCTTCGGCAACATTACCGATACGTCCAGTCGTAATGAAGTCGATGTATGGAGCAATCTTCTCGTCAGAATCTTTATCGAACATGGCAATAGTCTTCTTCCAGCCCGATTGAATTGCAGGAGGTGTGATGACCAACACTTTACGATCCCGTCCATCATCCTCTGGTACGGAGAGGAAACGCTTTATGATGAGAGTACCAATGATCGTCTTACCAAGTCCCACCACGTCAGCAAGCATAAAGCCGCCGTGCTCATGCATGATACCGATACAACGTTTAACAGCTTCTATCTGGTATTCCAGTTTGTGGATTTTTGCTGGCAGATAGGTTTCAATCTGTTGTCCGAGTGATTTATCTACGATGTCACCAAACTTAATTTGCAGCAATTTAATGTATAACTCGTATGGGCTGAATGGCTCTTCAACTTCAATAATGTCTGTTTCACCTCCATTTTCTTTATCTTCTGTAGCTTTTTTCCCAATAGGAGATTTTTTCAGGATTTCCATGATAAACTCGCCATTCCATGGTTCAGATTCATCCCATTTCTCCTGAAACCAATAATTATGCCCTTTTGCAAGACTATATTCATTTGGTACAGCTGTTATAATTGAAGGGTTAGTTTCCAAGTAATTCAACTCCGCATTTTCTACCAGTCCTTTTTGTGTGAAATTACTACTACCTACTATACCATTAGCATCACGCTTTCCACCATCTTTTAGTAAGAAAATATAACATTTCGCATGCAAAAACTCCTCATGATCTTTATTTTGTCCATATACTCGAATTTGTATAGGAGATTTTGACTCATCTTTTATATCACAATAATCGAGTAAAAGTCTAGCAACGTTTATATATTCATCTGACAATTTATCAACATCTCGTTTTATTTGAAATTTGGGAAATTGTTTTTCTTCTTCTGGTAAATCATCGCGAAGTTGGTATGGTCGTATTTGAGGCTCTTTTCCTATCATGATATCAAGGCGTCCACCATCTTCCAAAAAAACTTTCAATTGGTCATAAATTAACTTCATTCCTGGCAAGTCCCAATAACCTGTCGCTATTCTAATATAGTTAAACTCGTGAGATGCAATCATTTGGCTCAAAATATTAACCAATCGCAATTCATCGCAACTATTATCGATAAGTGTGTTGTTAAATATACTCATTATTTTTAGTTATTTTCTGCAAAGATACAAATAATTCTTTACATCACCAACAATTTCCCCCTCTTTATTTCAATTTAATAATGTCCTTCCACCTTGTTGTGGGATTAGGGCTTTTTATATATAATATATATATTATATATATAGTAAACTATTTTCTTCTAAAAAACGCTATGAAAATGACAAAAACAAAACTGTCATTTGTCATTTGTCATAGGGCGCTTTTTCTAATCAAAAAAGCCTCTAAACACCCGAAAGAAAGCCTTGTTTAAAGGTAAAGTAAAGCCTCGCTCACTTGAAAGGAGGCTTTAGAATGAAGTGTAGAAAGCCCTCGAATAAGTGAAAGAAATGCTTCCTTTCTTTCGTTCGTGATACCGGAAACATATTTTAACAATATTTCCCCATTTCTTTAACAGATTTTCACTAGAAGTTGGGCGCGTTTTTTTGGTGGCTGAGTCAAATAGCAGTAATTTTGCCGTTGCATTGAAGAAGCAACGGCGATTGCGGGCTGCGGCTCAGCGAAGGCCAAGCGAGCTTACCTCCGCGTTCACCTTGCACCTCAATTGCAGTGTCAAAAGGAACGAAAGCGCGCATCGGGAATGGAGACACCAAGCGGCAAACAGCTAACGGCCAATAGCTAAAAAGCCACAGTTATTAACCCTTAAAAATCTAAACAACATGAGTCAGAAATTTATTAAGTTAAAGAACAAGAACCAACGTTCAACCGCCTATGGTAAGTATTTCGCACGTGCCGTCTATGACAAGAACTTCGTAGGCACGAAGGCACTTGCCGACTTCATCCAGACACAGGCATCCGTGAAACGAAGTGACGTAGTGGCAGTGCTTGACGAGCTTGGAAGCGCCATGAAGCACTTCTTCGAGATGGGACAGAAGGTGAAACTGGAAGGCATCGGCATCTTCAAGGTGGGCTTCTCCAGCATCGGTGCCGAAAAGCCTGAGGACTGCGGAGCGCAGAATATCACCTCTCGTCGAGTGCTTTTCTCTCCTGAGACCACGCGCATAGTCACTGGCTATTCACGTCGTGCAGACGGTACCGTAGTCCAGAAGTACGCTAACGCAAAACAACTCCTGAAGGATATTGTCTTCGAAGAGGCGCACGAGAACATCAGCCCCAACACTTCAAACGAAGGCGGTGAAAACAACGGTGGAGGTGACAACGGAGGCAACTAACCACCACCCTCTACTCCCCCTTCGGGGGGGAGCGAGAGGGAACTAAGAGAGAAACAATATATGTCATTAACCCTAATAACCTAAACCATGAAGAAAGAAAGTTGGAAGATGGTAATACAGTTGCTGATAAGCATCCTTACCGCACTCGCCACGACACTTGGAGTCACGAGTTGCATATCATGAATGATAAAGCCCTGTTGAGCATGAAATTTGCTTGCAGGGCTTTTTAATAACTTTGGCTTCGCCGAACTTACTATGCACTCGGAAAAGCTCAAATAAATTTGGCCATGCTTGCATGAGCTATGCCGAGCGTGAGAAACTTGAACGAAGTCAAAATTGAAAATTGAAGAGCGACCTTAGTCCTTAGTCCTTAGACCTTAGACCTTAGACCTTAGACCTTAGTCCTTAGTCCTTTGACCTTAGTCCTTAGACCTTAGACCTTAGTCCTTAGTCCTTAGTCGAAAAAATAGTGGAATAATTTGCAAATATCGAAAATAGTTCGTACCTTCGCACCCAAATATGGCAATCTGGTGGCTGATGCCGCCTGATGTAAGGGAATCCAGTGAGAGTCTGGAACTGTACCTGCAGCTGTAATCCTCAATAGGAGGTCTGCTTGTATAACGCCACTGACAATGTTGTCGGGAAGGTAAAGCAGACTGAGGAGAGTCAGAAGACCTGCCTTATAAACAAAAGTACGCGCGTACAGGAAGATACGTTGGCGGAAAATAAGGACTTATGATGAAACAATGTTTGGCTATTGGCTTATGCCTATTGGCTTTTAGTGCATCTGCACAGACAGACATCTGGCGGTCTGACAGCTTACAGGAAGTTGTCGTGACGGGTACTGGAACGCAGCATCTGTTGAAGGATGCCCCTGTCCAGACTGAGGTCATCAGTCACCGACAGCTCCAGCAATATGCAGGTCGCTCGATAGAGGATATCCTCTCCGGACTGACGGCAAGTTTTGCCTTCAACGAGAACGATATGGGCTCCCATCTGCAGATGAACGGTCTGGGTAACTCGTATGTGCTCATCCTCGTTGACGGCAGACGACTGCATGGTGACAATGGTGGAGAGAACGACCTCTCACTCATCGACCCCAGTAACATCGAGAAGATTGAGATAGTGAAAGGTGCATCAAGTGCCCTCTACGGTTCGGATGCCATCGCTGGTGTGATTAACATCATCACCAAGAAGCACAAGGAGAAGGGTTTTATGTTTGAGAATACCAGTCGTTTCGGTAGTTACGGCGACATCCGTCAGCATAACGGTATCTCATTGAATATCGGGAAGTTATCGAGTTACACTAATTTCCAACTGCAACACTCCGACGGATGGCAGAACACGTCAGAAGAGGCTCCCTCACAGACAGAATACCATATCACAGATTCGCGTAACAAGACCACCAACAGACATACTAACTGGCAGTTGGCAGAACACCTGACCTACCAGTTGACGCCACAGATTGAACTTTATGCCGACGGCAGCATCTATTGGAAGCGCATCTATCGTCCCTGTGGTCATCACCCTGGTGTGGATATCAAGACTTATGACCTCCAGTATGATAATGCGTCATTGTCGGCAGGTGGTAAGTGGTATGTTGGAGGAGACAGGAGACAGGAGTCAGGAGAGAGGAATGTCATCACGCTCGACATAGACTGGAAGAAGCATGCGTACAACTATGTCTATACGGACACTACGCTGACTGACGGTTATGTGAACGGGCATTTTACGAACTATTACCCCTACTTCCCTGGCGACAAAGAGTTGCAGAGTGACCAGCGGTTGACGAATATCTCTTTGAAAGGTGTGTTTACCCTACCCTACGAACAGCGACTGAGTGCTGGCTTCGACTACCGTTACGACTGGTTGAAGGCACCTATGCGCGTCAAGGGCGGTAAGGCCACAGACAACACAGAAGCCCTCTATGTACAGGATGAGTTAGGACTGCTGAACCCGCTCTATATTACGGCAGGACTTCGACTGACGAGGAATGAGGGTTTTGGTTTCCGACTGACTCCGAAAATCTCCGCCATGCTGAAACTCGGAAGCCTCCGTCTGCGTGCCACATGGAGTCAGGGCTATAAGACCCCTACCCCCAAAGAGCTCCACTACCAGTATATCAGGAACATGAACGGGGTCTATCTGTACCTTGGTAATACAGACCTGAAGGCGCAGTATTCCAACTACTTCGGGGCGAGTGCAGAATATACCATCGGGAATCTGACAATGACTGTTGCACCCTATTATAATAAGGTAAACGATATGATCACCCTCGTCACCATTCCTACCAAGGAGGCACCTGGCGACCTGGTTATCCAGTATGACCCGATACGAGTACGCCAATACCAGAACATGGAGGATGCAAAGACCTTTGGTGTCGATTTCACGATCCGTTATCAGACGAAGGAATGGACAGCAGGTGGCTCGTATAGTTATCTGGACACGAGGGCGCATCAATACGACTCAGAGAACGAGACCATGCAAGAGGTCATCATCGACGGCATGGCACACCATAAGGCGAATGTCTATGTGACGTGGAACCATGACTTCTCACGCTATTATCATCTGGGTGTCGGCATCTACGGACGGATGTCCAGCAAGCGTTATTATCAGATTGACGGAGACGGAAAAGGTTACCAGCTTTGGCGACTCTCCACGTCGCATCAGTTCGGAAAGAACTACCGCTTGGAGGCTGGTATTGACAATATCTTCAATTATGTGGACAGGACCCCACATGGACTGCATCTCGGTACGACGACACCTGGCACTACTGTCTTCGCCTCCCTGACCATCCGTTTCAATAAAGGCAAGAAACTTTCAAATAAATATAAGTCTAATTTAAATTCTAAAGACAATGAAGAAAATTAAATTCCTGATGATCGCCATGATGGCATTCATCGTAAGTGCAACATTTACTGCTTGTAACAACAACGATGACGACAACGGCAAAGGCGGTGGCGGACAGTCTAACTACGACAAGTACCAGCAAGCTGTCAACAACACTGTCAACAGCCAGAAAAGCAGCAATAAAGTCATTCTGCTCGTTGCCTTCGGCTCTACTTGGGAGCAGGCTTACGACACCTTCGACAAAGTGGTAGCAGACTACAAGAGCAGCTTCCCCGGCTGGGATGTGTATCTCTCCTTCTCTTCCGCTATCTGTATCAACCAGGCACGTGCCGGTGAGAATGTAGCCCCTAAAGACTACTACGATCCTGAGCACTGGTTGACAGCTATTGGTCTCGCTGGCTACAAGCAGATTATCGTCCAGTCTCTGCAGGTCATCCCTGGTGAGGAATATCGTCGTGTTCGCGACAATTATGTGAAGGACTTCATGAACAACCGTAATAACGACTTCACCGATGAATACATGAAGAGTATCGACCGTCAGGTAGTAGTGGGTACACCACTGATGGCAGAGGTTGTTGACGCTCAGATCTTGGCTCAGACCCTGAACAATGAGAGCGATATCAAGAAAGCTGTTGCTGAGGGTATCGTCGCCTTCATGGGTCATGGTAATCCTGAGGGTTACGACTACTATGGCGGTAACATCCGCTACCTCCAACTGGAGGACAACCTGCGTAAGATCAGCAAGAACTACTACGTGGGTACTGTAGATATGGACGACACCTATGCCGAGGATGTGCTTAAGCACATTGCAGGCGGTGAGTTCCATTTTGTCGTTGGCGACATTCCCTTAGATATTACTTACGAAGCCAATGCCAACAAAAAGGCACAACTCTTTGTGCTGATGTCTATTGCTGGTGACCACGCTCATAACGACATGGCTGATCCTGATGACAACGGGAGCTGGTATTCTCAGTTTAATATGGCTCGCATCAAGACTGAGGCCTACGAGACAAACTTCAAGGAGGCATGCTGGAAGCAATATAAGAGTGGCGACGAGTATATCCCTGGTCTGGCAGAGCGCAGTGCTATCCGCAAACTGTGGATGAATCACACCCAAGCAGCTATCAACAAGCTCGGCACCGATGAAGCGATGTCCACGCCGACAACGGCTCCTGAAGAGTAATAAAACATCATAACTTTGAAAACAATAGTGACTCTATTAGTGGCACTCCTTTCGGGGAGTGCCACTTTCGCCCAAATCCATCAAATGGAACGTCGCGACTCATCAATGGTGAGCCGCACGTATAACCTGAATCCTGTGGTAGTGACTGGCTCTGGTCATCACCAGCGACTGAAAAGCACAACTACTCCCGTACATGTCATCAGCAGTCAGGAAATCCGCGAACAGGGTATCACCACCTTCGACGATGCCTTGATACGTATGATGCCCCAGGCATCGATGGCACCCAACTCCATGGGTACCTTCCTGCGTCTGAATGGGTTAGGCAACAAGTATATCCTCGTCCTCATCAACGGACAGAAACTCTCAGGTGATATCTCGAATAATATCGACCTGAGCCGTATCAATATGTCAAGGGTGAAACGCATCGAAGTACTTGACGGGGCAGCCTCATCACTCTATGGCAGCGATGCCATAGCCGGAGTTATCAATATCATCACTGACCAGCCGACAGACGAGGAGATCAGTGTCACCAACAACCTCAAAGTCAGTGGTCACGGAATCCTGACAGAGAGTGTCGGATTAGATATCTATAAAGGTCATATCGGTTCCTATACCTCCTTTACACACGATCGTGCCGACAGTTACCAGAACAATAACCTGGAATATGTGAAAGGCTCTGATACCGAGACACAAGAAACCATTGCACCCTATTTCACTGGCTATCGCTCCAGTGTCATCACTCAGAAATTCACCTATAACCCTACGCAGCATCTGGCGCTTCATGCAGGGTTAGACTACTCATACAAGATAACGAATCGTCCAGAGACACGAGAGGATATCCCTGGCGGTACCGACTATGAGATGCGCTATAAAGGTTTCCGATGGAACATCGGCGGCATTTATAAGTTTAACAACAGGAACTCTATACAGGCAGACTTCACCGTTGACCGTTTCCGCTATGGCAAGGAATACGATGTAGAAACCAAGGACTATGCCGTTGGAGACTATGTACAGTCTAAGAAACAACGCTCCATGGAAGGACAAGTGAAAGCGATTCTCGGACTATCCTCAAACTCTACGACCATCTTCGGTGCAGACTGGCATAAAGACTACCTCACGGCATCTTCCGGGAATATCGAAGAACATGTCTATAACATCGCTGCCTATGCACAGCATGAGATGAAATTTCTCAAGGACTTCACAGCGACACTTGGGTTACGTCTGACTCACCATGAGACATTCAACCAGCGTCTTACTCCCAAGGTCACTGTCATGTATGCTCCTGGCGATTTCCGATTCCGTGCTACTTACTCCGCAGGATTCCGTGCACCTGGACTGGATGAGCTCTACTATCACTATTTCTCAGTGAATCGTGGGAAACCACAGATTATCTTTGGCAATAAGGACCTCGCACCAGAGAAAAGTCATTATTTCTCCCTGAATGCCGAATATCGTACCCAGTTCATTGCCATGAGCATAACAGGTTATCTCAACCGTATCAAGGATATGGTGGTGCGTAAGAATATTAATGTTGACGACAACACTCTAAGGATGCTCCAAGAAGAATTCCCTGAGATGACCGCTGATCAGGCTGCCAAGCTCGAACGCTACTCACTCTATCAGAATAGTGATGAGGGAGACGTCAAGGGGATTCAGACGGATATCTCAGTAAACCTCTTCCAAGGCTTCAATTTCTCGGCAAGCTATGCCTATACTTATGCCCGTACTAAGAGCGAAGAGGAATGGACACTATTGGAGCGCAGCATCCGTCATGCTGCTACCATTGCTGCTAACTATCACCACACATGGGGAAAGTATCGGCTCAATGTCAACATAAACGGCAAACTGCAGTCAAAGACGTATTATCCAGACTATGAAGACGTACCAGGTTTCGGACTATGGAATCTCCATACTACCCATACCATCGACTGTGCCAAATGGGTAGTACTCGAACCCTGTATCGGTATTGACAACCTCTTCGACAAGGTAGATCGCCGTATTGATTCAGCTAACAGGAAATATGCCCTCTACACCCCTGGGCGTATGCTTGTGGTTGGACTGAAAGTTAAGTTTAAGTAATTTATTTGGCATTTTACTCACTTATTCGTACCTTTGACGACAATATGGGAAAGATTATCATTGCAGGCATAGGACCTGGCAGCAAGGAAGACATCACACCCGCTGTACTGGAGGCAGTACAACAGGCTGATGTCATTGTAGGATATAAATACTATTTCCAGTTTATCCAACCGTATGTCAAGGATCATTGTGAATGTGTCGATACGGGGATGAAGAAAGAAAGGGAACGTGCCCGACAAGCCTTTGAGTTCGCTGAACAAGACAAGACGGTGGTCGTCATCTCTTCTGGTGATGCTGGTATCTATGGAATGGCGCCACTCATCTATGAAATGAGGAAAGAACGTCAGTCTGATATCGAGATAGTATCCTTACCAGGAATCTCTGCTTTCCAGAAGGCCGCCTCTTTATTGGGTGCCCCTATCGGACATGATATGTGCATCATTTCCCTGAGTGACCTGATGACTCCATGGGAAACAATCGAGCGACGTATCAAGGCGGCTGTCACTGGTGACTTCGTGACGGCCATCTACAATCCCAAGAGTCATGAACGTTACTGGCAGTTATATCGTCTCGTGGAACTGTTTTTACAGGAGCGTTCAGGAGACACCCCTGTAGGCTATGTCCGCCAGGCTGGTCGTGAGGAACAGGAAGTAAAGGTTACTACCCTCGCCCAGTTCAACCCTGAGGATATCGATATGTTTACCGTTATCCTTATCGGTAACTCACAGTCGTATATCTGTGACGGTAAGATCATCACACCGAGAGGATATTACGGGAGTCAGGAGTCAGGAGACAGGAGTCAGGAGGCAGGAGACGGGAGTCAGGAGAAACCTGGGAGGCTTATCATGATAGAATCTTTCCGCACCATTGCCAGCGAGCTAAGGTATCATGACTATCCCCTTGACCATCAATGGGCATTGCTTCATGCCATCCATACCACTGCCGATTTTGAGATGGAGAAGATTCTCTATACCGATGACAAGGCTGTAGAGACCTTGTATGACAAGATAAAGGACGGTACGTTGAAGACTATCATCACCGATGTGACGATGGTGACCAGTGGTATCCGTAAAGGTGCGTTAGAACGACTGGGTATTGAGGCAAAGTGTTATCTCAGTGACCCCCGTGTAGCAGAGATGGCGAGTTCTTTGGGAATAACACGTACACAGGCAGGTATCCGTCTTGCCGTAGAGGAACATCCTGAAGCTCTCTTTGCCTTTGGCAATGCCCCCACAGCCCTGATGGAACTCTGTGACCTGATTCGCAAGGGCAAGGCGCATCCAACAGGTATTATTGCTGCTCCCGTCGGTTTCGTTCATGTAAAAGAGTCAAAACACATGGTGAAAGTTTTCCGCGATATCCCTAAGATTATCGTGGAAGGACGCAAAGGCGGCAGTAATCTTGCTGCCACGCTCTGTAATGCTATTCTTACTTTCGATGATGCAGCACAGTTGAAACCAGGAAGAGACTTGTAAAATGTAAAAATTAGACAATTATAAAATGTAATAATTAGACAATTATAAAATGTAATAATTATAAAATTGAGATTTATTGTTATAGGCATCACGGATAATCCGAAGCCTTGGTTTCCTCCTGAGGTGATGGAGATTATCAAGCAAGGGAAGGTATTCTCTGGTGGCAAGCGTCATCACGAGATTGTTGCTCCATTATTACCCGAAGAGGCTGAATGGATAGACATTACCGTTCCCCTTGATGCTGTCTTCGAGAAATACAAAAACACCTTCTCTTGGAGAGGGACAGGGGGAGGCTTAATCGTCTTTGCCTCTGGCGACCCTTTGTTCTTCGGTTTCGCAAACACATTACAACGTGAATTCCCTGATGCGGAATTGAAGGTCTATCCTACTTTTAATTCCCTACAGATGTTGGCTCATCGTCTTGTCATGCCCTATCACGACATGCATATCGTCTCCCTGACAGGTCGTCCGTGGGATAAACTGGATGAAGCACTCATCAAGGGATATCCGCTCATCGGTTGTCTCACAGATAAGCATAAGACACCTCATGCCATCCATCAACGAATGATGGAATACGGTTATGATAACTACCAGATGACCATCGGTGAGAATCTTGGCAATGACAGGACAGAACGTGTAAGTCGATATGACGACGGAACTGACTATACCAACCCGAATTGTGTCATATTACAACAAACGGAGGAGCATCCTCACCCATTCGGTATTCCTGATAATGAATTCACACTTCTTGATGGTCGTGAGAAAATGATTACGAAGATGCCTGTCCGTTTGTTGACACTTCAAGCCCTTGAACTATCCAAGAGGAAAGTGTTATGGGATATCGGATTCTGTACAGGGAGTGTCTCTATTGAAGCCCGTCTGCAGTTTCCCCATCTTCAGATAGAGGCTTTCGAGATTCGTCCAGAATGTGAAGCCATCATCCAAGAGAACATGCGTCGTTTTGGTGCCCCAGGTATCAACATCCATATCGGTGACTTCCTCACATCTCCCCTTCCCTTAGAAGGGGGACGTGGAGAGGCTCCTGATGCCGTCTTCATCGGAGGACATGGAGGACGACTTAAGGAAGTCATGGAAAAGGTTCTGACTATACTCGCTCCTGATGGCGTCATCGTGATGAATAGTGTCATTGCCCCCAAGGTAACAACAGACAGTCATCAACTATGGAACGAGGCATGTACAGCATTAGGACTCGAACAAGACCCACCTACAAGAATACAACTCAACGACAATCACCCAATCACAATATTACGATGCAGAAGATAGCCATTATACCGATTAGCGAAGCAGGTCAAGGGATTGCCAATACTTTGCAGCGTGAACTCCATTCCCAAACAATCAGTCGCACAGATGTTAGCAAGCAATGGAAACAGTTCGATGCCTTCGTGTTTATAGGTGCCATGGGAATCTGTGTACGTACGATTGCACCTTTTATCAAAGACAAGCACGAAGACCCTGCTGTGGTCTGCATTGACTCGTTGGGACAGCATGTCATCTCCGTACTCAGCGGACACATCGGTGGAGCCAACGACCTGACACGAGAGATTGCCGGTATCCTTGGTGCCAGAGAAATTATCACTACTCAAAGCGATAATGCTGGACTATGGGCTTTAGATACTCTCGAGAAACGTTTCGGCTGGCCTGTTGCCAGTGATATCTATGACATGAATGATTGTATCTTTGCCTTCGTGAACAAAAAACCCACCGCCTTGTTATTAGAGGCTCGTGACGAGGGAACAGACTATCTTGAAAAGACTTTGCCCAAACATGTGACTATCATCAATGACATCACTGAGGCTGACCCAAAGAAATATAAGTTATTGATTATCGTCTCACCTTTCATCCGTTATGCACCAGAAGGGATGCTTCATCTGCATTTTGTACCAATGGTGGGAACAATAGGATTTGGCTTGGCACATCATCCAGATGATTATATCAGTATCTATGATGAGATTGACGAGGCTTTTGCAGATAGGGGTATCTTACCTTGTGCACATAAATATTGCACCATTGACGTGAAAGAAGATGAGGAATTCTGCAAGATGCTCGAAGATGAATACGATGAAGAGGTAGTGTTCTATACAGCCGAAGAACTCGCACAGGTCGATGTTCCCAACCCCAGCAATACAGTCCAAAAGCATGTCGGTACCCCCAGTGTCTGCGAGGCGGCAGCCATTCTCGGTTCTCATCACGGTAAACTGATTATTCCCAAGGTAAAAGGAAAAAACTGGACAGCAGCCCTCGCCATAGATTATAATCACCTTCGTTCTCCCCTCGCCTATAGAAGAGAGGACGGGGGTGAGGCTCCCCATATCGAGATTGTGGGAGCTGGTCCTGGTGACCCGGAGTTGGTAAGTGTGCGTGGGCGGAAGATGTTGGAGCGGGCAGACCTCATCTTATACGCAGGTAGCCTGGTACCTAAAGAACTCACTGATTGTCATAAGCCTGGTGCTGTCGTGCGTTCTTCTGCTGACATGAATCTCGAAGAGCAGTGTGCGCTGATGAAAGAACATTATGACAAAGGACATTTTATTGTGCGCCTGCATACTGGAGACCCCTGTATCTTCGGAGCTATTCAGGAACAAATGGCATTCTTCGATGCCAACAAGATGTCCTATCATATCACACCTGGTATCTCTTCTTTCCTTGCTGCCGCTGCAGAGTTAAAAAGCCAGTTTACCATCCCAGAGCGTACCCAGACGATTATCCTTACTCGTGGTGAAGGACGTACACCTATGCCTGAAAAGGAACAACTGCATCTTCTTGCAAAGAGTCAGAGTACCATGTGTATCTTCCTCAGTGCCTCCATCGTTGATGACGTACAGCGTGAGTTGCTGATGGAATACCCTGAGGACACCCCTGTTGCTGTCTGTTATCACCTTACATGGAAAGACCAGAAGATATACCGAGGCATACTCAAAGACTTAGCGAAGATTGTCCATGATAATCACCTCACCCTCACCACGATGATAGTGGTAGGCGAAGCGATTGATAATCGTGAAGGTCTCTCAGAACTCTACGACAAACACTTCACCCATCTCTTTAGAAAAGGTAAGCCGTCATGATATTAGTCTTCGGAGGAACAACGGAAGGTCGCAGAACTGCAGAGGCACTCGAAAAGGCGGGTGCCACTTATTATTATAGCACCAAGACTGGCGAGCAGGATGTCTCGCTGCATCATGGCGAGCATATCAACGGTGTGATGGATGCTGAGGCGATGAAAGTCTTTGTTGATAAGCACGGCATCCGTCTTATTGTGGATGCGGCTCACCCTTTTGCCTCACACCTTCATCAGACGATTATCTCTGTAGCTTCTGAAAAACAGATTCCCATCATCCGTTATGAACGGATTTATCCGCCTCGCGATCCAGATATCACGTGGATAGACGACTATTCCCAAGTTCCTACGGATATTCATTCGCTACTTGCAACAACAGGTGTTCAGAGCATCAGCAAACTGAAATGGCTGGAAGCCTTAGGCGTGAAAGTCATCTATCGTATACTGAACCGCAAGAGCAGTCTCATGACGGCCTATGAACAAGGTGCCACCGATGACCAGTTCTGCTTCTATGAAGATGGCAACAATATTGACGTAGATGCTGATGCCATCTTACTTAAAGAGAGTGGTATATCAGGTGGTTTTGTCGAGAAGGTCGTTGCAGCCAGAGCCAAGGGAATGCGCATCATCGCCATCAAGCGCCCACAATGGCCAATAGTCGCTGCCAAAGGGACACAAGGATGGACAATGGTCAATGGACCACATGGTTTGCGGTTGGCAGTGGAAAAGCTCCTTCCCGACTTCTTTTCCCTGCATAGCGGACTAACGACAGGGACTTGTGCGACGGCTGCCGCTGTCGCTGCAATGATAAGACTGACGAAAGGCGAGACTCCTGATGAAGTGCCTATACTGTTACCTAATGGCGAGACTATTATGGTATCCGTCGGTTATGGCGATGGATATGCATATTGCATCAAGGAAGCAGGCGACGACCCTGATGTGACAAATGGTGTTGAGGTAAGAGTGAGCCTCACCCCCAACCCCTCTCCTATAGGCGAGGGGGGAATTATCATCAAAGGCGGTGAAGGTGTAGGACGATTTACGTTGCCTGGCTTCGACTATCCTCCTGGTGAGGCTGCCATCAATAAAGATCCCCGTCAGATGATACGCCAGAATATTGAACCGTTAACCTTGAACCATGAATCATTAACCGTCACCATTTCCGTACCTGGTGGTGAGGAGATAGCCCGTCGGACTTTCAATCCTCGTTTGGGTATTGAGGGCGGCATCTCAATCATCGGGGTAAGCGGTATCGTCGAACCTTTCTCAGAAGAGGCATTCATCAGCAGCATCCGTAAGTGTATGGAGGTGGCAAAGGCAAGTGGAACCGATCGTGTCGTCATCAATAGCGGTGCCAAAAGTGAACGATTTCTCAAAGACCACTACCCTCACCTGCCCTCACAGGCTTTTGTACAATACGGTAACTATATCGGGGATACTCTGAAGATAGCAAATGAGCTGGAATTCCGACAAGTCACATTGGGGGTGATGTTAGGAAAGGCTGTGAAGTTAGCAGCCGGCAATCTGGATACCCATAGCAAGAAGACGGTGATGGACAAGACCTTTATAGCATCTATGCTTGAAAAAGCTGGTTGTCCTATCGACCTCACCAACCTGACACTTGCCCGAGAGTTATGGGAAATAATCACTCCAGAGAAGATAGAGGATTTCTGTCGTATCATCCTCCAACACTGTATGCTGCACTGTCAACCGTTAGTGCCTCATACAGAACTTACTCTTCTATTGATTGACGACGACGGAACAATACACTCGCTATAACAGGGGCACCTACCAATGCCGTCACACTATTGACAGGTAAGGCACCTTCAAAGCCTGGCATACGGGCAATAAGGTTGCAGAGAAGTGCCAAGGCGGCACCTGCCAGAAGTGTTCCTGGCATCAGGATGCGATGGTCGCTGCTACGGAAGATAGCGCGACAGAGATGAGGAACGGCAAGACCTATGAACATGATTGGTCCGCAATAAGCTGTGACAATGGCAACCAATACACCAGAGCAGAGGATGACCAGCATACGGGCACGACGGATATTCAATCCTAAGTTACGGGCATAGCCGTCACCTAACAACAGCAGGTTCATAGTCTTTACCAACAACATACTCATCGGCAACAGGATTGCCATCAGGACGACAAAGAGTACCATCTGGTTGCCAGAGACACGGGAGAAAGAACCTAAGCCCCATACCACATACGCCTTGATATCCTCCTCAGCAGAGAAGAACTTCAACACACCGATGACTGCCGTAGCAAGGTAACCAATCATCACACCAATAATCAACAGTGTGACATTACCCTTTACCTTCTGGGACACATAGAGGATGAGAGCCATGACGGCAAGGGAACCGACGATGGCAGCCACAGACATCGCCACATCACCGATATATCCCAGCCGACTCAGAGCGACACCACCTAAAGAACCAGACATCAAAACGACACAAGCAACACCCAAGGACGCACCGTTGGAGATACCCAACACAGAAGGACCTGCCAACGGGTTACGGAAGACTGTCTGCATCTGTAAGCCACTCACGGCAAGCCCCGCTCCAGCCACCATGGCTGTCAATGCCTGTGGCACACGTGAGCTCCAGATAATGTTACGATGTATCTCCGATACCTCCTGACTGCCCATCAGGGTAGCCACTACGTCTGAAACAGGTATCTTGACAGTACCCAATAACAGGTTGAGCACAAACAACAAAAAGATGCTCAATAACAGCAGGACGATATTGGAGAAGATGCGGTTTCTCATTTTAGCAACTGGTAGTATTTCGGTTTATAGTCTTTCTCCACCAACTCAGGATGGAAGATGGCGAGGAGGTCTTTTAACACCACATCAGGCTCTACTGGTGTCGACTCATAATAGGCAGTCTGTTTCATATTACAGTAGATGACATGTTTCTCCCTGAATGCCTTGAAGAGTTCGTTGCGAGGCTCGGAAGCCTTTAGTGCCTCATACGAGAATGTATCAGGGTAACTGTTTAGGATACGCCAATAGTCAGCATTCGCTGCCATGGCATACATCTGTTCAAACTCGATATTCGAGCCTCCCGTGTCCTCGTTCTTAATGACATAGTCGGCACCAGCATCACGAAACAACTGAGCAAGGAAATTCTTGCCACCTACGGCATACCAGTTGCCACCATGCATCTCACCACTAAAGACAGTGGGAAGATCTTTGACCTTTGACCTTTGACCTTTGACCTTCAGGTCATTATACCGCTGTTCAATGCCTGCAAAAAGTTCATTAGCCTCTTTCTCCTTTCCGATAAAAAGTCCCACGAACTTCACCCATTCAGCTTGTCCTAACGGGTCCAACTCCTTATATCCCAGATGGGGAATCAGAGTGATACCTGTCTCCTTAATCGCATCATAACCGCCACGCTTGAATGGTGAGATAAAGATAACCTCTGGATTAGCAGCAAGAATCAATTCCGGATCGAAGTTTCCCTCCATGCCGATCTTCACGATACTTCCATCCTTCACCCGTTTCTTGATATCTTTGTTAAACAGGTTCTTCGTACCTGTGATACCCTTCACCACCTCATGGGCATCCAATGCCGTGAAGTTCGAGAGTTGCAACATCGTCATCACAATGGTACGCTCCACTGGAACTTCCACCTTCGTATAGCCCTCAGGAACTTTCGCATCACTGCCTTTAGGAACTAATGCAAACTGATAACTCACTGGCATCTTGTCCTCATCTTTCTGAGGATCCTCCACGTCCACCAGTCGTACACCGTCTTCCAGATACTTCACGGAGAAACCCTTGGCATACTTCAATGCCTCCATTCTCGGACTTTCCGTCTCTCCATTCGTTGTCTTCTTACTACCACAAGCGGTAAGGAGTCCCAAAGCTACCATTATCATGAGGAGAATCTTCTTCATCGTAATTATCCTATTAATTAAACTTTATTTCCTAATATCCTATAGACCGCAGGGATATCCACATATCTGCGAAGATGGTCTGCCAGCCTGTCGTACTGCTGTTCCTTAAACGCTTGATAGTCAAACGACTCTTCGGTATTCACCTTGTCAGCATAGGGGCGCAACAGATAATCGACAAATGGGGCGTTGTCGAGGATGCCATGAATGTAGGTTCCAATACAACAATCTGTCATCAGTATTGCCTCGTCAGTATCGCTAACACCCTGATGTATCTCATACCCCTGACACTTACGACCATTGAACTCAAAGGTGACCTGACGAGTCGTTTTCTCTTTCGTGATAGTGGTATGGATAGGCAGAAGTCCAAGACCAGGCATATTGGTAATATCGCCTTCAAGACCATCAGGATCTTCGACTGACTGTCCCATCATCTGATAACCTCCACAAATACCTAATACTGTGATTCCACGACGACGCGCCTTGACAATCGCTTCCGCCATTCCGTTACGTCGTAAGTGATACAGGTCGTCAATAGTTGATTTCGAACCAGGCAGGATGATGATATCTGCCTCTTCAATATCGGCAGGATTGTTTGTATAATAAAGATGTACCCGTTCATCTTGTTCCAGTTGTGACGCAAGAGCACCACAGCTATATTAACCTTCGTCCTTTGACCTTTGACCTTCGTCCTTTGACCTTTGACCTTTGACCTTAGTCCTTCAACCTTAGTCCTTAGTCCTTCGACCTTAGTCCTTTGACTCAGCGCAACACTGTCTTCCTCCTCAATATGGATATCAGTGAAGTAAGGAACAACACCCAAGACAGGCACATGACAGAGGCCCTCGATGATTTTCACGCCTTCCTTGAACAGTTCAATGTCTCCCCGGAACTTATTGATAATAATTCCTTTAACGTGCTGACGTTCTTCTTCTGTCATCAACATGATACTGCCATACACACTCGCAAAGACACCCCCTCTGTCAATATCTGCCACGAGAATAACATCCGCCTTCGCATACATCGCCATCGGCATATTCACCAAGTCGATTTTACGGAGATTCATTTCAGAGACACTACCCGCCCCTTCCATGACGATGGGAGAATATTTCGCGGCAAGACGGTCAAAGGCTGCATGTACCTCTCGGCGCAGCTCCTCCCTACCCTCCTGACGGAAATAACTGCCTGCCGACTGGTTGCCGACTGTTTTACCATTCAGTACTACCTGTGAGGTATGGTCTGACTGAGGCTTTAACAGAATCGGATTCATATCAGTATGACAGGGAATACCTGCCGCCTCTGCCTGTACAGCCTGGGCACGCCCTATCTCCAATCCATCAGGAGTGGCATAGGAATTCAATGACATATTCTGTGCCTTGAAAGGTGCAGGATGATATCCATCTTGCAGGAAGATACGACAGAAGCCTGTGGCAATAATACTCTTGCCGACATCACTGCCAGTTCCTACGAACATCAGGGGGTGTAATCTTTCCTTTCCCATATCTATTGGAGGTACGATTGATACTCTGGTGACAGTGTGACGGTGATAGTATCATGCAGGATGGCAAGGGTGACTACCAACGTCCATGTCTGTTTCTTCCGTCTCATACTATTGTTTACATTATTTATTGCAAAGGTACAAAAAAAAGATTATTGACCATTGATATTTGAAATTATTTTATACTATCACCCATCAAGAAAATAACACGGCAGTGACGAGGACGACCATGATGACCTCGGCACAACGATTGATACGGACGGCACGACGCATGTCTTCCGTTGTTAATTCACGGTCGTTGGTACCAATATAGGGTTTGTCGAACAACTCTCCGAAATAATAGTGAGGACCACCGAAACGACAATTCAAGATGGCTGCCAAAGCTGCCTCAGGATATCCACTATTGGGGGAGGCATGATGGCATCCGTTTTGCCAAACAAAACTGAAAGTTGAAAATCGAAAACTGACAATTATCATCAACAAGGCGGTGAGACGAGCAGGGATATAGTTGGCGATATCGTCAATGTGAGCCGCCCAACAACCAAAATCCTTATACCGCTCTGTCTTATAACCTATCATCGAGTCAAGGGTGTTCACCATCTTATATGCTACCATACCAGGGACACCCAACACTGCCAACCAGAACAAAGGGGCTATCACACCGTCACTAAGATTCTCTGCCAGTGTCTCTAAAGCAGCCGTACGAACCTCTTGTGCACTGAGTTCAGAAGTATCGCGCCCAACGATACGTGCCACCTGTCGTCTACCCTCTTCCAAAGAACGGTCGAGTGCCATAAACACAGCCTTTACCTCACGTATCAATGTAGTACCGGCAAGACAGAAGAAAATCAGAATTGCTTCTGCGAGGACAAGGAACGAGGAGTGAGGAGCGAGGAATGATAGTATCACGTAGGTGATGAGGTATGCAAAGGCAATGAGGAAGAGGGCGAGAAAGGCACCTTTCCACATACGAAACTTACCACAATTCAGCCACCGCTCACCACAGGCTATCATCTTGCCAAAGCCCACAACAGGATGCGGCAACCACGCCGGGTCGCCTAACAACAAGTCGAGGACATAGCCTATTGGCAAAGAAAACATCAACTTTCAATTTTCAACAGAAAGAAGTATCTGTACGATACGCTCTGCAGAACGACCATCCCAACGGTCAGGCAAGGAACCTGTCTTCCAATCACCTGCCACCATTCTACGCATGGCATCACGCAACTTGTCGGCATCCTCACCTACCAGTTCGTTAGTTCCCTGTTTCACCGTCTCAATATGTTCCGTATAACTATTCAGCGTGATACATGGTACATGATGGAATGTGGCTTCCTCTGCCACATTACCAGAATCGGTGATAACACCTTTGGCATGAGCAATGAGATAGCCGAATTCAAGATAAGGAAGGGAGTCGAGAACCATGAACTGCGAACTACGAACTATGAGCTGCGAATTGCTGCGCAGTGGGGCTATGACAGGAATGTTGCCAGCCTCTTCACTGATGACCTGAAGCATACGCTGGAGATTCTCACTATCAGCCAGTAATACCTTGCGATTGATGGTGAATACGAGATACTGACCGTCCTCGATACCCTCTAAGCAAGTGGGACGTTGCCAACGGTCATGGTTATAGCGCAAGGAATCCATCAGGATATTTCCAACCATATATATACGGTGCAACTCTGCTCCCTCACGTGTAGCGATACTGTTGGAACTGACACCTGCCGTAAAAAGCAAATCACTTAAACCATCAATCACCAAACGATTGATCTCCTTTGGCATTCGAATATCAAACGAGCGAGTGCCTGCCACCAAATGAGCCAATCGTAAACCCCGTTTCTTCGTCACGATAGCCGCTGCCATGGTCGAGGCGAGATCATCCACTACAATGACTGTATCCGTCGCATTCCGTTCCAAATATTGCTCAAAGGCTGACATCACCCGACCCGTCAACTCATTCAGGTTCTCACAATCGACACCCAAGAATACATCAGGACGCGGCATCTGCAGGTCGTCAAATAACGAGTCTTCCAAAGTGGAGTCATCATCCCTACCAGCATACACCAACTGGTACATGATACCGTCTGTCTTCTTGATGGCTCGTATGATTGGAGCCACCTTCACGAAATTTGGACGCGCTCCTGTAAAAAGACATATATGTTGCATCGTCTACTCTACTATAACATCCTCTTTCTTGATGAAAAGATAGTCATGACCTGTTTTCAGGACATAATAGCCCTCTACCTCATCGGCATCATACTCATCGGCAATGATAGTACCCGCCTTCACCGTACCAAAGGGTATGAACTTAGGACCCTCATCAGCATAGTTATCGGTATAAAGAGGAGTGTATGCCCACTTGGCGATGAGCTTGGGTTTCCCATTATCGGAATACCATGTCTGATAGCCCAGATACTTATTATATACCCAGCCGTCAACATTATTATTGGACCTGACCTTGCTCCATCGTTCTCCGCTCTCCAACAGGATGCCACGACCAAGACCATGGAACTGCAAGGGCAGCTGGTCCAAAATTTTCGCTTTGCTGGATGGACGCTCACGAATATTCAGAAAACCATCATCAGAGGTGGCATAAACGACTGTCAATACACTTGGAGTCAGTGTCTTCTGTGTATTCTGTGACCAAAGTGCGCCACAAACAAATAATGTGGCAAATAAAAACATGATTCTTTTCATAATGGTATGATTTTATTGATTATTTATTATCCAAAGACGAACCTTAACGACTCGTATAACTGCATAACTAATATATAGAAAAGGAAAACAGGAGCAGCCCAGCGAATACCATATAGCAGCGCGTTATAGACATCGGAAAGAGACTGGAAAGTGCCTGCCACTATTCCATATACTATACTGGAGGCACAGACAGAGAATGCTGCCACTGGTATCAGACTTGCAGAGAAAGGAGAAGGAAAGAGGTCACCTGTCGCACTAAGCAGGATAGCATGAGGAATAGCTGTAAGCAACAACATCACGACAACACATGCCAACAATACTGCCATTCCCATCCATAACGCCCTTTGGGAGCGATATGAGAGACGTGGCATCTGAGACACCTGGGTAATACCACTGCGTAGCAGACAGCCGACGGCAATGGCTGCCAACAGCAGATAAGACAGTAGCGGAGTGGACAGTATCTTCGAGAAATGCCCCATCAACCAACGGATGCCCTCACTCGACAGCATCGAGCGGACACCACTGGCAGGCAGGGCAGCACTAAGCAACCAAGACAGTAGCATTAGGATACCTTCTGCCAATGCTAACACAAGGGCGATATATGGTAACAGCTTCTTCATTCCATGTCTGGCATCAGATTATCGATGTCCAGTATACGCAGTTCAAGTGCACGAACTACTAAACGGGTGGCATTGACACTCTCTCCATTAGGAAACAGTTTGTGCACTAACTCGTTCTGACGCTTCTCCAGACTCTTCACGCCAAAGGGCATACCACGTAGATTTGTGATCTGCTCCTTCGTATAACCCAATGCCAGATGGCGGAGAAAACGCTCATCATACTCGTCTATTTCATAGTTGACGAGAGCCTCCTGACGTGCCAGCTGGGAAGAGACTGCAGACTTGAAACGCTCTACTATCTTCTTCAGTATCGGTTCGTTGAACACCAGCTGTTTACCTTCCATTACAGCACGTACATCCGCACGTGTCAACATCTCACCACTCTTCAGAATGATACCGTCGGCTCCAGCATCCAGGACGTCAACCCATAGTTTTTCGTTCAGGATCTCACCAGTGAATATCAATACCTTCACTTGTGGGTATGTCTCCTTGGTATGACGACAGATCTCAACGCCAATGGTAGTAGAGCCACCCAATCCAAGATCCAGTAACACGAGGTCAGGTTGTTGTTGTTTGATGAGTTTCCAATAGGAAGTCTCATTGTTTGCCGTACCAATGACTTCCGCTTCAGGGATATCATGACGGACAATACCTTCCGTTCCTTTCAGTTCCAAGGGAACATCCTCTACAATAATCAGTTTAAAGTTTTCCATATCTTGGTAATGTTAGTTTTATATAAGTAATGTCATCTGCCACTTCTGCCCAGATACCACAGCCTCTGCGATTGGTAGCCTCACCATGGTCGCGTACTATCTGACGACAGAGCAGATAGCTGATATGCCCCTTCTGGGGTGAAAACAGGTTTACTGCCTCATCATCAGTCAAATGAAGTCCGTCACAACGTACTGTGAAAAGTAAGTACTGAGCATCCTTGGCTTCTACCGTCACTTCTCCCTTCAGCAGTTCAAAGAGATAGTGGAGCATGTTCTCGTCACCTAATACGATGACACCATACATGGCAACAGGCTTCAGATGCAGTTGGGCACGTTCCACCTGACGTGTTGCCTGTTCACTGAGGATACCATACAGTTCGCGATAGTAGCCAGCTACCTCATGTATCGACTGGATATCCCCACTATCTGTTAACTGACGGATACGGCTGGGATAATACATCGTCTCGTGTTTCAGTGTTGACAAACAGTTGTCAAGGACCGCATTCGCCACATGCAAGTTATTATCTTCCAGCTCAGCCCTGCGTAACTCATCCTCCGCCAACTCAAGATTAGTCTGTTGCATACTCTCACGACGGAAGCGGTTATAGAGACGATGGCGATAATAAAGCATATAGTATGCTGGCAAGATAAACAACAGGATGAGTATCAGCAGAATGACTGCGATACGCTTGTTGGACTGCGACTGCTGCATCATACGGCAATAATCTGCAAGGGTGTTGTCTGCAGACAGTTCCTTGAACAGTTGTGTATATACCTTATTATTATAGGCATATAACTCCCACTCATGAAGTGCCAGCGCAGCCACTGCACTCTCATTGCGCATATCAAGGATGATCTGATAGTTCGTCGAGATACTGTCATGCAGCCATTGTATCTCTGGAGCCAGCAAAGCAGACTCTCCCTGGCGATGCATCAGTAGACGACCATCGGGACACTGTGACAGATAATGGGCGTTCAGGTATTTCCTACAAGAGTCCGCAAACTCCAATGTACGAGTATAGGTGCCATTGACATTGGAGAAATAGGCTGAGTCCGCAAAGATATGTGCTTGATCTAAGTTTTTAACTGTTAACGACCGACTATTGGCAAATAGGGGTACATTAAAAACCAACAACCAATAGCCGATAGCCAACAGCTTACCAATAGGCAGACGGAAATAAAAACGGCTCCCCTTCCCCTCCTTACTCTCGGCAGCCAACAGGCAGACATTGAATATCTGACTGATCTTCCGGTATTTCTCCATGATACCCTTACAGTTCATCAGTCCGAAACCATGAGACCCTTGCGACTTGTCATTGATGGTCTTATGGTCGAACACATGAGCCAGTTCTTCCTCAGTCATCCCCTTACCTGTGTCTGTCACGGAGAATTCCACATAATCTGCTGTCTCCTCTGCGGAGATATCCACCCTACCCCCTTTCTCCGTAAACTTACGGGCATTGTCTGCGAGCGTATTCAACATAAAGAGTGTCAATACACGGTCTGCCTTAACAACAGCATTCGTAGGATGAACCTCCAGGTCAACACCTTTCATGTGAAAACTGGTCTTACCTTTTTCCAGTATCTCAAACAAGGGATGGATGGGGAAACTCTCGATATGTAGGCTCAGTTCTCCTTGTCGTAACTGAATCCATTGTGTCAGCACATCATTCTGTTCGTGGATGTTATCTGTAAGTTCACGAATATATTCTAATCTTTCGGAATTCTCAGAATTCTCAGGGTTCTCAGAGATTTTTTTCACTTCATGGATAATACGATCTATCAAAGGGGTAATGCCAACCACCAATGATACCTTAGCACGCTGTTCCAGATGGCGACGCTCATTCTTCTCCACACGCAACAGAGCCATATTGACTTCCTCCGCTTTCTGCTCTAACAAGTCATCATACTGACTGTTCTGTTTCTCCCGTTGATGCAGACGATTGAAGAGCCATAGGAGGAAAAGCAATAAGAAGATGGCCACCACTACAGCACCTATCATCCAGTTCAATTGTGTGGCAGCATCATCGTACATAGCTGCGCGAGCCTCTAATTCTCGGTCCTGACGGGTCTGTTCCTGTAAGTCAATATAGATATTACGGTTCAAATCACTGTTCCGTTTGTCATTGATAGCAGAATAGGCGACGCTCATCTGTTCACGGATACTTGCCACCAAGTCGGGAGCCTGATCAATACGCTTGTCTTCCAACGCATGATGTAGATGCTCCAATGCCTGATGGTCATCACCTATTGCATGGTAACAGGATGCAAGGGTACGATGGGCTCCTGCTATCTGATAGACATCCCCATATTTCCTGAAGCCCTCTAAAGCGTCTTGTGCGAGATCCAAGTCACCTAAATGATCTGCCAAAGCTTCCTGCGCATTCGCCTCGAAATATGGATAGTCCCCCCGTTGGGAGATTCCCAAGCAACGGTCTAAGATATCTATCTCTTCCTTGAAAATCTCCTCTGCACTACCCTCCGTGATGATACCTCCGGCACCTACATTATACAAGTAATTCAGATACTGTGCCGTATCACGCCTCAACTCATCCATATTAATATCCTGAAGGGCTTCTATCGACTGGCGCTCCAGTCCTACATAATAATAATAGGTGGAGTTCACTATGGCAAGTTCGCTCTCTGCATAAACCAGTCTACGGCGCATCCGCTCTGGCAATGCCGCACGTTCCTCATTAATACGTTTACGACACTCATAGGCACGTTCGCGATGTTCATAAAACTCACGGTTCTTGGAACGGCGCTGACAGAGGCGCATCTGTTGTACCTCTGCAATGAAGAGCTCTATCTGGTTATCTGTCAACGATATGGCTTCCGCCAGTTGATCAGCAGCACGATCATAATCCATTCGTACCATACTAACAAAAGCCATATTGTTGAGAGCTTCAGCCTTACCGTCGTTATATCCAGATGACAGATTGTATGCCTGCTGCGCATAATACGCAGTAGAATCAACATGACGATAGTGAGAGTTATACGAAAGAGTATTCAGCTTGTCCACCATTTCCTTGTCTATTGGTGAACAAGCTGAGATAAGAATAACTATTACAATATTAAGAGCGAGCCTTAGCCACATAACCGAGTGCCTCCTTACACTTATCGGTTACATATTGCCAGTCACCTTCCTTCACCTTATCAGAGGGGAAGAGCTTAGAGCCCATACCGACGCAATAGACACCTGCCTTGAACCAACTCTTCAAGTTCTCCTCTTCAGGAGCTACGCCTCCCGTCACCATAATCTTAGACCATGGCATCGGAGCTTTCAAACCTTTAATCATATTAGGACCTACCACATCACCTGGGAATACCTTCGTCAAGTCGCATCCCATCTCCTGTGCCTTGCCTATCTCACTGACAGTCATACAACCAGGACAATAGGGTATCAGGCGACGATTGCATACGGGAGCAATATCAGGATTGAACAAAGGACCCACCACGAAGTTGGCACCTAACTGAATATACAATGCCGCTGTAGGCGCATCCACGACAGAGCCGATACCTAATGCAAGTTCTGGACACTCTCTGTCTGCCCACTTCACCAGTTCACCAAATACTTCCTGAGCGAAGTCACCACGATTAGTAAACTCAAAGGCACGGACACCGCCTTCATAACATGCCTTGACAACATGCTTACACACTTCCAAATCCTTGTGATAGAAGACGGGCACCATACCAGTATCCCCAATCTTCTTCAAAACAGCTATCTTATCAAATTTTGCCATAATTATTCTTTGAACTCACGCTTGAAATAAAACGTTCCACACTCGACTGCCACCAGTTCCCAACCTTCATAGCCTAACTCATTCAGTCTTTTCTCAACACCGATGAGACGACTGATCACTTTGTACTCAAATTGCTTCATAGATATTTATCGTTGTACACGTCCATTTGCATTGCCACCGGCGAGACTCTCCACCTCATCGGCACTCACCAAATTGAAATCACCATTAATAGTATGTTTTAAGGCTGATGCTGCTACAGCAAACTCAAGAGCCTCGCCCTGCGTTGCTTTCGTTAGTAAACCATGAATAAGACCACCAGAGAAAGAGTCACCGCCACCGACACGGTCGATAATAGGATTTATTTCGTAACGCTTTGACTGATAGAACTCCTTACCATCGTAAATCAATGCCTTCCAACCATTGAAGGTTGCACTATACGATTCGCGCAACGTTGATACCACATACTTAAAACCAAATTCTTTCATCATCTGCTTGAAGATTCCCTCATAGCCGGCTGCGTCTGTCTGTCCACCCTCTACATCTGCATCAGGTTTGAACCCAAGACAGAGTTCTGCATCTTCCTCATTACCAATACACACATCCACATACTGCATCAGTGGACGCATGATAGAGATTGCCTTCTCTGAAGTCCATAGCTTCTTACGGAAGTTCAGGTCTACGCTGACAGTCACACCATGACGCTTGGCAGCCTCACAGGCAAGTTTAGTCAGCTCTGCTGCCTTGTCTGAAACTGCCGGTGTAATACCTGACCAGTGGAACCATTGAGCGCCTTCCATGATCTTATCGAAATCGAAGTCAGAGGCATCAGCCTCTGCAATAGCAGAATGGGCACGGTCATAAATCACTTTAGAAGGACGCATCGACGCACCTGTTTCTGCATAATACAAACCTACCCTGTCACCGCCACGGGTAATATACTGCGTGTTCACCCCATAACGACGCAAGGCATTAACAGCGATCTGTCCTATCTCATGCTTGGGGAGTTTTGTCACGAAATAAACCTCATGACCATAGTTTGCTAATGATACTGCCACATTAGCCTCACCACCACCTGGTATGATACGGAATGATTCACTCTGGATAAAACGGTCGTTACCGTTAGGAGAAAGACGGAGCATAATCTCGCCTAAAGTCACAATTTTAGCCATTTATCTAATTATTGATTAATTTCCGCAGGCAAAGATAGTACAAAAAAGCCAAACACCAAAATATTACATGAATATTCTTCGAAGTATCATTTTTTTTGTATACCTTTGCCCCATCATTTTATATAACGTCATGGATACAGGAAAGATTAGAATCAAGGATATCGCAGAACGAGCCGGGGTAAGTGTAGGCACCGTAGACCGTGTATTACACAAACGCCCTAACGTTTCAAAAAGTGCATTGGAAAAGGTTGAAAAGGCTTTGAAGGAAATGGATTACAAGCCCAATATGTACGCCTCTGCCCTTGCATACAACAAATCATATACCTTTTATTGTATCATGCCTAAGCATGAGTCGGAAGCCTATTGGGAAGAAGTAGAGGAAGGGGTGATGGATGCCTGTGAGTTCCGTCGTGACTTCCGCATCAGTCAGAAGATGATGTACTACAACCGTTTCTCGGCAGAGACATTCTCCAAAGTTACTAACGAGTGCCTAAGACAAAAGCCCGACGGCGTCATCATCGTTCCTTCGAAACTGGATGTGACACGTAAGTTTACAGATCAGTTGCATGAACAGGGAATCCCTTTCATCCTACTTGACTCCTATATGCCTGACCTCAAGCCTCTGTCTTTCTTCGGACAGGACTCTTTCTCCAGCGGCTATTTTGCTGCCCGTATGCTGATGATGCTGGCTCCCCATGAGACAGAGATTATGATTATGAAACAGATGAGCAATGGGAATGTGGCATCCAAACAACAGGAGAACCGTGAGACAGGTTTCCGCCATTATATGCACGATCACTTTCCTGATGTTGAGATTAATGAGGTGAACCTGCCCTTGGATGTGAAAAGGGAAAACTATGACGCAATCTTAGATCAGTTCTTTGCCAGTCACCCGCATACGCATCATTGCATCGCTTTTAATTCCAAAGCGCATATTGTCGGAGAATATCTGTTACGCAGTAATCGTCGGAATATTCAGATTATGGGCTACGACATGGTGCCTAAAAATGCTGAATGTGTTAGACAAGGTAGTATCTCCTTCCTAATAGCCCAGCATGGTTACATGCAAGGCTACGCATGCATGGAGACACTCTTTAACGCCATTGTATTGAAAAAGGAGGTAGAACCTGTCAATTACATGCCTATTGAGCTGCTAACTAAAGAAAATATTGACTTCTATCGCCGTAAGAATATCGGATAATGAACGACAAGAGCGTTTTGAAGATTAATCCTGCCGACTCTGTGGTGGTGTGTCTGCAGTCTTTGAGAAAGGGATTTAACATAGAGGCAGATGGCATGTCTGTCACTGTGAACCAAGATACACCTGCGGGACATAAGATTCTCATCAAGGATGTTAAAACAGGAGAAGACATCATAAAATACGGTTATCCTATCGGTCATGTCTGTCAAGATATGAAGGCAGGCGATTGGGTCAATGAGCACCATCTCAAGACTAACCTAAGTGGAACATCCGAATATTCTTATCATCCTGCAAACCAGCCTCTTACTATTAAAGACGATAAGCGTACCTTTAAAGGGTATATCCGTCAAAACGGTGATGTCGGAATACGCAATGAGATATGGATTGTCCCAACTGTCGGATGTGTCAATGGCATTGCAGAACAACTGGCTGAGAAACTCAGGCATGAGACAAAATGCCAGGGAATTGATGCTATCTGGGCATGGCACCATAACTACGGGTGTTCCCAACTCTCAGACGACCACGAGAATACGCGTAAGATTCTGCGTGACATCTGTCTGCATCCTCATGCAGGTGGAGTATTGATTGTCAGTCTTGGTTGTGAGAATAACCAGCCAGAAGACTTCATGGCAATGTTGGGCGACTATGATAAGGAACGCATCCAGCTGTTGGTGACGCAACGGGTAGAAGGAGATGAAATAGAAGCCGGTATGAAGATGCTACGTAGTCTTTACAACACTGTCAAGAAAGACCATCGTGAAGAGGTCAGCGTAGCTAAACTACGTGTTGGTTTAAAATGTGGAGGTTCCGACGGATTCAGTGGTATCACCGCTAATCCTTTGGTTGGTGAATTCTCTGATTGGCTGGTAGCACAAGGAGGCACCAGTGTGTTGACAGAAGTTCCCGAGATGTTTGGTGCCGAGACGATTCTAATGAACCGCTGCCAGACGAGGGCTTTGTTCGACCAGACTGTCTCTATGATAAATAACTTCAAGGAGTATTTTCTGTCTCATGGCGAACCAGTAGGTGAGAATCCCAGCCCCGGTAATAAAGCAGGCGGTATCTCCACATTGGAAGAAAAAGCGTTGGGCTGTGTCCAGAAATGTGGCAAGGCTCCTGTCTGTGGTGTGATGGAATATGGTGACCGCCTGCAACATGACGGACTTAACCTGCTCTCTGCCCCTGGCAACGATTTGGTTGCTGCAACGGCATTAGCTGCCTGCGGCTGTCATATCGTACTCTTTACTACTGGACGTGGCACCCCTTTCGGCACTTTTGTTCCAACACTGAAGATTGCCACCAACCCTACCCTTGCAAAAAACAAGGCGCATTGGGTGGATTTCTCTGCAGGACCTTTGATAGAAGACCGTACCATGTCTGACCTTGTACCTGCATTCATTGACAAGGTTCTCCGTATTGCCAATGGCGAAGAAGCTCGCAACGAGACAAACGGTTATCGCGAAATATCCATCTTCAAAAACGGAGTGACGCTATGAAAAAAGGACTCTTGGCATTATCACCATTAGCGGTGTTCATCATCCTGTATTTAGTCACCAGCATTATTGCCCATGACTTCTATAAGGTACCCATCGCCGTTGCCTTCATGGCGGCAAGCATTTATGCCGTTACGATGACGGGAGGCATCCCCATACGGAAGCGCATAGACATCTACAGCAAGGGAGCCGGAACAGAACAGATGATGATGATGATATGGATATTTGTACTGGCAGGAGCCTTTGCCAATACTGCAAAGTCAATGGGAGCCATTGATGCGACAGTGAACCTCACCCTCAACCTGTTGCCAGGTAATATGCTGTTGGCAGGTATTTTCCTGGCAGCATGTTTTATCTCTATCTCCATAGGTACCAGTGTAGGCACCATTGTCGCCCTGACACCGATAGCAGCAGGTATCACCACACAGACAGATATCAGTTTACCGATGATGACGGCAGTGGTCGTAGGCGGCTCCTTCTTTGGTGACAACCTCTCTTTCATCTCCGATACGACCATTGTGGCAACGTCCACACAGCATTGTAAACTCAGTGACAAATTCCGTGTCAACTCGTTCTTAGTCATGCCTACCGCCTTTCTGATACTCATCGTCTACCTTGCCTTAGGTCATGGTATCGAGTCTCCACAACAGATTCCCGAGGTGTCTTTCGTGAAGGTCATCCCCTACATCTTAGTATTAGTGACAGCCATCTTAGGCATGAACGTCATGGCGGTATTGACCTTAGGTATCCTTTTGTCAGGTATTATTGGACTCATCAATGGTGCTTTCGACATTTACGGATGGTTTGATTCCATGGGAGAAGGCATCCTGAATATGGGTGAGCTGATTATCATCACGATGATGGCGGGTGGACTGTTGGCAATTATCAAGTACAACGGAGGCATCGATTTCATCATCCAGCGAATGACGCGTCATGTACATACCAAGCGCGGAGCCGAGTTGTCTATCGCCGGATTGGTATCTTTTGTTAATCTCTGTACGGCAAACAATACCGTTGCCATCCTGACTGTGGGTGGTATCGCCAAGCAAATCGGAGATAAGTTCGGCGTGGACAACCGTAAATGCGCCTCTATCCTCGACACGTTCTCCTGTATGGTGCAGGGACTGATCCCCTATGGTGCGCAGATGTTGATGGCAGCAGGACTTGCATCCCTCAATCCTGTCAGCATCATCCCCTATCTCTATTATCCTTTCGCCTTAGGTGTTATCGCCCTGTTGGCTATTCTTTTCCGTTATCCTAAACGTTATTCATGATGGATATTATACAGCGTAATTTTCTCAGACTACTCAAATACGGAGCTTTCGGGCAACGTGAACAGATAGAGCCCATGTCAGCATGGAAATGGAACCGTCTCTTTCATATCTCACAGATGCATGATGTCACGCCATGGGTCTATGACGGTATCCTTGCCTATAAGGATGATTTCTTCTTGCAGATACGTCCGCAACAGATGGAGGCATGGCGACAGGCTGCCATCGATGCGGATACGGAGATACAGAAAGAGGAGGAACAAAAACTGACGAATCCGCTGCTGAACCATACACTTCAACAATTCATCAAGGACGAGAAAGATAGTCCTACATTGGAATTACTTCTTAAGATTATACGTATTGCAAGGTGTATTCTCACTCAGGGCATCAACATGAAAGACATTGTAGAACTGGGTGTCTATCTCCGCACTACTAAGGACACTCTCGACTACCAACAGTTGGAGACATGGATTAAGAAACTGCGCATGGAGAAGATTACTCGCCTGGAGGCTGCATTGCTTATTCATCTCTTTGCCATTCAGCCGGAGGAGATTCCTTTCACAAAAACATCTATTAGTAAAAAGACCATTAAGATAGCCGAGGACATCTTGAACACTTCCAGCGAACAGGCTGCCGACTGGTATTTCACACAAGGAAAGAATGTGTTTGTGGGAACCAATTCTGGTGCTATGATGTGGCATGTCCGCCACTCTGCCAAATATATGGGCTACTATCCCAGCGAAGCTTTCACTAACTTCTTCGCTAACTTCGCCCACTCATTATCACATATTGAGGAATAAAAAGAGGCACCCCATCGGAGTGCCTCTTACATTATTTACTACAGGTAGGGATTACTTCACCAACACCTTCTTCGTCTTGCCATTACTCATGCGGACGATGTTCAGGCCCTTGCGAGGCAGTTCTATCTGTTTGCCGTCAAGGGTGTACCATTTCACATCCTCATCATCAGCCTTGATGGTACTGATGCCTGAGGTGTAACTACCAACAATTGTTATATCGTGTGCTGGCATTGTCTCTGGCACGTCTGTCCATTCGAAGGTATAGCCCTCACGTTCTGGAGCTTCAGGAGGAGTTATCGTTGAGCCATAATCCACGCTCTCTGTCTGATAGACCTCATCATCAATCATATAAGTAATGGTATACTGGTTGACAATGAATGTACCAGTAACAATTACATCATGTGCAGGCATTGTCTCTGGTACCTCTCTCCAACCTGAGAAGGTGTAGCCTTCCTTCGTCGGCTCTGCCTCTGGAGTGATAGCACTTCCATACTCTACTTCCGATGACTTATATTCCACACCGTCTACTATATAAGTCAACTTATATTTGTTGATAGTGAATGTACCTGTCACCGTTACGTCATGAGCAGGCATTGTAGCAGGAATCTCACTCCAGCCGCTGAAAGTGTAACCCTCTTTCGTTGGCAATGGCTCAGGCGTTATTTTATCTCCTTCTTTGATAGAATAACTCTTGTATAATATACCGTCAACCATATACTTCAGGACAAATACAGGTCGTTCCGTCACTATCAGTTTACCCTTCACATAACTGATTTTATAGTTCTGTGCCTCAGCTCCACTAACTGTAATATCATACTCACCAGGCTCGCTGGCAGATGTTGCCGTTGTTGTGATAGTAGGCTTCTTAGTTAGGACTGTAGAAGTTTCACTATTCTTGAAGCCCTCATAAGTAGCTTCAAATGTCGGCAATGCCTCACCCTGCTTGATAGTATAGTCCTTGGCTGTAATCTTCAACGGAGCTTTTGTGATTGTCAACGTACCATAGACATAAGTAACATTATTATTCGTTACGCTACCCTTGCTAATAACGATTGGATATGTACCAACTGGTGATGTCTTTGTTGCCTCACAGGTAATTGTAGGGGTACCCGAAATAGTACCATCGCAGGTATATTCAAAGGTTGGCAAATCATCACCATATTCAATTGTGTAGTTTTTAGCAGTTATAGTGACAGGAGGACCAATAACAGTAGCAGCATTCTTCTTCAGCGAAGGATAACTTTCACCCTCTGCAATACTCCATACATCAGTGAAACTCCATCCTAATTCTTGATATGTTGGCTGCTTTACTAGTTTCGTCCCAGTCTTGGCTACACCATTCATCAGGTCATCATAGACCTTTTGTGGCACATCATTCACAGATACCTGCATCGTCTTCAGCGCATAGTTGTTCAACTCTGGAGCAGGAGCACCATTCTTATAACCTCCGATAATGCGTTGACCATAACCGCCACCTTGTGCCGACTGTGATTCGTAAGTAACATCAATCTTGTTGTTCATTGCCACGCAGTTCTTCACAACAGCATTCTCACCATCGTTATAGCCGATGACACCAGCACCATAATTACTACTAAAGAGGTTTCCTGTTGCATAGCATTTATCTACGACGCCATAGTTATAGGCTATCAGTCCTGCTGCATTATAGGATGAAGTCACATTGGCATTGCTATAGCAGTTAGTTACGGTGGCATAGTTATTACCTACCAAGCCACCAACGTATGATTCCTGACCTGTTGCCGTCAGAGTTCCTAAAGTAATGCATTGGTCGATTTCACCACCAGTGATTTCACCAACTAATCCACCAACGTATGACGTTTCTCCCGTTGTATTGATAGTAACATTAGCCTGAGAGAGCGAAATCTTTCCACCATCAAGCAGACCAACAATACCACCAACAGGTGTTCCGTCTGCTACATCTCCTGAGACGCGGCAATTCTCTATCGTACCTTTAATCATCTTTCCTATGATGATACCTGTATTAGCACCGCCTTTTATTTGCTTATTCTTGGCAACCTCCACCGTCAGGTTCTTGATGTAACCATTTGCAAAACAAGAGAACAATCCTGTATTATCTCGAGTTGAGTTACACCAGAGCCCAGTTATCTTATGTCCATTACCATCAAAGTAAACTGTCTCACTACCCTCACGTCCAATAGATTGCCAACCTTCTATAGGACTAAACTGATTGATATAATCCGTTAGGTCAATATCATTCATCAGCTTAAAGTAGCCCTTGCGATACACACCTGTCAAGTCTGCTGCTGTATACACTTGATATGGATCAGATTCTGTTCCCTTTCCATGATAGGAGACAAGTACTGTGGTGTAATAAGATTGTTCTTTTCCTTCTGCCTTAGCACTGACACGTACCTCATGACCTGCCTGTAAAGGTTCAACAGAGAATGAGAAAGAACTACCCTCTGATACTGTCTGCTGCTTTACACCATCAATATCCAACGTAACAGTTGAACCACTAACGCATTTCCCACTAATAGTCGTTGCACCAGAGACGACATCTGAAGTGATTACAGGTGGAGCTGTCTGTGTCTTGAAATATGGGTGGCATTCTGTTTCCTGTATTTCCCATGTATCAGTAAAGTCCCAGCCCATAGCAACATAGGTGGCTTTCAGCTTCAATGTAGATAGACTCACACCAGTACCATTCAACAGGTCGTCTTCTATATCCTGTGCCACACCTTGGTTCACAATGATAGTTCGGTTATACGACTTATTCTCTTCTGTAGAACCTACAGCAGCTATCGTACCATTGTTGTATCCTACGATTCTGTTTACATCTCCCTCCGTTGCATAAACACGAGTATTGATTGCCACAGAAGTTTTAAGAGTAGATGATTCTTGATAACCTACCAAGCCACCGACATATTGATTGCCTAATACCGATGCAGAGCAATAACTATTGGAAACGGTACCATTTCTTTTATATCCTACTAAACCGGCAGTGTAATTTCTTCCTGAAATTGAGCCACTAAAATAGCAATTAGTTATGTCATTACAACAATAAGAATTATAGTCATACCCAATGAGACCAGCTACATAATCTGAGGTTCCAGAAATAGAACCAACAGCAAAGCATCCGTTTTGCGAGTCATTATTAAGGCTATTATATGGCATTTTTACATAGCCAATCAACCCTCCAATATATTTAGTTCCATAGATATTACCTATATATCCACAATTAGTTAAGTTTACAGTGTGCCAGTTATTGGCACTATATCCACATATACCACCAACATTATTATTTCCAATAATATCAGCATGTATATAGCAAGTAGATATATTGTTTGTGATTCGATGATCTCCTATAATTCCTCCACATGCTCCACCGATATAATTATTTCCAGTTATCTTGCTATCATTTACTTGACAACCAGAAATAGACAAATTATACCTAGCGTCATTTTTACCTATTAAACCACCCACGTAATCACCTGTCGCATTGATGACGGCTGATATTGTATTGTTAGATAGGATCATGTAGTCACCTGTGTTGCCAACCAATCCTCCCACGTTGGAAGCTCCCTGTATCTTTGTAGTCGTAATGTTAACATCAGTATAGGTTGAGTTGTCTCCATAGCCAGATAAAACGCCAACATTATCTTTGCCCACAATGGTATTAGCAACAATTGTTAAGTTTTTAATGGTAGCTCCAGAGGTATAGCCGAACAATCCGACATAATCAGTACTACCACGATTAATCCATAATCCGGTAATCGTTTTCCCGTTACCATCCAAAATTCCCTTGAAAGCAGCAGACTCAGAATTACCAATAGGTAACCAACCTTGACCACCATATTCTTCATCTATGAACTCAGTCAAATCAATGTCTGACATCATCTTAAAATACACACCCTCCGTATTCAGAAAGTTACGCATCTGATTCAAATGAATTGGATTCAAAATCAGATAAGGGTCACTCTCGGTTCCCGACCCCGATCCGCTAAACTGAGCAAACGTAGTTGCCATGCAGCATAGGAACATTGCTGCCAAAGTTAGTAGCCTTTTCATAATTTGTATTTTTTATAATTTCGTGTATTATCACATTGGTCTCCTTCATACAAAGTAGATATATTACATTTTAATCCTTGCTCTTTTATTCCCTTATACATCTCGTTACGAATATATCTTTCGTAAGAACTTGTATGAGGTTTAAGAGGAGGTAATGTAACGTTGTCAATAACATTTTTATAGTTCATGTGTATTTTTATTCCATTTTCTTTGTTTTCATTATCATTATATGCACCCTCATGCACAGCAAATAGTCTATACTCATTTTCATACTCAAAAGCAATACGTTTTTTACAAAGTTTCAATAAATATGAATCTAAATTATCATAAGTACATTCATTCTCATTAAAGAATTGATTTCTTTCAACATAATTTACATGAGCCAAATAAAACTTATAATCTCCTATTCGCCCTAATTCCTCATAGAGAGTCTTCATGTTATATGTTATTCGTACAAATCTATTCTCTATTTCTGATTGCGATTCATGATTATGTGTACCTTCATAAACTTTCCATAAGGAATCTTCATTGGCAACATCATGATTCGTAATACATAAGCAAAATACGTGATAAGGAGTGCCATTTATAACAATCTCATCCCTATAATACTTTTTATCAAATGGATCTTCCCATTTCCTATTCCGCGCAAAAAATAGATACCCACTTTCTATACACTGTATTAAGTAGCGGTATTCTGTATATTTAAAAGTTACAACATCTTTAGTATTTTCTTTTCCTGGAAGTTTTCTAAATTTTCTTCCACGAGTAACTTCTATTCCTTTTTCTAGGAACACATTATCTGTCCCACGAAGAGGAACAAACCCAATGTCTTTATTAACGTTAAACATTGTTCGATTAGCATAAACTTTTGCCAACAAACACCCGGAGTCAGCTGTTATACATCTTGTTTTAGATTAGCTTATGATACAAAAAAGGCGTAGGTGTCTGTTCTTCTGCCCATCCTGGCTCCACGGGCTCTCGCATTGCCTCGCCACACAGGATAGACAACGCCAGTTAGCCCACGCCAGCACGGACTATATAATAATGGTATATAGAAACGCACTACGTAGACGCTTCGTTGTCATCTGTCTGCTGTGGCTTGGGAATTTGCGAGATTCGTAGAGCACAACGACAGACGTTCGAAAACGTCTTTCTCATAAAATAAGACCGCCCGCTTTACCCCTAAGGGCTAACAAGCGATGGGACAAAGATAGAAATAAAATCTGAAAGTTGCAAGTTTTTCAAAAGAAAAATGCATGGGAACACCTGATTTCGGTTCCAAAGATTTCTTCAATTCATATCATTTCCGATGTGAAAGTAGCATGTTTTGACATCAAAAAGAGGCTACTTTCACATCGTTTGAAGCCTTTAAACGGGTTGAAAGTGGCGCACTTTCATCCCGAAAAGAGCCTTATTTTAGATTGAATAATCCTATGGTTAAGTTAGCCGCCACCTATTTCCCCGATACCCCCAAGCAAACGACACGATAGGTGGCAGCTATCGCATAGACAGGCGGCGGCTATCAAGAAACACCTCCACACCTTCCCCGAGGTGTCTGAAATGCCGATGTATAAAGGGATTGAATGGGATGAGGCGTTTGCATAACACCTCCCTAACACCTCCTTTATCAAATATACCTCTGTAGGGAATCCTCGAAGGTACTCACGCATTCCCGAACTCGTTCGCCTACCCGTAACCTTTCGAAAAAGCCTAAGATTCTCTTGGTTTTTTGCTCACTTAATCGTACCTTTGTACCCAGTATGAGATACCTGTTATGTATATTATGTGGATTGGTGCTCTTCTCTTCCTGTTCAAAAGACGAGAATGAGGAGCCTTGGCAGCCTGCCAAAAGAACGGTGATAGCCTATATGGCAGCGGAGAACACACTGTCAGGGTATGCACAGTTGGACATCAATGAGATGATTACAGGTGTGAAGTCTATCTCCAAATACGACAACATGATTGTATTCGTCGACCGTGCGAACGAGAAGCCTTTCATCGTCCGATTGCGAAATAACGACAAGCTGCCTACGGACACTATCAAGAAATATGAGCAGGACTTCTATTCCTCTGACCCTGAGAAGATGAAGGATGTCTTGCAGTGGGTGATGACGAACTATCCTGCAGACGACTACGGACTCATCCTTTGGGGACACGGTGACGGCTGGGTTATCATGAACGACTCAGTGGCAACCAAAAGAGCCTTTGGTGTAGACAATGGAGAGAATAAGGCGAGCGACACAGGACTATGGATGAACATCCCGTCGTTGCGCATGGCTCTGAAGGCACTGCCCCACAACTTTAAGTTCATCTTCACCGACTGTTGTAACATGCAGAACGTGGAGGTGGCCTACGAACTAAAGGATGTCACGGATTATTATATCGCGTCGCCAGCTGGTATCCCTGATACTGGTGCCCCCTATGACAAAGTCATTCCTGATTTGTTCAAATATAATGATGTACAGATGTACCAGAAAACATGCGACGACTATTTCAATATCTTAGAGGCAGAAGACGGACATCTGCCTATGGCTGTAATCCAATCGTCACAACTGCCGCAACTGGCACAGGCTACAAAGACTATTCTGGAATCCATCTACAATACCGAAACAGCCATTGATACGGACAGGCTCATCTATTATTGGACGTACGATCCCAGCCATCCCAGCAACACGAAAGAACGTGTCATGTACGACATGAATGACTTTTTACTCCGCCATGCTCAAACAGCAGACTACCAAAAATGGCTCAAAGCATTTAACCAAGCAGTAGTCTATAAAAAGTGGAGTGACCACTGGCAGTGGCACGCATACAGAAGCTATACACAATATGCAGACTTTGAAGTCACGGAAGAGCGTTTCGGGGGTGTCAGTATGTTCATTCCCTTAGAGAGATACAAGGAAACGTTTATAAAATACAATGAACTGATTCCAAAGACAGCGTGGTATCATGCCGTCTGGTCGGATGTGGAACTGGGTTGGTGAACGATGACCTTCACCTTGGAGATACGGCGCTCCTCCATCTCCAGTATCTCAAATGTGAAGTTCAGGTAGTTTATCTTCTCATTCAGTTCCGGGAAGTCGCCCTTTATTTCCAATAGCAGACCTGCCAGTGAATCGGCATCTCCCTCTACCTCCGAGAATATCTCATCATCGAGATTTAATATCTTATAGAAGTCACTCAACAGCGTCTTTCCTTCAAAGACAAAGGTATTGCTGTTGATGCGCACATAGTTCTTCTCCTCCTCGTCATACTCGTCATTGATCTCCCCTACGATTTCCTCCAGGATATCTTCCAAGGTAACGATACCGCTAGTACCTCCGAACTCATCGACAACAATGGCGATATGCACCTTATTCTCCTGGAACTCACGCAACAAGTCATCAATCTTCTTGGTCTCTGGAACGAAATACGGCGGACGTATCAATGACTGCCAACGGAAATTAGCAGGTTTGCGAAGGTGAGGCAGCAGGTCCTTGATATATAAGATACCACGGATGTTATCACTGTTGTCTTGGTAGACAGGAATACGCGAATAGTTATTCTCCACGACGCATCTCAGTACGTCATTGAACGATGACTTGAAGTCAATGTCGACCACATCCTGACGACTGGTCATAATCTCTTTCGCCGTCTCATCGCCGAAGCGCACAATACCCTCCAGCATCCGTTGCTCATCCTTGATATCCTCCTTGTCTGTCAACTCCAATGCCTGTTCCAAGTCATCCACACTCAATACGGGACTTTTCTTCTGTACAACCTTTCCTGCGAGGATACCCGATTGTATTAATATCGTCTCAAAGGGATAGAACACTTTCCTGCAGAACAGGATACCACTCACTGCCGTCCTGCAGAAGCGCAAGGGCTGGTGCCCTGTATAGACCTTCGGCATAATCTCTCCGAAAAGGAGAAGCAGGAATGTCAGCAATACTGTCAGACAGATAAACTCCATCCAATAGGAATGACCGAAATCCACCACTTTCGAGAAGAAATAGTTGCAGAGCATGATAATGGTCACATTCACCAGGTTATTAGTAATCAGAATGGTGGCAAGTGTACGCTCTGAGTCTTCGCGAAGCGCCAGTATCTGACGGTCACGTTCTGTCTTCTCCTCCTCCAGCTCACTTAAGTCGGCAGGCGACAGGGAGAAGAAGGCAATCTCAGAACCGGAGGCGAAGCCAGAGAACAATAACAGGATACCTGCAAGGACAATAGCAATCACAGCACCATAGTCAGGTGCCGTCACTTGAACATCACTGAATATCTGTAGAAACGCTTCCATGGATTAGAAAGGTGTTCCTGCATCCCCTGTCGGTGCAGGCTCACTTGCCATAGTCTCTTGCGATGGAGCCTGTGACGATGCCTTCGGTGTCAGCATCTCCATATTGTCAGCCCATATCTCTGTGACATAACGACGCTGTCCCTGCTTGTCATCATAGGTGGAATAACGAAGTCTTCCTTCAATATAAAGCTTGTCGCCCTTATGGACATACTTCTCGACAACCTCAGCAAGACGACGCCATAGGATGATATTATGCCAGTCAGTATGGTCGGGAACCTGTGTCCCGTTCTGAAGCGTATATCCTTTCTCTGTCGTGGCAAGACGAATACGCGCCACTGCAACACCCTGTTCCACATAACGTACCTCTGGGTCTGCACCTACATTACCTATCAACAGTACCTTATTCATCTGTCACCTCCCTTCACCTATGGTTTACTTAGAATGTCCCAGATAACGGAACTTGAAATTCTTTCCCTTAGCAGAGGGGAACTGACTACGCTCATCAACCCTGTATCTCAGATGGTCGACGATACGGTTATAACAGTCCATGCCAGACATCGCCTTGCACTGTGCGACGAAATGAGTGTCGCGATACTGGAACTTACCTGTACCGGGAACCATCTGCACACGCTTGAAGTCCAGGGCTCCCTCATACCAGCCTGGTTTCTCCTCGTTCAGACGTGCCATCGTGGGAGTCATCATCTTTTCACGGGCATCCATGGAAGGGTTCAAGGAACGTTTCTCCTTGAAATCCTGCATAGAGGCAGCATCCGTCTTGATAATGATAAAATACACTCGAGGGCGTATCTTGTAACGCTTGGGGAAATGTACATCACTGGCGCAATAAGCGCGGATATCATTCTCAAGCATCGGATCCATTCCTATCTCCTCTATGTCGGCAAGGAAGGCAATAGCATCATCGACATTATCGACGAGTATCTCTTTGTCAAAGTATCGTAAATAAAAATTCATCAGAATAGTTTGTTTCAAAAGATTCATGAGAAAGAGCGGAAAACGGGACTCGGACCCGCGACCCCAACCTTGGCAAGGTTGTGCTCTACCAACTGAGCTATTTCCGCTTGTATTCCTTCTGGTGAAGAGGAGGAGACTCGAACTCCCACGTCGCAATTGACACTACCCCCTCAAAGTAGCGCGTCTACCAATTCCGCCACCTCTCCAACATATAATTATTGAATAAAAAGAGTGCCCAGAACAGGACTCGAACCTGCACGCCTCGCGGCACACGCACCTGAAACGTGCGCGTCTACCAATTCCGCCACCTGGGCATTTATTTCGCCAAAGCCTTTCCTTGACGCTCTTTTTGTTCAATAAGTGGAGCGGAAAACGGGACTCGGACCCGCGACCCCAACCTTGGCAAGGTTGTGCTCTACCAACTGAGCTATTTCCGCTTCTTCTTCGAAGAATCGGCATTCATGGCGGCACCTCGGCATAAAAGCGAACTTTTCTGCACTCAGTTTGCACATGAATTCCGCACATCCTTCAGGGCATCTCTCTCGATTGCGGATGCAAAGGTAATGCTTTTTTCGGAAATGACAAACTTTTCTGTTGTTTTTTTCTAAAAAAAGTGTCAATCCATCCGATTTCGGTAGTCCTCATAGTCATATTGACGCAAGATTTCCAGTCTTCCGTCCACATGAAGCATCCCAATGGCAGGATGAGAGATGCCGTTGAACATATTCGTCTTGACAGTAGTATAGTGAATCATATCCTCGAAGATAACCTCATCACCGACCTGCAACTCATGATCGAATTGCCATGAAGCCATGAAGTCGCCTGCCAAACAGCTGTTGCCGCCTAAGCGATAGACAGGAGCTGTGGAATATGGGGTATCTTCAGGGATATGCTGTGCCCCTCGTACATCAGGATAATATGGCATCTCTAAACAGTCAGGCATATGGCAAGTGAAGCTGACATCAAGGATCGCCGTCTTGATTCCTTTATCCTCTACGATATCCACGACATGCGACACCAGCGGACCTGTCTGCCAGGCGAAGGCACTGCCTGGTTCGAAGATGACTTTCAGATGGGGATAGCGCTCATGGAATCCCTGTACTGTCCTAACAAACAGTTCGACATCATAGTCCTTCCGCGTCACAAGATGACCACCGCCGAAGTTCATCCACCTCAACTGAGGGAACCAGGGAGAGAACTTCTCCTCGATATGCTGGAGTGTTCGTTCAAAGACATCCGCCCCACTCTCACAATGACAATGACAATGGAAGCCGTGGATATCTTCCGGCAATACCTCTGGCAACTTATCCGCTGTCACTCCGAAACGCGTTCCTGGTGCACAAGGGTTATATAACAATGTCCCCACTTCGGAATACTCGGGATTGACACGCAAGCCCAGGGAACATGCTGACGCACGTTGATGATAACGCTCATACTGGGACAGGGAGTTGAAGGTGAGATGCGACGAACATGCCACAATCTCATCTATCTCCTCATCGGTATAGGCTGGCGAGAAGGTGTGTGCCTTGCTACCAAACTCCTGAAAGGCAAGCTTCGCCTCCGACAAGGAACTGGCTGTCGTGGAACGGATATACTCCCGAAAGACGGGAAAGGTCTTCCACAGGGCAAAAGCCTTGAAGGCAAGGATAAACTCAGAACCTGTCCGTTCTGCGATCTGTCGTATTAGCGATAAGTTACGACGTAACTTCTCCTCCTCTATAATATAAATAGGTGTCTTCAATTCCATTTTCTTGAGCAAAAACTATTTTTCGACTGCAAAGATAAACTTTTATTGCGGTTAAATTGCATTATTCCATTAAAATTATTAATTTTGCAGGTGAATCGAGATCATACACAATGAAACTTATAGTAATGACCCAACCCACGTTTTTCGTGGAGGAAGACAAAATTCTCACATCGCTCTTCGACGAAGGGCTTGACTGCCTGCATCTGCACAAGCCAGGATCCTCGCCGATGTACGCAGAACGACTGCTGACTCTTTTGTCAGACGACTGTCATTCCAAGATTGTCGTCCACGATCATTTCTATTTGAAGGAAGAATATAAACTGAGGGGTATTCATATCGACAGCCCCAGTGCCCCCATCCCCAACGGCTATAAGGGGAAAGTCAGTCGCACCTGTACACACCTGGAGGACCTGAAGGAAGCCAAGCGCCACTCGGAATACGTCTTCCTGAAGAGTATCTTCGACAGTCAGACAAATGCTGACGAGAAGTCGTCCTTTACTGCGAACGAACTGGAAAACGCTGCAAGGCACGGACTCATCGACCGCCATGTCTATGCGCTTGGCGGTATGAACATCGACAATATCCGTGTTGCCAAAGACCTTGGCTTCGGAGGTGTCGTGATATGCGGCGACTTATGGAACCGCTTTAATATTCATCAGGAGCTTGACTACAAGGCACTGATACATCATTTTGAGAAACTGAGAAAAGCAATTGGATAAAATAAAACCTATGAGCTCTAATAAAAATTACATGGTGTTTTCAGGTACTGCCACAAAGTACCTCGCAGAGAAAATCTGCCAAAGCTTAGGATGTCCGCTGGGTGAACTGCAGATCACCAAGTTCTCCGACGGCGAGTTTGCTGTATCTTACGAGGAGTCTATCCGCGGACGCGACATCTTCCTCGTACAGAGCACCTTCCCCAACAGCGACAACCTGATGGAACTGCTGCTGATGATTGACGCTGCCAAGCGCGCCTCGGCACGGACCATCAATGCCGTCATCCCCTATTTCGGATGGGCACGACAGGACCGTAAGGACAAACCCCGTGTCTCCATCGGTGCCAAACTGGTGGCAGACCTGCTCTCCGTCGCCGGAGTTGACCGTGTGATCACGATGGACTTGCATGCCGACCAGATACAGGGATTCTTCGATGTCCCCGTTGACCATCTCTATGCGTCAAACGTCATCCTGCCTTATCTGCAGAGTCTGAAGCTCGATAACCTGGTGATTGCATCACCTGACGTAGGCGGTTCCAAGCGTGCTAACACCTATGCCAAGTATTTAGGCTGTCCGCTGGTTCTTTGCAACAAGACCCGTGCCCGTGCCAATGTCGTCGCCTCCATGCAGATCATCGGTGAGGTAGAAGGTAAGAATGTGGTGATCATCGACGATATGGTGGACACTGCTGGGACGATTACCAAGGCTGCCGATATCATGAAGGCGGCTGGTGCCACGACTGTTCGTGCCTGTGCCTCCCACTGTGTAATGAGCGGACCAGCCAGTGACCGTGTACAAGAGTCTGCCCTGGAAGAGATTGTCTTCACGGACTCTATCCCCTATACACAGCGTTGCGCAAAGGTGAAGCAACTCAGTGTCGCCGACCTGTTTGCAGAGACCATCCGTCGCGTCATCAATAATGAAAGTATCTCAAGCCAATATATTGTATAAATGAGCATCAAATCCTTTCTAATCCTGACGGCTGCAAGCATCACACTCATAGCCTGCCAGTCAAAGACATACCAGATAAAAGGTACTGCCGAGGATGTCGCTGATGGTGACACCCTCTTCCTGACCACTGACCTCCAGCAGGGAATCCCTCGTGACACCATCCTTGTCAAAGACGGGAAGTTTGAGTTTAGCGGCGAGACCGATTCCACCTACTTCTGTCTGATATACAGTAAGAGTGACGAGACGATAACGACTCCTCTGTTTGTTGAGCCAGGCACCATCAAGGTCTTAATATCAAAGACACCTGGTGCCTCCCGTGTCGGCGGTACCTATATCAATGATGAGTGGCAGCGCATGAACGACTCTACCATGATGATTGGAAAGGAAATCAATAAAATAGCTGAGAAGCTCTATGCCGACGACAAGGCGACACAGGCGGAACAAGAGAAGGCGATGGGGCAGATAGAACAGCTGAACAAACGCTTCAGCAATATTGTGGTGGCAGCCACAGAGCGTAATATCCAAAATGAGCTGGGCTATTTCCTGTTGACGATGTACCCTGAGGAGATCATTCCCAATAACGACCGCCTGCGACTCATCAAGATGATGTCTCAGGAGATGCAGCAGCGTGAACCTATCAAGCAGATGATACAACTCATTGGCAACGTTGCTAAGACAGAAGAGGGAGCCATCATCGAGGACTTTTCGATGAACACGATTACTGGCGCGCCATTGAACGTGATGAGCGAGGTGAAGAAGAACCGCATCACCATCCTCGACTTCTGGGCAAGTTGGTGTGGTCCCTGCCGCGAGGAGATGCCGTTGATGCTCGACATCTATAAGACATACAAGGACAAAGGACTCGGCATCGTCGGCATCTCCCTCGACGAAGACGATACCGCATGGAAGAAGGCGACAGAGCAGTTAGGTATCCCCTGGCCGCAGATGAGTGACCTGAAAGGATGGGAGAATATAGCGGCACAGACATTTAATATTACCAGCATCCCCCACACTATCGTCCTCGACCAGAACGGCAAGATTCTCCGTCGTGGTCTTCGTGGCGAACAGTTACAGCAGTTTGTTGCCGAACAGTTGAAGTAAATACCTTCGTTCTTTTTCCTTTTTCCCAGGGACCTTTCATCAAGAAAGAAGTATCCTTATGGGGGAAAAGTGCCGTTGTTACGGGGAGAATGGAGGGTTCTTTCAGGGTGAAAGTGACGTTCTTTCCAGTGAACAGGCGGACGGTGCTGTTATTAGCAGCGGCCGCTGCTAATATCGACAGCGGGCGCTGCTGATGTTAACGGCGGACGCTGCTGACCCTTTTTCATTCCAATAGTATGGGTATTACTCATCGTCATCCTCCATCTTACATCTTCGCCTTGTCTCCTTGCGAGCCTCCCTCCAACGGGGATAGTACTTGTCCATCAACGCATGAAAACGGGCATTATGACTGGGTTCCAGCAGGTGACACAGCTCATGGACAACGACATGTTCGACACACCATTCAGGCAATAGCAGCAGATAGGCAGAGAAACAGACGGACTTGTCCTTGATATGACAGACACCCCATCGGGAGATCATTGCCCTGTAACGGATATACGAGGGGTTAACGCCCATCTCCTTTGAATGACATTCCACCATCGGTTCTATCAAGGTTTTCAGTCGTCGCAGGGCATCATCCGCCTGTGCCCTTGTATGCAGAGGCAGCTGACTGTAAAAGGCTGTCCTGCGTCTCTGGTTCTCCAAAGACCTCTTCCGTGCCTTGGCTATCCAGTCGCGGTGTTCCTCTATAAACTGTTCCACCTCTTTTCTCGGCATACCAATAGGAGCCGACACATGCACATCGCCATTCTTCACGATGCGCATCGACAGTCTCCCTGTCCTCCTGTATGTAACCTGTATCGTCATTCCTCGAGTCTTTTAAAAAAAAGATGTGCCTACAAGTATAGCAGGCACATCTTCTATAATAGTGAATACCCCATTACATATTAGGCAGCTCCAGCCACTTCACGTAGCAGAAGTCCTGACGGTGAGGCAGGTTCTTGTTCTTCGGATACATACGGATGGCAGACTTGTACTGTCCGAACTGACGTGGTGCCAACTCAGCCTCGAAGGTATAGTTGTTACCCTCATGGCCTGTCATCTTCAGCGGCTCCACGTTATAGACTTTCTCGTTACCGTCCTTATCGATGCAAACATTAACCTTCTCCAGTCCGATGGCATCATCGAGGCCCTGCTCGTTGATGACATACTTGATATAGTACTTCCGTCCTGCCTCACAGCCTGTTGCAGGGAAGTTCCATTCGCAGCTGACAACATTGATGGAATCCCAACGCTCGGCAACAGCCTCTTTCCACTGGGCGATATCCTTGGCAAGGCGGTTGTCGTTCTTGGAGAGCTCCTTGAAACGCTTAGCCTCTTTCTCGTAGAACTTGCTGTAATAGTCATCGAGCTGGCGCTTCATCGTATAGTGCGGAGCAATCTGGGCGATAGAGTTCTTGATGACCTTGATCCAACCCTTGGAGATGCCCTTCTTATCCCTGTCATAGTAGAGAGGAATAATCTCAGTCTCCAACAGTCCATAGATAGTAGCGGCATCCAGCTGGTCCTGATAACCCTGGTTCTGGTAGGTACGCTTCTCTGTAAGAGCCCATCCGGCACCCTCACGATAGCCCTCCAGCCACCAACCATCCTTCACGGAGAGGTTGACGACACCATTCATCTCAGCTTTCTCACCAGAGGTACCAGAAGCCTCGAGCGGACGTGTCGGCGTATTCATCCAGATATCCACACCACTGACAAGACGACGAGCCAGCAGGAAGTCGTAGTCCTCAAGGAAGATGATCTTACCCTGGAACTCATCGAGCTGCGAGATATCGAAGATCTTCTTGATTAATCCCTGACCTGCACCATCGGCTGGATGAGCCTTACCTGCAAACAGGAAGATAACAGGACGCTCAGGATTATTGACAATCTTTCTCAGGCGATCAAGGTCTGTGAACAGCAGGTGGGCACGCTTGTAGGTTGCAAAGCGGCGGCAGAAGCCAATAACAAGTGCATTAGGATTGAAGCGCTCTACCAGTTTCACTACACGGGCAGGATCACCTTGGTTCTTCAACCATGTCTCAGTAAACTGGACTGCGATATAATCGAACAGCTTATTCTTCAGAGCCTGACGGGTAGCCCATATCTCCTCATCGGGACAGTTATAGATACCATGCCATATCTCCTCGTTAGACTGGTCGTTCATGTGATTCGGATCGAAGTACTTGGCATAGATGCGGCGCCACTCAGTAGCACACCAGGTGGGGAAGTGAACACCATTCGTCACGTAACCAACATGGTTCTCCTCAGGATAGTAACCGTTCCAGATGGGAGCGAACATCTGCTGGCTGACCCATCCATGCAGCTTAGACACGCCGTTCACCTCCTGACAAGTGTTGCAGGCGAAGGTTGACATACAGAACTTCTCACTATGGTCATCGGGGTTGATACGACCCATGCCGATGAACTCATCCCATGTGATACCAAGCTTGGCAGGATAAGCACCCATGTACTTACCAAACAAGCCTTCCTCGAAATAGTCATGACCAGCAGGTACTGGCGTATGAACAGTATAGAGTGAAGAGGCACGTACAAGCTCCAACGCCTGGTTGAAGGTCATGCCACCCTCGATATAGTCACACAGACGCTGCAGGTTACAAAGGGCAGCATGTCCCTCGTTGCAGTGATAGATATCCTTCTTGATGCCCAGTTTCTTCAACAACAGTATACCACCGATACCCAACAGAATCTCCTGTTTCAAACGGTTCTCCCAGTCACCACCATAAAGACTATGGGTGATAGGCTTGTCGAACTCAGAGTTCATCTCATTGTCTGTATCCAGCAGATAGAGTTTCACACGACCTACATTCACACGCCATACACAAGCATGCACCTGATAGTTGGTGTAAGGAACGTCAATCACCAATGGGTTGCCATCCTCGTCCAACTGGCGCTCGATAGGCAGTGAACCGAAGTTCTGTGACTCGTAGTTGGCAATCTGCTGTCCGTCCATCGACAGGCTCTGTGTGAAGTAGCCGAAACGATAGAGGAAACCGACGGCACACATGTCGACATTAGAGTCGGAAGCCTCCTTCACATAGTCACCGGCAAGCATTCCCAGACCACCTGAATAGATCTTCAGGGCTGAGTGGATACCGTACTCCATACAGAAGTAAGCGACAGAAGGACGACTGGCATCAGGCTTCACGTCCATGTACTTGCGGAACAGGTCATAGACATTCTTGACGCGCTTCATCAGTGCCTTGTCTTTCAGTATCTCTTCCTTACGCTCAAAACTCAGACGCTCCAGCAACATCACTGGGTTGTGCTTCACATCGTGATAAAGCTCAGGGTCAAGGTCACGGAACAGGTCACGTGCCTCATAGTTCCAAACCCACCACATGTTGTGGGCAATCTCGTCCAAACACTTCAGCTGCTCGGGAAGACTTGACTTTACCGTCAACTCCTTCCACTGTGGAGCATTTGCATAATCTGCTTTGATTTTCATAATTAATAATTGTATTGAGTTTCTTTGTATTCTTATTGCTTAGCCTTCATACGCTCCTCTGCCTTACGGAGAGCGATGTCGTATGCCTCATAATAGTACTTGATGAACTCGCTCCAAAGGGCTTTCTTCGAGAGCTCATCAGCATGCTTGCGACACTCATCCACCTGTTTCTTGGTCATGCCAGAGAACTTGGCAACAGTATCCTTGATAGCATCAGCCACCTCCGAGTAGTTATAGTCGGTGCGATGAATCACCTTCACGCCGTCCTCTATCTCTCCATAACGTCCGAACACCTTATTCGCCCACAAGCCGAAACCAGCAAGGTCTGTAGTGATACAGGGCACCTTGAAGGCTACCGCCTCTAATGGAGTATATCCCCACGGCTCATAGTAAGAAGGATAGATACACAAGTCATTACCTAACACCACATCGTAATAGGTCATGTCCATGATACCATCCTTACTGTCGAGATAACACGGCAGGAAGATGACTTTCACGTTGTCCTCCTTCCTGTTGTGCATATCGTAGTATTTCATCATACTCAGCACATTATCGTAGTTCATGTTATGCAACCAGTGAGTCACCTGAGGCACTTCGAGTGGTTCTGTGTAGCTCTTGCCACTGGCGAGTCTCTCCTGCAGGTCCTTACGAGGCTCCCCTACCCAACCAGGAACCTCGATGAAGGCAAGCACCTTCTTTTTCAGTTCCTTGTCACGCAGCAGGCGGTTCATGGCTTCCACAAACACGTCGATACCCTTATTACGGAACTCATAGCGACCTGAAGTAGAGATAATCAGTGTATCGTCATCCAGATTCTCACCCAACAGGGCATTGGCAACCTGCAACAGACGCTGGCGTGCTGCCTTGCGTTTCTTGGTGAAGGTGGCAGCCTTGGGTACGAAGCTGTTGTCGAAACCATTCGGCAATACCACGTCAACAGGTTTGTCAAGCAGTTCCTTACACTCATTGGCAGTGATATCACTCACTGTCGTGAAGCAGTCCACATACCATGCTGTCTGTTTCTCGATGGAGTGTTTGCTCTGCATATTCAGCTCTTCAGCCATCTGGTCACCATGATAGGCAAAGAGGTAGTCGTAGAGCGGTTTCTGATTACCTGCTATCGAACGCCCTATACTTGTAGCGTGAGTCGTGAAGATAGTACCGATCTGGGGTAACACCTTATTAATATATAAGGCACCCAGTCCACACATCCACTCGTTGGCATGATAGACGACTTTTGTTCCTGCATCATGAATGACGAACTTATAGAAGCTCTCTACCACCAAGCCAGCGGCATACGAGAACATCGAAGCCTCGTCATAGTCGCCATAGGCATGCAACGAGTCTACCTGGAAATTCTCCCACAGCCAAGTATATATCTCGTTCTTTTTCTCAAAGAAAGGATGGAAATCCACTAAGATTGCGATGGGTTCCCCTGGAATGGTCCAACGACCGACCCTTACGATTAGACCGTTCTCCTTCGCATTCCATTGCCAATCGGCAAAGAGTGCCTTGTCTTCCTTGAAATACGGACATTCTTTCTTTTCCGACGTATCGTCGCTTTCTTTCCAGAAATCAGGACCTATAAAGATAATCCGATCCTTCATGGAGTCCTGTAATGTCTTTGCACGAGTGGAGAGAACAGTATAGATACCGCCCACTTTGTTACAAACTTCCCAACTCGATTCAAAGATATAATCAGGCTTTAACAATTCTTTTCCCATCTGTATACATGTATAAACGCCACAAAGGTAATTAAATTTTTCTTAATTTTACGAAGAAAAACAATTTATTTTCATACAAAAGTCATATTAATTGATATATCTTTAGTATCTTTGCCCGAAAACTCAGAATAGATGAAAAGAACTGTTTTATTGACACTTATCATAGGACTCATCACTGCCTCTTCCTTTGCACAAGAGGGAAAGAACACCTTCAAAGGCTATCTCTATAACGATGAGTACGAGGTATACCTCCGCATCAACTTCTATGACCAGAACATCAAGATACCTGGACAGGAGCTTTATGGCGACATCCCTGGCTATCTCGGAAGGAAGAACCACTCTTTCTGCTGGGTGATGGTGTCGGCAGAAGTGGAGAGCGAACAGAAGGCGACAATGACAATGGTCAATGACTTCGGCAGCGAGGACCTCACAGCATCGCTTACCTATATCAGCGATTCCACCTATGTCTTCCGTCAGGAAGAAGGAAGCACTGTCAAGATACCCAAGAACGGCAAATGGCAGAAGCTCCCCAAGAAGCTTACCTTCAAGCGGAAATAAATTTGGAGGAACGGAAAAATCTTTGTATCTTCGCAGTCAAAATCAACAAGACAATGGCAGACGACAAGATGTTACGGATGGAAGAACTCGTCAGAGAACTGAACGAGGCTTCTGACGCATACTATAACGGACGGGGAGAACGCATGACTGACTATGAGTGGGATGCCCGTTTCGATGAACTCAAACGACTGGAACAGGAGACGGGGACTACCCTGCCAGACTCACCGACTCAGAAGGTTTCCGAGGACACCATCACTGGACAGAAGGAAGAACATGAGTTTGCCGCCCTCTCTCTCGCCAAGACAAAACAACCTGCCGAACTGGTGAAATGGGCAGAAGGACTCCCTATCTGGATATCCTGGAAACTGGATGGTCTCACACTGGTAGTGACGTACGATAACGGAACGCTGACGAAGGTGGTGACACGAGGCAACGGACATATCGGGACAAACATCACACATCTCTCAAAAGCCATCAGCGGAATACCGCAACAGATTGATGATAAAGGACATACCGTCATCAGAGGTGAAGCGGTTATCAGCTATGACGACTTTGAGCGCTTCTTGATAGAGAGTGGTGAGGACTATGCCAATCCGCGTAATCTCGCCTCTGGTTCACTGACATTGAAGGACGTGGAAGAGGTGAAACAGCGACATATCCAATGGATTCCCTTCACGTTGGTACATACCGACGAGGAGATACCCTCATGGGGCGACCGCATGGACTGGCTGGAACGGCAAGGGTTCCATACCGTAGAGCATGAAAAGGTGGAGCATCCCGACCAACATTCTGTAGAAAACTGTATCACTGCCTTCACCCAAAAGGTCACCAGTAAACAGAATCCTTTCCCCGTTGACGGACTGGTTATCTGCTATGACGACACAGAATATGCCCAGACAGGCAGTGTCACAGGGCATCATGCCACCAAGGCAGGACTCGCCTTCAAATGGCAGGACGAGGCAGCCGATACTGTATTACAGCAGATAGAATGGTCGTGCGCAGCCTCCACCATCTCCCCTGTCGCCGTCTTCCGCCCTGTTGAATTAGAGGGCACCACTGTCAAACGCGCCTCGCTTTGTAATATCAGCGAGTGTGAACGATTAGGTATTGGCTGTGCTGGGACGGAGATCAGTGTCATCAAGGCAAACAAGATCATACCGAAAGTCATCAAGGTCATCCGTACGGAAGGAGCCTTGGAGATTCCCCACGAATGTCCTGTCTGCCATGCTGCGACAGAGATACGCGTCAGTGAGGCAAGCGGAACGAAGACGCTGCACTGCACTAATGCAGAGTGTCCCGCCAAGCAACTGAAGAAGTTTGCCCGCTTTGTGTCGAAGGAAGGTATGAATATCGACGGCATCTCCGAACAGACACTCTCAAAGTTCATTAACTTCGGATGGGTCAGCGAATATGCCGACCTCTATGATTTACGCCGTCATATCCGCGAACTCGCACAGATGGACGGCTTCGGAGAGAAGTCTGCCTCCAACATCATCCGCAGCATCGAGCATTCCGCGAATGTGGAGGCCCACCGCCTGCTCTATGCCCTGAACATCCCCTTATGTGGCTTGGATGTCTGTAAACGACTGCTCAGTGCCTATCCTATTGATGAGTTGGTATCGAAAGCCACCCAACCGTCTGGCGACTTGTTTGCCCCCATGCAGGAGGCTTCGGAAGTCTTTGCACATGTCAATGGCATCGGACCAGAGAAGTCCGCATCTTTCGTCAACTGGTTCCGCGATGAGCACAACAGACAACGATACCAGCACTTAAGGGAAAAGATACAAGTAACACAGGTTTCCAATGAGCCCGTGGGCAATCAATGCGAAGGGATGACCTTCGTCATCACAGGCGATGTCCACCACTACAAGAACCGTAACGAATTGAAAGCATATATCGAGTCACAGGGTGGTAAGGTCGCCTCAGCAGTGAGCGGCTCAACCAACTACCTTATTAATAATGATGTGACGTCAACCTCTGGAAAGAATCAGAAAGCCAAGCAATTGGGTATTCCGATTATCTCCGAGGATGAGTTCATTGAGAAATACGCAACATAAAAGAACATGCGACATCAACGATTCATTGCTCCCCTCCTTCCTATCGCCCTTTGCCTCATCATTGGCATCGTGACGGGTTACTGGCTCTTCCTTCAGGCAGAGCTGCTTTGGGCGTTGATGGCGGTTTCTGTCATCCTGTCTCTCCTACTCCATCGCTTCCCAGGCTGTCAGACCTTCTTCATCTATCTGACGACACTGTTGATGGGTTGCTGGCTTATCCAGCATCCGCTGCCAGACATTCCTGCCGTCCATACTGCCACCACACGCATGCTCTCCTATCGGATGCACCTTGTGGAAGAACTGCAGACTCTCCCCGATAAGCCCTCCGCCATCATTGCCGCCATGACCTTAGGCGACAAGTCGATGCTGACCGGAGAGATAAGGGAGGTGTTTAACATCACGGGGGCAGGACATATCCTCGCACTGAGCGGACTGCATCTCGGCATCATCTATATGGTACTCTCCCTCCTTATCCATAACTATCGCTGGCGGATGGTGAGTCAGATGCTCACCCTACTCACCATCTGGGCTTTCGCCTTCTTGGTAGGAATGACTCCCAGCGTGGTACGTGCCGCCACCATGCTGACCATCTATGGACTCCTTTCCTTAGGTTATCGACAGAAAATGAGTGTCAACGTACTCGCCTTCACGGCTATCGTTATGCTGATTATACACCCTCATGCTCTCTTCGAAGTCAGTTTCCAGATGTCGTTCCTTGCCGTCTTCGCCATCCTGGTATTCTATCCTCCGCTCTATGGACTCATCAGTGAACAGTGGCTGATGGAACACCGAGTGGTACGTTGGCTGTGGGGTATGACGGCAGTATCGTTGACAGCACAGATCGGAGTGGCACCCTTAATCGCCTTTTATTTTCACCGTTTCACGACCTATTTCCTACTAAGCAACTTCGTCGTCATCCCTTGTGCATACCTCATCCTCGTCGGAACACTGTTGTTCTTGATCGCTCAACTCAGCCTCATCGCCACCTTCCTCTCTGTCGTCACCGAATTCATGTACCAGTCGCTGCAATGGATTGCTTCCCTTCCTTGTGCAACGATTGAATTCTGATTACACATCAACATCGCCATCTTCCTTCTGTTTGTTCCTAGCGACTGAACCAAGAAGAAAGCATCGAACTAACTCCGTGGTGTTCACAGAGGCAGTGAGAAGTGGAAAGAGGGAGAAGGTTTTTCTTAACTATTCTTTGTTATATCAAAAAAAAATAGTACCTTCGCAGCCAAAATCAAAAACAGAACAGGAAATGGGAAAGATTATATTAACTGGTGACCGTCCTACAGGTAAGTTGCACTTGGGACATTATATCGGTTCACTGCGCCGACGTGTAGAACTGCAAGAGGCTGGCAACTACGACAAGATGTTCGTGTTTATGGCGGATGTACAGGCTTTGACTGATAATGCCGACAATCCCGAGAAGATCAGACAGAACATTATTGAGGTAGCTCTCGACTATCTCTCCGCTGGTCTTGACCCAGAGAAGTGCGTGTTGTTCATTCAGAGTCAGATTACTGAACTCGCAGAACTGACAACTTATCTAATGAACCTCATCACAGTGAGCCGCGTACAGCGTAATCCGACTGTGAAAACGGAAATCAAGATGCGTAACTTCGAGGCAAACATCCCACTGGGATTCTTCTGCTATCCCGTCAGTCAGGCTGCCGATATCACCCTGTTTAAGTCGACAACAGTGCCCGTTGGTGAAGACCAGGAGCCCATGTTGGAAGTGACGCGAGAACTGGTACGCCGCTTTAATGCCACTTATGCCCCCGTATTGGTAGAGCCTGAGATTATGTTGCCTGAGAATGCTACAGCACGTCGTCTTCCTGGGACAGACGGAAAAGAGAAGATGTCGAAGTCGCTCGGCAACTGTATCTATCTCTCTGACGACGCAGATACTGTATGGCAGAAGGTTCGTTCGATGTACACAGACCCTGAGCACATCAACCTCAATGACCCCGGACATGTGGAAGGCAATGCTGTTTTCACCTATCTGGATGCTTTCTCCAAACAAGAGGATTTTGCCAATTTCCTGCCCGAATACCAGAATTTGGATGAGTTGAAAGACCATTATCGTCGTGGTGGACTGGGCGACATGAAGTGTAAGAAGTTCCTGAACCAGATTCTTAACGAGATGCTGGAACCTATCCGTCAGCGTCGTCATGAGTTCGAACAGGACATTCCTGAGATATATAATTTATTAAAGAAAGGAACTGAGAAGGCTCGTGAGACAGCAGCACAGACAATGAGTGAGGTTCGTGCAGCGATGCGTATCAACTACTTCGACGATGAAGAACTGATACAGTCACAGGCAGAACGCTTCCGGGCAAAGTAATACTGTAAACGTTCTTCTAACGACATACTCGCATAACGGTGCCACCCTGTGGTGCCGTTATCTTTATCTGCCAGGTACTGCATGTCATGCATATGGTCATAAGCCTCCATCTCAAAAGGATTGAGCAGATAACCGGCATTCCGTAGATGCTTGCGATAACGGCATGCCCTCAACCAATAGACGAAATACTTCCAGTAGAAACATATCCATGAGTCATGCGTGCTTCGTGCCTGATAGAGATGAATCATCTCATGGTTCTTCAACGTGTCATGATGACAGTTGAAACGCTCTGCCTCTTCCTTGCTATGTGTAATAATATGTCCAAAGAACGTCATACCCTCATATCCTTTCCGAATCCAAAAGGGTATCGCCACTGCCTGCATGTCACTCATCCTACTGGGACGCTTGGCACGAAACATCAGAGGTATAATCGTCAGCGGTGTGGTCATAACGACTGCAAATATACGACATTTAGTTGAGATTTGAATGTTGAGAACTGAAAATTAACTATTGAGAATTGATTCGCAAAAGTTCGCTTATATAGGTTTGCACACTTTTGCAAACATTTTTTCTTGGAGATAACGCAAATATTTCCTAACTTTGCATCAAACAAAAAACGAAATGAAGCGATATGATACTCACCAACCGTGAAATATTCCTGCTCGTCATCTGCGCAGTCATATACATCACCTTGTTTGTAATGACTATCCAGTATCACAGACGTAAGATTCAATTGCTGCAGAGTCGCCTGGACAACATCCATGCCATGCAGAAGATAGCTGTCATTGAGAACCGCGAGCACAGCGTAACCGATATCTTTGCATCGCCTGTGTACATGCGTATAAAACAATATCTAAATGAGGGGAAAAGCATGCGAGACAGCGACTGGCATGAACTGGCTGAGGTGGTGGACACTGTATACAGCGGATTCAGTGAGAAACTCTACAGTTTATATAATATGAGCGACCAGGACTATAATGTGAGTCTGCTCATCAAGGTACGCATCGCCCCAAAAGACATAGCCACCCTGACAGCACATAGCAAGGAGAGTGTTGCCTCCACGCGCAGCCGTCTCTACCAGAAGGTATTTGGCAAGAAAGGCTCTACAAAAGACTGGGATGATTTCATCCTCTCGATATAATTTCTTTAAACTCTAAACGTTAAACTTTAAACTTTACAAATATGATAGACTATTTAATCGCAAACATGTGGCAGGTATGGGCAGTAGTATCCATTGTCTGCCTGATTCTGGAGCTTTCGTCAGGTGATTTCTTCATCATCTGCTTCTCCATCGGTGCTGTCTTCGGCATCATCGCCGCAGTACTTGGTTTGAACGTCTACTGGCAATTGTTTATCTTTGCCATCTTCTCACTGCTGAGCATCTTCTTCGTGCGTCCCGTGGCTTTGCGCTATCTGCACAAGAACGAGCCCAATCGTGCCTCCAATGCCGATGCCTTGATAGGACGGACAGGAAAAGTGACAGAGGCTATCAATGTTGATGCCCCCGGTTATGTACAGATTGACGGTGATTTATGGAAGGCTGTCAGTGACAATACTATTAAACCAGGAGAGACTGTACGCGTCATTAGTCGCGAAAGCACTATCGTCACTGTTGAGACATTGTGAATAATAAGCATTTTAAGATTAAACATTATTATATTAACATTAAATTATGGACATTATGACTTATGTACTTATCGCTATCGTAGTTCTAGTGATTATCTTCGCCAAGATGGCACTTGTAATCATTCCTCAGTCGGAAACTCGCATCATCGAGCGTCTGGGTCGCTATTATGCTACCCTTAACCCTGGTATCAACATCATTATCCCGTTCATTGACCGTGCCAAGGATATTGTGGTTCTGAACCGTGGACGTTATGCTTACTCCAACTCTATCGACCTGCGTGAACAAGTGTACGACTTCCCTTCACAGAATGTAATCACAAAGGACAATATCCAGATGGAGATCAATGCCCTACTCTATTTCCAGATCGTAGATCCCTTCAAGGCTGTCTATGAGATTTCAAACCTGCCCAACGCTATTGAGAAACTGACTCAGACAACCCTGCGTAACATCATCGGTGAACTGGAACTCGATGAGACACTGACTTCCCGTGATACTATCAACACTAAGTTGCGTGCTGTCCTCGACGATGCCACAGACAAATGGGGTGTGAAAGTCAACCGTGTTGAATTACAGGATATCGTTCCCCCCTCAACGGTACTGAATGCGATGGAAAAACAGATGCAGGCAGAACGTAACAAACGTGCCCAAATCTTGACCTCTGAGGGTGAGAAAGCCGCTGAGATTTTGGCATCTGAAGGTGAGAAAACTGCTATCATCAACCGTGCTGATGCCCAAAAGCAACAGGCTATCCTCCATGCCGAAGGTGAGGCACAGGCTCGTATCCGTAAGGCTGAGGCTGAGGCAAAGGCTATCGAACTGATTACGGAAGCTGTCGGCAAGAGCACCAATCCTGCCAATTACCTGCTTGCACAGAAATATATCCAGATGATGCAAGAGCTGGCACAGGGTGACAAGACCAAGACTGTCTACCTGCCTTACGAGGCTACCAACCTGCTGGGCAGTATCGGTGGTATCAAAGACTTGTTCAAGACAGAATAAGAAAGTTAACGTAAAATGAAAAAGGGAGTGATTGCACTCCCTTTTCTTATCTCTTCACTTCTTTATCTGATTCTGTCCGCCGCCCTTACCAATTTCTCATCTGCAAGGATTGCCTTACGAGCCATGAAATTAAGAATAATCATAACAGCAGGAAAAGAAACGGCAATATCTACATGGAAATTGAGCGCGTCAGGTGCCATCTGCTTGCTGACAACTATCAGAGCGACGTACCATAATAAAATTATAATGATATTAACCAGACACAAACGAGCCTGCAGGATGCGTCGCTTAAAAAGGAAAATAGTACATATACTCAAAGAGGTGGCAAATAGCATAAGGATGAAAAGAGGACACGGAATGAAAGACAAAGCCTTCGACTCCCCTATCGCCCATAAACTGAACACACGATATATCGCCAATCCCTCCGCCGTCACCGTTGCAAGCTGCATAGACATTGCAAGAATGCCGAATATAACGGCAATCAATAAAAAGACAGATTGCTTACGCTGTATCATATTATAGACGCTCGTCCTGAAGAGCCTGCTCACGAGCAGGATCACGCCAATACACCTTATCTTCTACAAACTCCTGTGTTGCTAACAGAGAAGGTTTCGGAAGCTTCTCGTAATAACGGGATATCTCTATCTGCTCACGATTCTCGAAGACTTCCTCCAGAGAATCATTATAGGAAGCAAACTCAGCCAGTTTCTTGCTCAGATCCTCTTTAATCTGCACACTAATCTGATTGGCACGCTTGGAAATAATCGCTACACTTTCATAAATGTTACCAGTTTTTTCACAGAGATCCATGATATTACGCGTTACCGTGTTTACTGGTGCTTTTGATTTCTTGTAATCCATTATCTTAATCTTTTGTTACTTTTTTACATTTGACTATAAACTTCTCCGCTGTGGCACACTCCTTGGATTCCGGATATTCATTCAGGAATCCATAGCACTCATCCTCTGCGTCACGATAGCGGTCGAGCCTCTTCTCTTCAGAACTATTCTCTGCGAGATAGAACTTACTCTTCATTATCAACACAGAGAACTTCTCACGTATCTTTGAAAACGGAAAATTTTTCAAAGCATTCTGGGAAGTAATGATACATGCCTCGTAATTACTCTCCGTATTAGAATTGACATTTCCAAAATAGCCACCCAAATTATAATACAATTCAGCAGATAGATATTCCTTTTGTACCAAATTATCCTGCAAATCAAACAAACGCTGCTGGGCAACAGGTCTGAGACGCGAGTCTGGATAAATATCAAGGAATTGCTGATAAGCATTAAGGGCACCCATCGTTGGAGTCTGGTCGAGACGAGGCTCAGGAACACTTTGATAAAGAGACTGCCCTATATAGAAACATGCCTGCTCTGCGAAATAGCCTCGAGGATAGCTAGTATAGTATTTCTTAAAGGTAGCACTGGCAGACTCATAGTCTCTGTTACAATACTCTGCCATCGCCAAGAGATAAAGACTCTCTTGCCCCGTCTCTCTTCCTTTGCGAAGCAATACTAAATCCTGAAGCAACGCAGATGCATGCTGATACTTGCCCATAGCAAAACATTGCTTGGCATATTCGTATTTGTAATCATTATCCGTTGACTTATAAACCCTATTGAACTCAGAGGCGCAACTGCTCATCAAAGCAGCCATATAAAGTATGATGACAGTACTTTTCTTCATCCTATATCAAATTTGACGTGCAAAATTAGTCATTTTTCTGTTAATTCCAAAGGAAAACAAACTATTTTTAGCAAATATCACACGAATATAACGTTTGTTACGAAGATTTACCATGATTTTGAGTCTCGACTAGGAATTCTTTTACTAAAAAATGGACCATTCTCTTGTTTATTTGCATACTTATTCGTACCTTTGTACCTTATGAAGTTTCAACTAACATCCCAATACAAGCCGACAGGCGATCAACCCGAAGCCATCCGACAACTGACGGACGGACTTCACAGGGGGGACAGGTCACAGGTTCTATTAGGCGTTACTGGCTCTGGCAAGACCTTCACGATGGCAAATGTCATTGCCAATGTGAACAAGCCCACTCTTATTCTCTCCCACAACAAGACATTGGCTGCACAATTATACGAAGAGATGAGAGGTTTCTTTCCAGATAATGCTGTCGAGTATTATGTCAGTTATTATGACTATTATCAGCCTGAGGCATATCTCCCGTCAACAGATACCTATATTGAGAAAGACCTTGCCATCAACGAGGAGATAGACCGTCTTAGGCTCCGTGCGGTAAGTGCTTTGTTGTCAGGAAGAAAGGATGTTGTCGTTGTATCTTCTGTTAGTTGCATTTATGGTATGGGGAGTCCAGTTGCCCTACATGAGAACGTTATTGAGATTCATAAAGGGCAAATACTTGACCGCAATGCATTGTTAAGAAAATTAGTATCTTCACTTTACGTCAGGAACGATATCGAATTGAAACGAGGCTGTTTCCGTGTCAAAGGAGACACTGTGGATGTGGCACTCGCTTATAACGAGGCTGTGCTCCGCATAACCTTCTGGGACGATGAGATAGATGCTATTGAGGAATTGGACGCAATGACAATGGGCAGAATGGCGACCTTTGAAGAATACAAGCTCTACCCTGCCAACCTCTTTATGACTTCCCTGGAGCAAACGAGCATCGCCATCCGTCAGATTCAGGATGATTTAGTAAAACAGATTGCGTTCTTTGAGGAAGTTGGCGACAACATCAAGGCACAGCGTATCAAGGAGCGTGTGGAATATGACATGGAAATGATTAAGGAACTGGGGCATTGCTCTGGTATTGAGAATTATTCCCGATATTTTGACGGCAGACAGGCAGGAGAACGCCCCTATTGTCTGCTTGACTTCTTCCCAGACGACTATCTGATGATTATCGATGAAAGTCATGTCAGTGTTCCGCAGATAAGTGCCATGTATGGCGGTGACCGTGCTCGAAAGACAAACTTGGTGGAATTCGGCTTTCGCCTGCCTGCCGCTTTCGACAATCGTCCCCTGACATTTGAGGAATTCAAGGAAATGATCAATCAGGTCATCTATGTCAGTGCCACCCCTGCCGATTATGAATTAAATGAAGCGGAAGGTATTGTCGTTGAACAACTAATCCGTCCAACAGGACTATTAGACCCCGAGATTGAGGTACGTCCCACGGAGAACCAGATTGACGATCTGATGGATGAGATACAGGAACGTATCCAGCGTAAGGAACGTGTCCTCGTCACTACGCTTACCAAACGCATGGCGGAGGAACTAAGCGAATATCTGTTGAATAACGGTATTCAGACTGCCTATATCCATAGTGAAGTCGCTACGCTCGATCGAGTAAAGATTTTAGAGAGCTTACGTAACGGCACTTACGATGTCTTAGTCGGTGTCAACCTCCTGAGAGAGGGACTCGACCTTCCTGAGGTGTCGATGGTAGCCATCCTTGATGCGGACAAAGAAGGATTCCTTCGCTCTCATCGTTCTCTGACCCAGACGGCAGGTCGTGCTGCCCGGAATGTCAACGGCAAGGTTATCATGTACGCTGACACCATCACAGCCTCTATGCAACTCACTATCGATGAGACGGCACGACGGCGCACAAAACAGATGCGGTATAACGAAGAAAATGGTATCACGCCCACACAGATTGAGAAAGCACTGAAACAAAGTAACCTACGACAACTGACAGGAGATGGGAAAGGCGATGGGGAGAATGCAAAAACTGTCTATATCAGTCCGATGGAACAAGGTGCCTTTGCTGCTGACCCCATCATACAGCATATGACCAGAGCACAGCTGGAAAAGAGTATTGCGGAAACCACCCGATTAATGAAGGAAGCAGCCAAAAAACTTGATTTCCTACAGGCCGCACAATATCGTGACGAGATTATCCGCCTGCAGAAAGAACTCGAATTAAAATAAATTATCATAATTTATTAGGCAGTTCAGTCGATTATTCGTATTTTTGCAGCGAATTAAGACATATAAACAAAAACAACACGGATAATTATGAGAAAATCAATATGGATGGTACTCCTCATGAGTATACCAATGATAAGTGTAGCTCAGAACACATGGGAGAAACCTGAGGCGAAGCAGGAAGCAAGTAAAAACACCAATATTGACGAGAAATACCTGGAAGGTGCTGTACCTGTCGTAGACGGCAAGGTAGTGTACCGCAAGACTTTTGATGCTCCAGGCAAAACGGCATTTGAATTATATAATATCGTCGGTAAGTATCTCCAAAGTATCACCAACGAAGAAGGTCAGATTAACAGTCTAATTGTTTCCGCAGATACAACGACTTTTGAGATTGGAGCCTCTTATGAGGAATGGATGCAGTTCAAGAGTAATTTCTTGTCTTTAGACCGTGCCCATTTCTACTATACACTGCAAGCTGTATGCCAGAATGAGAAAGTCACTGTTGAGATGACACATATAAGGTACCTCTACGATGAGTACCGTAAGCCACAACGTCTGAAAGCAGAAGAGTGGATTACAGACAAGGAGGCATTGAACAAGAAAAAGACCAAGCTGTTGCCCATCTCAGGTAAGTTCCGTCGTAAGACAGTGGACCGCAAGGATGTCCTCTTTAATAATTTGGAGGCGCTGCTGAAATGAGACTGTTTCGTAATATTCTCAATATTATTTTTATCTTTGGTGCCCTTATCGGTATGTATATATACTATAAAGGCAATACTGAGACTGGCACTATCATTATCATCGTGGCGATGGCTTTCAAGCTTATTGAGGTCATCATTCGTCTGCTCAAATTAGAAGATAAGAATTGAAAAAGAAACGATTTGCGCTCCTGTCAGTATTAGTATGTATGGTATTTACCGTACATGCCCAAGTATATAATGAAATCAACGAGGATGGAACGATTAGGCAGCGTGATGAGCGGAGCGGTTACTTCAATCCCAACCGACGTGACTCTGTAGAGCACAAGGAGATACCCCGGGGTGTTCATGTATGGACCGTTGACCGAAGGTTCGGAGATATTCGTACTGCAGAGGTAGACACGATGCCACATCTCTATCAGAACACCATCTTCAATACAGGTATCTACGGAGAATACAACTCCATTGGTAATAACTACACCCCCCGGTTAAACCGTATTGTCATTGACAGGGTGATAACTAGTAATTTCTTCTTCACACAGCCTTACGACTACACGACGAAAGAACCAGACCAGTTCCTTTTTGTTAACACACTGTCGCCTTACACCAACATCTCCTATGACAACTGCGGTAATAAGCAGAACGGAGAAGACCATATTGACGCAAAGTTTGCTGTTAATGCCAATAAAAGGCTGGGCTTCGGCTTCGACCTGGACTACCATTATGCCAGAGGCTACTACCAGAATCAAAACAATTCCCATTTCCGTGCATCCCTATTCGGGTCATATATCGGTGACCGCTACCAGATGCATACCCTTTTCTCGACCTATCATCGCAAAGTGTCAGAAAACGGCGGTATCAGTAATGACAACTATATCACCCACCCTGAGATGTTCGACGATCAGTTCAGTGAGGATGAGATTCCTACCGTGCTCACTCAGAACTGGAACCGTAACAACTCCATTCATCTCTTCCTTACCCACCGTTACAACATTGGATTCTATCGCAAGGTAAAGATGACGGAAGATGAGATCAAGGCACGTCAGTTTGCCGCCGCATCAGCGAAAGAGAAAAGAGACCGAGAGGAAAGGGGGACAGATAAAGGCGAAAGCACTGGACGCAGAGGTGGAAAGATTGCAAATGACAAGCCAACAGGGCGTCCGGATAATGCCCGTATCGCCGGCGACCTCCCCATTGATGGCAAGAGACCTGTAGAAGTCATCGACTCCACCCGTATACAGATAGACTCACAGGCGAAGATGGACAGTATACTTGCCGCACAGGCACACCAGGACTCTATCGATGCCACGATGAAACGGGAATACGTGCCTGTCACCAGTTTTATCCATACCCTTGACATCAACAGCCATAGTCGCATCTATCAGGCATACGCCACTCCCACGGATTATTATCTCAACACCTATTATAATTATAATGACGAGGGGAAATATGCCAACGACTCCATCTATGACAAGAACAAATACCTATCCGTCAAGAACTCCTTTGCCATTGCGCTCCTCGAAGGATTCAACAAATACGCGAAGGCTGGTCTGAAGGCTTTTGTAACTCACGAGTACCGTCGTTTCCAGATGCCTGACCTGCATGAAGGCGCTGAGGCCTACTTCATGAACAAGTGGACGGAGAGTCATGTCAGTGTCGGCGGACAGCTTTCCAAGACACAGGGAAAGACACTCCATTATAACCTGTCTGCAGAGGCATGGGTCGTAGGACCAGATGCCGGATGTCTGAACATTGATTTCAGCACGGACCTCAATTTCCCACTCTTTGGCGATACAGTACAGTTAGCAGCAAAGGCTTTTTTCTATCGGAAGAATCCCGTCTTTTTTCAGAGTCAATACCATTCCAAGCATCTGTGGTGGGATCATTCAGACCTTAATAAGGAGACACGTACCCATATTGAGGGCATCTTCTCATATCCGAAGACACATACCCAGTTACGCTTCGCTGTCGAGGAGATACAGAACTATACCTATTTCGGTACCAGTTATGTGGTTACGACAAACGATATCAAAAACAATGGAAGGATAGGGCTCACGGCAGATGTCTATCAGGAGAGCGGAAATATCAACCTGCTGACAGCGCAGCTGCGACAGGACTTCCGTCTTGGCATCCTCAACTGGGAGAATGTGATTACCTACCAGAACTCCAGCAACCAGGATGTATTACCTGTTCCAGCCTTGAATATCTTCACGAATCTGTACCTGAAATTCAAGATTGCCAAGGTACTGAGTGTAGAGTTAGGAGGTGACATGACCTTGTTCACCAAATACGATGCACCCGACTATGTTCCGCAGTTAGGACAGTTTGCCATCCAAAAGAATAGTGACAGCCGTGTAAAACTGGGAGGTTATCCTTTCGTAGATGTCTATGTCAATTTCCATCTGAAGCGAGCCCGTTTCTTCGTGATGATGAGTCATGTCAACAATGGTTCTGGAAATAAGATGATGTTCCTGACACCCCATCACCCCGTCAATGGTAATGTATTGCGTTTCGGAGTATCCTGGAACTTCTACAATTAAATCTTCTCCTCAGCAAAGATACGGTCAAAGATCACACGCATCTTTTGTGGCTCTACAATCAGCGAACGCAGTTCCTTCAGGTTGCGCTCGTTTTCCGATCCTTGGATCCATAGATGGATATAGCCGTTGACGGAATATTTCTCATCCATGTGCTTACAGAAGCGTCTCCAGTGTCCTTCTGTATCCAGTTCAGGATAGTTAGACAACCCAAACTGAATAGTACGACGGATGACCGTCTCTGGTGTAAGGTCACGGTCTGCCTCCGCGACTATCTTTCCATAAATACTACGGGGTGCATGAGATGCAGACGCACGATGGTCCTCCACCGCCTCTTTCATCACCTTCAACTGGTCTGGAGAGAACCAGCGTTTCAGTCGCGCATCCTGTATCAGTATCTTACCACTTGTCTGATGGTGGATGGCACGTGGCCCGCTCAGTCCCAAGTCATGATAGGCGGCGATGACATACACCATATTCATATCCGCCCCCGTCTGCCTTGCCAGATTCATCGAATTACGGATGACACGGGTGACGTGACTCAGGTTATGAGCCTTGTCAAACTCCACATAGCGAGGCAGTATCTGTGTCTCTATGAACTCTACCAAATCAAGGCTGGCTGTATTATTCATCATCAGAAAGTGGTGAAAATTTTTGCAAATATACGCAATTATCCTTACTTTTGCAAGAAGAATCAAACAAAAAACGACATGAGCGAAGCAACTATCAAACAGAACTCCCTCCGTGCATGGCTTCTTGCCGCACGTCCCAAGACACTGTCAGGGGCTGCCGTCCCTGTACTTATCGGACTTACACTCGCCTATATTGACTCACTCGAATATGGGGATGTGTTCAGTTGGACAGCCGCCATCCTGTGTATGCTCTTCGCACTTATTATGCAGATAGATGCCAATTTCATCAACGACTTCTTTGACTATGCCCGTGGTAATGATGACACCGCGACACGTCTTGGTCCTTTACGGGCTTGTACACAGGGCTGGGTCACTACGGATGCCATGAAGCAGGCTATCGCTGCAACGACATGCACTGCCTGTGTCGTCGGACTTCCTCTCGTCTATTTCGGTGGACTGGAGATGATTGCCGTAGGGATGGTCTGTGTGGTATTCTGTTTTCTCTATACCACTCACCTCTCCTATTTAGGATTAGGCGACGTGTTGGTATTATTATTCTTCGGCATCGTGCCTGTCTGTATCACCTATTATATCCAGCTCCATACTGTGACCTTCCAGGTCTTCACTGCCTCTGTTGCTTGCGGGCTGGTAATTGACGCACTGCTGATAGTAAACAACTACCGCGACAGGGATAATGACCGTCGTGACGGGAAGATGACCCTCGTCGTCCATATTGGAGAAAAGGCGACGGAATGGTTGTATTTTGGAATTGGTGTGACAGCCTGTCTAATGGGAGTAGTCTTCTGGATGAATACTCATGTCCTTGCCTTCATCCTGCCTCTTATCTATTTGCTACTGCATGTCTTCACGTGGTTGAAGATGCGGCGTATCCATCACGGCAAACAACTCAACGAATGTCTGGGAGAGACAGCTCGTAACATTCTCATCTACGGACTTACAGTGTCGGCGGGGTTGCTCCTTCTCTGATAAAGAAATACCACAGGGCTATCATGATAATCACCAGTATGATGGTGATAACACTCTTAATCAGACACCCTGCCACCTTCTTCACGACAAAGAAGCCGATGATGACAATCAGCAGTAAAGCAATATAATAAGTCAGATTCTCCATAACTTCAATCCTTGACTTCGTCCAAATCGCTCACGCTCGACAGACTTCAAGCAAGCCTGGTCTGTACTCGCTTAAACGCGATTTTAATTATTCAATCCTACCGGAACAACTGTCTGAACGCAACGGGGACGGGTGTCTCGAACTCCATCCGCTCATGCGTCACAGGATGTTCCATACACAACAGGAAGGCATGCAGACATAGGCGGTGCAACGGATCGTCGCCGTTGCCGTACTTCACATCACCACATACGGGATGCCCCATATCAGCGGCATGCACACGTATCTGATTCTTACGTCCCGTCTCTAATCTGAACTCCACCAGCGAATGGTCTGTCGTACGGTTCAACACATGGAAATGTGTCACCGCATACTTTCCCCCATTATCGACAGGGGAGGAATATGTCACATACGCTTTATTGTCCTTTAACCAGTTGGCGACCGTTCCCTCATCCTGTTCCATCTCACCACTGAGTACGGCTACATAGCGACGGTCATACACGATATCATGCCAATAGTGCTCCAACACCTGCTCCGTCTCCATATCCTTCGCATAGACCATCAACCCTGAGGTGTCACGGTCCAAGCGATGGACCACATGCGCTGTACATTTCTGACGTGACTTCTTGAAATAGTCGTCTAAGATTGTCTTAACATTCAGGGAAGAATGGCCTGCCGCCATTGAGAGGATTCCTGCCTGCTTCTCCACGATGATGAGCCATCGATCCTCATATACAATCTTCAGCCAACGGCTCTTGAACTGTGTCTGGTTACGTTTGGTCTTGCTGACAGCTACCTTCATACCTGGTCGCAAAGGGAAGTCAAACTGACTCACCGTCTTACCATTCACACGGATGCCACGTCCCTGCAGGGTCAGCTTGATCTTATTCCGACTTTGGTGCACATTCTCCAAGAGGAACTCCAGTAACGGCTGTTCCTTCGTGACCACCAGATGGTCGTAGTCTCCCTGTTGGTTATATGGATTATATCTCATATCCTTCTCGCTAAGTGATTGCAAAGGTAGTATAAACTGAACAAAAATGCAAAATAAATTGAATTAATTTTGCATTGTTCTCACTTATTTGTACCTTTGCAGCCGCAAAACGAAACAAACAATTAAACGCAACCTATAAACATGAAGTTTAAATCTACTTTTCTTATCGCGGGTATGATGATTGCTGCCAGTACGACAGCAAAAGCCCAACTGGTAATCAACGAGTTGATGCAGTCGAATGTCGAGTACATGATGGACGACATCAAAGAGTTCCCCGACTCATGGGTGGAGCTTTACAACAAAGGTACTGAGGCAGTGAACCTCAAAGACTACAAAATCAGTAACAAGAACAAACCTAAGAAGGCATGGCAGTTGCCCGACATGACTGTTGAGCCCAATGGTTTTGTAGTCATCTTCTGCGACAAGGAAGGGAAAGAGGACAACCGTCTTCATGCCGACTTCCGTCTGGAATCCGGTAAGGATGGAAACCTCTACCTCTTCAAGGATGGCGATGATAATCCTATCGACATGCTGGAAGGGATGGCAAAGATGCCTGCTCCCGATGTAGCTTACGGACGTAAGACGGATGGTGGTGACGAATGGGGCTATCAGCTAACACCTTCAGCAGGTAAGCCCAACACAGGTGATATCTGTGATGCGAAGCATATCTTAGGTGCGCCCATATTCAGCGAGCCCGGCCGTGTTACCTCCGGCAAGGGAGCCATCAGCCTTGAGCTGAGTCTGCCAGAGGGTGCTCCAGAAGGTGCGTTCATCACCTATACCACCAATGGTAGCGAGCCGACAGCCAGTGATAAGAAATATACGCAGGCCATCAGCATTACTAAGACGACAGCCATTCGTGCCAAGGTCTTCTGCGAGGGATGGCTCTCACCGATGAGTACCGCCCAGTCATATATCTTCCACCCAAGAGCTATGACAGTACCCATCTTCTCAGTCCAGACCAATGACAAGTATCTGAACGACGAAAGCCTTGGACTCTTCGCTAATAACAACAGCAAGGAAGACAAGAAACTACACGACTGGCGCCGTCCCGTCAATATTGAGTTCTTCCCGTCAGAAGATGAGAACAGCGCTTTTAACCAGATTGCCGAGACTCGTATCCAAGGTGGAGCATCACGCGCCAATGCCCTCAAGTCGATGGTCTTCTATGCCAACAAGCGCTTCGACCCTGACCACAAGCGTTTCTCGTATGAGTTCTTCCCAGACCAGAAACCTGGCATCACCGAGTTCAAGTCATTCTCCCTGCGTGATGGCGGTAACGACTTTGGCGACATGTACTTCCGTGATCTTATCATCCAGCGTACTATGGCAAGTCATGTAGACCTCGACTGGCAGGCTGGACACACGGCAGTACTCTACATCAACGGTGAGTACATGGGTATGCTTAACATCCGCGAGCGTTCCAACGAAGACAATATCTACAGCAACTACGACGGTCTCGAGGATCTCGATGTCGTTGAGATAGGACATGAACAAATAAATGGCAATAATATGTTTGAAGAGGAGTTTAAGGAAGGTACCGCCGACTTCTACGAACAATTCAAAGCCTTCTATAGCGAGAAAGGACATTCCATGGAAGAATATGAGCAGTGGATAGATGTCAATGAATACCTGAACGTTATCGCCATGAATTTCTTCTATGGCAATATCGACTTCCCAGGCAACAACCTCGTATTCTGGCGTCCTAATGATGATGCCGTGGATTGCCCCCTGCCCAAGAGATGGCGCGTCATCGTCAAAGATACTGACTTCGGACTGGGACTCTATGGGAGGAGACCAGATTTTAACACCATTGATTTGCTTTATAATCCCCAAAATCATCAAGATAGTAACTGGGCATTTACTGAACCGGCAACCCGTCTTCTTAAAAACATGCTGGAAGACCCGGATATCCTGAAGCTGTTCATCAACAAGTGTTGCCTCTTCATGGGCGACTTCATGAATGGCAAGGGAACAGGTGAGATCATAGACCTCATCAAGGACGAAGCTATGGAGGAGTTCGTAGCCCACCGCGACAAGTTCAATCCCGGCTGGGGCTGGTGGGCTGTCGACAATCGTAGCGACATTGAGAACAAGTTCGCTGAAGCCAAGAGATGGGCAGAAAACCGCCCCAATAATTTCTACAGATTCATTGGCGACCAATGGTATCTTGGCAAAGCTATTCCCGTGACCATCAACAAAGGCAACGGCGATAAGGTTGAATCCGTGACTGTCAATGACTACAAACTCTCGAAGGGCGTCTTCGACGGCAAGCTCTTCCCCTCTACCGAATTGTATATTTCCTCTATGGCATCTGGTGACAATTCCATCATAGGATGGAGAGTTATCTATAACCCATCAACAGACGACGAAGAGATAGAGACCTTCGATGGTAACGACGTGACGTTCATACTAAAAAACTGCAAGTCTGCAACTATTGAGCCAATCTTCGAAGTGGGTACTGGTATCCAGACTATCAAGGAAACAGCATCAAAGGCCGACAATGCAGCCATCTATGACCTGTTAGGCAACAAGGTGACGACACCGAAGGCTGGCAGGATATACATCCGGAACGGAAAGAAGGAGACTTGGCGCTAAACGTCAAATAAGCAAGCTATCCTAACATAGAAGGCATCCGTTAACATGGATGCCTTTCTTTTTGGAAAGCATGGTAATGGGGGAAAAGTACTATTATAACAGGGAGAATGGCAAGGACTATCAGGGGGAAAGTGACGTTGTTACTGGTGAATAGGCGTTCGGTGCTGTTATTAGCAGCGGCCGCTGCTAATATCGACAGCGCTCGCTGTCAAAGTCAGCAGCGCCCGGTGCTGACCTGTTTAGACAATATCCTAAACAAAAAAGAGGAACCCAAAGGTTCCTTTTTTCACTTCTCTGGCGGAAGGTGAGGTTCCCTCTCCTTATTGCAAGTAATCGTGTTGGAAACCAACACCTTACATTATCTCAATAAATCTCTGTAATATGTACCCTCTAATACATATATAATATACTGCCCGAACTATCGGCTATTTCCCGAATAGTTCGTGGTGGGTGCCGAGACGAACCAGTTTGATGACATCTGAAGTCTCGTCAATCCAAATCAACAGAAAGTTGTCCTCTACATGACACTCCATAAAGCCTTTATAGTTGCCCGACAGCATGTGAGGCTGGTATTCCTGCGGCACATGACCTGTCTCTTCAAGAGCAAGGGTAACAGTCTTCAGTGCTAACAGCTTGGATGGCTGATGGAGGTATCGTTTCAAGTCCTTCTTAAACTGAGTGGACTTCTTCAGTCGTTTCCGCATAGATATACTTATCCAGTTCGTTAGGATCGAAGTCCTCCAGTTCCACACCAGACTGACATTCTTTCATTGCAGCCAGCGTCTCTGCATTAGGCTCATTATACAGCGACTTCAACAGAGCAACTTCAACGAGGTTGTTCACACTGCGGTGCTGTCTCCTTGCCTCAGTCTTCAGCCCTTCGAGCAGATAACTTGGAAGGCGGAAAGATGCTGCTTTACGCTTAATCGTTGTTGCCATATCTTTTTGTATTACATGTTAATTACACTTGTATTGCACTTTGCGATGCAAAGATAAGCATATTTGCTGATATCTCCAAACTTTTATGCAGATTTTTATCTGTTACACAAATGATTGATTACCAACTGTGCGGCATCTTCATCAATGCCCGTACATTCGTTGACACGGAAAAGATGCTCCATTTGTTCCTCATTGAAGAAATCAACAAGCGGAGCATCATCAATGATGGCATAGCGGACCGTGCCCAGATTTGCGTCAAGCCACGCATCTATCTCGTTTCCTCGATGGATAGGATCAATGTCAGGTGTAACGCCAATCACTTTCCCTGGCAAGTGACGGTCATCCCACATCCAGCGAATGCCGTCCTGTCCCATTGTCATCTTCCATGTCGATGTCACCACTATACCAGCATCCGTGCTGTCAATAATATGACGTAAGTTCTCTACACATACCGGGTCGAATTTTGCACCATAGTTATCACGTAGTGACTGACCTATGGCTGTCAGGTGTTCTTGGTACCTGTCCGTCACCATCACACCATCGAAATCTAAGAATAAGATCTTTCTCATGCTGCAAAGTTAGCATCATTCTTAGAAATATCTAAGACTTTTTCTTCTTAACCAACTTATTTGGTCACTTTGACAGACCTGGCTGCAGATTTCCACCTTCCTAATGCCTCCTTCGCAATTTGTCCCTTCCGTTGTTTGCTGATGGGTCTGACAGCTTTGGGCGCATCTTGTTGTACAGGTGTATTGTCAACCACTACAGGAATAGTTGACTCTCGTTTCTCATTAGGAGTGTCTTGTGAAAACAGTGACGTTTTTCCTTCTTTAATCCTTTTCAAGACTTTCTTGGGGTCAAGAAAATTAATGAAAGCCTCAAATTCTTCAGGCGAACCGAACGCCAGCCCAATGATAACAGGAATTTGTGTCCTGTCTTCAACAAAGGTGTCATTGATAAAAAGTGTCGGTGTCTTATCCACTGCTGGAATGTTAAAAGTAAACTTAGTCTGTTTAAACTCCTTAAACTTAGGATAGCCTTTAGCTTCTCTATGAAGAGAGTATAAAGACACGGGGGCATCCAGTTCTATGACCTTCTGCATTTTCCCCACTTTATTGTCTTTGGCAGTTTTAGCCCATTCTTTATAGCGACTGCAGATTTTTGTCAAATCATCCATCATCGTGGTTGTGCATGATATATAAACTTTGGGCTTATAGTCACTTTCAAAGTTTTGGGGATAAACGATAGTCGATTCAAGCCTATAAAGGAATATAGTAGAGGTATCTTTGCTTACATAGGCATAAGCCTCAAACATCTTGCCTGTTGCCGTATATTCTCCTATCTTCAATAGTTCGGAATCGGGAACTTGTGCAAAATTCGCACAAGTTATTATTGATAAAACAGCTATTAGTAGAGTTCTCATAATCAGTTGTCTTTTTTTATACGTTATACATTAAACTAATAGTATCTTGTGTCATTAAAGTCATCCCAAAAGGAAACAGTGACGCTATGCGTGATGCTAACACTGCTAATATTGATATTTCCAAGGACATCATCAAATTCAACTTCGCCATTATAGCGGGTGGCCTTAATCTTGCAACTTGAATAGTCTGATGACCATTGCTCAACACTTCTAAGATTACCTTTCTTATAATAATCTCCGACCTGATAAGCAATTTTCCCCATGATCTTATCATTTGTTTCAGGGGCATTCTTTATAAATACGTCTACACGAAAGACAATGTTGGTGTTCTCATGATATACAACATCGATTTCACACCCTTTATATCCGTAGAAGTTTCCCTTGAATTTCCTTATGCCTTTTCCTCCATAACGATTCCTTTGGGTATCTATTTGGATGCCTTTACTTGCTAATTTCTTTTGAAAAGAGTCGATAGTCCCGTTAATTGGTATTCCCAAGAATTCAAGATGCGGCTTCTTAGATACAATATAGTTCATATAATTGGTCTTGTCTAAAATGGCAAGAGTAATTGGAAACTCCGTTCTGCCATCACCATCATAAGTGTATGGATGGAACAGGATGAATACTCCCTTAGTTTTATCTGGTGTAATATATTGATTTACTTCATACTTATCCTTCCCATAACCACCGATCCAAACTGCTTTGTATTTCTTCTGAATGTAATCAACCAAAGTGTCTTTTGTGGCTTCCATTCCCCATTTAGTCGGTAGGATATAGCTAATTTCTACACCAAATGCTTTATTGGATTCCTCTGTACGGAGAACTTCTATAGATGCGCGTGGAATGATAAAAGTCCCTTCTACAGTATAGTCTTTGTCTGTAGATTGGTAGAACCCTTTTTTAACCAGATTGGAATAGACAGTTGCTGCATCACCATTTAAGGTAATACCATTGAAAGAAAGATGAGAGTTTTGTGCATATATCGAGTTACACAAAACAACAAAGATAAAGATTAAATTTCTCATACTACCCTATTTCTATTACATATTATTCTCCAAGACTAAAATCAAAAACAGTATTAAAAGGAAATTTCCCTTCTTCTTGAGCTATTAAACAATACTCACCAGATGGTCCCTCTACAAATACATCATATATTCCATTTCCTAAATCTTTGATTTCAACAGATACATCCTGAGTTTGAGAGGCACCATGCTTTTTCTTTGATAAACCAAGCTCGCTGTAAGACCCAATGTTAAGGAGTCTATGTTTCTCCTTTTTCTTAACGTCTAATGAAGAAATCATTAGATTATCAATAGTGTATTTGCTCGTAAACATTTCATATTTCTCAGACATATTCTCTTTTTTGTTAGAAAAATAGAGTCTCATATGAGCCTTACCTGAAGGAAATCTGTATTTTCCTGTAAGACCAGGAACGTATGCCACCAGTTTTGCCTTAACAATTGCTGTATTCAAATTCTTAACCCCAGAACCATCAAACCTTGTCGGTTGCATTTGAACCATTTTTCCCAACGAGTCAGCATAAATACCAATGGTATCCATTCCTTCTATTAGGTGAGCAACGGTTTCATGCGATATACCACGTGACAACATAAACTCATACGCTTTTCGCTTACTATCATTTTGTGCTCTTAGCACGCTTTCATCGTCAGTTAAAGGTGACTCATCCTCGGTAGATGTTGTCGAAGGAATATTGGAAGCAGGATTTTGATCTTTAGTTACTTCGTTCATTATTGCTTTTCCCGCTTTCTTTAACAATGTACCGAATTGAGCATCAGCTCGATTTACACCCAATAGTGTAATGAGGCACAATAAAACTATCTTTTTCATAATTGATAATTTGATTTTATTATTTGCTATACTGTATTAATCCTTGCCCTGTTTCCCATCCACCTTTGCGGTTCATCCAGTCTGGTTCATAGTATTTGTGGAAAATAACGTAATCTCCATTTTGCTGTCTTATAATGACTGCGTTAAATTGAACATTGGTGTGGGTCTTACGTCCTCTTAGTGGAATATAATGCCCTTGATAGTCGTGGATACCTACAACGGAAGTACCCCCAGTTTTCTGGTCAACACCGACACTTTTTATTATAAGCGAAGCAGGGATATAAGTTTTCCCTTCAAAACAACTACTATAATAGTTGCGACAGAATAACTCTAATACATACTCAACTTCTTTGGCAGACAACACTTTGCCAGTTTGATTGTTACCAACTTGAGCGTTGCACACTCCACAAATTACTACGGTCACCAATGCAATAAGTAGTTTTCTCATATTCTATTCGTTTTAGTTACCTTTTGTTCTCAGGACACAAAAGAAGCGTGAACTGGCTACGCATCCTTATTGCTGGGGCCTGAGAAATCCCAAAAGTACAAGACACGATAATATCAGTCCACGCATAACGTGGAAGCATATTACGCTGTCGTCTGTACTTTATATTGTCAAGTTTCTCAGGCTTTGCAATAATCAGACAAGCATAACGCTCCTTTTTCTTACCCTCGATGTTATAGAACACCACCCTTTACGGGCTAATTCCGAGACAAAATTAGACATTTTATGCTAACTTACCAAGGAATATGAACTTTTTCAGCCTTTTTTAAGCAAAATCAGTTCAAAATTGAGGCTTATGCCATCAATCATGCTGCAAAATTAAGCATTATAAGCTTTGTATTTGAAGGATTGTTCCTATGATTGAATAGGGAAATCCCTATTTGCTTATGATCAATCAGAGTAATAGTACCTTCATCACGTTTGTATCTTGTCCTTCTCGCACAACAAGAAAACTACAGGATAGTTCCTGGTAATCCAAAACCATCCTGCAGTTTCACGGAAGGGTAACAACGTTGCTATTGGTGTTGCATTCCAACTGTTGTTGATTGACGTTGCTGTGATGGTTGCAGATTCGTAGAGGCTGTTGGTTGAACTGGTCTAACGAGACGCATGAAACTTTCTTTTGGAGCTTCCAAGCAGACAAACACATTGGTTTTACTTCTGTCTTTGATCGTCATACGGAAATCAGAACCAAGTCCTCTGATGACATTGCCTATTTCCTTCGTGGTAACTTCCTCTTTTACGAAAACCATAAGCCAATTGTTGGTGTCTTGCGCTTCGCAAAGCTCTGTATTAATCTCACTTGGATGAAAATCTGCACGTTCCATCACTTCTAAAACTGCGGCCTGAATCCTAAGGATCTCACTGCCGTTAACTACTGTGCCGTTGCGCCGATGCTTGGGCAATAGCCAAATGTTTGTTGAAATGTACTTCTGTCTGCGTTCGTAGGTGATACGAAGTTCGACGACTGCCTCCTTCTTGGAGGTTGCTTTCCCGTAACGATTCCACACGTACTGGACAAGCGGTGTTTTGACTGTCATACGCTAAAATGTATTATAGTTTGCCCTTTGTTACGGAGGGTATAATACACACTCTAATACATTTGCTGGGCATGATGTTGCGTGATGCTTCATAATGCGGCATTGCATTTTTGAGGTATCCTTCCCTCTATTAGGGTCATTCTCAAACTCTTACAATTGTAAGGTATTGACAATCAGACACTAAAGAAGGGAACCGATTGGGTTCCCTTTTACGATACTTGCGGAGAGTGAGGCTCCTCTGGCGGAAGGTGAGGGATTCAAACCCCCGATACCCGAAAGGGGTATACCGGATTTCGAGTCCAGCGCATTCGGTCACTCTGCCAACCTTCCGATTAAGCAAGTGCCAACGAGTTTACTCGTTTGGCCGAGCATGAGGAAGGTGCAAGAATTGAACCTTCCTTTCCATCCTTTCGCTTTTGCGCATGCAAAGGTAGTGCAAATATTTCAATCTACCAAATTAATCACCAACAAATCACAAGAGTTTTCCAAGACGCTGGCGCAACTGCTCAGCCTCGCTCTGACGGATGGAGAGACGTATCTCACACGTAGTATCGAAGGTCTGTGACAAGATACGGGGATTCATCTCCTTCACGATACGCATCACATCGTTCATCTGCGGATAGGCAAACGAATAGGTAACGACCTCCTCCACCTGACGCATCTCGATGGTAGCATGGGCGATGGCATCAGCGGCAGCCTCACGGTAGGCAACTATCAGTCCGCTTGTCCCTAAGTTCACACCCCCATAATAGCGAACCACCACAATCAAGATGTTAGTCAGTTCGTTGCTGTTAATCTGTCCGAGGATAGGTTTACCTGCCGTACTCGAAGGTTCACCGTCATCATTGGCACGAAACTCTTCCCTACTCGCTCCTAACATATAGGCATAGCATACATGACGCGCATCATAATATTTCTTCCGATATCCAGCCAGCAACTCCTTCACCTCGTCGACAGTCTCAACGGGATGTGCAAAAGCGAGGAACTTACTCCGTTTCTCCGTGTAATATCCCTCGCTCGTCGTTGCTATGGTCTTATATTCGTCAGTCATTAGGAGAGCTTGTGAATCACCAGTCCTGAACGCAGCTTCGGTTCGAACCAAGTAGCCTTCGGCGGCATGATCTTACCACTGTCGGCAATGTCCATGATCTGCTGCATCGTCACAGGATAGAGGGCAAGGGCGGCACGCATCTCACCACTGTCCACACGGCGCTTCAACTCAGCGAGTCCACGCAAACCACCTACGAAATCGATACGTTTGGAAGAACGCAGGTCACCGATATTCAGTATCTCGTCGAGAATCAGACGACTGCTGATATCCACATCCAATACCCCGATAGGATCAGTGTTGTCGAAAGTGCCTTCCTTAGCGGTCAGACTATACCAATGTTGGTCGAGATAGAGTGAGAACTCATGGAGCTTTGCTGGTTTATAAATCTCCGTTCCCTTATCCTCTACGGTGAAGTTCACCTGCAAGGCAGCCAGGAACTCCTCTGACGACATACCGTTGAGGTCCTTCACAACACGGTTATAGTCGAGAATCGTCAACTGACTTGCCTGAAAGCATACAGCCATGAAGAAGTTATATTCCTCTGTACCGTTATGGTTAGGATTCTGCTTCTGTTTCTCCGCACCTACCAAAGCGGCGGCGGCACTACGATGGTGTCCGTCAGCGATATAAAGACTGGGCATCTTGGCGAACTCCTCAGTAATCGTCTTCATATCAGCCTCATCACTGATAATCCAGAATTGATGACGGAAACCGTCAATAGGTGCAATGAAGTCGTATTCAGGCTCCGTAGCGGCATAGCGCTTAATCAATTGGTCAAGCACTGCATTATCGGGATAGGCGAAAAATACAGGCTCGATATTCGCATTGTTCACACGGACATGCTTCATACGGTCCTCCTCCTTGTCACGGCGTGTCAGCTCATGCTTCTTGATACGACCAGCCATATAGTCGTCCGTATGCGCACATACCACCAGACCATACTGCGTCTTACCATTCATCGTCTGGGCATAGATATAATAATGTTCGCGCGCATCCTGGATGAGCCATCCCTTGTCCTGGAACTTCTGGAAGTTCTCGGCAGCCTTCTCATAGACACGCGGATCATACTCGGAAGTGCCTACAGGGAAGTCTATCTCCGGTTTGATGATATGATACAGGCTCTTCTCATTGTCGCCAGCCTCGGCACGTGCCTCTTCAGAGTCAAGCACATCATAGGGACGACTCTCTACTTGCTCCACCAGCTCTTTCGGTGGACGGATTCCTTTAAACGGTTTTACGATTGCCATAATATTCTTGATAATATATATTAATTATTGGTGCAAAATTACGGAAAAGTTCTGAATCCTCAAAATTTATTCGTAACTTTGCAACAGATAAACTACAACTCAGACTCCAATATGAAGAGACAAATTCTTATAATAGTATGCATGATGATGACATCTCTGCTTCATGCACAAAGTTTTGAATCTGCCACCGATGCCGTTAAGAACATGGGTGTGGGGTGGAATCTCGGCAATACACTCGATGCCAATGATGCCACCAAGACATGGACAACCACAGCTCAACACGAAACTTATTGGGGACAGCCAGTAACAAAGCCTGAACTCATGACGATGATGAAGGAGGCTGGCTTTGGAGCCATTCGCGTACCCGTCACCTGGTATCAGGAAATAGATGCCAACGGGAAGATCAATGATGCCTGGATGAAGCGCGTAAAGGAAGTGGTAGACTACGTTCTCGACAATGGTATGTACTGCATCCTTAATGTGCATCACGACACTGGTGCAGACAGCAACACCTTCAAGTCGTGGCTGAAGGCATCGGCAGCCAACTACACTTCAAACAAGGATAAGTTCGAATATATCTGGAAACAGATTGCGGAGACATTCAAAGACTACGACCAGCATCTGCTCTTCGAGGCATATAATGAGATGCTCGACGAGAAGAACACTTGGAATGAGCCTGTGAATAAGACTGACGGCTATGCAGCTGTCAATAACTATGCCAAGAGTTTCGTAACAACTGTTCGTGCCACTGGTGGTAATAATATAAATCGTAACCTAGTAGTTAACACCTACTCTGCCAGTAGCACTCCTAACGCTATGGAGAATCTGGATAAGCCAGAGAATAGCAATCACATCATCTTCCAGATTCACAGCTATCCTAACTGGGTAAGTAAAGACAATGCAAAAAGAGAAATCGACTACTTGATTAGTAACATCAAATCGAATCTACTGGATAGGGCTCCTGTAATCATCGGAGAATATGCCACCTTTACCACATGGCCTCCGGATCTCGATTATTATGAAACTGATCGTGAATTAGCGCTCTATGCCATGGACTATCTTGTCAAGAATGCCAAGGAGAATGGTATCGGCACTTTCTATTGGATGGGACTATCTGATGGTGCTAATCGCACCCTTCCTGCCTTCAATCAGGCAGACTTGGCTGAAACTATTATAAAGGCTTACCATGGTGACAGCTATTCTGGAAAGTTTCCAACCCCCGAAGATTTCCAGATTGTGTATATCGTGAAGTATGAACAAAACTGGTCAGAACTGTTCCTCTATGGAGACTGGAGTAAAACGACTACACTGAAGTTAAGTGAGTACAAAGGTATTCGCGTAGAGATGGACGACGACAGCTATGCAGGAAAGCTGCAAGTGAAACTCTATGGAAAAAGTGATGGACAGGAAGCCTACATCCCATTGTCTGGAACTGTTACCACTGTCAACTTCGAAAACTCAAGGGCATCAATAGGCAATGAGATTCCGATGATCACTCTTCAAACAACTGTCGGAGTCTTGACTGCCAAGGTGAAGAAAGTGACACTCATCAAGACTGATGGAACGGAAGTTCCGGCAAGTGTCACTGCCGCCTGGGGATGTTCTGTGACAACAGAATCGTCTCCGATTACTGGTATCCATCCCATCCTAACAAGGACACCTGCTGATCATGCCATCTACAATCTACAGGGACAGCGTGTGACGAATCCCCAAAAGGGTATCTACATCCAGAACGGAAAGAAATACATCTTGAAATAAGATATCATAGGTAACCCGAATAGATTTATGAGCAAGAACATACTCCGACGAATAGCTGTTGTTATGATGGTTGCTGGTTTCATCATCCTGTCAGGATGTGGAAGCAACTCCAAAGAACAGGAAAGACAACGTAGAGAAGCTGAGGATATGGTCTATGCTGCCTATATCGCCAAAGACTACCCCCGTATCATAGAACTTGTAGACAGTTTCAAAACGCTGGGATGTTTTTCCGAGGGTAAGGCCTGCTACTGGCTGGGCTATGCCTATGACCGGTTGATGAAGACTTCAGCAAATATACGCTCATTATAGGAGAGAAAGCCATGCCGTCTGGTGGCTACTATGTCAACAGGCAAGAACTGAATATCAAATTAAACACTCTAAATGTGTATTTAAAGAATGATCTTGACTATCAGCCACAACGTTATAAATGATTAAGGAGATCATAGAGTGTAATTCAGTAAGTGTAGGTGCTCTAGTAGTTCGGCGCCAGGATATTTGGTGACGGTTCTGAATGATCCACTTTCTTGTCCAAATATTTTGTCTTTTGAAAGATAAGTCGTACCTTTGTGGCAATGGATCACTGAGTCCCCAATTTCAGGGAAAAACGACTGGCAAAGTTGTTGCTCTGCCAGTCGTAAGATAGGATAACTTTATACTAAAGTGTTCTATTTTACAATCACTTTTCGTTTGTTAATAATGTTAATGCCCTTTTGCAGCTTCTCTAATTTTTGACCTATAATATTAAAAATCTGCCTTGTTTGAGAAATATCGTCTTTTTTTATCTTCTGGAGACCTGTTGGCACAATCTTTTCCGGATTCTGCCAAACGAATCCACTCTGAACGATGACATTGTCATCAGAACTTATGGCAGCAGAAGGTTCTACAACTACACTTTGTACTTCATCAGTCTGAATCATACAAACAACCGGTTGTGCTATGACTAAATAATCCTGTGCGGATAAGCAGACAGGAAACAAGCATAATCCTAAGAAATATAATACCCTGTTCATAAGCATGACATTACTGTTTACTCACTTTTAGTGTATATATTCTCTTTCACAAAACCATCAAAAATGACTTGTTTATTAGATATCCTAAAGACAAAGAGCATTTCACCTCTACCATTTTCTTGAAGTATTGCGACTTGTCCTGATGGATCCAAAATCCATTTAAAAGGATTAGATTCATTATCAAGACCTGTCCCATCTTTATAAAAAGTAATCTTCCATGTGGTATCATTACGTGAGCATATCCATGTACCAATCAATTCCTTATTTGTGATGACTCCGCTAAGCCTGTCTGCTTGGAAAGCATAGGGGACAGAAAGTATTTGGGGAGCGCCTACTTCCTTATCATTTACTTTCATCGCAAGAAAAAAGTTGCCCAGGCTCCAATCGATATCATCAGTGAACTTCAAGGTCAATTGTACACAACCACTCTTATCAGTAGTCACCTCAAAATCCTGTCCCCAGACAGCTTCTCCATCAGTACTGCCTGTGCGTAACTCTATTCGTATTTTAGCTGTCTCATTTGCCATGACTTTCCCTGTTGTTGGATTCAGTAGCATGACACTATAGTTCATTTCATTAGGGACCTGTGCATACAACATTGTTGTAAGCAAAGTAAGCAAGGTAGTAAATAAAAGTTTTTTCATCTGTATAAAAATTGAAAAGGCAGAACTATTCGATACTTATCCAAACCCTGGTTACCGCCAAGTGACCATGCACGAAAACAAGCACGAATAGTCCACGCCTTACGATGCGAACTTCCATCTGCATGTTCTTTTCGTGCGAATGATTGGCGGTATTTGGGTTTAAAGAACAAGAGCTAAAAGCTCAAAATCTTTATATAAGTACGAACAGAAACGCTATTCTGTAAGTTAATAATTAATTTATTAAAATCTCTGTGACCCCTTCAGGCTGAGCCTTAACAGATGAGGTCGATTAACGTTTATTCGTTTGTCTCTATATCATAGGCAATATCATTTTAGGGTTATACAATATGATTCCGTTTGCAAATATAGTAATTATTTCTGAATTGTCGAATGTGGTTGGGGGGAAAATTAGTATTTTTGCAACATCATATTGAAACCCAGGGCTTCGACCCACGGAGGCGACACCTTTCTCTGAATGAATGAAAAAAAAATTCTCCGCTATCTTCTTTCTGACATACAGTCAGTTAGAGCGTTTAGCGGAGAAATAAGTGAAAAAAGAATTTATCTTTCTGTTTACTTGTTCACCTGGAACTTCGTGTCACCATCCTTGAAGAAGGCGTTGATCTGCTTAGCGGCAGCAATACCAGCATTGATATTTGCCTCAGCGGTCTGAGCACCCATCTTCTTAGGAGTTGAGAAATAACGACCCTCGAACTTAGCGAACTCATCATTAGCATCGGGCATGATGTCCGTCACGAACTTCAGGTCCTCACGCTCTGTCATCAACTTGATGAGCTCAGGCTCGTTGATGACTTCCTTACGAGCGGTGTTTACCAAGATACCACCCTTCTTCATCTTACCAACTAAAGCATAGTTGATGCTCTGCTTGGTCTCAGGAGTAGCAGGGATATGCAGGGAAACAACGTCACACTGCTCGAATAATGCGTCCTGATTAGCAACGGCATGAACACCTGCCTTCTCGATAACTTCTGCAGGACAGAAAGCATCGTAAGCATAAACATCCATACCAAAGCCCTTGGCGATGCGAGCCACATTACGACCTACATTACCGAAAGCAAGGATACCGAGTTTCTTACCCAGCAACTCTGAACCGCTCTTACCGTTATAGAAGCCACGGACAGCCATCACCAGCAGACCGAATACCAACTCAGCAACGGCATTGGCGTTCTGACCAGGAGTGTTCTCTGCTACTACGTTGTGTACAGTAGCGGCAGCAAGGTCAATATTATCATAACCAGCACCGGCACGAACGACAATCTTCAACTGCTTGGCAGCGTCCAGCACCTCAGCATCAACCTTATCCGAACGGATAATAAGAGCATCAGCATCCTTCACGGCATCCAGCAACTGAGCCTTCTCTGTATATTTCTCCAGCAGGACGAGCTCATTGCCTGCTGCTTCCACTTCCTTACGAATACCCTCCACAGCGGCAGCTGCGAAAGGTTTCTCTGTTGCAACTAATACTTTCATAACTGTGAACTATGAAATAAATTAATGATTAGCCTCAAATTCCTTCATGCAAGCTACGAGGGCGTTACATCCTTCGATAGTCTGAGCATTGTAGCAAGAAGCACGGAAACCACCAACAGAACGGTGACCTTTCACACCAACCATGCCCTTAGAAGTAGCAAAGTCAAGGAAGTCCTTCTCCAGCTCCTTATACTCGTCAGCCATCACGAAGCAGATATTCATCAGTGAGCGATCCTCCTCAACGGCAGTACCACGGAACATCTTGTTGCGGTCAATCTCACCATAGACAATCTCGGCACGCTGCTGAGCCAACTTGTCCATAGCCTCAACACCACCGTTCTTCTTAATCCAACGGAGTGTCTCAAGCGCACTATAGATAGGAACGACAGGAGGAGTATTGAACATAGAGCCCTTGTCAACATGGGTACGATAGTCGAGCATCGTAGGAATCTCACGTGGAGCCTTACCTAACTTCTCGTCTTTCAGGATGATGATGGTCACACCTGCCATAGCGAGGTTCTTCTGAGCACCAGCATAGATAGCATCATACTTCTTCACGTCAATAGGACGACTGAAGATATCGGATGACATATCGGCTATCAAAGGAACATTAACATCAAGATCCTTGCGGATCTCAGTACCGTAGATAGTATTGTTGGTCGTGATGTGCAGATAGTCTGCATCTGCAGGAACGCTCCATCCCTTTGGAATAAAGGTATAGTTAGCATCAGCAGAAGAAGCGACCTCTACTACCTCACCAAACAGTTTTGCTTCCTTCATCGCTTTCTTTGCCCAAACACCTGTGTTCAGGTAAGCAGCCTTCTTAATCAGGAAGTTGAAAGGAATCATGCAGAACTCCAGAGATGCACCACCACCGAGGAAGATTACTGAGTAGCCCTCAGGAACCTGAAGCAGCTCCTTAACCAGAGCTACAGCCTCATCGACAACGGGTTGGAAATCTTTGGCACGGTGACTGATCTCCATCAAGGAAAGACCAGAACCGTTGAAGTCTAAACACTGCTGAGCAGTCTTTTCAATTACTTCGCGAGGAAGCATTGAGGGACCTGCGTTAAAGTTGTACTTCTTCATTTTGGTTGTGAATTTAATTATTTGTTATACTTTATCTATTATCTGTTTTTGCTAAAACGATGCGAAGTTACACTTTTTATTTGAATTGGACAAATATTTGAGCAAGAATTAAGCATTTTAGACAATTTTCTTACGTTTTGCAAAGTCTACGTTACACTATTCTATCTCACAGGCTCCACTATTGTCTTGATTCCCTTAATCTTCTCACCTTGTGTCAGACGGATGACCTGCTGTAGTTTTTCACGCTTCACAGCAACATAAGCATAACGGTCGGTCACGTCAATACGTCCTATCTCATCCGACTGCAAGCCACCTTTCTTACAAAGGAAGCCCACAATGTCACCCTTCGACACCTTGTCTTTCTTTCCTTTACCTATATAGAGGGTTGCCATCTTAGGAGCTGATGGCGTTGAACTATTGACAATCGGCTCATAAGCTGTGGCTTCACCTTCCACATAGTCGGGGATATGCTCCTCCGGACCTATGATGAAGAATGCCCTACCCTGCTTGTCCCAACGGGCAGTACGCCCTACCCGATGGATATAGCCGTCTTCACTCTCAGGCATGTGGTAATGAATGATATTGGCAATATCGGGAATATCCAAACCACGAGAGGCGAGATCGGTACTTACCATCACATTGGCAGAGCCATTGGAGAAGCGATAGAGTGCATCTTCCCGTTGTTTCTGTTCCAGTCCTCCATGAAAGAAACTAGTAGTAAATCCCTGCTCACAGAGGTAGTTGTTCACACGCACCACAGAGTCACGATAGTTCAGGAAGACGATACTGCTGGAGTCACCTAAGCTCAACAGCAGATTACGAAGTGTCTCCAACTTATCCTTGACAGGACTCTTCACCTCATAGAGCGTCACACGCTCTGAGGTCTGCTCATCCTCTGGGAGGAAATCGACCAGCGTACCTTTCTTCGACAGGTTGACAAACTGCGGAATCTCCTCCGCATTGGTGGCAGAGAGCAGGATACGACGTTGTAGTCCGGGCAGTCCCTTGATGAGTTTCTGCATCTCTGCATGAAAGCCCATCTGCAGACACTTGTCGAACTCATCAATGATTAGCCAGCGGATTCCATAGCGTGAAATATTCTCCTTTTCCAAATGGTCGTTCAACCGTCCTGGGGTACCAAAGATAATCTGCGGTTTCACTTCCTTTAGCTTACGATGCTCATCCATAGTGGCACGTCCGCCATAGCAACTAAGAGAACGGAAACCTGATCCCATATCACGAAGAACAGTATCTGTCTGTAACGCCAGTTCCCTTCCAGGAACAACCACTAATGCCTGAACAGTATCGGAAGAGACATCCAGCTGCTGAAGCAATGGCAACAGGTAGGCAAGTGTCTTACCTGTTCCAGTGGGTGATAGTAAAACAACATCACCGTCGGAGCGAAGAATCGCTTCGGCGGCGTGTTGCTGCATCTCGTTGAGTTGTTCGATGCGGAGTTTATCAAGAATCTTCTGTATATCCATTCCCTAACTCCTTCTCTCCTTACTCCTTATTATTTCTTCTCTTCTTTCTTTTCCTCAGTCTTCTTGAAAGTAGACTTATACGCCTTGTTCAGTCCGTTGATGACATCGTTAGTGATGTCGAAGCGCTTGGCAGCATAAAGGATATTGTCACCCTGCTTGGTCAGAATCAAGTCGTACTTTTTGTCTTTGTTATATGCGGCAAGGAAATGCTGCAGGCTATCGCGAAGCCCCTCATTATAGGTCGCTGTCTCGTTGGCAAGTTCATTCTCCAGACGCGCCTGCAACTGCTGCAAGTCATTCTGCTGACGCTGGATAGCTGCCTGCTGGCTCTCTGCCTGCTCACGACTGGTGAACCCATTATTATTCATTTTCTGCTGGAAATTGTTCATGGCGTTCTGTAACTGCTGACCTTTCTGATTCAAGGTGTTACGAGCGTTGTTACTCTTCTTCTGAAGCACCAGTGTGAAATCCTTGCAGAACTCATACTGTGTCATCAGAGAGTCAACTTCCACATATGCGATCTTCAATCCTGCACCACCAGTGGAATCTGCTGCGGGCTGGTCGTCCATCTTAGGACTTGCGTTGTTACATGATGCGAGTGCTACGATGGCGGCTACTGCCAAAAACATGTACTTTTTCATTGTTTTCTTTTTTTATTTTTCGTTATTATATTATTTCTTCTCACTAACTGCAAACCTGCTTTTACGTCGCATTTCCCTATCCTGGTCCATTACACAGTGGATACCCCTCTCTTTCATTGCCTCACTGTCGTGAATATGCTGTGAGGAGAATGTACCGTCCTTGCGGGAAAGGACCTTCACCAGTAAAAAAGCCATTCCTATAGCAATTATTAACGCACTTAATAGCAATATTTTCATCATAAATGATTACTTTTGCAACAGCTTTGCATTTTTTCGGGTGCAAAGATAAACAATTAAATTCAGAAAACAATTCAAATAAACATTAATAATGAATAAAAGTGAGTTAAAACCTGCCGTTGTCTTCGAACAATTTGCGAAGATTAACGAAATTCCACGCCCTTCTAAGCGTGAAGAGAAGATGATTGAGTACTTGAAGGACTTTGGTAAGAGCCATGACTTGGAGACAGTCGTCGACGAGGTGGGCAACGTGATTATCCGAAAGGGTGCCACCCCAGGCTATGAAGACTGTAAGACTGTCATCTTGCAAAGCCACATGGATATGGTATGCGACTGTCTGCCTGATGTAAAGATTGACTTCGACAAGGAAGGTATCACCACTTATGTGGAGGGTGAATGGATGCGTGCCAAAGGAACCACACTGGGCGCTGATGACGGCATCGGTGTTGCCATGGAACTTGCCATTCTTGACAGCAATGATATTGAGCATGGTCCTATCGAGTGTGTCTTCACACGTGACGAAGAGACTGGTCTGACGGGTGCCTTTGGCATGAAGGCTGATTTCATGCGTGGTGACTTCCTCATCAATCTTGACTCAGAAGACGAAGGTGAGATTTTCGTATCTTGTGCAGGTGGACGTACTACCACAGCCCAGTTTGAGATACAACGTCAGCCTGCTCCAGAGGGTTATTTTTTCATCAAGGGTTCTGTTAAGGGACTCGTGGGTGGTCACTCTGGCGACGATATCAACAAGAAGCGTGCCAACGGTCTGAAGATTATCGCTCGCTTTGTTTATCAGGAGATGGAGCGTTACGAGGACATTCATCTGGTACGCCTGCATGGTGGCAGTCTACATAATGCTATCCCTCGTGGCGGCTATTTCGTACTCGCTGTACCCAATAACATCAAGGAGAACATCCGTGCAGACTGGAACATCTTCTCTGCTCAGGTCAATGAAGAGTTCCATGTCTGCGACCAACAGATGGTATGGCGCATGCGTAGCTACGACCCAGAGCCTATGATTGACGATGGCACTGCCAGGCGTTTCGTCTATGCCCTGCAGGCTGTCGACAATGGCGTTTACGCTGTCTGCCAGGACGAAGCATTAGGCGGTATGACGGAAACTTCCAGTAATCTTGCGCGTGTGGAGACCTATGAGACGACCATTGACATTATGACCTCACAACGCTCTAACGTGATGTCGAACCTCGATAACATGTGCAATACCGTCGCCGCTGTCTTCAAGCTGGCAGGCGCAAAGGTGACATTCTCGGAAGGCTATCCTGCATGGAAGATGCGTACGAATAGCGAACTACAAAATATCGTGAAGTACACCTACCACAAACTGTTCCAGAAAGACCCGACTATCAAGGGCATCCATGCTGGATTGGAATGTGGACTCTTCGCAGAACGCTACCCAAACCTCGACATGGTCAGCATGGGACCGACGCTGCGTGATGTGCATACACCTGACGAACGCCTGCTCATCCCTACCGTTCAGATGGTATGGGATCATCTGTTACTGACTCTTAAAAGCATGCCTCATCAGTTATGAAAAAGTATCTATATATTATAATAGGTATGTTCCTGTTGCTGTTCGCTTCCTGCGGACCGCAACAGGATGCCGAAGAACTGGTAGAACAATTCATGGAGCAGAATATGAGGGAAGGACAGAATATCTCCGGCATTCATTTCACAGATATTGACTCTACACGATTCGTCAATGACTCTGTCGTCATCAGCCTCCGTCATCAGGCAAAACGTGCGAGCCGCTATCAGGGAAACATTAAATATGCACCTGACCAGCCTTTCAAGCAACTCATCACCACCCGTGTCAGATACTATATCGAGGAAAAAGAATACAGCGATACTTATTATCTCGACATGGACCTGACACGTGTGGTCGCTTTCAAAGAAAACTGAATATCAATAGAATTTGAAATAACGACGGGCGTTATTATAGGAGATATCCTCCACCATCTTGCCGAGCAATTCACGGTCGTCTGGCAGCAAACCCTTTTCCACATCGTTACCTAAGAGGTTACAGAGGATGCGGCGGAAATACTCATGCCGCGGATAGCTGACAAAAGAACGGCTATCAGTGAGCATTCCCACGAAACGACTCAGCAAACCGAGAACCGAGAGCGCATTCATCTGACGCTCCATGCCGTCCTTTTGGTCATTGAACCACCATCCACTTCCAAACTGCATCTTCCCAGGCTCTCCACCCTGGAAGTTACCAATCATGGTGGCAATCATCTCATTGGCACAGGGATTCAACGTATAGATAATCGTACGGGTGAGTTTGTCCTTCTGGTTCAGGCGATCAAAGAACTGTGCCATTGCCTTCGCGTTGCTGAACTCACCTATGGAATCGAATCCCGTATCAGGACCAATCTGGTTAAACATCTTCGTATTGTTGTCGCGGATGGCACCATAATGGAACTGTTGTGTCCAGTCAGAGTCGGCATCCATCTCTGCCATCACCGTTAAGAAACAGTTCTTATACTGTCGTATCTCCAGCTTCGAGAGTTGTTGTCCACGCATGGCCTTCTCGAAGATAGTCTCTATCTGCGAGTCCGTATACTCCTCGTCGTTGAATTTATCCAGGCCATGGTCTGAGAGCTTGCATCCACTCTCCTCAAAGAAGTCATGACGCTTCTTAAGGGCATCCACCATATCAGCGAATGTTGTGACACTCATGTCGCTCGCTTTCTCCAACTGACGAACATAGTCACTGAAGCCTGCTTTCTCGATATTCATTGCTTTATCAGGACGCCATGCAGGAAGCATGATCGGATCGTCAGGAGCCTTGTGCTTGGCATATTCAATATGGTTATGCAGGTCGTCAACGGGGTCATCCGTCGTACATACACACTCCACATGGTAGTGCTTCATCAGTCCACGTGCAGAGAATGCAGGTGTTGCAAGTTTCTCATTACACTCGTCAAAGATTTCACGGGCCGTCTTGGGTGACAATAATTTATCGATGCCGAAGGCGGTCTTCAACTCCAGATGCGTCCAGTGGTACAATGGGTTACGGAGCGTATAAGGCACTGTCTCTGCCCATTTCTCAAACTTCTCCCAGTCGCTGGTATCCTTACCTGTGATATATCGCTCGTCCACACCATTAGTGCGCATGGCGCGCCACTTATAATGGTCGCCGCCCAACCATAGTTCCGTGATACTCTTAAAACGGTGATCGTTAGCAACCATGTCCGGTTGCAGGTGGCAGTGATAGTCTATAATCGGCATCTTTGCCGCATAATTGTGGTACAGGTCTTGTGCTATCTCATTGTCAAGCACGAAGTTCTTGTCATTAAATGCTTTCATATCTCACTTAAAGTTTTTGCAAAGATATGAAAAATCCAACAAAGAGCAAAAATTTCATCTGATAAATGGACGAAAAAGCATAAATATAACTACCTTTGTAACTCCTAAATAATATATACTAATGAATATGAAGATCTTTTTACGTCATTTTATGACACCAATATCAGTCTTGAGTCTATTGCTGTTACTTACCCTATCTGTGTCAGCACAGACGACAACGACAGAAGTATTGTTGGAGACGACAGCAGGCAATATCCGCATTGCCCTCTATGATGAGACACCTCAGCATCGTGACAATTTCCTTAAACTCGTCAAGATGCAGGTATATGACTCCCTACTCTTCCATCGTGTCATCAAAGACTTTATGATTCAGAGCGGTGACATCAATAGCAAACATGCGCAACCAGGGCAACGATTAGGTACCGGAGACTATGACTACACCCAAGAACCGGAGTTCCGTCTTCCTTATATTTTCCACCGTCGTGGTGTGGTGGCAATGGCACGCGAGGGTGACGATGTCAATCCTGAGATGCGTAGCTCTGCCTGCCAGTTCTATATCGTATGGGGACGCATACTCGATGACAGGAAGCTTAGTCAGATACAGGAACGGCTTGACTCTGCCACACAAGGACGTATCAAACTCACACCTGAGATGGTGACAACCTACAAAACTATTGGCGGAACGCCCCATCTAGACGGACAATATACAGTCTTTGGCGAAGTAACAGAAGGATTGGATATCGTTGACCGCATCCAACAAGTTCCTACAGACAAGTATGCACGTCCCCTTGATGACATACGTATTCTAAAAGCCATCGTCACAAAAGATATTCCACAACTACCGAAGGAGGCCACCAAGCAACCAGCCAAACAACGGAAAACAGCGAGGAAGAGATAAAAGGGTTGGTTCATGAAAACTTATTTTATATTATTTGGTTATCTTCTCATTAATTCGTATCTTTGCCGTCAGAATCCTAAACATTATAATTATCTTCACTATGAACAAAAGACTTATGATTGGCGCTGCACTCTTAGCAGCCACTATGGGTGTCACTGCCCAGAAAACTATGAAGGCTCCTGCTGGAGGAAAGTTTATCAGTGACGAACTTATCGGTATTTTCTTCGAGGACATCAGTAATGCTGCTGACGGAGGCCTTTATGCAGAACTGGTGCAGAATGGTTCTTTTGAGTTCAGTCCTGCAGAAAGAGACGGATGGGGAGCTGGTACGGCATGGCGCATTACACGTCCTGGGCACTCCTTAGGAATTCTGGAGGTTCGTAAGGACAATCCCATTCACCCCAACAACCCTACATACATGCGACTCTATTGCGAGCGTGCGAAAGAGTATTACGATTACAGGGGTTGGAAAGGCTTCGGTATTCAGAATGATGGTTTCGACGGCATATCTGTGAAGGCTGGTGAAAAATATAACTTCTCCATCTTCATGCGTAATATCGGTGATGCAAAGAAAGTACGTGTTGCACTATTAGAGAACCAGCGCGGTTGGCCTCCCAGAGATCCCAAACTTCTGGCTGATGTCATTATCGATGCTTCCGACAACGCTTGGAAACAGTACGATGCCGTTCTAACCGTTGACTCTACATGTCATAATGCCTCATTGCAGATTCTTGTCCTTGACAAAGGCTGTATCGATGTCGACATGGTATCACTGATACCACAGGACACTTATAAAGGACATGGCCTCCGTAAAGACCTCGCACAGGCACTTGCTGACCTGCACCCGAAGTTCATGCGCTTCCCAGGTGGTTGTGTAGTACATGGCGGTGGCGACGGTTTCTGGGACACATATCGTTGGAAGACCACCATCGGTCCGAAGGAACAGCGTAAGGGTCTGAAGAATACATGGGGTTATCATCAGAGTATGGGACTGGGGTACTTCGAGTATTTCCAGTTCTGCGAAGATCTCGGTATGCAGCCTCTACCTATTCTTCCCTGTGGTGTGAGTTGTCAAGGTACTAATGGTGGCTGGGGCATGAAAGAACAGGCTCAGGATGTTGTTCCCATGTCAGAAATGGACGAATGGGCACAAGAAGCCATCGATCTCATCGATTGGGCGAACGGTGACCCTGCCACTAACAAATGGGCAAAGATGCGAGCCGATGCTGGTCATCCTAAACCCTTTAACCTCAAATATCTCGGACTGGGAAACGAGGAACGTATCTCTCCAGAGTTCTGCGAGCGTTTCAAATATATATATAAGAAGGTGATGGAGACTCATCCGGAAATCATCATTGTGGGAACAGCAGGTCCTGGCTCTCATCCTGGTAATCCTGACTTGGAAAATGGCTGGAAACTCGCTGATGAGTTAGGGATGCCTATCATCGATGAGCACTACTATGAGCCCAACAAGTATTTCCTCAGCAGTCGCCAGTATAACTATTATCCGCGCGACCGTAAGACAAAGGTGTATTTGGGTGAATATGCGGCCAAGGACAAGAAACTCATTGACGCACTGGCAGAAGGTCTTTACCTGTTGCATGTAGAGCGTAATGGTGACATCGTGGCGATGACCTCATATGCACCACTCTTTGCCCGCAAGACCAATACGAACTGGAATCCCGACCTCATCTACTTTGACAACGAGCGTCCGTTCCTTACCTGCAGCTATTATATACAACAGATGTTCGGACAGAGTGCAGGCCAATACTACTATGGTGACTGCGTGACAATTGAGAATCCTGATACCGCACCACGTTGGCAAGGTCTGCCTGAAGGTGAGGAAAGCGGTTACCTTCAGGGACAGAGCGTCGTACTGAACGTGAAGACTCGCCAGTTATTCGTTAAACTCTGCAATGCGGGCGACCAGACGAAAAAGGCAAATATCAACCTCTCTCGTTTCAAGGGCATCAAGACAGCTGTGAAGACAACTATATCAGGACAGCCCAACGACGAGAACAACTACGATAAGCAGCCCATCGCCCCGAAGACAGAGACGATTAACCTGAAGAGTAAGATGACGATGGAACTGACTCCCTACTCCTTCGTGATGCTGCAAATACAATTATAGAAGAATATGTCAAACAGAGTCCTGTTAATCTATACTGGCGGTACCATCGGAATGAACCGTAATCCACAGACAGGTGCTTTGGAGCCTTTTGACTTCAATCACTTGCTGATTAACGTACCGGAACTGGAACAATTTGACTTGGAGATTGACACATATACGTTTAATCCGCCTATCGATTCCAGTGACATGACACCAGCCCGATGGACAGAACTCTGTCATATCATTGCCAATCACTACGACGACTATGACGGCTTCGTAGTTCTACACGGCACTGACACAATGGCATATACAGCCTCTGCTCTCTCTTATATGTTGGAGAACCTGACCAAGCCTGTCATCTTTACTGGTTCGCAACTGCCTATCGGGCAGTTGCGAACTGATGGCAAGGAGAACCTCATCACCTCCATCGAGATCGCTGCTGCCAAAAATAAACAAGGTCATGCGCGCGTACCTGAGGTAGGTATCTATTTCAACGGACATTTGCTGCGTGGCAATCGTACCACTAAACAGAGTGCCGAGGAGTTTAATGCCTTCGAATCGTTCAACTATCCGCATCTGGTAGATGCGGGCGTAAATATCACCTATCATACGGAACGCATCCTGAAACCCGAATGGGACAAACCCATGACACCGCATTTTCAATTAGACAACAACGTCATTATCTTCTCGCTCTTTCCTGGTATCCGTGAAGACTTGGTGCGTCATATCATCGCAACACCCAATCTGAAGAGTATTGTCATGCGTACCTTCGGAAGTGGTAACGCACCGCAACGCCCCTGGGTGATGCAGGCACTCAAGGAAGCAACCCGTAACGGCAAAGTAGTTGTCAACATCAGTCAGTGTATGCAGGGAGCTGTGGAGATGAGTCGTTATGATACAGGCTATCAGTTACAAGAGGCTGGTGTCATCAGTGGACGTGACGCCACTGTCGAGAGTGCCGTTACTAAACTGATGTTTTTACAATCCCATTACGATGATCCAGCACAGGTTAGTCAATTAATGAGAAAGAGTATACGTGGAGAAATGACAGATAATTGATTATTTGCAAGTAAAGAAATGTATTCTTGTTAAATTTATCAGTATTTCAACTTTCAGTCGTTAACTTCAAATAGCCGTTAAGCAGGGCTGCGTAATTGTTAAATTGCACCAAAAAGATACGACAATTTGACAGAATAACAAAATTTGCGCCTATATTTGCACCCAACTTTGAGCAACGACATTAAACTGTTTATCAGACAAAACGTCAAAGAGATTGAAAACATAAATCATTAAATTGTTAATAACTGAAAGATGAAAAAGATTGTAAAGAACATCATGCCGGCGATTTACTTGGTAGTCATCGCATTCTCGGCAGCTTCGTGCAACAAAACTCAGGCAGCACCCGCTGCAGCACCAGGACAACCCGTAGACCTCACCTATGCGGCAGAGAAGTCTCTGCCCTCTGTTGTCTACATCAAATCCGTGATTAATTCCAAAGTACAGACGGTAGAGTATTCCGATCCGTTTGAGGATTTCTTCTCTGACCCATTCGGTGGTTTCTTCGGACGTGGGCAGGGTAATAACGGTCCGTCGCGCAAACGTCAGGTACAGACGCCCAAGCGCGCTGCAGCAGGTAGTGGTGTCATCATCTCCGCAGATGGCTATATCGTCACCAACAATCACGTCGTAGACGGTGCCGATGAGTTGACGGTTACCCTCAACGAGAATAGCAAGGAGTACTCTGCTCGCATCATCGGTGCCGACAAGACCACAGACCTTGCCTTAATCAAGATTGATGCCAAGAATCTACCCGCTATCGTCATCGCCAACAGCGACGACGTGAAGGTGGGAGAATGGGTACTTGCCGTTGGTAATCCTCTCGGATTGAACAACACCGTAACAGCAGGTATCGTATCCGCCAAAGCCCGTCAGATGGGTGAAGGTGTTGCCTCGATGATACAGACTGACGCTGCCATCAATCAGGGTAACTCTGGTGGTGCATTAGTAAACACACGTGGTGAACTGATTGGTATCAATGCTATGATTTACTCTCAGACAGGTTCTAATATCGGTTATGGATTTGCCATTCCTACAGCTATTGTCAACAAGGCCGTAGACGATTTCAAGAAGTATGGTGCCGTTCAGCGCGCTATGATTGGTATCAAAGGATCAGATGTCAAGAACTATGTTGACAACATGAAGGATCAGGACAAGGAAGTCGAGGATTTTGGCACGATGGAGGGTATCTATATCGCAGAAGTCGTTGAGGACGGTGCCGCTGCAGCTGCAGGATTGCAGAAGGGTGACGTTCTGACACACATCGACGGTCAGAAGATCAAGACCTTCGGTGAGCTGCAGGCTGTCATCGCCCAGAAGCGTCCTGGGGACAAAGTAACTGTGAAATATCTACGCGACAAGAAAGAGAAGACCGTTACGCTGACACTGAAGAACGAACAGGGTACCACGAAGGTCGTGAAAAATGCTGATGTGGACATCCTCGGTATCGATGTACGTCCCATCACCGACTCCCAGAAGAAACAACTTGAGATTAGCTATGGTCTTGAGGTGTTGAAGGTCAGTGGTGGTAAGATGAAAGACGCTGGTGTTCCGAAGGGCTTCATCATCCAGACTGTCAACGACGAGCCGATGCGTTCCTTCGATGACTTACAGAAGGCCGTAAAGGATGCCAAAGACCAGATGCTCGTCATCAAGGGTATTTTCCCGACTGGCAAACGCGGCGGTTTTGTAGTCTATCTGCAGAACGAATAAGATAGATTGGCAAATAATAAAAAAAGTAAGGTATTCTTTTGGTGTTTCCGAAAAAATACCTTACTTTTGCATTCGGCTTATAAGAAACGACTGAATGAGACAACTAAAAATCACCAAATCCATCACCAATCGGGAGAGTGAATCCCTCGATAAATACCTTCAGGAAATAGGTAAAGAGGAGCTGCTTTCAACAGACGAAGAAGTCGAACTCGCCCAGCGTATCCGTAAAGGTGACCGTAAGGCACTGGAACGTTTGACGAAGGCTAACCTCCGGTTTGTTGTCTCTGTCGCCAAGCAGTATCAAAACCAGGGTCTGTCCCTCCCCGACCTTATCAACGAGGGTAACCTCGGGCTCATCAAGGCAGCGGAGAAGTTTGACGAGACACGTGGTTTCAAGTTCATCTCCTATGCCGTATGGTGGATACGTCAGAGCATCCTGCAGGCTATTGCAGAACAGAGCCGTATCGTCCGTCTGCCCTTGAATCAGGTAGGTGCTGTCAACAAGATTAATCGTGAGGCAAACCGTTTCGAACAGGAGTATGAGCGTCGCCCGTCAGCCGAGGAGTTATCCGAGAAGATTGACATTCCTGAAGAGAAAATTGACGATGCGCTGCATATCAGCGGACATCATGTATCAGTGGACGCACCTTTCGTAGATGGTGAAGACAACAGTCTGTTGGATGTATTAGTCAATGACGATGCGCCAATGGCAGACCGCCAATTGGTGTTGGAGTCGCTGAGAGCCGAGATAGCCAGTGCCCTCCAGATGCTCAACGACAGAGAGCGTAAAGTTATTGAGGCATTCTATGGTATCAACCAGCCCGAGATGACTTTAGAGGAGATTGGTACGAAATACGGACTCACCCGTGAGCGTGTGCGTCAAATCAAAGAGAAGGCGATCCGTCGGTTGCGCAGTAATACAAAGAATAAGATGTTAAAAGCATATTTAGGACAATGAAGATTATTAAGTATATCCTGTTATCCCTTTTGCTGTCTGCCGTCATGCCGGCAGACCTGCAAGCGAAGGCTGTCAAGACTAAAATGTATATGTTTGGCTTCTCCGCTTCTTTCCAGGACTCCATCATCTACATGACAGATGTTCAAGAGATTGACGGTGTGTGGTATGAGACCAAGAGTAAGACACTCATGGAGCGCCACCAGTATTCTACCCAGCTAAAAGACTTCCTGACTGATAACAAAGAGATGCCCAACCGCGTCTGTGTCGTGATGTTCGCCCTTACGCGTAAGGAAGCGGAAAAGCTCTTCATCAAGATGCGTAAGGAATACACCGTGAAGGCAAAAGGCAAATATGACATAAGATATCTGACGATGACGGAGTTTCTATTCCATCCGATAGAGATAGACCAATAAAAAAGAGGAACTTGCAGTTCCTCTTTTTTATTCTTATCCTTCGTGATTGGCTTTCCAAATCTTCATGCGCTCCTCTAACTGCGCATACTGATGATCCTCAATAAATGAGGTACAGACACGCAATCCTTCCTGATGGGAGCCTGTCGTAATCAGACAAATAGCAGAGACACCATAGTACATCAGTTCTTTGGCCAGTTCTCCACTGGTCATTCCTTTGTAGCCGATAGTGAAATAGAAACCATCAGCAACAGGTTCGTTAAGGTCTTTGTCATAAACGATATGAAAACCATAACGGCAGAAGATATCCTTTAACTTGTGGGCGCGTTCCCCATAGACACTTACTTCTTTACGGAAGTCATACGTTCCGTCTGTTGCAGCCTTCAGCATCGCAGCCAAAGCAAACTGTGCCGAGTGGCTGGTACCTGAAGACAAAGCATAGAGCATACGCGTAGAAAAGGTAGGACCAAAGGCCAGTCCTTCATAACGTGCCGCCAAATCAGGATAGTGACGATGGAACAACTTATCAGAGATACACGTCACACCAATACGTTCACCGGCATAACTGAAAGCCTTCGAACCGGAAATCAAGAGAATATAATTATCTGTATAACGCCCTACAGTCGGTTGATAAGGCGGTTGGAAGGGCACACTCAGATTCTTACGGAAGTCCATTGCAAAGTACGCAAGGTCTTCCATCACGATGGTATCATACTTTGTGGCGAGCGTACCAATCGACTTCAACTCGTCCTCGTTCAGACAAATCCATGCTGGATTGTTGGGATTCGAATAGACGATGGCACAGATATTCCCTTTCGAGAGATAACTCTCCAGTTTCGGACCCAGTTTCTCACCACGGAAGTCATAGACATCAAATGTCTCGTATTTCACACCTTGTACCTGTAACTGCATCTTCTGCACTGGAAAACCCGGGTCGATAAACAGGACTGTATCCTTCTTCTTGTCTGCCTGCGAACAGGTCAGGAACGAAGCAAACGTACCTTGCATCGAACCACAGACAGGTACACAACATTCCGGAGCGATATCCACACCGATGAATGCCTTCACGAAACGTGATGCTTCCTGTTTCAATACAGGTGCACCTTGTATGTCAGGATAACTATGGGCAATACCTTCTTGCAAGGCTTTGACTTGAGCATCCACTCCTACTTGCGCAGCAGGCAGTCCAGGAATACCCATCTCCATCTTGATGAACTCCACGCCAGAAGCCTTCTCCGCTTTTGCAGCTACTTGTTTCACCTCACGGATAGTTGCTTTGGCAAAGTCATTGATGCCCAGTTCTGCAACGAGTCCGTCGACGATTTCTCTCTTGATTGGTGTCTCTATCATTTCTGTGCTTGTTTTCCAATGGCCAGTGCCTTGATATTTGCTTCTACAATCGCCTCACCTTTTCTGCCGAAGACACGACGGATGGCATCTTCCAGTTTTACATATTCAATACCGATAGCCTTCTGTGCAGCACCCAACAGGATGACATTGGCAGAGCGGGGAACGCCATTGTCTTTTGCAGCCTGTTCGATATCGAGCATGATAACATTCTTAAGACTATTCAAATCAGTCTTAATCTTCTCTATATCAGGATAGTTCGGAATATTCACAAAAGGAGTGCTTGACGTTATAATCCATCCTTCTTTCGAGAGGAATGGCAGATAACGCAATGCCTCCATCGGCTCCATGGAAATAATCACGTCTGCCCCACCCTTTGGAATCAGGTCGCTGGCAATAGGATTGCTAGAGATACGGAGGTTAGACTGTACGTCACCTCCACGCTGAGACATTCCATGAACCTCTGCCTGTTTAATATACAGATTCTCATTCATGGCAGCCTCACCGATAATGGTAGCGATAGAAAGGATACCTTGTCCTCCTACACCGCATAATATAATGTCTGTCTTCATTATAATTCTTACATTTTTACATTCTTACTTTTCCCCTGCTGCCTTCTTCTGCTTAAGATGGCGCTGCAGTGTCTGCATACACTCACGACGGGGGATAATAACACTCACCCCATGATAGTTAATCTCTTCGCGGATGGTCTTAGTAATCTCTTCCATGTTCTTAGGCAGAGGCACAACGACCTTCAGATGCTCGTCACTCAAGCCCAGACCACGACAGATGGTCTCAAACTTATTCGTACCAGCAGAGTCCTGTCCACCAGTCATCGCAGTGGTCAGATTGTCACTGATGATGACAGTGATGTCTGCATTCTCATTGATAGCATCCAATAAACCAGTCATTCCAGAGTGCGTAAAAGTAGAGTCGCCGATGATAGCGACGGCAGGCCATTGTCCTGCATCACTGGCACCCTTCGCCATCGTGATAGAAGCACCCATGTCAACACACGAATGAATTGCCTTATAAGGAGGCAGAAAACCTAAGGTATAACAACCGATATCACCAAATACACGGGCATTGGGATAGTCAAGCAACACTTGATTCAGTGCAGTATAGACGTCTCGGTGACCACAACCCTGACACAAGGCTGGTGGACGTGCCACAACATGAGAGAGGATTTCAGAGTACTTGGAGTTCTCGGAGTACACAACGTTCTCAGAGAGATTCAACGCCTTCTTAATGAGGTCTGGATTCAACTCTCCAGTACGAGGCAGTTCGCCTGTCAGACGACCTTTAATGACTGCATTGCCCGGCATCACACCACGCACCTGATCTTCGATAAAAGGCTGTCCTTCCTCGGCAATCAGCACATATTCGCAATCGTCTGTCATGCGACGAATGAGTTTCTTGGGTATCGGATATTGCGAGATTTTCAATACAGGAAACGGACAACCGTTGGGGAAGCACTCCATGAGATAGTTATAAGCGATTCCGCTGGCTATGACTCCCATCTCATGGTCATCTGCATCGATATACGCATTATACTTGCTATCCATCGCCATCTGCTCCAACAGTGGCTGCTGAGCCGTGACGATATCATTGCGCTTGCGGGCAAAAGCAGGCAGCAACACCCAACTTGAAGCCTGAGCGTTGTAGTTGAGTTCATTCTGTTCACGAGGCACGTCAACAACCTCAACGACAGCACGACTGTGTGCCATACGTGTCGTGACACGCATCAGGATAGGAAGATGTAATTGTTCAGATAACTCGAAAGCCTCCTGTATCATGTCATATGCTTCCTGCTGGTTGCTAGGTTCCAAGGTGGGTACCATCGCAAACTTACCATAGAAGCGACTGTCCTGCTCGTCTTGTGAGGAGTGCATCGAGGGGTCGTCAGCCACCAAAACCACCAGACCGCCATTCGTTCCTGTCATTCCTGAATTGACAAACGGATCTGCACACACGTTCAGTCCGACGTGTTTCATACATACCAACGCACGTTTTCCCATGAACGACATACCAAGGGCTGCCTCCATTGCCGTCTTCTCATTCGTAGACCAACGGCTATGAACGCCACGTTCCTTAGCCAATGGCGACATCTGGATATACTCTGTAATCTCCGTAGAGGGAGTTCCCGGATAGGCATACACACCGCTCAAGCCTGCATCCAATGCACCCTGAGCAATTGCCTCATCCCCCAATAATAGTTTTTTCATATCTCGTTAGTTTAAATTTCTAAGGTGCAAAGATAGTAAAAAACAAGAGAACAGCCAAAAGAATCCTAAATTAAATTTGGTGCCGCCTATCCTATAGTTTGCCGCCGCCTATCGATGCGATAGGTGCCGCCTATCGACCCGTTAGCTCGGGGCTATCGATTCGTTTGCCCTAGGGTATCTATAAGATACCACAAAAGGCGGCACCTGAGTATACCCAGATGCCGCCTTGTTATGTAGAAAGAATCGGTTATCCTCCGAAGTTGTCGTACATGATCGACTCGGGATCGACACCGAGGGAGTCGAGCATGGAGACAACAGCAGCAGACATTGGACCAGGACCACACATGTAGTACTCTACGTCCTCGGGAGCCTCGTGGTCTTTCAGGTAAGTATTGAGCATAACCTGATGGACGAAGCCCGGGGTGTACTTCACGCCTGCAGCATCAGCAGCAGGATCTGGACGGTCGAGGGCGAGGTGGAAGTGGAAATTAGGATACTCCTTCTCCAAGCCTAGGAAGTCATCGAGATAGAACACCTCGTTGAGGGCACGGGCACCATAGAAATAGTGCATCTCACGATCGGTAGTGTGCAGTGTCTTCGTCATGTGCATAATCTGAGCACGCAACGGAGCCATACCGGCACCACCACCTACCCATATCATCTCCTTCTTCGAGTCGAAGTGTGGATGGAAATCACCGAACGGTCCAGACATGATGACCTTGTCGCCGGGCTTCAAAGAGAAGATATACGACGAGGCGATACCCGGATTGACATCCATGAAGCCTGAGCGGTCGGGCTTGAACGGAGGTGTGGCGATACGAACCGTCAGCATGAAGACATCACCCTCGGCAGGATAGTTTGCCATGGAGTAGGCACGGATGGTAGGCTCGGGGTTCTTACACTTGAGGTCGAACATCTTGAACTTCTCCCATGAGGGCACATACTCCGGTGTGATCAAGTCACGGTCGTAGTCGTTGTAGTCGATGCAGTCGAAAGCGGGAATCTTGATCTGAGCGTAAGAGCCCGGCAGGAAGTCCATGTGCTCACCGGCAGGCAGCTGCACCTTGAACTCCTTGATGAACGTGGCAACGTTCTTGTTGGAGATAACGGTACACTCGTATTCCTTGACACCGAGAATGCTCTCGTCGACATGGATTTTCAAATCACCCTTGACCTTACATTGACAACCCAAACGCCAGCCATTCTTGATCTCCTTACGGGTGAAATGTGGTTTCTCAGAGTCGAGAATCTCACCCCCACCCTCAAGGACCTGGACCTTACACTGTCCGCAGGAAGCCTTACCACCACAGGCAGAAGGCAGGAACACACCATTCTCGTTGAGGGTCGACATCAGACTGTTACCCTGTGCCACAGAAATGGTACGGTCGCCATTAATCTCAATATTCACGTTACCTGAGGGGGAGAGATATTTCTTCGCTACCAACAGGATAACGACCAACAGGAGTATGACAATGAGGAAAACTCCTATACTATATGCTATAAACTGTCCCATAACGCTTTAGATATTTAGTCCGCTGAAACACATCATAGCCATCGCCATGAGTCCTACGGTGATAAACACAATGCCAAGACCCTGCAGGGGTTTGGGCACATCAGAATACTGCATCTTCTCACGGATGGCACCAAGAGCAACAATTGCCAAGGTCCAGCCTATACCGGAACCAAAGCCATAGACAACGGCATCCCAGATACTGGTAATAGCCTGAGAGTTGTCCGGCTCCATGAGGATGCGCTGCTGCATGAACAACGAAGCACCCATAATGGCACAGTTAACGGCTATCAACGGCAAGAAGATACCCAGTGCGGCATAGAGCGACGGAGAATACTTCTCTACGGTCATCTCCACGAGTTGCACCATACCAGCGATGACGGCAATGAAAAGGATGAACGACAGATAGCTGAGGTCAACACCCTCCACCAAACAGTCAGGACCAAGTACCTTGGTTTGCAGCAGATAGTTAACGGGAACGGTCACGGTGAGCACGAAAGTCACGGCGAGACCCAGTCCCATAGATGTCTTCACTGTCTTCGATACGGCAAGATAAGAACACATGCCGAGGAAGAAAGCGAAAATCATATTGTCCACAAAGATGGACCTGAATAATAGACTTATTGCGTGTTCCATATCTTATTTCTCTTTATAAAAGTAAGCACGATGAATCCAAATCACACAACCTACGAGGATCAATGCCATAGCAGGCATCGTCATCATACCATTGTTGACATAGCCGAAGTCGTAGCAGGCATCGGGAATAATCTGGAATCCCAGCAAGGAGCCACGACCGAAGAACTCACGGAAGGCGCCGACAATCACAAGAATCATTGCGTATCCAAGACCGTTTCCTACTCCATCGAGGAAAGAAGGCCAGGGCTTGTTCATCATCGCGAAAGCCTCCAACCGTCCCATCAGGATACAGTTGGTGATAATCAGACCGACATACACGCTCAGCTGAACACTCACGTCATAGGCGAAAGCCTTCAGGATCTGAGAGACAATAGTCACAAGAGCAGCGACAACCACCAATTGCACCACAATACGGATACGATTAGGAATGGTGTTGCGGATAATGGAGATAATCACATTCGAGAAAGCGGTGATTACCGTTACGGCAAGACCCATCACGATGGCAGGCTTCAGCTGCGACGTAACGGCGAGCGCCGAACAGATACCCAATACCTGTCCAAGGATGGGGTGGTCGAGGTTCAACGGGTTAGTGAAAACCTCTTTATTTTGTTTACTGAATAATGCCATAGCTTACTTCTTTAAAATGTCCAAATACTTTTTCAAGCCTTCACGAAGCATGTCGCTGACACCATTGGAGGTAAGGGTGGCACCCGTGACACAATCAACCTCGTACTCGGGGGTCTCCACTTTCTTCACAACGGCAATCTTCGCTTCACCGTTCTCATCGGCAATCTTCTTACCTTGGAACTTCTCCTGCCATGCCTGTGAGTCCTTTATCTCAGCACCCAGACCAGCCGTCTCGCTCTCATGGTTGAAGTATGCGCCATAGATGGTGTTCAGGTCTTCATTGACAGAGACGAAGGCGGAGATACCTCCCCATAGTCCCATGCCCTTCAACGGGAACACATATTTCTTCTCTCCTTTGATGTCGCAGACATAATAGGAAAGGTCACCCGCTTTCTCCTCACTCTTCACAATCTCCTTATACTTAGCCTCTGCCTCAGCACCGTCCAAGCCACGGATATTCAATGAATAGAGAATCTGTTTCTTCACATCAAGTGCCACATTGGCATCTTGCATAGGCTTTAATGCCTGGAAGACAAACGCCAACAGGAAAGCCACGATGACAACGAGTATCGTACTATATATAATAATGTACGCGTTACTGTTTGTATTCATTTTACTCATTTCGTACCTCCTCTCTTTAAACGTTTCGAGATATTACGCTCTACTACGAAGTGATCAATCAGCGGAGCAATCATATTGCCAAAGAAGATGGCAAGCATCATACCCTCTGGATAGCCGGCGTTCTTCACACGAATGATAACAGCCATGGCACCGATGATGAAACCATAGAAATACTTACCACACTCTGTACGGCATGAGGTCACAGGGTCGGTAGCCATGAACACGGCACCGAAAGCGAAACCACCCAGAATGAAATGATGCCACCAAGGCATGGTCGTAGCACCTGTTGACTCGAAGAGAAGTCCCATAGCAGCACCTCCTACGAAAACACTCAGCATGGTACGCCATGAAGCAATACCCATCCACAACAGGATAACAGCACCGATGGCGATGGCAATAACGGAAGTCTCACCGATAGAGCCTGGGATAAAACCACAAATCATATCACAGATAGAAGCATTGGGATTGATACCCTGTGCCAATTGTCCAAGCGGTGTTGCTGCCGTAAAGGTGTCAGGCAACGTATTTCCCAATCCGAAAATACTGTCTTGAGCCACCCAAATGGTATCACCTGTCATCTTCGACGGATAGGCGAAGAACAGGAACATACGGGCTGCGATAGCCGGATTGAACAGGTTCATACCCGTACCACCGAATATCTCCTTACAGAAGATGACACTGAAAGCACAGGCGAGAGCCAGCATCCATAATGGACAACCAATAGGTACTATCAACGGAATGAGAATACCTGATACGAGATAACCTTCCTGAATCTCCTCACCTTTCCACTGTGCCCAGGCAAATTCAATACCCAGACCGACAATATAGGAAACGAGAATCTTTGGCAGTACGGCAAGGAAACCAAAGAAGAACACCTCAAAGAAAGAGGCACTTGCCAATGTTCCTGCAGCAAGATAGTTCTGATAACCAATATTATACATACCAAACAGCATGGCAGGCATCAGAGCAATCACTACCATACTCATAATACGCTTTGAGTCTATTGCGTCATGGATATTCACGCCCGTCTTTGCCGTCGTATTCGGAACATAGAGGAACGTTTCAAAACCATCGAAGATAGAACGGAAAGCATGTAACTTACCTTCGGGTTCGAAGTTGGGCTTGATCTTATTGAGATAGTTTCTTAATGCGCTCATAGTCTTATGCGTTTTCTTTACGTAATATATTCAAGCCTTCACGGACAATGCGCTGCAATTC
>CACXQL010000004.1 GCA_902769805.1 uncultured Prevotellaceae bacterium
CTTGGAATACTAACCCAATTGCGGACAACTTTTCTTCTAAACTAAATTCCTTTTTCATTTGAACCTTTAAGTTGTGTCCAACTTTCTGGGTTCACTTCATTTTTGTCCCTGTTTTTCGGTTAGAAAGGTGTCGCTTTTCGGGTCGTTTGGACGTAGCAAACGGTTAGAAAGGTGCCACCTTTCCCATAGAAAGGTACGTCCAAACTCATTTTTAGCTTCAAACAAACGCTTTGAAGGCTCCAGATTTTCTAGAAGATCCAAAAATCTGAACATAAATTCCGGTATTTTTTTTTAACATTTAATTAATCCTCGTCCTGTCATGATGGACGAACATTACTATAACATGCTTGGACAGCCTGTTGGGAATAATACCAAAGGCATCATCATCCATAAGGGCAAGAAAGTGATAAAGAAATAACGAGGAAGTAAGCAGTAAAAGAACAGGGTATAGTACAAGAAAATCGGGAGACTTTTAAATCTCCCGATTGCTTTCCCCTAAGAGGTGCCTGGCGGATTCGAACCGCCGTAGACGGTTTTGCAGACCGTTGACTAAGCCACTCATCCAAGGCACCGTTTTAGTGAAGGGAGAGTGATGCTTTGCATCAACTCTTCTGAGTGTAAGGTGGCTCGACGGAATCAAGGCACCTTGCCATCTTAGCGGATGCAAAGGTACGAATAAGTGAGCAAATAACCAAAAAAATAAGAAGTTTTTTTGTTATTTATTTGCAATGACAGGAATCCAGATGTTTTTTCTGACAGTTTTTTCTCAGTTCACAGTCCCGGCAGGGGTCTCCGCCTTTGCGAAGAGCATGATAAATACGACCTGCCGCATAACACACGGCAAGTATCACAATAATGATGACAAGAAATGTCTGCATGGAGTTACATTTTAGAGAGCTTGCGGAGCATCAGTTTATTGATGGCCTGAATGCGGCGCCCTCCCTTCTCGATGTCTTCACGTACATTATTTATATTATTGAAAAGGTCACTGAATGCATTCAGGAACGGATTTGGTTGACCAGGATCCTCAATAGCCTCAGGGTTGGTGACGATTCGGATACCTAAGGGTTCAATATGTACTTCGATATCCTGGTCAGTCATCACAGGGTCACCGTCATAATGGATGGCTCCCGGCTCCTTTCGCGTGATATGCAATGTCTTGGTACGGAAGGTCTTGATCTTCGAGTTGTTCGCCAGTGTCTTCATAAACAGGTCGGCAGCTATCTGCGGTGCATCGAGGGCTGTGAATGGCTCCATGATGATCACGTCCATCTCACCGTCTTTCATCGTGGCTCCTGGGGCGATATAGGCATTGTTGCCATATTGGGAGGCATTGGCACAGGCAATCAAGAACGCTTTGTATTTCTTGGCTCCCGTATCATCTTCTACCTCATAGGTCTCTGGCTTATATTTCAGTCCTTCCTTCAGTACATTTTCCACATAGGTGATAGGTCCACGCTTTCCTGCCTCTGCAAACTTCAAGGAGATGAAGGCATCAAAGCCCATGCCACAAGTACAGAAGAAAGGAATGCTATTGATGACACCATAGTCGAATGCCTCTATCTGACATTGGTTGATGATCTTCAGTGCCTTGCGGATATTCATGGGGATACACAGGTGACGTGCAAGACCGTTGCCTGAGCCGCAGGGGATGATACCTAATGCTGTCTGCGTGTGTGTCAGGGAACGGGCTACTTCGTTGACGGTACCGTCACCTCCGACAGCCACGACAATGTCAATGCCTTTGGCTGCACATTCTTTGGCAATCTCTGCCGCATGCCCCTTATGCTCTGTCATACGGATATCCATATCGAAGAGTTTGCTGTCGATTTCCTCTCCAATCATTTTAGGTATCTCATCTTTGTTTTGATTGCCAGAGATGGGATTTATGATGAATGTGATATGGATCTTTTTGTTCATAATCTTCTGCAAAAATAAGAAATAAACAGGAAATATAAAGGGGTATTTGGAATAAATTACAATATTTTTACGAATTATCTCCTAAAATGTGCACTATTTGATAAAAATTGTGTAACTTTGCAGCCTGAATAAAGAAATAACGAAACAACACCTTATCGGAATGGGACAGTTGCAAGAAAAATACAAGCACTATCGTGAACCGCAGAAGTTTATGGAAGCCGATGTGTATCCATACTTCCGTGCTATTGAGGGGAAACAAGGTACCGAAGTAGAGATGGGCGGTCATAAAGTGCTCATGTTCGGTTCGAACGCTTATACAGGACTGACAGGTGACCAGCGTATCATCGATGCCGCCAAGGCTGCGCTTGACAAATACGGATCAGGTTGTGCAGGAAGCCGTTTCCTTAATGGAACACTGGATCTGCATGTGCAGTTAGAGAAGGAAATCGCTGAGTTCATAGGCAAGGAAGACTGCCTCTGCTTCTCTACAGGTTTCTCTGTGAATCAGGGCGTGCTTGCCATGGTAGTAGGAAAAGACGACTATATCATCTGTGATGACCGTGATCATGCCAGCATCGTGGACGGTCGTCGTCTCTCATTCGCCAAGCAGTTGCATTATAAGCACAATGATATGGAGGATCTGGAGCGTGTACTCCAGAGACTGCCTCAGGAAGCTATCAAACTGATTGTGGTGGATGGTGTGTTCTCGATGGAGGGCGACCTTGCCAAACTGCCTGAGATTGTAGAACTGAAGCATAAGTATAACTGTTCTATCATGGTTGATGAGGCTCATGGTCTTGGTGTTTTCGGCAAACAAGGACGTGGCGTCTGTGACCATTTCGGACTGACAGATGAGGTTGACCTGATTATGGGTACCTTCTCAAAGTCGCTGGCTTCCATTGGTGGTTTTATTGCTTCTGATTGGGATACCATCAATTTCCTCCGTCATACCTGTCGTACCTATATCTTCTCTGCATCCAATACTCCTGCGGCAACAGCTGCCGCCATGGAGGCCTTGCATATTATTCAGAAAGAGCCTGAGCGTATCGAGGCATTGTGGAAGGTGACGAAGTATGCATTAAAGCGTTTCCGTGAGGAGGGCTTTGAGATTGGTGACACGGAGAGTCCTATTATCCCGCTTTATGTGCGTGATGTAGATAAGACCTTCCTTGTGACGGCATTGGCATTCAAGGCAGGTGTGTTTATCAATCCTGTGATACCACCAGCATGTGCTCCACAGGACACTTTGGTGCGTTATGCATTGATGGCTACTCATACCGAAGAGCAGGTTGACCGTTCTGTGAAGGCTTTGAAGAAAATCTTCGTAGAGCAAGGCATTATTAAATAAATGCGGAAAAATTTGCAAGGGTCACAAAAAATGTGTACCTTTGCATCCGCTTTCAAGGCAACGAGGTGTAGCGCAGTTGGTAGCGTTCCTGGTTTGGGACCAGGCTGTCGCAGGTTCGAGTCCTGTCACCTCGACCACCTATATGGGAAAGACCACTAACTCAGAGTTAGCGGTCTTTTTTTCTGTTTAGATAACCACTGCTGTTCCGCTGGTGGCAACCATGAGCATTGAACCGTTGGATCCGACAGTCTCGTAATCGATATCAATGCCTACGATGGCATTGGCACCAAGAGCCTGAGCACGTTGCATCATCTCCTGCATGGAGGTGTCTTTGGCCTCGGCAAGCACCTTCTCGTAAGCACCTGCACGACCACCTACGATGTCGCGAATGCCTGCAAAGAGGTCTTTGAACATGTTAGCACCGATAATGGTTTCACCTGTCACCACACCCTTGTACTCGCGGATAGTGTGACCTTCAATCTGTGGGGTTGTTGATAGTATCATAGTCGTTATCGTTTAAAAGTTTCTGTCTGTTAGACGTTATTTTGCGGAATGATCTTCTTTATGGTTCGAGCAGGGTTGCCGCCAACTACCACATTGTCAGGCACATCTTTCGTCACCACGGCTCCTGCGGCAACAATGGCATTTTTGCCAATGGTTACGCCCGGACAGATGATGGCACCGATGCATATCCACGCATTCTCTTTTATCGTCACCTTTCCGAAATGGAAAAGGTTATGTCTGTCGTAAAGGTCGTGATCAACTGTTGCAATCTTAACCTCTGGACCGATCAGGACGTTGTCTTCTATCACCACCTTACCGGGAGAGAGTATAGTTGCTCCTTTGTTGATTGTCACATTCTTCCCGATTGTTATCCGACATCCGCAATCACAATAGAAAGGAGAAACAATAGCGACACTATCATCTATCTCGCATTGGAATAGTTCTTCCAGCAGACTCTTATAATCAGGATATGTAGGTTTCTTAGACGAAATCTTCAGGCAAAGTTCATGACTCCGTATCATCTCTGCCTCCACGTTACGCATGCGAGGATCTCTTTTGTCGCCCGACCCAGTGGCATCTATGATGTTAAACATATTGTTTGTTTAGTACAATTGCAATTATATCACAAAACATATTAAATCTGATGGCAAAATTACTCATTTTACTGTAAATTTGCTATTTTTGCAGCAATTATTAAAATAGTTTAGGAAATTTGACTATGGCGCATTTTGGACAGTCTGATGATTTCAGGCGTGATGAGCTGATACGGATCATCGAGCATTCTGTGGAGAAGTTGACACTTCAGGAACTCGAAGCCCTGTATTATGATATGACAACAAAGTCATATATCAATGACAATTAAGTGATATGGTACAGCAAATAGAGATAATCCTGAAACCGAAACACAGAGGTTTCCATTTGGTGACAAGTGAGATTATGAACCAGTTGCCGAAGTTGCCAAAAACTGGTATCATGAATATCTTCACGAAGCATACCAGTTGCGGACTGAGCATCAATGAGAATGCAGATCCTGATGTGCGTGTGGATATGGAAACCATCTTCAATCGTCTGGTTCCTGAGAACCGTCTAGAGTATGAGCATACCCTGGAAGGTGCCGATGACATGCCAGCTCATGCTAAATCAACATTGAGCGGTGTCAGCATCACTATCCCTATAACTGACGGACGTTTAAATCTTGGCACTTGGCAGGGTATCTATTTCTGCGAGTACCGTAATTACGGTGGTTCCAGAGAGTTGGTAGTAACGATTATAGGAGAATGAGAAACTTAAAAATAATGACTTTAATGCTTTTCCTGCCTTTGGTTGCATGGGCTCAAAAGCAGTATTGCCTGCCAACGGCGACATCTTCAGACGAAGAGAATGACAGACCGATGATTGAAGTCTATCTTCCTAAAGAAGAAATTGCCAACGGCTGTGCCGTTGTACTCTGTCCTGGTGGTGCTATGCGTTGGCTTTCGTGGGAGAGTGATGTATTGAAGATGGCTTCATTCCTGAATGAACAGGGCATTGCAGCCATAGGTCTGCGCTACCATTTGAATAAGGGACCCATGCCGCAAGGTATGCAGATGCCCCCGATGGTGGATGTGACACACCTAGAAGCATTTCCACAGGCAGATGCCAATCCGATGCATAATGCCAGTGGTGACTCCATCATCCACCTTGCAGCACAGGATGCCAAGGTTGCCATCAGCATGATAAGGGAGCACGCAGACGAGTGGCATATCAGCAAAGACAAGATAGGCTTCCTTGGTTTCTCGGCAGGTGGCGGAGTGGCTATCGCAGCCACAATGTCTGCCAACAGTATAGAGCGTCCCGATTTCCTTTGCACTAATTTCGGTCCATCACTGATGCCTGTCACAGTTCCGCATGATGCTCCTCCATTGCTGATTATGACCCGTGCCGATCATCCTAATGTGGCAGCTGGTCTCGTAGCTCTGTTTATGGAATGGAAAAAGGCTGGAGCAAATGCCGAACTCCATATGTACGGCGACGGTAAAGGTCCATACGAGCTGATGCCTCAAACGGGTGAAACGACGACAGAGACCTGGAGTTGCCAAATGATTCATTGGCTGAAAGCCAAGGGATTCATAAAATAGCCAAGGAGATTGGTGTACTTAGATGAAGTAGTAACCAAGCAAATAAACAAGAAATAATATGACTTATAGAAACATGCTTCTTATGGCCGGTTGCGCGCTCTTTTCTGCTACCGTCCAGGCGCAAGTGACTATCGATATAGACACCCAGCAGTGGGGACCGAAGGTTAGCCCGATGCTCTATGGCATCTTCTATGAAGATATTAACCATGCTGCCGACGGCGGTATCTATGCCGAACTGATACGCAACCGCTCGTTTGAGGATGGACCACGCTATGGCGCACCTGCTGACATGCAGGGCTGGTCAACCTATGCCGCCGCTCCATCACAACTCACGGCAAGGCTTATACAACCCACGAAAAAGAATCCGTTGCTCAACAGTGTGCAACACAACGCCTTGGAGCTCGATATCAAGGCTTCGGCAGCGAAACCCGTCTGTCTGGTGAACGAGGGTTATTGGGGTATTAATGTTGTACAGGGACGTAGTTATCGTCTGTCATTTTGGGCAAAGACTCTAAAATACCAAGGTACAGTGAAGGCTACGCTCTGCTCGAAGGACGGCTCACAACTCTATGCCGAGGCAATGGTCAATCAATTCCCTGCTTTCAAGGACTGGACGAAGTACGAGGCCACTCTCATCGCCACCGATAATGATCCGCAGGCACAGTTTGCACTGGTATTCGATGGTGTGGGACAGGTGCAGATAGATATGGTAAGCCTCTTTCCACCTACATTCAAGAACCGTGAGAACGGCATGCGTCCCGACCTTGCTAACATGCTGTGGCAGATGCATCCGAAGTTCATGCGTTTCCCAGGAGGTTGCTTTGTGGAGGGGCAGGAGAGTCCGGACAATGCTTTCCGCTGGGAACGTACCATCGGTCCGATAGAGGAACGTGAGGGACACTGGAACGTTAATTGGGGCTACCGTACTTCCGACGGACTGGGCTACCATGAATATCTTCAGTTGGCAGAAGACCTTGAGGCTAAGCCACTTTATGTGGTCAATGTTGGAATATGGCATGGTGGCATGACTCCCTATGACAGTATCCAGCCGTGGATCGACGAGTGTATGAATGCCTTAGAGTATGCCAATGGTCCTGTCACATCGAAATATGGGGCTATGCGCGCCAAAAACGGACATCCGGAGCCTTTCGGAATAGAATATCTGGAAATAGGTAACGAAAACAACCAGCCAGACCCTCGTCAGCAGAGTGATCATTACTATGAGCGCTATGAGCAGTTCTATAAAGCCATCCGCGTCAAGTATCCACAGATGAAGATTATCGGTAACGTGGTGGCTTGGGGCGACGACAACCCCAGATGGAACAGCAAACTACCTGTCGACTTGCTCGATGAACATTACTATCGCTCACCTGACTGGTTTGCTAGTGCTTTCCATAAATACGACAGTTACAACCGCCAAGGTCCGAAGGTCTATGTGGGCGAATATGCCGTGACTAATGGCTATGGTAGACTTGGCAACATGAATGCTGCTCTGGGCGAGGCTGTCTATATGATGGGAATGGAGAATAATGCCGATGTGGTTGAACTGGCCTCGTATGCCCCCATCTTCGTCAATGAGAACGATGCCCGTTGGCGTCCCGATATGATACGATTCAGCAGTAGCCGAGTAATGGGTACTCCCAGCTACTACGTTCAGCAGCTCATGCCACAGCATCTGGGCACACAAGTGGTAAAGGTGGAGCAGAACAATCCTTACAGGGGTAAGGCTCGCAAACCTCTGACCCCAAAACAAAGTCGTGTGGGATTCGGGACATGGAACACACGTGCCACGTTTGAGACCGATAAGGATATGGATTATGTCTATGGCGAGTGGCAGAAAGAAGGTAACTGTGTGCGTCAGACTGGTCATAAGGATGCCACGTTATGTATAGAGAAGAACATCATCGATAGCGACCACTATAGCTGTAAGTTCCGTGCCCGCAAGGACGAAGGTGCCGAGGGCTTCATCATTATCTTCAACTATGTTGACAACAATAACTACTGCTGGGTGAACTTCGGTGGATGGACAAACTCACAGCATGCCATCGAGCAGATTAGCAATGGTGGCAAGTTATTAGCTGACAGTAAACGTGGGCATATTGAGGATGGCCGTTGGTACGATGTAACTCTGCAGGTGAATGGCGACAGTGTGAAAGCGTGGCTCGACAATGATATAGTCTTCGATACGGTGCTGAAGCACGACGACACGAAGGGCATCTTCTCCTCAGCTACTATCGACGATGCCAATGACGAGATCATTGTAAAAGTCGTCAATACAAGCGATGCGGCAACCACTGCCCAACTAAGACTGAAGAACTTTAAGCCGACATGTGCCCGTGTAGTTCGGCTGGCTGCCAATGATGGTATGGAAGAGAATACGCTTGATACCCCCACTGCCATCTATCCTGTGGAACAATTGCTCTCGCCCGAAAATGGCAGCGTTCAACTTGATGTGCCTCCTTACTCGCTGAATATCGTCAGGATAAATCATGGTAGGTAGAGACTCATTATTTTCATGGTTCTTTTGTAAATTTATATACTGCCAGAGTTGGTAAAAGGACAATCAGCCATAATGAAATTTCTACTAATGCGTACGATCCGACGAAATCAACCAATGTCTTGAATTCTATGACTCTGTCTATCAGATAGGCACAAAGTCCAAACCAGCAAAGAAAGAATAATGCTGTGTACTTGAGTTTTCGTTTCTTCAGTTTCATGATGCGATATTTTAATACCTTTTAGGAACCTGTGGAGAAACGTGATAGCCTACCAGTTGCCACGTACGATCTCCTAATCCTTTATAATACACCAAAGCTTGGTAGGTGTTACGTGTCTGGTAGAAATTACCTTCTGTCGGAGCTGTCTTTCCCTCTTTAGTAACATACTGGAAGGAATAATAGCCTTGTTTCTGCATCACCTGAGTACGATAGCACTGGCCTTCCCCGTCATATTGCATCTGATATGCCGTATGGTCGGCACTGTTCGTCCATTGTCCCTGCAGGAAGATATCTCCGCAATAGGGAACTTCCAGCGTGTAGTTGACCCATACATATTCACAGGTGTTGTTGATCTCTGAGCGGTCACTGTTGCGGATAAGGAAAGCACCGTTGGCAGAGACATCTGTCAGGTAGTTACGTCTTATCGTAGATGCGAAAGGATAAGCCTGATAGCGTTCTCCATCCCAGATGATACGTTCAATGCCCATGGTGGGATGGCTTACGTCCAGGACTTCAAACTTATGGTATTCATTGCCTGCGTCAAAGACCAGTTCACGCTGATGCTCCCATTGGAGTCCTCGTTGGTGGATAAAGGATGGACGTAGGTTGACACGTGCCGTCTGCTCATTCCAGTTCTGCATCACCACAGTATATAACTCTTCCTCTGGTCGCGTGATGCGCAGGTCGTTATAGGTGACTGCCATAGAGACTTGTTGATGACTTTGGTTGACATCGATATCAGTATTGGTGGTGATGCCCATTTGTACAGGCATCAATGGGTCAACCACATAAAACTCAACATCCAGCACTTTCTCGTTACTCACATCCTCATCATAGATACTCAGGCGGTAGTTGCCACTCATCCGTATCTTACATTGTCTGTTAGGGATGTGGAACTGGTAATGGGTATAGCTGACTGTCGTGTTCAGGGAGTTTTGATAGTCATCGATGGGATAGTCGTTGAATCCTTCCAGCCAGTCACTCTCAAAGACATCTGTCGATTCAGACCAGTCAGCCTCGCAACGGGTGATATGACAGATATATCGGTGGGCATCATGTGAGAGCTCATCGAATCCGACAGTTAGGATATCTGGACTTCTCAACTCCATTACAGGACGGTTCATCCAGTCATCGTTGACGATACTGGTCAGTGTCTTGATGGTAGGAGAGTATATCTTGTTACCCGCCTGTGCTGTCGTTGCCATAAGCAACAAATAGAGTAAGATCCGCTTCATGTCGTTGGCAAAGGTACGAATTGTTTTGTAAAATGAGAACAAATAGTGGATTTTTTTCGCTAAATCGATTTTTTACACTATCTTTGTAGGCAGTTATGAAGAAGATTACGTATATAGCCGTTTTGCTGGCAGTGTTGTTGTTCTCGTATTCCTGTGGAAACAGAAAGAACGCATCAGACTATGCACAGATGATTGACAGCATCAGGAAAGCTGAGGTGGCAGAGGAACTGTTGAAGCCTACCTCTAATGACCCTGTCATAGCTTTCTTTGATACCCTGAGCATGAAATCCGTACCTATGAAATACGACGTATCCTTCGTGGAGTACCTTCCTCAGATGAAGAAGGTTCCTTCCGCTTTTAACAGTCGTTTCGACTATGAGAGTAATGTGGAGCTTCTTGCCGTCAAGTTACCGTCATACAAGAACTATCACATGATGCTGCTTGCAGAGAAATTGGATTCCACGACAACGACATTATATCTCTGTTCGATGAGTCAGGAATATGTGTTGGTAGACTGCTTGTGTATCTATGAGCAGAAAATAGAGAACAGGGACGGACGACTGGGGGTGATGCGCCAGGACTACTATGTCACGAGCAATTATGAGGTGACGCTTGTCAGTTACTTCAAAGGTGAGGATGACGAGGAGGAGAGTGAGGTGGCAGCCTGTCGCTATGTCATTAACAAGGAAGGTAATTTTGAGGAGGCAGTGATAGAACTATGACAGAGGTAAAAGTCAGTGACATACAGTTGCGTCAGGCGGCAGAGAAAGGTATGGATGCATTTGTCCATGTTTTTGTGGAGGCTGTCCGTCAGTCGATTCATGGAGAACTGACAGCCGAGACGATGGCACAGTTGAATGCTGATCAGATAACTCTTCTTGCCTGGGATATCCTGCATGAAGAGGTGATGGATGGTGGTTTCGTCCAACTGATACATAACGGCTATGGTCCTTTCATCTTCAAGAATCCGTTTGCCAAGGCTGTCAAGTTATGGGGCATGCGTGATCTTTCCAAGCTGGTATATGAGGCACATACACTCTATCTGAAATACAAGGAGCTGATAGAGAAGGACTGCACAGAAGAGGAGTTTATGGCATTGTTTGAGCAGTGTCCAGAGTTTGACGAGATGGATGACACCTTTGTTGAGAATGAGGAAGCATGGACGGCACAGATTGCTGAGTATATAGACCAGCATCTGGAGCAGTTCGCTCATGTTGAGTAATAAAGAATGAATAAAGACGAAGAGAAAATCAGGAAGAAGAGTCCTGTACAGATACGTAACAAGAAAGCCTCGTTTGAGTATTTCTTCATTGAGACCTATACGGCAGGTATCGTCCTGACGGGTACGGAGATTAAGTCTATCCGTCTCGGCAAGGCCAGCCTGGTGGATACTTATTGCTTCATTACTAATGGTGAGATATGGGTAAAAGGCATGAATATCTCTCCTTATTTTTATGGCTCATATAATAATCATGAGATGAAGCGTGACCGTAAATTGTTGTTGACGAAGAAAGAGATTCAGAAACTCCAGGCTGCCACTAAACAGACGGGTTATACCATCGTTCCTTTGTTGGTGTTTATCGATGAACATGGACGTGCAAAGATGGATATCGCGCTCTGTAAGGGAAAGAAGGAGTTCGACAAACGCCAGACATTGAAGGAAAAAGAAGACAGGCGAGAAATGAACCGTGCTATGAAGCACTATAAATAAGCAAAAAGTTAAAAACGAATAGTGAAGAGACTTAACGATATTATCAAGGAACGTATCCTGGTGCTTGACGGTGCGATGGGAACAATGATTCAGAAGTATCATCTGACTGAATCGGATTTCCGTGGACAACGTTTCGTCGACATACAAGGACAGATGAAGGGTAATAACGATATGCTTTGTCTGACGCGTCCTGATATTATTCAAGATATTCATCGCAAGTACTTGGAAGTAGGTGCGGATATCATTTCTACCAATACGTTTAGTTCTCAGCGTATCTCACAGGCTGACTATCATCTGGAGGAGTATAGCAGAGAGATGGCGTATGAGGGTGCTCGTATTGCCCGTGCCTGTGCTGATGAGTTTACATCGTCAGACAAACCTCGCTTTGTGGCTGGCAGTATTGGTCCTACCAACAAGACGTGTTCCATGTCTCCCGATGTGAGTAACCCCGCTGCCCGTGAGTTGACGTATGACGAACTGCATACTGCCTATAGTGAACAGATAGACGGACTGATAGCGGGTGGGGTAGATACATTGTTGATAGAGACTATCTTTGACACGCTGAATGCCAAGGTTGCCATTGATGCGGCTATGACGGTGATGCAGCGTCGAGGCGTGGAATTGCCTATCATGCTGAGTGCGACAGTCAGTGACCTTGCTGGTCGTACACTGAGTGGTCAGACCTTGGAGGCTTTCCTTGCCAGCATCAGTAATTATCCTATCTTCTCTGTTGGACTGAACTGTTCGTTTGGAGCTACTCAGATGACTCCGTTCCTCCGTCAGCTTGCCAAGAAAGCACCTTATTATATTAGTGCCTATCCGAATGCAGGACTGCCTAACTCGATGGGACTCTATGATGAGACACCAGAGACGATGGCTCCTCAGGTGGGGAGGATGATTGATGAGGGACTGGTGAATATCATCGGTGGATGCTGTGGAACGGATGAGCGTTTCATTGCTCATTATATCCCGTTGGTGGAAGGAAAACAGCCTCATCAGCCCGTGGAGAAACCGCAGACGATGTGGCTCAGTGGTCTCGAGCTGTTGGATGTTACTCCCGAAGTACATTTTGTGAATGTTGGTGAGCGTTGTAATGTGGCAGGAAGTCGGAAATTCCTCCGTCTCATCAAAGAGAAGAAATATGACGAGGCGATAACCATTGCCCGCAAGCAGGTGGCTGATGGAGCCCTTGTCATTGATATTAATATGGATGACGGCTTGTTGGATGCTCGTGCGGAGATGACGAACTTCCTGAATATGATAGCCGCCGAGCCAGACATTGCCTCTGTTCCTGTAATGATTGACTCGTCCGACTGGAATGTCATCACGGCAGGTCTGAAGTGTGTGCAGGGTAAATGTATCGTTAACTCCATCTCTTTGAAGGAGGGTGAAGAGGTGTTTATCCGTCATGCTCAGGATGTGATGCGCTATGGCGCTGCTGTCGTGGTGATGTGTTTCGATGAACAAGGACAGGCAACAAGCTATGAGCGTCGTATCGAGATAGCCGAACGCTCGTATCGTATTCTTACAGAGAGTGTTGGAATGAATCCATTAGATATTATCTTCGACCCGAATGTGCTTGCTGTAGCAACAGGGATGGAGGAGCATGACAGTTATGCTGCCGACTTTATCAGGGCGACAGGATGGATTAAGAATAACCTTCATGGTGCTCATGTCAGTGGTGGTGTCAGCAACCTATCGTTCTCTTTCCGAGGCAATAACTATATTCGTGAGGCGATGCATGCTGTATTCCTTTATCATGCTATTCAACAAGGGATGGATTTCGGTATTGTGAATCCTGCCACAAAGGTGCTCTATAGTGATATTCCGCAAGACCAACTAACGATTATCGAGGATGTTATCCTGAATCGTCGGAAGGGAGCTGCAGAGGCTTTGACAGAATTAGCCAACCGTTTGCTGGCAGAACAGGAAAACGTCTCGCAGAATGCCAAAGACACCCATTCACCCCATCAGTCTCAGAACCTAGAATGGCGCAGTGAAGATGTCAACCACCGCTTGCAACATGCGCTTATCAAGGGAGTAGGGGATTTCTTACAACAAGACCTTGAAGAAGCATTACAACAATATCCTAAGGCTGTCCAGATCATCGAAGGACCCTTGATGGCTGGCATGAATGAGGTGGGACGCTTGTTTGGCAGCGGAAAGATGTTTTTGCCGCAGGTTGTCAAGACAGCTCGCACCATGAAGCAGGCGGTGGAGATACTGCAACCATATATTGAAACTGGCAAATCCGGTGAGTCTGGAAAGGTAGGAAAGGTACTCCTTGCCACTGTCAAGGGTGATGTGCACGACATCGGAAAGAATATCGTGGCTGTCGTCCTCGCCTGTAATGGCTATGAGGTGGTGGATATGGGTGTGATGGTACCTGCAGAACAGATTGTGCGCAAGGCAATAGAAGTGAAGGCAGACATTATCGGACTCTCGGGACTGATCACGCCGAGCTTGGAAGAGATGGTGAATGTGGCACATGAGATGCAGCGTGCAGGACTGGATATACCTATCATGATTGGGGGTGCGACGACGAGTGAACTGCATGTCGCCTTGAAGATAGCACCTGTCTATGGCGGTCCTGTGGTGTGGATGAAGGATGCGTCGCAGAATGCCTTGGTGGCTGCACGTCTCTTAAACAAGGAGGAGGAACCGCAAGTGGAACGTGAGTTAGAAGAGAAATACCAGCACTTACGTGAGAAATATCAGCAGGAGCAACAAGAATTGCTTTCACTGGATGAGGCACGAAAACAGAAGAAAGACTTCTTTGTAAGTGAAGAGTGAAGATTGAAATACGATGATAAAGATAATAGCATTTGATTTAGGAGGCGTGATAGTCACGATAGACCAGCCTCGTGCTGTCAGCCGTTTCAAGGAGATAGGCTTGACAGATGCCGAGCAACGTCTTGACCCTTATACGCAGACTGGTATCTTTGGCGACTTGGAACATGGATTGATTTCTGCAGAGGATTTCCGTATAGAACTCAGTAAACTTATCGGTCATGAGGTGACGGCAGAGCAGTGTGCCTATGCCTGGCAAGGCTATGCCAAGGATGTTCCAGTGCGAAATTTGGAGGCATTGAAGCGTTTGCGTCAGGAGGGGTATAGGGTTGTGCTGCTGTCAAACACCAATCCGTATATGATGCAGTGGGCGATGAGTCCAGCCTTTGACGGACAAGGTCATTCTCTTGCCGACTATTTCGATCATTGTTACCTCAGTTATCAGTTGAAACTGATGAAACCCTCGGATGCTATCTTCCGACAGGTGCTGATGAATGAGAAAACGTTCCCCCATGAAATCCTGTTTGTAGACGATGGCCCGCGTAATGTTGCTGCTGCCAGTCAGATAGGTTTCCGTACTTTCTGTCCTGAGAATGGTGCTGACTGGACGGAGGAGATTTATAAGTTCATAGTTTAGAGTTCATAGTTCATAGTTATGAGGAGATATATTATTTGGATATTATTGTGCTGCGTAAGTTTGCTGCAGGCACAGACCTACCAGGTTCCTAAGCGTGAGTTCCGTGCAGCTTGGATACAGTGTGTCAACGGCCAGTTTCAGGGTGTTGGTACGGAGACTATGCAACAGACACTACGCTACCAACTCGACGAGTTGCAGAAAGATGGTGCCAATGCTATCATCTTTCAGGTGCGTCCTGCCTGTGATGCCCTTTATCAAAGCAGTATTGAGCCGTGGAGTCATTTCCTGACGGGTGTGCAAGGTAAGGCACCGCAGCCGTATTGGGATCCGCTACAGTGGATGGTTGACGAGTGTCACAAGCGTGGGATGGAGTTACATGCATGGATCAATCCCTATCGTGCCAAGACGAAGTCTGCGTATCCACTGGCTGCCAACCATATTGCCAGTCAGCATCCAGAACGTGCTTTTGAGTATGATGGTCTGATGGTACTTAATCCTGCTTTACAGGAGAACCGTGACTATATCTGTACCATCGTTGAGGATATCCTGAACCGCTATGATGTGGACGGCTTGCATATCGATGACTATTTCTATCCTTATCCTGTACCAGGTGTTGATATTCCCGATGATGCACAGTTCCGTGCTAACTCTCAAGGATATACTAATAAGGGTGACTGGCGTCGCCATCAGGTGGACTTGCTTATCGAACAGCTCAATAGTACCATCCATCGTGTAAAACCTTGGGTGAAGTTTGGCATCAGTCCTTTTGGAATTTATCGCAACCAGAAGAGCGATCCGCGAGGCAGTAAGACCAACGGTTTGCAGAACTATGACGATCTCTATGCCGATATCCTGTTGTGGATAGAGAAAGGGTGGGTCGACTATAACGTGCCGCAACTCTATTGGGAGATGGGACACAAGGCTGCTGACTATACTGAATTGATTCGCTGGTGGAATACACATGCTTCAGGACGTCCGCTCTATATCGGTGAGGATGTGGAGCGTACCGTGAAGGCTGTTGACCTGCGAAATCCGCAGAGTCACCAGCTGCCTGCGAAGATGCAGCTTCATCAGGAGTGCAAGGGTGTGCAGGGCACCGTCCTATGGTATGCGAAAGTGGCTGTCGATAATATCGGCAACTATGGCATGAACCTGCGTCATGTCTATTGGCGTTATCCAGCCTTGCAGCCGTTGATGCCTCATCTTGACAGCAAGGCTCCGGGTAAGGTACGTAAACTGAAGGTGATAGATATGGGCAGTCAGCAGGTATTGATGTGGACAGCCCCGAAGTTCAAGACATGGGGCGACGAGGCCACCAAGTATGTCGTCTATTGTTTCAAGAAGGGCGAAGACCTGAATACTGCCGATCCCTCCCATATCGTTGCCATTACCACAGAGCCCTTCTACGAACTACCACCGATGGAGCGAGGCAGATATGTCTATCTCGTCACTGCTCTCGACCGCTTGCAGAACGAGAGCAAGGCAGTAAAGAAGAAGGTGAAGCGGTAAATCTTACTCGTACCGCATAGAACGGGCGGGATGAATGCGCGATACCAAGAAGGAGGGAGCAATAAGAATGAAGATAGTGACGACGAGTGTTGCCACGTTCAGTAGGATGATGAGTGGGATGTTGAGTTCCATCGGTGCCGTACTGACGTAGTAGTTGGCTGGGTCGAGTTGGATGAAACCATAGTGTTGTTGCAACAGGATCACGCCGATGCCGATGAGGTTACCCCAAAGCAAACCCTGTCCGACGATGAATACAGCAAACCACAGGAAGGTGTGACGCACACTCTTGTTACGTGCTCCCAATGCCTTCAGCAATCCGATCATCTGGGTACGTTCAAGGATGATGATGAGCAGTCCGCTTATCATCGTGAAGCCTGCCACGCAGACCATCAGGGCAAGGATGATCCATACGTTGATGTCGAGCAGTGATAACCATGAGAAGATCTGCGGATAGGACTCCTGTACGGTATGTGAAGTGAGTATCTCCCCTTGATGGTCAGTATGGCGGTTGACGCGCTCGATGACCTGTTCCGATGTCGCCTTCAACTGGTTGAAGTCTTTCACTAACAGCTCAGCACCATTACATTCGTCACCCTTCCAGTTATTGAGTTTTACGGGAACAGGCAAGTCTGTGAAGCACAATGCCTGATCGAACTGTCGCATATTCGTCTCATAGATGCCTGCGATAGTGAACTTACGGGCCCTTACATTATCATAGCTGATGAAATAGGCAAAGACACGGTCGCCGACACCAAGTCCCAACTTGTCGGCTATCATCTTGGAGATAAGCAGTTGATAGGAACTCTTCTTGCTGGAAAAAGCAGGAATCTTTCCGTCTATGAGGTTGTCCTTCAAAAACTGCGTGTCATATTCCTCACCGACACCCTTGAAGACGATGCCGAGGAAGTCGCTGTCAGTCTTCAGGATACCTTGTATGACAGCATAGCGTTCCACATGGCGGACTCCGGGAATATCCTTCAGCACCTTCATCAGCGAGTCGTCCATACATACAGGATAGGGAGTGGTACTCTGGGCAGTGATGAAGCTCTCTATCTGGATATGGCTGCCGAAGCCTACGACTTTGTCGCGGATGGTGTGCTTGAAACCTAAGACGACGGACACCGTGATGATCATCACAGCCAGTCCGATAGCGACACCAATAGTGGCAATACGGATGGCAGGACGGCTTACCTTTCGGTGGTCTCCGTCATCGGAATAGATTCTCTTGGCTATGAAAAATGGAAAGTTCATTCCACTCTTCCAGGATAGGCTTCCAATGCTTTCTGAAGGACGAAGAGTGCACGTTCCAGATCCTCTTTCTTCAGCACATAGGCGATACGCACCTGGTTGATGCCTGCACCGGGAGTGGTATAGAAACCTGCGGCAGGAGCCATCATCACCGTCTCTCCCTCATACTCGAAGTCGGCAAGACACCAGCGACAGAACCGCTCAGCGTCGTCGACAGGCAGTTTTGCAACGGTATAGAAGGCACCCATGGGGATGGGGGAATAGACACCGGGGATGCGGTTAAGTCCGTCAATCAGACACTTACGACGCTCCACATACTCGTCATAGACATCACGGTAGTACTCTTCAGGTGCATCCAACGACGCCTCGGCGACAATCTGACCGATAAGGGGAGGGGAGAGACGTGCCTGACAGAATTTCATAACAGCCTTACGTACCTCGGCATTCTTCGTGATCAAGGCACCGATACGGATACCACACTCCGAATAACGCTTCGAGACGGAGTCAATCAGGATGACGTTCTGCTCAATGCCTTCCAAATGACAGGCGGAGATATAGGGTGAGCCCGTATAGATATATTCGCGATATACCTCGTCGGAGAAGAGATACAGGTCGTATTTCTTCACAAGGTCACGGATCTGGTTCATCTCACGACGGGTATAGAGATAGCCCGTCGGGTTGTTGGGATTGCAGATCATGATAGCACGTGTGCGGTCATTGATGAGCTCCTCAAACTTCTCCACCTTCGGCAGAGAAAAGCCTTCGTCAATCGTTGTGGCTATAGTACGAATCTTCGCACCTGCAGAGATGGCGAATGCCATGTAGTTGGCATAGGCTGGTTCCGGGACGATAATCTCGTCACCAGGATTCAGACACGACAGGAAGGCGAAGAGTACCGCCTCACTACCGCCGCTGGTGATAATAATATCATCCGCCGTGACATTGATATTGTATTTCGCGTAATAGCTGACCAACTTCTCGCGATAGCTCAGATAACCCTGTGAGGGTGAGTATTCGAGAATGGTACGATCGATTTGTTTCAAAGCGTCAAGACCCACCTGTGGGGTTGGCAGGTCGGGCTGTCCAATGTTCAGGTGGTACACTTTCGTACCCCTTTTCTTGGCAGCAGCGGCAAGAGGTGCAAGTTTACGAATCGGTGATTCGGGCATCTCCAGTCCACGAACAGATATTTCCGGCATTATTCTCTAATTTACGTAAATCGTGTGCAAAGATAGTGCAAAAATTCGATTTAGCGAAGAGAATGAGAATATATTTTCATTCTATTGTGATATTAGCCGCCACTTATCCATGCAATAGGTACGGGCTATCCATACGAAAGGTGCCGCCTATCGGGTCGTTTGGTGGCTCCATTCACCTCGTTTGGAGGCTCCATTCACCTCGTTTGGAGCGTTGAAACTTCGTAAACATTTTGTACAATAGAGAATGCACATTGTTCCTGACCCTTTGTGATGAGTATGGTCATAATGTGATAAAAATCAACAAAATGTTTGTTTTGTTCGGAATGTTGTCGTATCTTTGCCGTTGCAAAGTTCCTACTTATGTCTATTCATATAAACAAACAATGGATGATTGAATCCCAACATTCTTTTGGATGGAATGGAGGTTATCTTTCATGCCGCAGGGCTCACCATCGAGGCACCTCGTCCCAACGATTCCAACATGATGATAGCAAGTAAATGAGATGGCAAGGGACTCATGGACTCATTTTGAAAGTCACAAATAATTATTAAAAATTTTGCTTTTGTGGGAATTAATGCTTACTTTTGTACGTTCAAAACGATTATGGCATGAATTACGAAGAACTTCTTGCATCGAGAAAAGACGGTAAACTGAACAAGACCAGTTTACCGATTGGAGAATACTACCGTCAGCAGATAGACGGTAAATTCCGCAGTGTGGTGGATATCGCTCCTGAACTGAATAGTAACATCAAGTTCTGTGAGGCTCTGAAGGCAGAGTGTGAGCAGAACGCGAAGTTCACCAACCAGCATATCCTGCATTTCCGTCCTGTCATGGAAGGGAATGACATCGTGCGCCTGGAAATGGAGCAGGGACAATACCAGCCTCTGCGGCAGGTGTTGAATGACACTCCCTCCATCGTTGCCGAGCCAAACTTCATAGAGGACTTTACCAGACAGTTGTTGGAGGCAGTAGGCTATCTGCACCAACAGGGAGTCTTTGGTGTCTGCTATTCTCCCCAGACTGTTTTCCTGCGCAAGGGTGATAATGCTGTCCTGCTGTTCCATGTCGGTTCCCATTACCTGACGATGAGTGACCCCGGTCAGCTCTATAGCGGTGGCATGGAGGAATTCGTGGCTCCGGAGGTGATGAGCAAGGGTACAGTGGACAACCGTTGTGACATCTACTCCGTCGGAAAACTGCTTCAGAAGATCTTCGACCATGCAGACATGCCCCTTGAATTGCGTAAGGTGGTGAAGAAGGCTGTCAGTGAGGCTCCGGAAGACCGCTACAGCACACCTGATGAGATGTTGAAGAGCATCAAACGCAAGCGTAACACCTATCATTCGATACTGACGGGTGTCATTGCCGTAGCCATTGCAGGCTTGTGTATCGCCCTGTATTTTGATATGATGCCGGAGTCTACACCCGTGGAGTTCGTCAAGCCTGCTCCCCGTCAGGCAACAGATGATCTGATTGATGACGGTTTCAGACCAGAGGAGTTAGGTGTTGTCAGCGACGGTGATTCCCTTGTGGCGACGGAACGTGCGTCAGAGGAGGAATACCAGGCAAAGGCAGAGGCGATCTTCCGTAAACGCTACACCGCTGCCGCAGACAAGATCCTCTCGAAGATATACAATAACTCGAACATGAATGTCAGCGAGAAGAATTTTATGTCACAGAATGAGTCAACGGTACAGGAGTTGTTGAAGGCGCAGCAGGAGATCTCCGCAGAGTCTGCCTTGTCGCCGGAACGGAGCCAGTTGATTGCCACGGAGATTATAGAGCGTCTCACGGAACAGAAGAAGAATGCACTGGGAGGCTCTAACAGTCGTGGTATACAGAAAGCAAAATAATAAAGAAAGATATTTGATAATGAGAAGTAGAACAGCAAATTGGTTTGAGTGCAAAATCAACTATGAGAAGACCATGGAAGATGGTCTGCAGAAGAAAGTGAATGAGAACTATACCGTGGATGCCCTCAGCTTCACAGAGGCAGAGAAGCGTATCATGGAAGAGATGTCCAGTTATATCAGTGGTGAGTTCACGGTCAAAGATATCAAGATAGCATCCTATAAGGAGATATTCTTCAGTGACGATCCGTCTGCCGACCGTTGGTATAAGGCGAAGCTCCAGTTTATCACTATTGACGAGAAGACGGAGAAAGAGAAGCGCAGCAATGTAAACTATCTGGTACATGCTGCTACCCTGAAGGGTGCTGTCAATAACATCGAGGAGGTGATGGGCGGTTCGATGATTGACTATGTCATCGCCAGTGTTACAGAGACAACACTCATGGATGTCTTCGAATACGGAAAGAGTGAATAAATGTACGACGTAAAAGGAAATCTGAAACAGGTGCTTGCTGACTTGCCAGCGGGTGTACGCCTTGTGGCTATTAGTAAGTATCATCCTAACGAATATATTGAGGCAGCCTATGAGGAAGGACACCGTATCTTCGGTGAGAGCCACGAGCAAGAGCTGCGCCAAAAGGTAGAGACACTACCGAAGGATATCCAGTGGCATTTTATCGGACACTTGCAGACGAATAAGGTGAAATATATCGCACCGTATATCACCATGATTGAGGCGGTGGACTCGTTAAAGCTTTTAAAAGAGATTGATAAGCAAGCGGCTAAGAATGAGCGTGTTATTGATGTCTTATTGGAACTTCATATCGCTGAGGAGGAAACGAAATACGGACTCACACCGGATGCCTGTCGCCAGTTACTCGCAGATGGCGAATGGAGAGAACTGAAGCACGTCCGTATCTGTGGTTTGATGATGATGGCATCGTATGTGGATGATGAGTCGCAGATCCGTTCAGAGTTCCGTGTTGCCAAGCATCTCTTCGATGAGTTGAAAGCCCAGTATTTTGCAGACAAGGATTATTTCTGCGAGCGTTCCTGGGGCATGAGCCACGATTATCCAATAGCCGTAGAAGAGGGTAGTACCATGGTGCGTGTAGGCACTTCTATCTTCGGTCCTCGAGTGTATTGATGGAAATAAACTAAATGAATCATTTAATAAATAAGAAACCGTTATGAGAAAGTATTTGCTATCAATTGTCATGATGCTGATGACTTCGCTCTCACTTCAGGCACAGAGTTTAGATGGTTATTGGATGCTCGTTGAAAAACAAGATGATGCCGCCATGTCTGTCGTCTTATATTTCAATGGTCAGGATAATATTATTCAGACTGTGTATACTGAACTAGAGGACGAGAGCGTTGGTAAGATAGGTGTAGCCTTCGTTGCTTTTGACATACCTTTCAAACGTAAAGGCAACACGCTGACGTTTAATTTCGAAGCCGACAAAATTCTTGTTTTCCTTAGGAAGACGGAATGGAACGACCAGGTGAAACAGAAAATCGCAGGAGACCCTGCCCTAGAGGAGAAGTATAAACAGATATACATGAATGCCTTCCAACAACAGAAATCAGGCATGGCGGATGCGATGTTTCATGGCGACATCAAGATTGTCAGTATCACAGAAAATCAACTCTCTCTGGAATACGACGACGAAGTTTACGATCTCGAGAAACAAACCGACTGATTTCGTAGCGTTGAAGGAAAAGTTTTTGTAGGTTTTATTGCTTCTTGAATACGTACTGTCCCCGTTTCATCTTACCCCAGTGAATCGCATGCTTGGGACAGTGATGGTAACAGGAAAGACAGTTGGTACAGGAACCATTGTGCTTCCATGTAGGTGGTATTCCTTCAATGTCATTGACAGGACAGAGTTTCTGGCATAATCCACATTGTACACAAGCATCCTCATCCACCCAGAAAGACTTGTCGTTGATGAGGTGCTTGTTATAATAGCCACCTATTATATATGTATAGGTATAAGGGATAGCACCTTTTACGAGTTCCTCCACACCTTTATCTTTCCTCGCCACCACTTCACAGACATGTCTCATCCGTTCCTTCGCAGCCTCAATCTTCTGTGTTTCCCGTTCGGGTGTGTCTAAGTGGAGAAAAGAGAAACACACGTTGGATTCGGGCATGATAATAGCAAAAACGGCATCGGTATGCAGTCCTTTCTTCCCTAATTCTTTGTTTAATATACGCATGGCATGCCCCATATTGTCTCCACAAGTCGTCAGCGCATAGATATAAGACACAGACTTAAACGTGCATTTCCTGATGAAATCGCGTACAATCTTGGGAGGTTGCCATCCGTGAGTAGGGAAGCAGAAACCTAAACGCTCTCCTTCTTGCAAAGTATATTCGTATATTCCCTTTCCCATTTCATCGGGAATATAGCGCAGTTCCTCACCTGTGGCTTGAGCCAGTTGCTCTGCCGCCCACTTCGTATTACCGGTACCTGAGAAATAAAATATCATGATGCGAAGGTACAATAAAAAAGTGAATCTGCCAAATCTTTCATGAAGGGATGTCATTTTTTTATATTCTTCGATGTAATTTCGTCCGTATTCTTTTCGCTGAATGAAAAAATTGCATTATCTTTGCACACGAAAACAACAACACAAACTTACGGGAGTATCATAGATTATGTGTGGAATAGTTGGATATATAGGTAAGAAAGATGCTTTCCCTATCCTGATTAAAGGTTTACGCCGACTAGAGTATCGTGGTTACGATTCTGCAGGTGTTGCCCTGATTAACGATAATGGAGACTTGAATGTCTGTAAGACAAAGGGAAAGGTTGATAATCTGGTTGAATACTGTAACGACAAGAATGTCAGTGGTAGCGTCGGTATTGCCCATACCCGTTGGGCTACCCATGGAGAACCGTCTGCTGTCAATGCACATCCGCACTATTCTGAGTCGAAGAATCTGGCGATTATCCATAATGGTATCATCGAGAATTATGCCGACCTGAAGGAGAAACTGAAAGCCAAGGGAGTGATGTTCCGTTCGGATACGGATACAGAGGTGCTCGTGCAACTTGTCGAATATGTCATGGAGCGTAAGCAACTCGACCTGTTGACTGCTGTGCAGGTGGCACTTTATCAGGTCATCGGTGCCTATGCCATCGCCATCATCGACAAGCGTCATCCCGACCAGATCATCGCTGCCCGTAAGCAGAGTCCATTGGTGGTGGGTATCGGTGACGACGAGTTCTTCCTCGGTTCCGATGCCAGTCCTATTGTGGAGTATACGGATAAGGTGGTGTATCTTGAGGATGGTAATATCGCGGTGCTTAAAAGAGGCGAGGATCTGAAAGTCGTCAGCCTCTTAGGAGAGGAGCAGGAACTGGTTGTCAAGAAGGTGGATATCAACCTTGGACAACTGGAGAAAGGCGGTTTTCCGCATTTCATGCTGAAGGAGATCTTCGAACAGCCGGACTGTCTGACGAACTGTATGCGCGGTCGTGTCAATGTAGATACGGATAATGTGGTACTTTCCGCAGTCATCGATTATAAACAACAACTCTTGAACGCCAAGCGTTTCATCATCGTTGCCTGTGGTACCTCATGGCATGCCGGACTGATTGGTAAGCAGATGATAGAACAGTTCTGCAGGATTCCTGTGGAAGTGGAATATGCCTCTGAGTTCCGTTATCGTAATCCTGTCATCACCAAAGAGGATGTGGTCATTGCCATCTCACAGAGTGGTGAGACAGCAGATACGCTTGCTGCCGTACAACTGGCAAAGGAGTCTGGCGCATTCATTTATGGAATATGTAATGCTATAGGCTCCAGCATTCCTCGTGCCACAGACACAGGTTCTTATATCCATGTGGGACCTGAGATCGGTGTTGCCTCCACGAAGGCTTTCACAGGACAGGTGACGGTATTGACGATGCTTGCCCTTGCCCTGGCGAAAGAGAAGGGAACCATTTCTAATGAGGACTATATGCATATCGTGAAGGAGTTGCATGAGATACCGGCAAAGATTAAAGAGGTTCTGAATATGAACGACCGTATTGCCGATCTCAGCCGTACCTTTACCTATGCGCGTAATTTCCTGTATTTAGGAAGAGGATTCAGTTATCCTGTCGCTTTGGAGGGTGCCCTGAAACTGAAGGAGATATCCTATATCCATGCGGAGGGCTATCCTGCCGCTGAGATGAAACACGGACCTATAGCCCTTATAGACTCTGATATGCCTGTGGTGGTCATTGCCACCCATAATGGGATGTATGAGAAGGTGCTCTCCAATATCCAGGAGGTGAAGGCACGTAAGGGTAAGGTCATCGCCGTGGTCAGCCAGGGTGATGATACGATTAGTCGGATTGCTGACGAGGTCATCGCACTGCCGGATACGATAGAGTGTCTGGAACCGTTATTGGCAACAATACCGTTGCAGATGCTTGCGTATCATGTTGCCGTTTGCAAAGGTCTCAATGTCGACCAACCGAGAAACCTTGCCAAGAGCGTTACTGTTGAGTGATATAAAGGGCGATTCGTCATTGACGTTTCGCCCTTCTTTTTGAGGAGAAAATATAAAACGAGATAGAATGAAAGATGTAACATTAGTCCTGGAAGACGGAACAAGATTCAAGGGGAAATCCTTTGGCTATGATGCCCCTGTTGTTGGGGAAGTTGTTTTCAATACGGCAATGATGGGATATCCGGAGTCTTTGACAGACCCGTCGTATGCCGGACAGTTGATGGTGCTGACCTATCCCTTGGTGGGTAACTATGGAGTACCTTGCTTCTCTATAGAGGAAAACGGACTTCCCACGTTTATGGAGAGTGACCGGATATATGCCTCTGCCATTATTGTGAGTGACTATAGCGAGGATTATAGTCACTGGAATGCCAGTGAGAGCCTGAGTGACTGGCTCCAACGTGAGAAGGTGCCAGGCATCACAGGCATAGATACACGACAGTTGACGAAGGTGTTGCGTGAACATGGTGTGATGATGGGAAGACTGGAGTTCTCCGAGAACTTTGAGTACTCCGAGTTCTCTGACTATGGTAGTGTCAACTGGGTGGATCGTGTGTCTTGCAAGGATATTATCCGATATAACGAAGGAGCAGGTAAAAAGGTTGTGTTAGTAGATTGTGGTGTAAAGGCCAATATCATCCGGTGTCTTATTCATCGTGGAGTGGAGGTGATTCGTGTTCCCTGGAACTATGATTATACGGCGATGGATTTCGACGGTCTCTTCCTTGCCAATGGTCCTGGCGACCCTGATATGTGTGAGGATGCTGTGAATATTATAAGAAAACAGATGTCACAGAGTCGTAAACCCATCTGTGGTATCTGTATGGGTAACCAGTTGTTGGCAAAGGCTGGAGGTGCACGGATATATAAATTGAAATACGGACATCGTTCCCATAACCAACCTGTTCGTGAAGTAGGTACCAATCGTTGTTATGTGACCAGTCAGAATCATGGCTATGCCGTGGATGCAGCAACCCTTGGAAGAGAATGGCGAGAATTGTTTGTGAACATGAATGACGGCTCCAACGAGGGTATCCGTCATCAGACCAATCCCTGGTTCAGCAGCCAGTTCCATCCAGAGGCTTGTTCCGGTCCAGTAGATACAGAATTTATGTTTGACCTTTTTATAGAAGCTTTGTAAGATGAAATACGATAATATCAAGAAAGTCCTGCTATTAGGTTCTGGTGCCTTGAAGATTGGAGAGGCAGGCGAGTTTGACTATTCTGGTTCACAGGCATTGAAGGCGTTGCGTGAGGAGGGTGTGAAGACGGTGCTCATCAATCCGAATATCGCTACCGTGCAGACTTCGGAGGGTGTTGCCGACGAGATCTATTTCCTGCCAGTCCAACCTTTTTTTGTAGAACGTGTCATAGAGAAAGAACGTCCTGACGGTATCCTGCTGTCCTTTGGTGGACAGACTGCATTGAATTGTGGTGTTGAACTCTATAAGAGTGGTGTACTGGAGAAATACAATGTCAAGGTACTGGGTACTCCTGTGCAGGCTATTATGGATACGGAAGACCGTGAGCTCTTTGTGGAGAGACTCAATGAGATTGATGTGAAGACCATCAAGAGTGAGGCTTGTGAGACCATCGAACAGGCACGTCATGCCGCCAAGGAATTAGGTTATCCTGTGATTATCCGTGCAGCCTATGCGTTGGGAGGACTGGGTTCTGGCTTCTGTGATAATGAGGATGAGTTGAATAAACTTGCCGAGAAGGCCTTCTCGTTCTCCCCACAGGTGTTGGTAGAGAAATCACTGAAAGGTTGGAAGGAGATAGAATATGAAGTGGTTCGTGACCGTTATGACAACTGTGTCACGGTATGTAACATGGAGAATTTCGACCCGTTGGGTATTCATACGGGAGAGTCTATTGTAATTGCCCCTTCTCAGACACTGACGAATTCTGAATATCATAAACTGCGTGCCCTTGCCATTAAGATCATTCGTCATATCGGTATCGTGGGAGAGTGTAACGTGCAGTATGCCTTCGACCCACAGTCGGAAGACTATCGGGTCATTGAAGTCAATGCCCGCCTGAGTCGTTCCTCTGCCCTGGCAAGTAAGGCGACAGGTTATCCGCTTGCTTTTGTAGCTGCTAAACTGGGAATAGGCTATGGACTCTTTGAGTTGAAGAACTCTGTGACAAAGACGACTTCCGCATTCTTTGAACCTGCTCTCGACTATGTGGTATGTAAGATACCCCGTTGGGACCTCTCGAAGTTCCATGGTGTAGACAAGGAGTTAGGGTCATCGATGAAGTCTGTCGGTGAGGTAATGGCAATTGGACGTACCTTTGAGGAGGCCATCCAGAAAGGACTGCGTATGATAGGACAGGGTATGCATGGCTTTGTAGAGAATAAGGAACTGGAGATTGCAGATGTGGATGCCGCTCTGCGTGAACCTACCGACAAGCGTATCTTTGTCATCTCGAAGGCGATGCACCTGCCACAGTATGATATCGAGCGCATCCATGAACTGACAAAGATAGACAAGTGGTTCCTCTATAAACTGAAACATATTATTGATATTGATGAGGCATTGAAGAAATGTAATAGAATGACTCTAACAGAATCAATGCTCCGCGAGGCAAAGGTCTATGGATTTACTGATTTTCAGATAGCCCGTGCTATTGGATTGGAAGACGAGATAGGGAATATGCACAAGGCGATGCTGGAAGTTCGTCGTATGAGGAAAGAGATGGGCATACTTCCTGTTGTCAAACAGATAGACACTTTGGCGGCAGAATATCCGGCAAAGACCAATTATCTGTATGTCACCTATAGTGGGACAGCCTCAGATATCCCCTTTGAGAACGACGGTAAGAGTATCATCGTATTAGGTTCCGGAGCCTATCGTATTGGATCGAGTGTGGAGTTCGACTGGTGTGGGGTACAGGCATTGAATACCATCCGTAAGGAAGGGTGGAGGAGTGTGATGATCAATTACAACCCAGAGACGGTGTCTACAGACTATGATATGTGCGACCGCCTGTATTTCGATGAGTTGACTTTCGAACGTGTCATGGATATCATCGACATGGAACAACCACACGGTGTCATCGTTTCAACAGGTGGTCAGATTCCCAATAATCTTGCCATGTCTTTACATGAGCAGCATGTGTCGATTCTTGGTACTTCAGCACAAGATATCGATGGAGCCGAAGACAGGGCGAAGTTCTCACAAATGTTGAATGAGATAGGAGTCAACCAGCCGGAATGGCGCGCGTTGACCTCATTACAAGACATTGATTTATTCGTTGAATGTGTTGGATTCCCGGTATTGGTACGACCATCTTATGTACTTAGTGGTGCCGCTATGAATGTGTGTTCTAATAAGGAAGAACTGGAACGCTTTCTGCAACTGGCAGCCAATGTAAGTGAAGATCATCCTGTCGTGGTGTCTAAGTTCATAGAGCATGCTAAAGAGATAGAGATGGATGCTGTGGCAAAGGACGGAGAGATACTTGCCTATGCCATCTCAGAGCATATTGAGTTCGCTGGTGTCCATTCCGGTGATGCGACGATTCAGTTCCCTCCTCAGAAACTATATGTGGAGACCGTCCGCCGTATCAAACGTATCAGTCGCCAGATAGCCAAGGCACTGCATATCAACGGTCCTTTTAATATCCAGTATATGGCTCGTGATAATGACATCCTGGTGATTGAGTGTAACCTGCGTGCCTCCCGTTCCTTCCCGTTTGTTTCCAAGGTGTTGAAGTTAAATCTTATCGAGTTGGCAACGAGAGTAATGTTAGGACTGCCCGTTGAGAAACCGCATAAGAATCTCTTCGACTTAGATTATGTAGGTATTAAGGCAAGTCAGTTCTCTTTCAACCGACTTCAGAAGGCTGACCCCGTTTTGGGCGTGGATATGGCATCGACTGGTGAGGTGGGATGCTTGGGTGACAATACTTCCACTGCTTTATTGAAATCGATGTTAAGTGTCGGTTACAGGATACCGAGGAAGACTGTGCTGCTCTCAACAGGTAGTGCCAAGCAAAAGGCAGAGATGCTGGATGCTGCCCGTTTGTTGGTGGAGCATGGTTATGAACTATATGCAACAGGAGGAACATCCAAATATTTATCAGATAATGGCATAGACAATACTTTGGTGCATTGGCCCAGTGAACCAGACCAAAAGCCTCAGGCATTGGATCTGTTACATGATCACCGGATAGATATGGTAGTGAATATCCCCAAGAATCTTACAACACATGAACTGACAAATGGTTATAAGATCCGTCGTGCATCCATAGATCTGAATGTTCCATTGATTACCAATAGCCGTCTTGCCTCGGCATTTATTCAAGCCTTTTGTACAGTCAACCTGGATGAGATTGGAATCAAGTCGTGGAATGAATATCGATAAATAATTAAGCAAATATTTGGCTATTCGCCAAATATTTGCTACTTTTGCATCTAGAATAACTAAAGAACTGTTTGAAAATGGAATTTGGTGATACCTTTGAATCTAGAATCAACCGAAATGATTATAAGATACTCATTGTCGATGATGTCGTCAGTAATGTCCTATTGCTCAAGATATTGTTGACAAATGAGAAATTTCAGGTTTGTACGGCATCAAATGGGAACGCTTGTATTGAACAGGCAAAGAAAGAACATCCAGACCTGATACTTCTTGATGTTATGATGCCTGATATAAACGGCTTTGATACTGCTGTGATTCTGAAAAAGGATCCCGATACTTTGGATATTCCAATCATTTTTCTGACAGCCTTGAATAATCCGAATGATTTGGTTCGTGGCTTTCAGGTGGGAGCTAACGATTTCTTGACAAAGCCATTCAATAAAGAGGAACTGGTGATGCGTGTGATGCACCAGATTAGTCTTGTGGCGGCAAAGCGTATCATTGTTCGTCAGAACGAGGAATTGAAACGTACCATTTCCAATCGTGATAAGATGTACTCGGTAATTGCCCATGACTTACGCTCCCCAATGGCATCTATCCGTATGGTGTTGAATCTTGCTGTCAATGTCGTCTCTCCTGAGACAGTCGGAGAGGAAATATTCGGTTTGTTGGACAAAGCGAATAGGGAGTCAGAAGAGACTCATGATCTGTTGGATAATCTGCTGAAATGGACAAAGAGCCAGACAGGACGACTGAATGTCGTTTATCAGGATGTTGATTTGGATGACGTCATTCCTGGTGTAGTGGATATCTTTACGATGATAGCTGAGATGAAGAAAATCAAATTACAGTATCTGCCATCAGATGAGAAACTGATTGTACGTGCTGATAATGATATGATTAAGACTGTCATTCGTAACTTTATCTCCAATGCAATTAAATTCACTCCAGAAGGAAAAGGAATAGAAGTATTCTATAAACGTGAGGGCGATTTTGCAAAAATCAGTGTACGTGACCATGGTGTTGGTATTGCCCCTGACCGTATTGAAACGATATTCCATAAAGGTGAGACCACTTATGGAACAGGTGGTGAGGAAGGGTCTGGTCTTGGATTGCAGCTTTGTCAGGACTTTGCCCGCAAGAATGGAGGTGACGCTATGGTAGAGTCTGTATTAGGCGAAGGTTCTATATTTAGTTTTACTATTCCTATAAAGAAAGACGAATAAATAAAATAATATGATGAAACAAACTATTCTGGTAACAGGAGGTACAGGATTTATAGGCAGTCATACTACTGTTGAACTACAGAATGCTGGTTATAATGTGGTGATTGTAGACAATTTGTCAAACTCTCACGAAGGAGTTGTTGATGGTATAGAGAAAATCACGGGTATCCGTCCTGCTTTTGAGAAGGCAGATTGTTGCGACCTGGATGCGATGAAGCGCGTATTTGAAAAGTATCCAGATATTGAGGGAATTATCCATTTTGCCGCTTCCAAGGCTGTTGGTGAAAGTGTAGAGAAGCCTCTTCTTTATTATCGTAATAACATTGTGAGTCTTGTCAATTTGTTGGAACTGATGCCTAAATACCATGTCAAAGGTATTATCTTCTCTTCAAGTTGTACGGTATATGGTCAGCCGGACCCTGAGAATCTGCCAGTAACGGAAGATGCACCCATTAAGCCTGCCGAGAGTCCATATGGGAATACCAAGCAGATTAACGAGGAGATTATTCGTGATGACATCAACAGCGGAGCTCCTATTAAGGCTATATTGTTGCGCTATTTTAATCCGATAGGTTCTCATCCATCTGCTATTATTGGAGAGTTACCCAATGGTGTACCTATGAACCTGATTCCTTATGTGACGCAGACCGCGATGGGTATTCGTGAACAGTTGAAGGTGTTTGGCAACGATTATAATACTCCAGACGGTACTTGTATCCGCGATTATATCTATGTGGTAGATCTTGCTAAAGCACATGTAAAGGCAATGGCTCGTGTATTGGATACTGATAGTGATAAGTTAGAGGTGTTTAATATCGGTACAGGTCACGGTTGTTCAACGAAAGAGATTGTTGATGCATTCCAGAAAGCAACAGGTGTTAAACTGAATTGGACATATGCTCCGCGCCGTGCAGGTGATGTTGAAAAAGTATGGGCAAATCCAGAGAAAGCTAATAGTGTTCTTGGATGGAAGGCAGATACCTCTTTGGAAGATACATTGAAGAGTGCCTGGAATTGGCAAAAGAAACTCCGTGAAGAAGGTATTCAATAAAGAAAGATATAAAACCAGTCTTTCATGACTGTGTTTTTATTTTGTGTTTGTGTTGTTATGGGCCCCCGATGCGAATCGAGGGCTCATTCTATCAAAAAATGACAATGATGAATGAGAATCTTTTAGAACAGTTAAATGACGGACAACGTGCTGCTGTAGAATACTGTGATGGTCCCCAACTGGTGATTGCTGGTGCAGGTTCTGGTAAGACCCGTGTCTTGACATATAAGATAGCATATCTGTTGCAACAGGGAATGAACCCATGGAATATCCTTGCCCTTACATTCACTAATAAGGCGGCAAGGGAGATGAAGGAACGTATTGGTCGTCTTGTCGGCGTGGAACGTGCCCGGTATCTCCAAATGGGTACCTTTCACTCTGTGTTTGCACGTATCTTGAGGGCAGAGGCTCAAGTACTGGGATTTCAGTCTAATTTTACAATATATGACCAGAGTGATTCTCGTTCTTTGGTAAAGAGTATCATCAAGGAGATGCAGTTAGATGATAAAACCTATAAGCCTGCCAGTGTTGCTGACCGTATATCAATGGCAAAGAATCATTTGTTGCTGCCTCAGGCATATACACAAAGTGCATGGGCTACAGATGATGCCCAACACAAGCGTCCATCAGTGAAAGATATATATATAAGGTATTGTGAACGTTGCAGACAGGCTAATGCGATGGATTTTGATGATCTTCTGGTGTATACGTACCTGTTGTTAAAGCAGCATGAAGACATCTGTCATAAATATATAGAACGCTTTCAGTATGTGTTGGTTGATGAGTATCAGGATACTAACTTTGCCCAGCAGGAGATTGTTTTGCTTTTGACTAAAAAGCATGGACGTGTTTCTGTTGTGGGGGATGATGCTCAGAGTATTTATAGTTTTCGAGGTGCAAATATAGATAATATATTAGATTTCCAAAAGAGGTATGATCATGCAAAACTGTTTAAGTTGGAACAGAACTATCGTTCTACACAATATATTGTCCAAGCAGCAAATACGCTGATACGTCATAATCAGAGACAGATTCCCAAAAATGTCTTTAGTGAGAATGACCAAGGTGAGAGACTGATATTAAAACCAGCCTATAGTGATAAGGAAGAGGTCATGATAGTCTGTAATGATATTAAACGTATCATGAGGAAAGATAAATGTCAATATAGTGACTTTGCAATCTTATATCGTACAAACTCACAAAGTCGTTCTTTCGAGGAGCAAATGCGTAGAGAAGGAATCCCATATCGTATATATGGTGGATTGAGCTTCTATCAACGCAAGGAAATCAAGGATGTAATTGCCTATTATCGAGTTGTTTCTAATCCTAATGATGAAGAAGCCTTGAAACGTATCATTAATTATCCGGCCCGAGGAATAGGCGATACAACAATGAATAAGATCGTTGAGGCGGCTAATACACATGGTGTAAGTCTGTGGACAGTCATTTGCCAACCGATTCTTTTCCTCCCTGATTTAGCAAAAGGGACTGTTGCAAAACTAGAGTCGTTTCATCTGTTGATTGAAGGATGGACTTCTCGTCTTGACAAGGATGATGCTTATGAGCTAGGTCATGCTATTATTATGGAGAGTGGAATAAGTAAAGACATATACAGTTCCACGAGCCCGGAGGATTTGTCACGTCAGGAAAACCTTGAAGAGTTTCTAAGTGGTATGCAGGATTTTGTGGAAGGACGCAAAGAAGAAGATATGGGTGACCAGATATCTCTTGGGGACTTCCTTCAAGAGGTCGCATTATTAACGGACCTTGACAGTGATAATGGTGAAACAGATGATAAGGTAACTTTGATGACGATTCACAGTGCCAAAGGATTGGAGTTCCCTACTGTTTTCGTGGTAGGCTTGGAAGAAAACATCTTTCCTTCTCCTATGTGTACTAATACAATGCGCGAACTAGAAGAGGAACGTCGTCTGTTATATGTAGCCATAACTCGTGCAGAGAAACATTGTATCTTGACCTGTGCCCAGAACCGTTGGCGTTATGGAAAAATGGAATATGACACTCCATCCCGTTTTATCAAAGATATTGACCCAAGGCTTTTGCATGTGGAGTCGGAGAAAGGTGATGGCAAGATTCCATTCTCTGTTGGTAGTCGCCCATCTTCACGAATGCAGAATTCCCGTCCAGTGGCTACGCAGTTTATGGCAGACCCCAAACCTCGTCTTGTTCCTTTGCGTCATGAAGCTCCACTGCCTTCCTCTTCGATTGGTAATATTGGACTGAAAGAAGGTAATGTGATTGAGCATCAACGTTTTGGCGTTGGAACAGTTATCAAGGTGGAAGGAGTAGGGGAGAACCAGAAGGCTACGGTAGAGTTTAAGAATGCAGGAACAAAACAGTTACTGTTAAAATTTGCCAAGTATTCAATCATAGGATAAGAAAGAAGAGAAACTAAAGCGCCTCATCTTCTGGTCGTTCCAGAAGATGAGGCTTATATTTTGAGAGGTGTTTCTTCTTCCTGAGGTATGCAGCCTTACGGGCCTCATATTCCTCATAATGCTTCTCTAAGAAGTTGTCTGCCATTATTTTGTCTTATTGTAGATAATGCTGATGACAACGGGCTCCCGTGGGTTCTTAGTACCTCCCACTAACCGTGTACTGGTTATTGACATCTCATTATTAACAGCACTTATAGTAGCTGTTCCTGTAGATGATGTTGATGTTAAGGTCGTTTTTACAGGAATAAGGACAACTTTATTCCAGTTAGGGTGTTCTGTAGTGTAATTAGCCCCTCCTTCTTGTTTGTTTCTGTACATCAGATTGATGAGGCCTGAGATATTAGTATATGTATAAGAGTTGTATTTAGTGCTTAATGTCGCAATATATGAGGATATATTGTTGGGAATATGATGGTTCTCGAAGAATGAGTAAAGACTGTCTTTTTGTATCATGAGAAGATAAGTCGGGTCTTTCAATAACTGGCTGGAAAGTTTATTCTTATCATTCATTTTATGGAAAACAATCTTTGCAGATGCGAGCGTGTCTTGCTCATGTCCTTTTTTGATGTCATCAACAGGCAGGGTAACCTCTGTGAAGATTCCTGCAGGTGTTTTTAAGTATGTCCATTCTTCTTCTTCAGCCAATTCATCAATGACCTCCTGGTTGTTTAATATACGTGTTGTCTGTAAGACTTCCTCTGTTCCATGGAATTCCGTGCTGACATGAAGCTCCTTGTCGTTTTGCTTAATACTATAATAGGTAACCAATCTGGTATCAACAATTTCCGACATTAGTCCTAAACCGTCAGTAGTCTTGATATAGAAACCTGGACAAATATTGTGAATGAAAGAATAGGAATTCTTATAATATTCTGGATGCTCAAAGTATTTACGCATCAGATAGGTTCCGTAATTATTGTATTCCTTCCCTTCCTTGTCTTTATATGTTTTTTTCAATGGAATCCATATGGTATAGTATTGGCTTGAAGTGGTTTTGTATTTATTTCTAATACTGTCGCTTAATTGCAGGCTAATAATACTGTATACTAATTTTTGTCTTAATCCGTCCTTCCTGATATAACCTTCTTTTTCAGGGTCGAAATCTGTATAATAGTTCTTTCCTTCTTCAACAGGCTGGTCAAGTTCAAATGCTGTTAGTTTCATTGCAGCCAAAGAGTCTCCTGTATAAGAGTTAACTACAATAGACAGGCCACAGGAGTCTGCTGCTATTTCTCCGCCATCTTTTGAAATGATATTGTCTTTATCATAGAACACGTTATCGCTGTTATTCTCAAGCGTTGAGAATTGTGTCATATAGTCTCCCGTGATATAGGCACTTGTCTCTGGATCTTTAATTCGTCCCAGATAGCAATATGAGCTACGTGAGAGAATTCTGTCCGCCACTATGGAGCGTGAAGTAACCTTAAAAGTATCTGTAACAATAGTAAACAGATCTGCAGTGTCTGTCAAAGACTTTCCTATATTTCCTGTATCTTCATCACATGAAGAGATTGCAACCATTGAAATCACAATCCCTGCTAATAGCATTTTTCTCATCATTGAAGTATTTTGATCTTAATGATACTCTTAATTGTTTATTCCTGACATATTTGGTCGTAGAAAGCCTCGTATGCCTGTCCAAAATCTTCTCCAGGATATTTCAAAGTAGGGATGTTGTTTTTCTTGGCATATTTCAGCAAGTCCGCATTGACATCCTTGTTTGCTGCAATGACACCATCACTATAGTCAATAGCAAGTTTTCCTAGTTCATCAAAATTGAAGTTGTCGTTATATTTGTTCAGTATGTCTGCCTTTGCATCCCTGAATTCCACACATCTTTTAAAGTTTGTTCCAAGGTCAGAGTTTATACTCTTTGTGAAGAGTGACGTCACAACTTTTGTATTGGCGAAAGAAGGCTCTTCATGATAAGCAGTTTTAATATAAAGGGGAACTACGGCACCCATCCATCCTTGTACATGGATGATATCAGGAACCCAGCGTAGTTTTTTTACAGTTTCTAACACACCACGTGCAAAGAAAATAGCACGCTCACCATTGTCAGAATAGTCCTCGCCATTCTCGTTGACAGTCATCTGACGCTTGGAGAAATAGTCATCGTTATCAATAAAATATACTTGAATACGAGTTTGGGCAATAGACGCTACTTTAATGATCAAAGGATGGTCTGTGTCATCAATGATTAAATTCATACCGGAGAGACGGATAACCTCATGCAACTGGCCACGACGCTCATTGATGATACCCCATTTAGGCATAAACGTGCGGATCTCATGACCATTCTCCTGCATGACCTGTGGGAGTGCTTTACCCATCAGCGAAAGTTCGCTTTCAGGTACATAAGGAATAATCTCTTGGTTGATGAACAGAATCTTCTTTGCCATATCGTTATTATTTTCAGCTGCAAAGGTACGAAAAATAATTCACAAAAACGTAGAATCGTGCATATTTAAGGATTTTTAGTCTCGAATTTGGCATATTTTCACGATATTTTTTCCTTATTTGATAAAAATGTTGTTATTTTGCACTCGATTTGTATATTCGAACCCAAGAAAAATGAAAGTATTCAATAAGATTGTGGATCTTCAGAATCAGCTATTTGAGGATCGTAAACAAGGAAAAGAAATTGGTTTTGTACCAACTATGGGGGCACTCCATGAAGGACATGCTTCATTGGTAAAACGTAGTGTGAAAGAAAACGGGATAACGGTAGTTTCTGTATTTGTAAATCCGACACAGTTTAACGACAAAAATGACTTGAAAAACTATCCCCGTACACTTGAGGCGGATTGTGCATTGTTGGATCAATGCGGTGCGGATTATGTGCTGGCTCCTTCTGTGGAGGAGATGTATCCGACACCTGATACTCGTCAGTTTGAGTATCCTCCCGTGTCTACTGTGATGGAAGGAGCGCATCGTCCTGGACATTTTAATGGTGTGTGTCAGGTGGTGAGTCGTCTTTTCTATATCGTAAAACCCACTCGTGCTTATTTCGGAGAGAAAGACTGGCAGCAGATTGCGGTTGTCAAGGCGATGGTTCGTCATTTGGGTATTTCTGTTCAGATAGTGGAGTGTGACATCGTTAGAGACAAGGATGGACTGGCAAAAAGTTCCCGTAATACATTGTTGGCTCCAGATGAGAGAGCGATTGCCCCAAACATCTATAAAGCATTAAAGGAAAGTGTGAAATATGCTAAGAATCATACTGTTAAGGAAACGCACGATAAGGTAGTTGAGGATATAAATAGTGTGGAAGGCTTAGATGTCGAATACTTCTCAATAGTTGATGGTAATACTTTACAGGACATTGAAAATTGGGAGGACTCTCCGTATGTGGTAGGGTGTATCACCGTCTATTGTGGTAAGACTCCGATTCGTTTAATTGACCATATAAAATACAAAGAGGTATGATGATAGAAGTAATGAAGTCTAAACTTCATTGTGTGACAGTTACCGAGGCAAATCTCAACTACATGGGCAGTATCACCATTGACGAGGATCTGATGGATGCAGCCAATTTGATAGCAGGTGAAAAGGTTCAGGTACTGGACAATAACAACGGAGAACGTTTTGAGACCTATATCATCAAAGGTGAGCGGGGGAGTGGTTGTATCTGTCTGAATGGTGCTGCTGCCCGAAAAGTTCAGGTCGGTGATGTGGTCATCATTATTTCCTATGCCCTGATGGATTTTGAGGAAGCCAAGACCTTCAAGCCCAAGGTCGTCTTCCCCAAGGAAGGAAATAAGGTATAACAATCATTCTAAAAAATAAACTGAAGGAAGGTTCTTTGATCTACTTAATCAGAGAGCCTTCCTCCTTCGTAGATAGGCGGCACCTATCGATGGGATAGGTGCCGCCTAACTCAGGTTACCTTTTACCTTTATTGCTTGATTTTCTGTCCTGCGATATTATAGGTGTTACCGTTGCTATCTATCACGATACGACCGTTCTCCAAGCGCTTCACCGTCTTGGTGCGGTTGGCATCACCCGTCTTGACGCTGTTGATACCCGTGGGCGTGACATCCTTTACCAGACGGACGGAGGCACCAAACAGTGATGGGATGGCATTCGATTTTACAGGGGTCTGGATGCCGGTATCATCACTGAAGATCACTTGGTAAACTTTCAATCCTTCTTCTTCATCAACATAGGTCTTGTTGACCCAGTAAGAGCCCACCGTGTTTCTGTTGTTTTCCATCCAACCTGAAACCTCTTGTTTGACGAGTTGACCTCCAGCGGTGAGGAATACGGCACCGTTTGCCTCCATCTTCTCCCAGTCTTTCTTGCTGAAGTAGTTGACGTAGTAGTTCTGCGCTGTATAGTCCATCATTATTCCGAAAGGCATGTTGAAATTATCGGGGAGTAGCACCATGCCATTCTCTGGATAGTGTCCAACTAATCCGTCATCGACTTCTACTGAGGCAAGTGCCCTCTTCTGCGCAGCATTCGGACGGATCTCCAGGAGGTACTTCCACTCTATGTCTGTCAGCAGGCGCCAGTCGTCCGTCTTGTTGCCAAGATTCTGAATAGGATGGGTGCCAAAGTCTTCGTTCCATCTCAGCAGGTCTACAAATTCAAAATTGTTCTTCGGATATTTCACGAAGGTGTTGATGTAGTTGAGCACTCTGTTTTGACCGCCGGCAAAGCGATAGACATCGTATGCGGATCGATATTCCAGGTTACCTGTCGCGAATCTCACTTTGCCGCCACTGCCATTGATGCTGAACTCGCCAGGTAGCAAGCCGTTAGGAATGACGGCTTGGCTGTCATCTGTGGGATCAATGAATGCCATCATAATACCTTCTTGCTCCTCTTCACCGCCTTGCACGAAAATCGGTTTCATCATGTAGTCTTGATAGCACAGGCTGGCGCGATATGGGACAGCACCGTCCAGCACAGGTCTGTTCCACAGCAGATTGCCGTTGGCATCGTATGCCTCGACATAGCACTGAGGATGAGGTTCTATATTTGCTTTAGGATCAGGCAGTGTCACATAATAGAACACATAGTAGATGCCATCTTTCGTCGATGCGCCGAGAATACTGTAAATCTGGTCTTCCTTCATCATGACCGAGTGTCCTGCCTTGTCTGTCCAGAGGGGAGTGCCGTCAATGTTCAGTCTGTTCATCCACAGATGGCAACTGTAAGTGAATAATGCGTCTTGTGCATAGATTCTGCTTTCAAAGGTCGTGATGGTGCCATCCTCTATCACCCAGTCATAGAGATAATCCGAAGCAAGGCTGTCACCCGTTTCCACACTGTGCTCCAACACAGTGCCGTCGGGCATCAAGCGATTGTAATGCAACTGTCTCGGTCTTGTAGGGGGTTCTGCTACGTGATACAGCATCAGCAGACTGCCGTCTTTGTAGGTCTGGTACTTAAATTCATCTATCATGGCAAATACGCCTTGGTCAGTAGCTTGCATGTCAGCCACATTGTCGGGCTCCACCGTCACTACGTCTGCCCATATGTTCTTACAGTCGGGACCAATGCGCATGCCGTTCAAGCCAAAGCATTGATATTTCACTTTGTCTGTATGGTTCGGCACGATGAAATACACGCTGCCGTCGGGGGCAGGGCTCATGGTGTTGAAGAGCGTCGGGTTTTCCTGGATGTCCGACGAGAGGATATTGCCGTTCTGGTCCAGACAGGCTATCTCATAAAAGTAATGATAGTTCATAGTACCATCATTCTCTTCATAGTTGCAAGAGAAATAGATGTAATCGCCACTGACGCACACCTGCGGTACTTTATAAAATCTTCTTTTGCTCGTCACCAAATCTTTGCGCAGGTCAGGCAGCTGTACGCCGTCTTTCGACCACACCGACTCGCCAGCCTGTGTATAGCGGTAGAGATATACCTTGTCAATATACTCTTGTGTCTTCTCGTCAAATTCGCGCTGGTCGGTATAGGTCAGCAAGATGTCGCCATTCGAAGCCATCGCAGCTGACAGCTGACCAAAGACGGCACTGTTCGTGCGCTGCTTGGACACACAGATGCCCTCGCCGGGCAATGTGGGGTTGCCGTCAACGTCGTAAATCTGATAATACAGCAGGAAACGTGCCTTATCATATTCCTCACCGGTGTCAGGGTCTGTCATTGAAACTTTTCGCCAAGCGCAGACGGTCTTGCCGTCGTCCGTCTGGATGTTCATTGGAGAGGAAAAAACAAATTTGCTAGGCTCGTCAAGCGTGGCAACTGCCTTCATGTCGTTGTCACTGGGTTGCCACTGTGCCATTGCGGTCAGCGTGGCGGCTACACATAGTAGCATAGTGAGTAAACCTTTTTTCATAGTTGTGTTTGTTTGGGTAAAAATCATATTCATTGAATTTACAGGCAAAGATATAATAAATTGTTTGTTTGACAATGGTTCAGACCATTTAATTTGTCTTTTCAGACAAGATTTAAAGGTTTTCAGACAAGATTTAAAGGTTTTCAAAAAAAACAAGCCCGCAGTAATTGCAGGCTTGTTGTTATTAGCATATTCGCTGAGGCTTATTCGATAACCACCAGTGCATCGTCCTCCATGACAGTCTGTCCAGGTTTTACACAGATAGCTGTAATCTTACCAGCCTTCTCTGCCTCGATATTGTTAGCCATCTTCATCGCCTCCAATACGACAACAGTATCGCCGGCATTGACTTCGTCACCGACATTGACACAGATTTCTGTGATGACACCGGGAAGGGGAGCCTTGATAGCATTGTTCGTATTGATATTGGCAGAATTCTCGGAGTTCTCAGAGTTATCTGCGCTTTCTGCTGCAACAGGCTTGCGAACCACCACCTTTTTCTCCTCTTCAGGTTCTGGCTCCATTTCCACTGTGTACTCCTCACCATTCACGGTGACAGTGACTGTGTTTTCGGCGATATCGCCAATGATAACCTCATATTGGTTACCATTAATGGTATATTTATATTCCTTTTTCATTGTAATGTTTATTTATGGATGTTCTGTCATTGTCTGGGCATAACCGTTCCACTGTGTCTGTTTCTCCTGAATGGTGATGATACCAGGCTCTTTGTCGTGGACGTTATTCCCCTTGAACTCGTAAAGTGCCATGGCGATGGCTGCATATACTTCGTTCTTCATAAGCATCACTTTTTACATAGGAATATTACCATGTTTCTTTGCAGGCAGTGCATCGCGCTTGGTGGCAAGCTGGGCAAGGGCACGACAGATGCGGAAACGCGTGTTGCGTGGCTCGATGACATCGTCAATATAACCGTACTTGGCAGCCTGATAAGGATTAGCGAAGAGCTCATTGTACTCTTCCTCTTTCTCGGCGATAAATGCCTTCACATCTTCACCAGCCTCTTTCTTTGCCTTTGCCTCCTTGGCATAGAGAACGGCAGCGGCACCGGAAGCACCCATTACTGCAATCTCGGCAGAGGGCCAAGCGTAGTTAAGGTCGGTATGCAGCTGCTTAGAACCCATCACGATGTGAGAACCTCCGTATGACTTACGCAGGGTAACGGTGATCTTGGGTACGGTAGCCTCTCCATAGGCATATAACAGCTGGGCACCGTGCAGGATGACAGCATTGTACTCCTGGCCAGTACCTGGCAGGAATCCCGGTACGTCGACCAGTGATACGATAGGAATATTGAAGGCATCGCAGAAGCGTACGAAGCGGGCACCCTTACGTGAGGCGTTAACATCGAGAACGCCAGCATAGCATGAAGGCTGGTTTGCGACGATACCTACGCTCTGTCCATTGAAACGGGCAAAGCCGACGATGATGTTCTTGGCGAACTTCGGTTGTACCTCGAAGAACTCGTTGTCATCAACGACAGCACTGATGACCTTGTACATATCATATGCCTCATTGGGATTCTCTGGAATAATCTCATTCAGAGAGTCCTCAAGACGGTCAATAGGGTCTGTACACTGTTTGCGTGGAGCTACCTCCATATTGTTGGATGGGATGTAGCTCAGTAAGGTCTTCAGCATCTCAACAGCCTCTTCCTCCGTCTTTGCAGTGAAGTGTGTCACACCAGACTTGGAAGCGTGTACGCTTGCACCACCGAGGTGCTCCTGGTCAATGTCCTCTCCCGTAACAGTCTTCACCACTTTCGGACCAGTGAGGAACATATAGGATGTGCCTTCCATCATCAAGGTGAAGTCGGTGAGGGCAGGGGAGTAGACGGCACCGCCTGCGCAGGGACCGAAGATACCTGATATCTGGGGAATCACACCAGAGGCAAGGATATTGCGCTCGAAAATCTCAGCATAACCGGCAAGGGCATTGATACCCTCCTGAATACGGGCACCGCCTGAGTCGTTGATACCGATGACAGGAGCTCCCATCTTCATCGCCATATCCATGACCTTACAGATCTTCTGACTCATGGTCTCTGACAGAGAACCGGCATGTACGGTGAAGTCCTGTGCGAAGATGAATACCAGACGACCGTCAATGGTACCACTACCTGCAACGACACCGTCACCGAGGAACTGTTTCTTCTCCATGCCGAAATTATGGCAACGGTGTTCCTTGAACATGTCATACTCTTCGAACGAACCTTTGTCAAGCAGCATCTCAATACGCTCACGTGCTGTATACTTTCCTTTGTCGTGCTGCTTCTGTATAGCTTTCTCACCACCACCGAGACGAGCTTGTTCGCGCTTCTCGATGAGTTGCTTGATTTTTTCTAATTGCTTACTCATAATGATATTAATGTTCACAAAGTTCAGTTAATATACCTGCTGTTGATTTTGGATGCAGGAAAGCGATGTTCAGGTTCTCAGCACCCTTGCGAGGTTTCTCGTCAATCAGACGGACACCCTTCTCGCTGACTTCAGCAAGTGCGTTGGCAACACCATCTTCTACGCAGAATGCTACATGATGTACACCTTTATTGCCCTTGTCAAGCCATTTCTGGATGGTGCTCTCAGGAGATGTTGGCTCCAGCAGTTCCAGTTTTACCTCACCGCACTTCAGGAAGGCGGTCTTTACTTTCTGATCCTCTACCGTCTCAACGGCATAACACTTCAGTCCCAGGACGTTCTCAAAGAACGGCAGGCTCTCTTCAATGCTCTGGACGGCGATGCCCAGATGTTCAATGTGTGAAATCTTCATATTGTAATAATATTAATTGTACAAATAATGATGCAAAGGTACAACAAATAATTGAGAAATGAGAATCAAGTATTAATAATTAAACATTATTAAAACTCAACAATAACCTTTCCATTGATTTGTCTGCCCGTCAGGTAGTTCGGAACGGCAAATTGCTTGTTGGTGACATCGGTAACCCAGTAGTAGCTGTTGACATTCGAGATACCGAAGATATTCAGTCCGTCGATACCCAGCCAAACCTTCCTGATACCAAAGGAAGAACGGTCTTGGTTGCGCTGATAGGCAAGGAAACTCATACCGATGTCGGCGCGCTTGTAGGCCGGGGCACGGAACTGCTGGTATTCCAGTCCTCTGTGTGGGGCACCGAAGGGAAGACCGTCTGCAAAAGCGAGTCGTAGTGTCATCTTCCATCTCTCCGTACCAGGGAAATAGTCAGTGAAATGGAAGTTCACGCCCCATCGCTGGTCTGTAGGTAACGGTACGCTGATGCCGTTGATGGTCTGACGTGTACTCATGATGGAGAATGTCAACCATGAATCGGTACCAGGCACGAACTCTCCGTAGAGTTTCAGGTCAAGACCTGCCGCATAGCCTTTCGCCATGTTCTGTCCGTAATACACCACCTTCATGTTCTGTACATTATACGGTACGAGGTTATCCATGATTTTATAGTATGCCTCTGCCGTAAAGCGGAATGGACGGCCTGCCATCCGGAAACGGTAGTCAAAAGCTCCCACGATATGTATGGATCGTTGGCTCTTGATATCATTATTCAAGGTTACCACTGTCCTGCCGTTGATGGTACTGGTGTCACGCAGTTCCTTATAGAAAGGTGCTTGATAGTAGAGACCAGTAGACAAGCGGAAGGTCATGTCCTCATTGAAACCTGGAATCATCGCCAGAGAGACTCGTGGTGAGATAATCGTCTCTTTGTTATAGCTCCAGTTTGCCAGTCGTACTCCGAGATTCAGTGTCCATAGGTTAGGCTTCTCCGCAGGACCAGACTGGAAACGGTAAGTATCTTGCAAGTATGCCTCCAGTCGGGTGGAGGATATCTTGTTCTTCGAGGCGAGGGAGTAGATGAGGTCTAACCTGTCTGCCTTGTGGGGGATGCTGTAACCGCTGGAGTCACGCATCTCATATTCTCGTGCGTTCTCCTCTATCTCTTCCCATTTCATAGTGAGGGCACCCTCAATGTCGTGTCGCTTTGCCTTATGGTTGACGGTCAGCTTGATATTCTCCACATTGGCGGTGAGATAGTTGCGGGCATGTTCCATATATGTTCCCACGCCTAAGTTCTCGGATGTCTGTGTATCATCCAGCCAATACTGTCCCTGGATATCGTAGGTCTCCTGTTCTTTCGTGTGGAAGGCGGCAGCCTGTATCTTCACGTGTGTCTTTTCCGTCGGATGGTAGGTAATAGACGCAGTGCCGAAAAGGGTACGGAAGATATCTTTTTCCTGTCCGTCGAAATACACCTTGAAAGATTTCACGTCTTGCATCGTTCCAAAAGAGGTCTCACGGTCACTGGGAACGAAGTTATAGTGATTCTCTGAGATATTTCCAATAACTTCCAGGTCCCACCGTTTATTGGGATGCCAGGTGATATAGGTCTGGTAGTCGAGGAAGTTTGGTTTGTATTCTCCTTTAGTCTCCAAAGACCCTAACAGATAGCGGTTCGTCTTATAGCGTACGCCATGGCTCATTGAGAATTTCTTGTTGCCGTAGCCAAGGAAGACGCTGCCTCCTAAGAGCGATGCCTGCAGGTTACCTTCCAGTCGGGTAGGCTTGCGATACTGGATATCCAGTGCACTTGACATCTTGTCACCGTATTTTGCCTCGAAACCGCCAGAGGAGAAGCCGATCTTCTCCACCATGTCACTGTTAATGACGGAGAGTCCTTCCTGTTGTCCGCTGCGGACGAGTAGGGGACGGTAGACTTCCGTACCGTTGATGTATACGGAGTTCTCGTCAAAGGAACCGCCTCGGACATTGTATTGACTTGACATCTCATTGTGACTTGACACGCCAGCCTGTTGTTGTACAAGTTCCTCAACGGCATTGCCTGAAGTGGAAGGTGTCTGCTTGATATTCTTCGTGTCAAGCTGCTCCGTACCAGTGGTCTGACGACGTCTCTCTGTGACGACGACCTCGTCGAGTTCTTTCATAGGACGCAGTGTAATCAGCAGTCGCTGCTTGCCTTTCGGATTACGTAGCACGCGTGTGGTGGTCTGAAAACCAACCATCGAGTATTTGACAACCACAGAGTCTGCTGATCTCAGCGTTAACGAGTATTCTCCTTTCAGGTTTGCCATTGTCACGGCACCTTGTTCCAAACAGCTCACCGTTGCCAGTTCCACAGCGTTTCCTTCCTCGTCGCTGACGGTGCCTGAGAGAGTGAACGACTGTGCATGGAGCATGGTACTGCCCATGAGCAGCAAGAGTATAGTGAGAAGATAATATTTCAATTTCATCACTAAATATAACGCAAAAGAGTAAGATTTATTATATAGCCACCTCTCATCACTCTCTCCACCACCATGAGGCAATGGCGTTCACCCATCGGATACTGATACGGAACCATCGGAAGCTGGTAGTCTCCTTACCCCCGAAACTCAGGATGAAGTCACGGTAAGGATTCTTGCGGAAGGGTAGACCTACATCCACAAAACGGAAATGCTGCATCCCTTCCTCATGGGCTTTCTTGATGGCATTCCAGATGGTGACGGCATTCGGGTGCAGTCGCGCATAACTCTTTCTGCGTGAGGCGGAATACCACAGATACAGGTCGCCCTCAGAATGAACACAGGCACAGCATCCGATGACTTTCTCATGGTATTTCGTGATGAAGAGACGACAACGCTGGCTCTTCATCATCCCACGGAAGAAAGCATCGTCTGGAAGGTATCGTCGTGGCTTTAGCCAGTTATGACGGCGCAACAACTTGGAGAACAGCTTAAACTCCTCCTCTGTCTCTACAAGCTTGGTCTCAGCTCCACGTTCCATAGCTGCCTCTACGCGCCTCAGTTGTTTGTCGGTAATACGGTTCTCTGGTGTCCGCGAATGCAGCGAGTTATGTATATTCATCCATTTCACGTGGAAATATCCCATGCGCTTCAGGTCTTTATAGCCAAACATCTTTTGCGAGAGATGACTGAACTCTATATATAAGCTGTGGTTCTGTAAGCGTTCCGTGATAGCTTCCGCCATGAGTCCGAAGAGATATTGCTTGTTACACTCTTCATCGACATGATGGTAGACACCTTCGCCCATCACCCTGACATGCATATATAAATAAGGTGGCATCCATGAGCGTCGGAAACGCATGGTGGCGAGCATGTGAGCCACCACCTGTCCCCCAGCGCCCGTCACCACAGCCATATAGGGCTTTAGGCGCGGCGTCTTCTCGCAGAGCTCCATCAGCTCTGGGCTGTGGAAGTAGTTGCCTTCCAGTATGGCAGGCAACTCTGCGGCATGGGTACAGATGGTGACTTTCAACTCTCTCATATGGGTATTAGTCTTAGCGGACTACTTGTGTGAACTCTGGTTTGTTACGATCTTCATCAGGAACGGTGACATAGATGATGGAGGTAGCCTCTTTGCCGTCCATGCCGCGGCTGGTGACAGTATATTTATAGTCCATGCTGTCGGGTGTCTTACGCTTACCTACTGATACCGGTGTGCCGAGGGGGAACTGATAACTGGAACAGGCAGTCTCAAAGACCTGTCGCTCATGGGCGGTCAGTGGCTGCTGTGTGGAGTAGTCAGGCAGTTTCTCAACCTTTCCCTCCTTGTATCCGTTCTCCTTTAAGAAACGGTCAAGCTCTTTCGCTGCGGCTGTCACTCTGGCGGAGCGTACCCCATAGCCTTCTTTGACGGTGGCATTGGGAAGTGCTTTCTTCAACGCCTCCGTGGAAGTGTTCAGTCCGCCACTGCCGAAGGTGCAGAAAGGAACGATCGTTTTTCCTGCGAAGTCGTTGCTCTTCACAAGGGATGCGATAGGATTAGCATAAGTTCCAAACCAGATAGGGTAGCCGAGGAAAATGATGTCATAGTCGGCAATCTTCTTCTGGAGGGGTTTGAGGGCAGGCCATTCTCCATTCTGCATCTCCCGCTGTCCGCGCTGTATCGTCTCCTGGAAGTTTCCGGAATAAGGTTCTACAGCCTCGATGCTCTCGATGTCTGCGTTCAGTTGTTTCTGCAACTCCTCTGCTACGGTTTTCGTACTGCCTGTCTCTGAATAATAGAGCACCAGACCCTTCTGTGCATTACAGGTCGTGATGGCTGTCATTGCTGCGATGGATAATAATAGTTTCTTCATTTTATTTTATGTTTTATATTAGTTTATTGTTATTTCTGTTTGCAAAGTTACATATTTTCTTAAATAAATGTATCTTGTCACGTACAAAAATAATGCTTTCCTACTTTTTCAGTCAATATAACGTTATAATCTAAAATAGTATCAGAACCACCCCCATGATCTACAGTTGTCGTTCGCTCCGATACTTCCCGATGGAGGAAGGAACCATTATAACGGGGTGAACGACAGGCACTTTCTGGGTGAAAGTGGCGTTCTTGTCAGTATAGCAGCGGTCGGTGCTGTTATTAGCAGCGCCCGCTGCTAATATCGACAGCGTTCGCTGCCAATGTCTGCAGCGTTCGCTACTGACCTGTTATGAATCAGGGGAAGATAGCCTCGAGCAAACACCTCGATAGGCGGCGGCTATCTTTTGTACATAATCGACATTATGATAAATAAGAAAGTGTAGGAACTTTATCCTACTCGTTTTTTAATGTTGGAAGAGACAAATGGTATTTGACAGCTAGGAAACGAATCAGACAGGTCACACAAAAAGATGAAATAACAGTGATTTCTATAGGTAATTGCAAGACATCCATTATCCAGTATGTGATTCCGCCAAGAATGGCAGCCATTGCGTAAATCTCTTTATGAAAGATGACGGGTTCGTTATTAAGCAGCACATCACGGATAACGCCACCTGCAGATCCCGTAATACATCCCATAATGATACCAACCCAATACGGATGCCCAAATAAGAGTGATTTTTGAATGCCTGCAATCGTGAAAAGTGCAAGACCTAATGTATCGAAGACAAACCATGTATTTCTGAGTCCTTCCATGTGTTTTGAGAAAACAACAACGAAAAGCAACGCCATGGCAGTACATATCATATAGAAAGGATTTGTCATCCAGAATGGTGTTGTTCCCAGCATGACATCCCGAATAGTACCTCCGCCAATAGCCACAGCAATGCCGCATACATATCCCCCAAACCAGTCGAAATGTTTGGCAGCAGCATGTCTGATACCTGAAATAGCAAAAGCAAAAGTACCAAGAAACTCTATCACCTGGGTGACAATCGCGTTATATTCCATCTTGTCTATTTATCATAATATCGCCCATTCATTTCTTATCCTCATAGCGTTCTCCCCAATAATTCACCATCCGCTCATACAGTTTCTGTTCTGAGGGAGAATGCTGACCATGCCACAGACGCTCTTGTGTCAAGGCATCAGGGAGATACTGTTGTGGTGTGAAATGACCAGGATAATCATGTGGATACAAGTAGCCGTCATGATAGCCCAGTTCTTTCATCAGCTGGGTTGGCGCATTACGGATAGGAAGCGGTACCGGCTGGTTTCCTGTACGCCTTACTAATTCCAATGCGGCATCAATACCCAAATAAGCAGAGTTGCTCTTTGGTGATGTGGCAAGATAGACAGTGGCTTCCGCCAGTGGAATCCTGCCCTCAGGCCATCCTATCTTCATCACGGCATCGAAGGCAGCATTAGCAAGCAGCAAGGCATTAGGATTTGCCAGTCCGATATCCTCTGCGGCAGAGATAATGAGTCGGCGGGCTATGAACTCAGGGGCTTCCCCACCCTCTATCATCCTGGCAAGCCAATAGAGTGCCGCATCAGGGTCAGAACCACGAATGCTTTTGATAAAGGCAGAGATGATGTCGTAATGCATCTCACCGTCCTTGTCGTATGCCAACGGATTCTGTTGCAATCGTTCCGCCACGAGTTGGTCAGTAATGACTATCGTCTCATTGGGGTTAGCCGACTCAACAACTAATTCAAGAATATTGAGTAACTTTCGTGCATCTCCCCCACTATATCGCAGTAATGCTCCCGTCTCTTTCAGTTCTATCTCACGCTCTTTAAGGAACACATCCTCTGTGACAGCCCTGTTCAACAACTTCATCAGGTCTGCTTTCTCGAGGGACTTCAATACATACAACTGACATCTGGACAATAAAGGACGGATGACTTCAAAGGAGGGATTCTCCGTGGTGGCACCAATCAGTGTTACGATACCTTTCTCTACAGCTCCTAACAGGGAGTCCTGCTGCGATTTCGAGAAACGGTGTATCTCGTCTATAAATAAAATAGGTGAAGCCTCATTGAAGAACCTGCCCTTCTGAGCTTTCTCTATCACATCCCTAACATCCTTCACACCACTGGTCACAGCAGAGAGCGTATAGAAAGGAGTCTCCAGGCGATGGGCGATAATCTGAGCCAAAGTCGTCTTTCCCACTCCAGGAGGTCCCCATAAAATAAAAGAGGTGATACGTCCTGCGTCAATCATCTTACGCAAGACAGCCCCCTCTCCTACCAGATGTTCCTGTCCGATATAGTCATCAAGGGTCTTTGGTCTTAGTCTTTCTGCTAACGGCTCACTCATATTCTTGTGCAAAGATACGAATAAGGAAACAAAAAAACAAGAATTAAGAAAAAATATCATGGAAATACTTGTTTTTCGATACTTTTACATTACCTTTGCAGCACATAAGTATAATTATTTGAATAAATATGAAAGAAACATCTTCGAAACAAGCATTAAGCCTTAAAACACTGACAAAAAGTTCTGTATGGGATATCCAGGAAAATGACGTATTGCGAATGCTGGATAGTGGTAGTAAGGATGCAGAGATAAAAGATAACCTACGGCATTATGTAGATATTATTCGCTCAGCCTTCAGCATTGAAGAGTTGAAAGAAGATAAGGCTCCCATCCGGAAATCGTATGAAAAACAAGGATATAAAGTTGGAGTTGTAACACTGGATGAGAATAATAAGGTTATATGGGCAGTCCGTAAGCGTCCTATCCTTCGCGTCACAGACTTGACGTATGAGAACATACGCCATATCTCCGCCTCTAAACTCATAGAGGTCCTGGAGCGTAACTTTGGTGGCGGATGGGATTCTCTGTCCCAATCTATTCAGGATATTATCGAGAGTGGTTTTGATGTCTCCACCACTACTCTTCCCAAGGATCGCCTGCATAAGAAAGGTGGTATGTATGAAAAGAAAGTCGCTGACGGCTATGAAGTCCTTGAAGTAGAGAAAGGTACATGGGTGGAAGCTATCTTTGCGAAGTTAAAGCCAGAGACCATTAAACCTAGGATGAAGTTTGACTCTCTGGATGATGCTGAAGACATGGATGAGGAAGAGCATTTCAATAATCAGGAGGAGGAAGAGGAAATTGACGAGTTCAATGAAGATGATATCAATGAGGATAATTATCGCACCACATTCGAGATAGAAGCCGATCCCGACGAGGAGGCGGAAGAACTCTCTGAGTTTGGTAGCGAAGAGTAATCCTAACTTTAAACATTAAACATTAAACTTTAAACTAAAAACATAGTATGAATATTCCAAGTGTATTTTGGCTCGTTCCCATTGCCTCCGTTGTGGCATTGGGAATGGCATGGTACTTCTTCAAGAGCATGATGAAGTCTGACGAGGGGACACCTCGTATGCGTGAGATTGCACTCTATGTACGTAAAGGTGCTATGGCATACCTGAAACAGCAGTACAAAGTCGTCGCCATCGTCTTTGTCGTCCTCTGTGCCCTGTTCTCCTTCATGGCGTATGTACTCCATGTACAGAATCCATGGGTTCCGTTTGCATTCCTAACTGGTGGTCTCTTTTCTGGTTTAGCAGGTTTCTTTGGCATGAAGACAGCCACCTATGCCTCTGCCCGTACGGCTAATGCAGCCCGTAAGAGTCTGGACGGTGGCTTGAAAGTGGCTTTCCGTTCTGGTGCCGTCATGGGTCTCACCGTCGTAGGTCTTGGCTTGTTGGATATCGCATGCTGGTTTGTGGCATTGAACGGACTGACAGACGACAGTCTAATTTCTATCACAACGACTATGCTGACCTTTGGTATGGGTGCTTCTACACAGGCGCTCTTTGCTCGTGTCGGAGGTGGTATCTATACGAAAGCTGCTGATGTCGGTGCGGATATCGTAGGTAAGGTGGAGGCAGATATTCCTGAAGATGATCCTCGCAACCCAGCTACCATCGCTGACAATGTAGGTGACAATGTGGGTGATGTCGCAGGTATGGGTGCCGACCTCTATGAGAGCTATTGTGGTAGTGTCCTTTCAACAGCTGCCCTTGGTGCTGCAGCCTTTGGCGTGGCAGGTCTTGAGATACAGTTGAAGGCTGTCATTGCACCGATGCTGATAGCCGCCGTTGGTGTGTTCCTCTCACTCTTCGGTATATTCCTGGTAAGGACGAAGGAAGGTGCTACGATGAAGGATCTGCTCCGATCACTATCATTAGGAACTAACGTGAGTGCTGTGCTCATCGCCATTGCCACTTTCGGAATCCTTTATTTCTTAGGTATCGAGAACTGGTTAGGTCTCTCCTTCTCTGTTATCTCAGGCTTGGCTGCAGGTGTGATTATCGGTCAGGCAACGGAATACTATACCTCTCACAGCTACAAGCCTACCCAGAAGATTTCCGAGGCAGGTCAGACAGGTGCTGCTACCGTTATTATTAAAGGTATTGGTACGGGTATGATTTCTACCTGTATTCCAGTCATCACCATTGGTGTTGCCATCATGATGAGTTATCTCTGTGCCAACGGCTTCGACCTCTCGATGTCATCTGAGAGCCTGTCGCATGGTCTCTATGGTATCGGTATCGCTGCAGTTGGTATGCTCTCCACGCTGGGTATCACTCTGGCTACAGATGCTTACGGACCTATTGCCGACAATGCAGGCGGTAATGCTGAGATGTGTCAGCTGGGCGAAGAGGTACGCCATCGTACTGATGCCCTCGATGCACTTGGTAACACTACCGCAGCGACTGGTAAAGGCTTCGCCATTGGTTCTGCTGCCCTTACTGCCCTCGCCCTGTTGGCTTCGTATATCGAGGAAATAAAGATAGCCATGGAACGTGCCGGTGAGACACTGACGAATGTTGCAGGTCAGACCATCTCCGCTGCTGATGCCACTATTCCTGATTTCATGAATTACTTCCAGATAAACCTCATGAACCCCAGAGTGATTGTTGGTGCCTTCATCGGTGCTATGGCAGCATTCCTCTTCTGTGGTATGACCATGGAGGCTGTAGGCCGCGCTGCTGAGAAGATGGTACAGGAGGTTCGTCGTCAGTTCCGTGAGATTGCAGGTATCCTCGAGGGTACAGGTACGCCTGACTATGGACGTTGTGTGGAAATCTCCACTCGTGCTGCCCAGCATGAGATGATTATCCCGTCCATCCTTGCTATCGTTATTCCTATCCTCGTAGGTATCATCCTCGGTGTTGCTGGTGTCCTCGGACTGCTTGTCGGTGGACTGGCTGGCGGTTTCACCTTGGCAGTCTTTATGGCGAATGCTGGCGGTGCATGGGACAACGCCAAGAAGAATATCGAGGAAGGTGCCTTTGGTGGCAAGGGGTCCTTTGCCCATAAGGCATGTATCGTCGGCGACACTGTCGGTGATCCGTTCAAAGACACTTCTGGTCCGTCCTTGAATATCCTCATTAAGTTGATGTCTATGGTCAGCATTGTGATGGCTGGACTAACCATTGCATTCATGTAAGAAACACCAGAAACAATCAAATAATCAAGGCTCCGAATAAATCTTCGGAGCCTTTTTCTTACTTTTTTGAAAAAAGTCATTGAAAAGTTTGTGGGAATGAAAAATAGTTAGTACCTTTGCAGCCGCAAATAAGATGATGCACCCGTAGCTCAGTTGGTAGAGCACCTGACTCTTAATCAGGGTGTCCAGGGTTCGAACCCCTGCGGGTGTACAAGAGAGACAAACGCAAGTTTGTCTTTTCTTTTTTATGATGTCTTTATGCCGTGTTCTTTCGTTCATCGTTGCAACTTTTCGCATCGTTCATACGTCTAACCGATAACAAGTTCGGTTTCGAGGCAGAAACGGAATGGGTGAAGGTCATTGAGGCTATAGGCAAGGAGTAAAATAAATATTCTATGAAAGACCAAAGAATCCACAAGACTTCTCAGTCCTGCGGATTTCTTTTTGACCTTCGACCTTTGACCTTCGACTACCGTCGAAGTTACTTCCGCATTCCCGAACTACGTTCGCCTACCCGTAGCCTTTCGAGAAAATTCAAATAAAATTTGGTTTTCTTCTCACTTATTCGTAACTTTGTCGACAAATAATACTAATAACTGAAAACGATATGGATATTTTGATGATTCTTCAGCTCTTCATCGTATTAGGAGCTTTATGGGTAGGTTCCCGTTATGGCAGTCTTGCCCTTGGTGCTATTTCAGGTATCGGACTGGCACTCTTGGTTTTCGGTTTCGGACTGAAACCAGGTAATCCCCCTACCGATGTGATATACATTATTATCGCTGCCGTTACCTGTGCTGGTATCATGCAGGCATCGGGAGGTATGGACTGGTTGATACAGATAGCCGAGCGGTTATTACGTAAGCATCCTGACCGTATCACTTTCCTCGCTCCGCTGTGTACATTCTTCCTGACAGTACTGGTTGGTACAGGACACGTGGTATATACCTTGATGCCCATTATCTGTGATATTGCGTTAAAGAAAGGAATCCGTCCTGAACGACCCTGTGGTGTCGCTTCTATCGCCTCGCAGGTGGGTATCACCTGTTCTCCTATCGCTGCAGCCGTAGTCGCCTTTGTGACGATATCGAATGCCAACCATTTTGACATCAGTATACCGGGTGTGCTGATGATCTCCATCCCCGCCTGTCTCTGTGGCTTGATGGCTGCTGCCGCTGCTTCTTATCATCGCGGACTCGATCTCGACAAAGACCCTCGTTTCCAGGCAAAGCTAAAAGACCCTGCACAATATGAGTATATCTATGGCGGCTCGGCTACAACCTTAGATAAGCATATCCCACAGTCGTCAAAGAATGCGGTATTCATCTTCTTAGGTGCCCTTGCCGTTATCGTCTTCTTCGCCATCTTCCAGAGTGCCCTGCCAGCCTATGACACCCTACGTGCCGTGAAAGGTGCCGACCCCTTAGTAGTCAGTGACTCTGTTACGCTGACAGCTGATCAGTTGGTGAAGGCAAAGATTTCTGTTGCGGGATTGACAGAGACTTTCAAGAAACCGCTTGCTATGAACCTCGTCATCCAGATTGTGATGATTATGGCAGCAGCTCTGATGATTATCTTCTGCAAGGCATCACCTAAGAAGGCTGTGGCTGGTCCTGTGTGGCAGTCTGGTATGGTTGCCGTCGTCGCCATCTATGGTATCGCCTGGCTTGCCGACACCTATTTCTCTAATTATATGGATACGATGCAGGCGATGCTTGCCGATGTCGTAAAGGAGTTTCCCTGGTCTATCGCCATCGTGTTCTTCCTAGTATCTGTACTGATCAACTCACAGGGAGCCGTCGTCGTTGCCATGTTACCTCTCGCCTACTCTCTGGGTATTGCAGGTCCCGTACTCCTGGGTGTACTCCCCAGCGTCTATGGTTATTTCTTCATCCCGAACTATCCTTCAGATATTGCAACGGTGAACTTCGACCGTTCGGGCACGACAGTGATAGGTAAATACTTGCTCAACCACTCCTTTATGATGCCAGGTCTGGTGTGTGTGTTCACCTCTACTATTGTCGCCTATCTGTTGTCGATGATATTCTATTAATAAGAATCCATCCATCATAAAAGGCTCCCCACAACGAGGAGCCTTTTCTTTTTTAATTTCTTTTCTTCCACTTCAGTTTGGGAACATTGACGATCTGTCCTTCTTTCAGTATGGAGTCAGGTTTCATGCCATTATATACTTCCATATAGCAGGACATACCCTCGCCTAACTCGCGGCGGGCGATACGTGCCAAGGTCTCCCCTTTACGGGCTTTCACCTCATGGTCGGTTCCTATAATATGATAGGCACCTGTACGCACACGGATATCCATTGCCTCATATTTCTTCCAGAAAGGCTCCTCGTCTTTCTTCGTTTCTGCCGCAGGCTGTTCTTCTTTCTTCGACTCTGGTGCTGGTTGCTCAGTTTCAGGAAGTTTCTCAATAGCGGTGGCTGTCGTGTCTGCTGACATATCTTCGATGCTGTCTGTCGCTATCACGTCAGGAGCAGTGGTAGGCTTTTCTTTTGCAAAGTCGAAAAAATCTTCATGATGTGCATACCAATATCCTCCGTATGCTGATGCGGCCATCAGTGCCAGTGTCAGGAGAATATAGCCCAAGACTTTCAGCCAAGAACCGGATGATTCATCATCTTCATAATATATTGGTTCCTCTCGTTGAGGTTCTTCTTGAGGAATCTCTTCTTTTTCATCTTCTACAAGTTCTAATAACGGTTGCTGTTGAGCTGTTGGTTCAGTAGGTTCAATGGGATCAGTGGGGTTAATGGGATCAGTGGGGTTAATGGGGTTAATGGGCACTTCAGGCTTTTCTATGGGTTCCTCTTCCATACGCTCCACCTCTGCCAGCTCCTCTTCTGTAAGGTCATCGGCAAGGTCGTCAAACTCCACGCCTTCATTGAGGATGACGGTCTCGAACTGGGAGAAAGGTTTGTTTACCAGTTCTTTCATGGTGGCATCAGGTGTGAAGGTCACCTTCGCATGACTGTCAATCATCACACGCTCACCGGTACGTACACTCACACTCTCACGTGCTTCTACACGAATCATCTTAAAGGTACCCAGTCCCTTGACTTTTACCAGTCCCTCACTATCCAGCTTTTGCTGGATGATCTCAAACATGACTGCAGCAAACTGGTTGGCTTCCTTTTGCGACAGCTTATTCTTATCTACGAGGATCCTCGCAATCTCTTGTATCGTCAGCTTACCCATATCAACGTCCTCCTTTCAGTTTATCTTTCCATGTCTGATTCGGTTTAAACGTCAATACGAGTTTTGGTGGAACGAGCATGCGCTGTCCACTAGAGGGATTCACTATCACACGTTCCATCTTTTTCTTAGTTTCGAAGACACCGAAGTTAGGTACGATGACACTGTTGTCCATGACAAAAGCGTCACTCATAGCTGTGACGACATTGTTCACCAGTTTCTGAGTCGCCTTTTGGTCGTAGCCGGTACGTTCTGACAGTAGACTGATAAATTCCTTGTTATTCATATTTTGTTGTTGCGTATAAGTCAAATTCTTCCGCATCCGTTACCTTCACGTCATAGAACGATCCGATAGTCAGTTGCTCATCAATAGGTATTAGTACCTCCGGGTCGACTTCAGGGGAACAGAACTCACTGCGTCCCACATACCAGTCACCTTCCTGACGGTCGATGATGACGCGAAGTGTCTGTCCAATCTTTTCTGCCTCTATCTCTGCACTGATATTCTGTTGGACTCGCATCAGGCGGTCTAAACGAGCCTGCTTTACATCCGCAGGAACATCATCCTGATAGTGTTGGGCGGAATACGTCCCGTCCTCTTCGGAATAGGCGAAGGCACCCATTCGTTCAAAACAGGCCCATCGCGTGAAATCAAGTAGTTCCTGATAATCCTCATCTGTCTCACCAGGGAAACCAACCATCAAGGTAGTACGTAGATGGATACCCGGCACTTCCTCACGGATCTTGTTAATCAATGCGTAAGTCTGCTCTTTTGTCACATGGCGTTGCATGCGCTCCAGCATGTGATCACTGATATGCTGGAGGGCAATGTCGAGATAGTTGCACACATTCTTCTTTTCTCTCATCACTTGTAACAGATCCCATGGGAAATGAGCTGGATAGGCATAATGCAGTCGTATCCATTCTACCCCGTCGATAGCTGCCATCCGTTCAATGAGTTCAGCAATATGTTGCTTGCCGTCGATGTCTATACCATAGTAAGTCAGTTCCTGGGCGATGATCTGGAACTCTTTCACTCCCCGCCTTACCAAGGCACGTACCTCATCCAAAATATCATCCATTGGACGACTCTGATGCCTACCCGTAATGATGGGAATGGCACAGTAGGCACAATGACGGTCACAGCCTTCACTGATTTTGATATAGGCGTAGTGACTGGGGGTAGTAAGGTGACGGGAGGTGGGTTCGGAGTTCTCAGAGTTCTCGGAGATATCTGAGAGTAACTGCTTATAGTTGAACTTCCCATACCAGCCGTCCACTTCTGGTATTTCTTTTTCCAAGTCAGCAAGATAACGCTCAGAAAGACAACCCATTACATAGAGCCTTTCAATTCTACCTTCAGTCTTTTCCTGAGCGAACTCAAGGATGGTATCTATACTTTCCTGCTTGGCATCCTCGATGAAACCACATGTGTTTATCACCACGATTTCGCCATGAGGATTATCACTGTCATGTGTTATCTGATATCCATGTGATTCAAAGAGTCCCATCAATGTCTCACTGTCGACGAGATTCTTTGAGCATCCTAATGTGATGAAATCGATGGTTGGTTTCTTATTCATTCTTAAACAGAGAGTCTACAAACTGCCGCTTATTAAACAATTGGAGGTCTTCCATCCCCTCTCCTAATCCAATGTATTTTACAGGAACCTTCAACTGGTCGCTGATGCCGATGACGACACCGCCTTTTGCTGTTCCATCAAGCTTGGTAATCGCAAGAGACGTGATCTGTGTTACGGCAGAGAACTGTTTTGCCTGTTCAAAGGCGTTCTGACCAGTAGAACCGTCTAAAACGAGCATCACCTCGTCAGGAGCTTCGGGCTGGATTTTCTTCATAACATCCTTGATTTTCTTTAACTCGTTCATGAGTCCTACCTTATTATGCAAGCGCCCTGCGGTGTCTATTAATACAACATCCGCATCATTTGCCTTTGCCGAACTCAAAGTGTCGAAGGCAACAGAAGCGGGGTCACTGCCCATCTGCTGTTTGACAACGGGAACACCGACACGCTCCCCCCAGATACACAACTGCTCTACGGCGGCAGCGCGGAAAGTGTCAGCGGCACCTAAATAGACTTTCTTGCCGGCCTGCTTGAACTGCCATGCAAGTTTACCGATAGTCGTTGTCTTACCAACTCCGTTGACACCCACGACGAGAATAACGTATGGTTTATGATCTGCCGGCAAATCCCAGTTGTCATTGTCTTCAGAATTATTCTCAGCGAGTAAGGCGGCGATTTCATCACGAAGGATACCATTCAGTTCACTGGTACCAACATACTTGTCGCGAGCCACACGCTCCTCAATACGTTTGATAATCTTCAAGGTCGTATCAACACCAACATCGCTGGTGATCAACACTTCCTCCAAGTCATCCAACACATCATCATCCACTTTCGACTTACCTGCCACTGCACGTGTCAGTTTGTCAAACACACTCGTCTTGGTTTTCTCCAGTCCCTTATCGAGCGTTTCCTTTTTATCCTTATTAAAGAAACCAAATATACCCATTTCAATTATTCTCCATTTTATCGGTGCAAAGGTACGAAAATTTCGAATAAGAGAGAACAAAAGTAATTTATTTCTTTTGTTGAACGTGAGAAAATTTCTAATAAACGAGCATAGAACAAGATAATAAACCACTACTGTCCCGTTAAAGTGGACTAATCGCTCTTTGAAATAATTGAAATTCAGTCTATTAGGTAGTTTTTTGAAATGAAACGGACTTGATTTTGTAAC
>CACXQL010000005.1 GCA_902769805.1 uncultured Prevotellaceae bacterium
TATATTACTGATAGAGAACCGCCCAGGATATGCACTGAAGATCTCACGGGATCTTGGGTCGAAGGTGGTGATACATCTGCATAACGACTTCATGAATGCTGATACGCCTTCTATTAAGGATATCTACAAAAGAACGGACAAGATCATCTGTATATCCGAGTATATCCGAGGAAGAGTGCAGACCATTTATGATACTGACCGTAAGTGTGCTACCGTAATGAACGGCATCAATCTCAAGGCGTTCACCCTTGAGGACCTTCCCCACTACAAACTTAAGAACCGCCCCCACTACAAACTGAAAGACGATGATTTCGTACTAGTATTTTCCGGACGTGTCATACCGGCAAAAGGAATAAGGTCACTCATCCTGGCGATGAATGAACTGAAGGATTATCCGAATATTAAGCTAATGATTATTGGCGGTTCGTTCTATGGCAACGAGGCTAGGAAGACGCCCTTCATTGAGGAACTGATTAAACTCTCATGGGATGTCCGTCAGCAGATTATCTTCACAGGGTTCAAGCCCTACCAAGAGATACCGTCATTACTCTCCCTCGCTGATATTGCTGTTCTCCCATCCGTCTGGGAAGAGCCGTTGGGACTCACCTGTATCGAGGCGATGGCGACAGGTCTGCCTGTCATCACCACCAATCAGGGAGGCATCCCCGAGACAGTCACTGCAGACTGTGCCGTGATGCTGGATGTGGACGAGACACTGCCCCAACGTATTGCCACTGCCATCCTCGATCTCTATGAGCACCCCGAGAAGCGAAAGACAATGAGTGAGGCAGCAAAGAAACGCTCCCAGCTTTTCAGCAAGGAGCGTTATGCCCGCGAGTTCTTCGAGGTTCTGGAAAAGTTATAGATTTTTTGCAAAATAGTCTTTGATTATAAAAAAAATATTTATCTTTGCAATCTCTATACCTAATTTGAAACAAAAAATATTACGTAATATGAAAAAGATTGCCTCAGTATTATTTACATTATTAACCTTTTTGCCTGTAAGTATATGGGCACAGAACACTGAAGTAAGAGAGAAAGTGATTTATCTCTTAAATAGTGAGAATCATACTGCCACCGTTAGTGGTTGTGAAGATGCCACTACCATCTCCACCATCTTAATTAAAGACACATTGAAGGTGTTGGAAGGTATGGATTTAGTAAAATATGATGTCATCGGCATCGAAAGCCATGCTTTGGACAATTGCACCAAGGCAAACACATTAAATATCCGAAGCAAGGATTGGGGCATACTTGACAATGTTGACATCACTAAGATGCGTTACACCCTTAAAATCGGTTTGGGGGGACTGTGGTACTATCACAAAGGCGGTTCGTGGGGTACCAGTGGTGAATATTTCAGCGTCGGTGACGGCAGCAACTCCGGTCATCAGAACATTCCTGCATACCTACTTGATAATGTAGTTGTAATCAAGGATGCCATCCAGAATATCCCAGTCAAGAAGATTACGGGTAACATCAATATCAATATCAAGAACCTGACTATTCCTGCCAGTATTGAGGAAATTACCGGCAATGCACTCGCAGAGAACCATCTACTTAGTTTCAATGTCAATAGTAGCAACCAAAACTACAAGAGTGTGAACGGTGTATTGTTCGATAAAAGTGGAAAGACATTAGTTGCATATCCTGCTGGTAAAACTGAGACATCTTACGAAGTACCGTCTGGTGTAGAGACCATCGGCATGTGTGCCTTTGGTAAATCAACCAACCTAATTTCCGTCACATTGGCATCTTCTGTCAAGACTATTGAAGAATCAGCATTTAACGGACTTACCAACCTAAAGACGATTGACACTAAAAATGTCGAGACGATTGGCAAGACGGCATTTGCTTACAGCGGACTCCAGTCCATCACTTTTGGTGGAGCCCTGACAACCATTGGTACGATGGCATTCCAGAACTGTAAGGAACTGACAAGCGTCACTATTCTGTCTAACGTTAGAAAGATAGAAGCACAGGCTTTCTATGGATGTACAGAACTGGCTACGGTTACTTTCGAGACACCTACAAAATTGACAGAGATTCCTGCCTTTGCCAATTGTGACATGCTCACCTCCATCATCATTCCTGATGGTATTATAAAGATTGGTAATGGAGCTTTTAATCCTTCTGGACTTGATCAAATCACTTTACCCATAACGGCATCAGACGTTCATGAGAACGCCTTTGCAAGTGATGTCACAATCTCCCGCAAACTCGATCTCACTTTTGACGAAAATGCAGAATGGACGACATACTATTCCAGAGAAGACCTTACGCAACCAGAGGGAACGAAAGTTTATATTATAAAAGGTATTGATTCCGAGAATAACATCATTCCTGAACAAATAAACTACATCCCCAAGGAGACTGCAGTGTTGATCCAGCGTGATTCGAAGACGCAAACAGCATTTGAGGCCAGTTCCATTGAGAATCCAGTACCATTAAGTGTAGAACCTTGGGAGAGCTTCAAAGGTTCCGTTACACCTTTCACTGGTATCAGTAACCTCCCTGGTGACAAATATGTGTTGACAAACGATAAGTTTGTTAAGACCCATATGGAAACCCTGCCTGCCTTTAGGTGCTACATACATATCATAAAAGAAGGGGATAACACTCCATCTAGTTTCTATCTCTCAGATACGAATAAAAACACGATTATCCTGAAAGAAGAAGGACAATTCAACAGAAATGCTGCTATATCAGTAAAAATCACTGGTTCAACTCTTGAGGTCACACCCATAGAAGCACTCTATGTTGAAGCAGAAAACATCACTATCAGCAGGAGCACCTCTGCCAGAAGCGGTCGTGCACCACTTGTTGACAACAACACATATCATCCGACCTTTGTCAAGGAAGATGAAACAACCAGAACAAAGACATTCACTTTGCCTAATATCGGAAATTATTTTTATGAGGTGGAAATTGACTTCCAGAAACGTAGTGATTTCTCAAAGGCAGGAACAGACTTATCCATTTCTATTAGCCCTAACAGGTTTGAATATGACGGAAAAGAACATAAACCTACAGATATAACCGTCAAATGGGAAGGCACTCTCCTCGCACTGAACACGGACTACATCATTAAAGAATATAAAGATAATGTTAATGCAGGTAAAGGAAAAGTCATTGTCGTGGGTAAGGGTAAGTACATGGGTGAGAGACACGGAGAGTATGATATCGCACAACGTGACATCAACCTTGTGACCTTCACACCAAACCCCATCCCTGACCAGACCTATAAAGGCGCAGCATTCACTGCTGAGGACTTAGGTCTGAAAATCACTGACATCAACGATGCCATCACCCTTGATGACTATGAGATCACTTATGCCGACAACGTGAATGCAGGGAAGACGAATCAGGCGAAGATTGCTCTTGTTGCCAAGAATATCAACTACAAGAACATCAAGGATATCTTCTTCACCATTCTGCCAAAGGAACTCACAGATGAAGCAGTAAAGACCATCGAGCCCCAGATATATACAGGAAAAGGTATTACTCCTGCCTTGGACATCAAAGACGGTGAGATCCCTGTGTCGGATGACAACTACGATGTTACATGGGCAGATAATGTAAATGTTGGTACAGCAACTGCTACCATTACCTTCAAGAACAACTACAAGGGTACTGTCATAACAACGTTCGAGATCAAAGATGCCGTACTTCCACGACAAATTAAGAATGTCTATGAAGGAAGTGCAGAGTGGGCTACCTACTACTCCTCAGAAAACCTGACCAAGCCAGAAGGATTGACGATATATGTCGTTACAGGTCTTGAAGGCAGTACGCCCAAGACCAAGGAGATTAACTTTATCCCGAAGGAGGTTGCTGTCCTGTTACAACGTACAGATAAGTCAAAGTTTACGTTCGACTGTGAGACCATGGCTGCAAGTACTCCGAAGCCTGAGGGTATTAACGAAAATCTATTCCAAGGAACACTGACAGGTATCAGCAACATCAACACGATCAACGGCTATAAGTACGTGCTTGTCAATGATCAGTTCATACAGTCTGAGGAAGGTGTTCTCTCGGCAAATCGTTGTTATATCAACACAACAACCCCTATTGACGGTGTCCTCTCACTCATTCCTGGCAAGGGAGGCAATGATGTCATTCTGTTAGAGGAGGGCAAGGAGAACAAGAATGCAGGTACTGTCACTGTCTCTGAACCGAAGAACGGCAAGGTAACCATCAGCGTAACACCTATTGACGTTCTCTATGCGGAAACCGAAAATATCACTATCATCAGGAGTGCCAATGCCAGGAGTTCACGTGCTCCAAGGGTCGATGATAGTAAGGTGATTGTGACGGCAGTCAACCCGACAGCTGACCCGAGTGGTACCACCCAGTACACCTTTGATTATAAAGAGGGGTACAACTATCAAGTCGTCGTTGACTTCCAGAAGCGCAAAAACTTCACCAAGCAGTCCAGCAAGGCAGAGATTACTGTTGTCGATAATCAGTATGAATATAACGGAACTCCCTGCAAGCCTAAAAATATCACTGTTAAGTGGGATGGTAAGGAACTGACTCTTGACAAAGACTACGAAATCAGTTATGATAATAACATCAATGCCGGTAAGGCAAAGGTTATCATCACGGGTAAACGCACTTACATGGCAACGAAGGAAGCTACCTTCGACATCACAAAACGTGACATCAGTAGCGTGACCGTTGGAAAGATTAGCGACCAGACCTACAAAGGACCCGGTTTGAAGATTGAGCCGGAAGTGACTATTACCGATATCGTCACTGAAGGCAGTGAGAGCATTATCAAGTCAGAAGACTATACACTGATATTTGATAATAACGAGAATGTTGGCAAGGCGAAAGTGACTATCAAGGCGAACAACGGCAATTACAAGAACTCCAAGACCATCGATTTCAATATCATTGCCAAGGACCTCACAGACATTCCAGTCCAGCCCATAGGAGATCAGGCTTATACGGGAAGTGCTATCACACCGAAACCCATTATTAAGGACGGCAATATCACTGTGCCAGAGGAGTATTATGATGTCGTCTATGACAACAACATCGATGCAGGAGAAATTGCTAGTGTAATCATTACCTTCAAAGGTAACTATACTGGTTCTACCCTTGCGAACTTCAATATCACAGAGGGTAAAGTTACACGTACGCTAAACCTTGACTTCGGTGAGAATGATCAGTGGGCAACATTCTATTCCACAGAGAATCTCGAGATTCCTGAGGGTCTTAAGGCTTACGTTGTCACAGGGCGCAAAGGAGGTGATCTCAGTATCACCGAGGTCGGATTTATCCCGAAAGAGATCGCAGTACTGTTACAGCGCACGACACAGATAGCACCATTCACGAGTACTCTTTTGCCGACAAATAAGAAATTAGAGGGGGTTACTCCTGACAAGACCTTATTCCAAGGAACGGTAGAAGGTATCAACGACCTCGGTACCCTCAGCGGTAACAAGTTCATACTCGTTAATGACCAGTTCGTACAGAACACGGGAGGAAAGTTAGACGGGAACCGTTGCTTCATCAATATTGGAGACGAGACTATTGACGGTGTACTCTCACTCATTCCTGGTAAGGAACCTGACGATGTAATCAAGTTAGAGGAAGGCAAGGAGAACAGGAGCGCAGGTACCGTGGACATCGTTAAGAAAGACGGTGTTGCCACCATCACTGTCAAACCTATCAGTGTCCTCTATGCAGAAGCCAAGAACATTACTATCATCAGGAGTGCCAGAGCTAGAAGTGCTCGTGCTCCAAGGGTTGACGATAGTAAGGTGACTGTGACCGCAGTCAATCCGACGGCAGACCCGAGTGGTACCACCCAGTACACCTTTAATTATAAGGAAGAATATGACTATCAGGTCATCGTCGATTTCCAAAAGCGCAATGACTTCACGAAGCAGTCTAGCAAGGCTGAGATCTCTGTAAAATATGCCGAACGTGTATACAACGGAAGTCCATACGAACCTAAGGGCGAAGATGTCACCGTCAAGTGGGACGGCGAGACCGTTGACCCGGCTTACTACGATATCAGCTACGAAAACAACACCAATGCCGGCAAGGCAAAGGTTATCATCACAGGTAAGCGTTACTTCATGAACACGAAGGAGGCTACCTTCGATATCAAGCAGCGTGATATCAAGTTAGCGACCGTCAAGGAAATTGCAGACCAGACCTACACAGGTTCGGAGATTAAACCGGAGCTTGATATTACTGACATGGTAGATGGTAAGAACATCATCACTACCGATGACTATACACTGGAGTTCAGCAGCAACCAGAACGTCGGCAAGGCGAAGGTTGCCATCGTCGCTAACAAGACGAACTACAAGAATATCCAGGACATCTACTTCAACATCGTGCCGAAAGACCTCACGGAGACGGCTGTCATCCAGCCTATCGGTGACCAGCCATATACAGGCAGTGCCATCACACCTACCCTCGTCATAGAACTACGATGCCGTCTTCTCCGACAACATAGAGGCAGGTACTGCTACCGTCAATGTCACGTTCAAGAACAACTACAAGGGAACTGCCAAGGCAACGTTTGAGATCAAGGATCAGGTCATCGAACGCACACTCAATGTTGACTTCCAAGGAAAAGCTGAGTGGACTACCTTCTATTCCGCAGAGAACCTTACCCTGCCAGAAGGCATCAAGGCTTATGTCGTCACAGGGCTCAGCAGCAGCAATGTCACAACGGCAGAGGTTACCTTCATACCGAAGAATGTAGGTGTACTGCTACAGCGTACAGACAAGTCCAAGACAGCACCATTCAAGGGCAACACCATGCCTTCAAACACGAAACTGGAGGGTGTTACACCCAATACCGATTTGTTCATCGGTACTGTAGAAGGTCTCAACGACCTCGGAACCCTCAGCGGAAACAAGTTCATACTCGTTAACGATCAGTTCGTACAGACGACAGGAGGAAAGTTAGACGGGAACCGTTGCTTCATCAATATCGGAGACGAGACTTTTGACGGTGTACTCTCACTCATTCCTGGTAAGGAACCTGACGATGTAATCAAGTTAGAGGAAGGCAAGGAGAACAGGAGCGCAGGTACTGTCACTGTCTCTGAACCGAAGAACGGTAAGGTAACCATCAGCGTCACACCTATCAGTGTCCTCTATGCAGAAGCCGAAAATATCACTGTCATCAGGAGTGCCAACGCCAGGAGTGCTCGTGCTCCAAAGGTCGACGATAGTAAGGTGACTGTGACGGCAGTCAATCCGACGGCTGACCCGAGCGGTACCACCCAGTACATCTTTGATTATAAGGAGGGATATGACTATCAGGTCGTCGTCGATTTCCAAAAACGTAAGGACCTCACGAAACAGTCCAGCAAGGTTGCTATTACCATCAAGGATGTTGAACGTGTCTACAATGGCAGCGAACACAAACCAGCATCTGAAGACATTACCGTCAAGTGGGATAACGTGACTGTTGACCCCAGCAACTATGAGATCAGCTATGCGGATAATGTCAACGCCGGCAAGGCAAAGGTCATCATCACGGGTAAGCGTTACTTTATGAACACGAAGGAGGCTACCTTCAATATCGCACAGCGTGACATCAAACTCGCTACGATTGAGGCTGTCGCCGACCAGACCTATACGGGTTCAGAGATTAAACCAGAACTGATAATCAAAGATCTCAATGAGGATGGTGCGAACATCATCAGCGAGGATGACTACACGCTGGAATACAGCAGCAACCAAAACGTCGGCAAGGCGAAGGTTGCCATCGTCGCTAACAAGACGAACTACAAGAACATCCAGGACATCTACTTCAACATCGTGCCGAAGGATATCACGGAGACGGCTGTCATCCAGCCTATCGGTGACCAGCCATATACAGGCAGTGCCATCACACCTACCCTCGTCATCAAGGACGGCGAGCTTACAGTTATGGCTGAAAACTACGATGTCAAGTACGAAGACAACATTGAGGCAGGAACAGCTAAGGTCAATGTCACCTTCAAGAACAACTACAAGGGTACTGCCAAGACCACGTTTGAGATCAAGGATCAGATTATCGAGCGTACACTGAATGTTGACTTCAAGGGCAGTGATGAGTGGGCTACATTCTACTCCGAGGAGAACCTCGAGACTCCTGAGGGACTCAAGACTTATGTTATCACAGGACTCTCTGGTAATAAAGTCAATACTGCAGAAGTCACCTTCATCCCGAAGAACGTAGGTGTACTGCTGCTGCGTACGGACAAGTCCAAGACTGCACCGTTCAAGGGCAACACCATGCCTTCAAACACGAAACTGGAGGGTGTTACTCCCGATACCAAGTTGTTCCAGGGATCAGTAGAGGGTATTAATGACCTCGAGACACTCAGTGGCAACAAGTTCATACTTGCAAACGACAAGTTTGTACAGACCGTTGAGGGATCACTTCCAGCAAACAGATGTTACCTCAATACAGGCGACAAAGTTATTGAGGGTGTCAGTGAACTCGTCATCGGCAAGGCTGCTACGGATATCATCCTTCTAGAGGAAGGTAAGGAAAACAAGAATGCTGGTACCGTGACTTCCGAACAGAAGAACGGAACCGTCATACTCACAGTGACTCCGATCAGTGTTCTCTATGCGACGGCAGACAATATCACCATTGTCAAGAGTGCTAATGCAGGAGTTGCACGTGCTCCAGAAGTCGATGACAGCAAGGTGAAGGTGACAGCAGTCAACCCGACAGCAGACCCCAGCGAGACAACACAATATTCCTTCCCATACACTGAGGGTTACTACTATCAGGTCATTGTTGACTTCCAGAAGCGAATCGACTTGTTGAAAGCTTCCTACAAACCTGTCGTCACATTGAAGAGTAAGAATTACGAATATGACGGCACAGAGTGCAGACCAGAGGTTGTATCCGTTACCATTGAAGTGAATGGTAAGACAGAAACCGTCGATCCAAGCAACTATGAGGTGACCTATGAAGATCATATCAATGCAGGCACAGCAAGGGCTGTTGTCACAGGTAAGCGTTTCCTGACGGGGTCAACCCATACTACCTTCAATATCGCACAGCGAGACATCAAGTTGGTAACTGTTAAGGACGTTGCAGACCAGACCTACACAGGTTCGGAAATCAAGCCAGAACTGACCATCACAGATTTCAACAAGGATGGTGTGAACATCATTACCGAGGATGACTACACCCTGACCTTCGAGGGCAACACCAACGTTGGAGAGGCGAAGATTGCTATTGTAGCCAACAAGACGAACTACAAGAATATCAAAGACATCTTCTTCAACATCGTGCCGAAAGACCTCACGGAGACGGCTGTCATCCAGCCTATCGGTGACCAGCCATATACAGGCAGTGCCATCACACCTACCCTCGTCATGTATTCTCTAACAATATTGAGGCAGGTACTGCTACCGTCAATGTCACGTTCAAGAACAACTACAAGGGTACTGCCAAGACTACTTTCGAAATCAAGGATCAGATTATCGAACGTACACTGAATATTGACTTCAAGGGTAATGATGAGTGGGCTACATTCTACTCCGAGGAGAACCTGACCCTGCCAGAGGGTATCAAAGCATTTGTCGTCACAGGTCTCAATGCCAACCATGTAGAGACCACAGAGGTTAGCTTTATCCCGAAGAACGTAGGAGTATTGCTGCAGCGTACTGGCAGTCAGTCTGCGCCATTCCACGGCAACACCATGCCGTCAAAGACCAAGTTACCTGACGGAGTTGTACCCGATACCAAGCTGTTCCAAGGAACAATAGAAGGTATTAACGACCTCGGTGCGCTCAGTGGTTACAAGTATGTGCTGGTAGACGATAAGTTTATTCAGACAAGCGAAGGTGCCCTGTCGCCCAACCGTTGTTACCTCAACACAGGAAACGTACCTGTTGAGGGAGTCGCCTCTCTTGTCATCGGCAAGGGTCCCAACGAGGTTATCATCCTGGAAGAAGGCAAGGAGAACAGAGGTGCCGGTAACATCAGCGTCTCTACTCCTAAGGACGGTCTTGTCACCATTACCGTCACACCTATCAGTGTGCTCTACGCAACAGTTGACTATATCACCGTTATCAAGAATGTCAACGCAGGAAATGCACGTGCTCCGGAGGTTGATGATAGCAAGACAGCCGTAACAGCTTTGGATGCAACGGCAGACCCGAGTGGTACCACACAGTACACCTTCCCACATATAGAGGGTTACGACTACCAGATTACCGTTGACTTCCAGAAGCGTATTGACTTGCTGAAGGCTTCTTATAAGCCTGCCGTCACACTGGAAACCACCAACTATATCTACGACGGCACGAATCATGAGCCTGCTGTTGTTTCCCTCACTATTGTCAAGGACGGTAAGACAGAGACTGTTGATCCGAGCAACTACGATGTCACTTATGAGAACAACAAGGATGCGGGATCGGCAAAGGCTGTCATCACCGGTAAGAGAGTCTTCATGGGAGGCACCCATGCAAACTTCAACATCGCACGACGTGACATCAAGCTTGTTACCGTGAAGGAGATTGCAGACCAGACTTACACAGGTTCAGAGATCCAGCCAGAGCTGGTAATCACTGATCTCAACGATAAGGGGGAGAACATCATCAGTGAGGATGACTACGTTCTTGAATACTCCGCTAATGTTGATGCAGGAAAGGCGAAAGTCGCTATCAAGGGTGATATCAGGAACTACAAGAACATCCAGGATGTCTACTTCAATATCGTGCCGAAGGATCTCACGGAGACAGTGATTATTGAGCCTATAGAAGACCAGACATACACTGGCAATGCCATCACCCCTGCCCTGGTTATCAAGGATGGTGATGTTACTTTGATGACATCAAGCTATGATGCTGTATACACCAATAACATCGAGGTTGGTACAGCATTGGTTGACATCACCTTCAAAGGCAACTACAAGGGAACTGCCAAGACCACCTTCGAGATCAAAGATGCTATCATCGAGCGTACACTCGACCTCGACTTTGAAGGCAGTGCAGAGTGGGCTACCTACTACTCCTCAGAGAACCTGACCCTGCCAGAGGGTATCAAGGCATTTGTCGTCACAGGACTTAACGGAGGTGATCTCCAAACCGTAGAGGTTGACTTCATTCCGAAGAATGTCGCAGTACTGTTGCAGCGCATAGCCGATGTGACAGCACCGTTCCACGGCAACACTATGCCGTCATCGACCAAGTTGCCTGACCGAGTGACACCAGACACGAAACTGTTCTGCGGTACGACGACAGGCATTGATGACCTCTCTACTATCAGCGGCAACAAGTATGTCCTCGTCAATGACAAGTTCACACAAGTCGTCGATGGTATGCTACCTGCACACCACTGTTACCTTAACACGGGTGACAAGGCTATCGACGGCACTACTCCACTCGTTGACGGAAAGAGCGCTGATGCCATCATCCTCCAGGAGGAAGGTAAGGAGAACAGGAATGCCGGAACTGTGACATGCTCTGAGGTGAAGGATGGCAAGATCACCATCACCGTCACACCGTTCGTATCCCTCTATGCATTGGCTGAGAACATCACTGTCATCAGCAGTGTCAGTGCAAATATTGCCCGTGCTCCTCAGGTTGACCTGATTGATGACAGCAAGGTAGAGGTGACAGCCGTCAATCCGCTGGCAGACCCAAGCGGTACGACCCAGTACACCTTCCCGTACACAGAAGGCTACCACTATCAGATCATTGTTGACTTCCAGAAGCGCATCGACCTGTTGAAGGCAGCTACCAAGCCTGTTGTCACACTCGATGCCACCAGCTTCGACTATGACGGAACGGAACACATGCCTAATGTTGTATCCCTCAAGATTGGAGAAGATGGTATTGAAGTAGATCCGAGCAACTACGATATCAGCTACGAGGGTAATGTCAATGCCGGTACTGCGAGAGTCGTTGTCACAGGTAAGCGATTCCTGATGGGAGCCACCCATGCTACCTTCAATATCGCACAACGTGATATCAATCTTGTAACCGTCGAGGATATCCCCGATCAGGAATACACAGGTGCTCCTATCGAACCAGCCCTTATCATTAAGGACATCATTGAAGAAGGTTCTGAGAGCATCATCAATGAGGATGATTATCATCTCGAGTTCGAGGACAATACAGAGATTGGTAAGGCTACTGTCAAGATTATTGCCAACAAGATCAACTACAAGGGAATGAAGAAGGTTACCTTCAATATCATCCCGACTACCGGCATCCAGCAGTTCACTGTGGAAGAGTTGGAAGGTCAGTGGTTCGATCTTAACGGACAGCGTATCCAGAACCGTCCGACACAGAAGGGTGTCTACATCCTACGCGACAAGGACGGAAAGGTTAAGAAGATACGCATGAAGTAATCTTCTGATACTGACAAATCCCCTCCGACAAGAATGTCTGTCGGAGGGGATTTTCAGATGTCCTTGTACTCTTCACTGGGCAGGAAGCAGGGACAGGCCTTCTGCACACCTGGCAGTTCACAGTGACCGAGGATCTCGGCATCGGGATAGTCTGCCCTGAGGGCTTGCAGGAGCTTGAGCAGTACGTGTTTCTGGAGAGCGTTACGGGTGTCGGCAGGATAGCCGTCCTCGTCGAGTCCTCCCTCGTAGCAGATACCGATGCTACGGGCATTAAAGCCTTTGGCATGTGCTCCGACCACCTCTTCAGATCGTCCGAAATGGAGTTGACCGTTTCTGGTGATGTAGTAGTGGTAACCGCAGCAGCCAAAGCCCCGTCTCCGATGGTCGCGTTCGAGTTGCTCGAAGCTATAGTTTTTATTGCACCTCGTAGCAGAGCAGTGGATGATGATCTTCTCTATCTTTCTCATAAATCCTCCTTTGAAGGAGAAAGAGGGGGTGTTCCCCCCTCTGCTCCTAAACACATGACTGTACGAAGAGTGCTGAACTGATCGCAGTCAGGATCGTCACGACGATCTGGATAATCTTTTTGACAGTCTCTTTCTTCATTTCTCCTGATGTTTATTAATTACCCGATGTGTTCGACTCAGTATTCATGTTCATGACGTTGTCATGGGTCTCCTCGAAGCTGACATCCTTGATGAGGTGCTTGGCAACGACGAACTTCTGTTTCACCTTACCGCTGGGTGTGATGGTCTGACCGACAACGACACGCTGGGTCTCCGGCTTGAACAGGATACGTCGCTTGGTGATGGTCGTAGCGTTGCACTCCTCCTTCTTCTCGACACCGATGCTGGAGAATCCGACCTTGAAGATACCGATACCCTTGATACGGACCTTCTGTCCGAGTTCGAAGTAGTGTTTCATCGCCTCACCGAGTTCCGTGAGCACGGCAGTGATATCACTCTTCTTCACACTCGCCTGCTGTTGGATGTACTCAGCGAGCTCCTCCGTCTCGACGAAATTCTCGTCATACACTGCCTGGGCGTAGAACCTGCCATAGGCTGTAGAACGCGGGTTGTTGTTCTTTGCTTTAATAAATTTCTGACTCATCGTTTGAATTTTTTAAAAAGTTAAACATAGGCTTTGTCTGTCGGAGAGATATTGCCTGACAGTTGTACGGATAGTCTTTCCGAGGTATGGAGATATCTCCTTGGGCCCTATAGGGAGCATCCCTTTCCCTCGCAAGTGCCGTTCCTCTTCCTGCTAAGAGGCATCGTTTACCGACTGACTTGCCTTATCGATGACAAAGGTACTACATCGGCAAAGGGCTATTACGTTCTTTGCGTCTCTTTGCGGAACATCCAGGTTTTTCCTGGCACTTTGTTTGTAATTTCTCATTCTTTTTATTATCTTTGCAGCGAGAAATATCAACTATAGGAACTATAAATACTATAGTAACTATAGGCACTATAGGAACTATAGGAACTATAATAATAAAAAAAAACTATGCAAAAGAAATTCCAAATTCTGAAACGCCAGAAGCCATGGCGCGATGCCTACTATTATCAGAAAACCGAGGTACTGTATCAGATGACCTTTGTGTTCTGTCAGCGGTTCCTTCCTGCCTACGGCGACCGTACCGTTGACCAGATGTTGCAGGCGGCAAGGAGCGGAAAACAGAATATCGTAGAAGGTACTGAGGATGGAGAGACCTCCACAGAGATGCACATCAAACTACTGAATGTGGCACGCAGTTCTCTGCAGGAACTACGCGAAGACTACCGTGACTACCTGCTGTCAAGGAATCTTACGATATGGACGGAAGGTCATTACCGCTATGAAGACATGCAGGATTACTGTTACCATCATAATAAAGTGGAAGACTACCTACCCTACCTCCAGAAATGGAACGATGAAGAGATTGCGAATACAGCTCTGACGATCTGCTACCAGACAGACGCCATGCTCAACAAACAGTTAAAGCGATTAGAAAAGGAGTTCGTAGAACAGGGAGGTATCAAGGAGCGGATGTATGCAGCCCGTACTGGTTACCGTCAAGCGCAGGATGCGGAACTGGCGCACCTCCGCGCCGAGGAGGTGCGCCTGAAGGCGCTCCTCACCCAGCATGGGATAAAATTTTAACTATAGGCACTATAGGAACTATAGGCACTATAGGAACTATAGGAACTATAAATATCCCTTCGGGCTCCCAAGGAAGTCAGCGATAAGTGCCACCTCCTTGGGAGTGAAGGAATGTGCCTTCGGTGCCATGCCGCAGGAGCGGAGGGCGGCATCGAGTTCCTTATTACCTTTAATCCAGGACTTGAGGTTACTAAGTGCACCTTTTTTTGTTTCAGCCTTTGGGAAATAGAACATGGCAAGTTCCGACTTTCCATATTGTTGTATGACAAATGGTTTCATTTATTTACTTTTCAAAAAGATAATCTAATAAATCTATTTTACGTTGTTTCTGATCAGGAGTGGCATGGAGTTCCAACAGAGGGGAGACACGGATGGGAGGTGAGTCTTCCCAGAATGACGACTCCATGACCGTCTTCGCTGCCGCCGTCCACCGTCTGAAGGCGATGCCGTCAGTATCGGTGTCTGGGAACATCACGATACGACGCCCTCGCAGGGGTCGGAACTTACAAGGCTGCACCTCCCCCATCCCACCAGCCGCCAGCCAGATATATTGCGGATATCTCTCACTAAGTACAAATGCCGTCTTCTCAGCCTCGACGATGGCGATGGGAGTGGTCTCTGAGAAGTCATGACGGTAGAAGGAAGAGGTGAGGTGCAAGCCAAAGAAACAATGCGAGGGTGACCATGAGTCCTTGGAGAAGTGATGGCGACGTGCCAGAAGGAAACTCACCCAGGTAGGGTTACAGTCTTTCTTTCGATGACAATCAGGTTGATAGTACATCACCTTCCCGTCATGTACCCGTCCGTCCCTGTCTATCTGCCAGAAGATGACACCTTGCTTCCTCGATGCGCCTATACAATACTGACTGGCGGCATGTATCATCTCCTCCCAGGTCAGCATTCCCGTCTCCACTACCGCCTTGCAGAACTGGCTGTAGACAGAAAGGGACTCCCGCCACAGGAAAGACGTGGGATGGCGGTAGAGAGGAGAACGATGAATGTCGTCCAGCATGGAACGGAATGAATAGTCACGCATGGCTACAGGTATTATCATACGTCATTGACATCCCCCTACACCCTCTTACTATAGCCCCACCTCTCTTTAGAGAGAGGGTGGGGACTATATAGAGAGGGGTTAGGAGGGGATGGTTACGACGACGATGCGACCGTTGCGGTCCATCGTGGTCTGTACGATGCGCTGGTCGACGGCAAGGTTAAATACTTTATCATAATAATTCGGAAACTTGATACCACTCAATCCCATCACCTTTGACTTCAACATCCCGACCGACATCTCCGCCGCCGATCCCAAGGCATCATCAAACAACTGACGCAGGTTCCATTCCCATGGCTGACTACTGTCATCATCATGGCGGACAATGTATTTCTGGTTGAAGCTATCTGCTTTCTTAGTATTTATCTGATAGGCATCCGGCTTATTACTCCCAGGATGTCCCCCACTGTCACGAGACTGTCGTCTGGGGCCTTCCGTCTCCTCGGGAAGTCCTTCGTCAGTGACACAATAGTAAAAAATATTCATAATACGGAACTTACGTGACATCGTCTGTTCAACAGCAAACATATTGTTTTCCTTCATGTACTCACAATAGTACACCTCATACGCCTTATGCTTGATCTCGGTACCCAGCCAGCCGCGCAACCCACCTTTCTCCCCTGAACGGTTCAGGTGAATCACCACCGTGATATTACAGTTATACTCAGAGGCAACGTGCATCAGTTGTTCAATAACCCTGTTCGACTGTTCCGCATCATTCACACTCGACAAGAGGTCACTCACATTGTCGATAATGACGATATCCGGCTGATAAGCCCGAATGGCTTCGACGAGATAATCCATGCGTTCCTCATGCGAACACGAACGGACGTTGAACACAAAGAAATGACTGTCACCGTCCTTGGGTTGACCACAGAGTCTAAACACCCGTTCCGTGAGAATACCCTTCGTGGACGACTTACTCTGCTCTGTGTCAAACCACATCGCCTTCAACGGTCGCTCATTAACACGTTCCAGCTCCAACACGTTCTGTTGTACACAACTTGCCAGCACCATGGTGGTAAAGAAAGTCTTGCCACACTTCTCCAGTCCGGTGACCGCCGATAGTTCACGACGGGGGAAACAGGGTTTTCCGAACATCCTGAACAAGAATTCCTCCTTCGGTACTTCTGTCTCAGACGTAATTCTACAGCCATCTAACTTCAGCAGTAATGGCGAAACAGGGGAAACCTGACCTGCCTGATCAAGTTCATTCTTAATAGCATCTAAAATTTGCTTCATTGTTTTGATAAATAATTAAAAATAAATGTTTTCACTCTTCTCCACGAGAAGGTGTGAAACTCCTTCAGACAACTTGCCTACCTTCTGGGCTTACCACGGCCCGACATACAACAAGAGCCGCTGGAGTCCACACCATATGGAAATCCAGCAGCCTTCTCTGTATATTTTGTTTTGTGGTAATTTTAAAGGTAGAAGAAAGCCACTTCTCTTTATCCCGCGAAAATAGCACTCAAGGACACAAGGTACCTTTCGTACATATATGCAAAGTCACGAAAAGTCGAGAGCAGAACAAAAGATTTAATCTTTTTATGCCGAGACGAAGTAACTTCGCTGATTTCTCAGCAAAGTTACGAAAAATTATTGAAATAATTTTATCTTTTCTGACAAAAATAATCATATTTAGAGCACTTTCTCTGCTTTAAATAGATTTAACATTTATTCGTCCGATTTTTACTGACAAACCACTTGTTGTTCAAGATTTATTTACAATCTTGTATCGTCAGTGAGATCGTCGGTGATTTCGCCAAAGGGAAAGCCAGGTAAGCGCGAATGTCACAATAATGGCATACAGGATGATACTATAAAGGCGGTCAGGGATATATCCCTCGTTGATGAGTTTGATCACCAAGAGTCGGACAAAGATATGACCGAGATAGATATACAAGGTAGCCTGCCCGAACTTCGCCAACCACTTCACGGTGGGTGATACACGCATCACACAGCACCCGAGTATCGTAGCAACAACCATCAAAACAGGGCGTGTGAGTATGCGCTCCTTCAGATGCCATACACCCGATGCCCAGTATGTGGTACTGAAATACAAGTCATGCAACGGTTTGTTGAACCACAGGTAAACAACCACGAAACTACCCACAATCACTGTCATGGCAACCCAATAAGGAATTCTGTGCAACATCGCTTTCATATCCACGTCCTTTGAAAAATATCCCAACAGGAAGAACGGCAGATAACTCCATGTTGCCTGAAATGCCAATTGTTTACTCAACGGGACAAGTCCCACCACTAATGCAATAAACACGCTGGCACTAAGCAGGTGACCGCGATGCTCCATCATCCATTTCTCTGGAATGTAGTAAAGCATGATACGCCACCATACCAGACTTAGCAGATACCACATGGCAAACGTAGTGCTGAAGATATGCAGAATGTTCGACTCCAGTCCTGTCAGCCAGAAGATAAGGAACTGAAAACCATGGAATAACAGAAATAGCTTCGCCAACCGCCAGATGCCCTTCAAGTATTTCGAACGATCACGTACAACAGAGAAACGACCGGAGATAAATACGAAGAGGGGCATGTGGAACAGGTATATCATGTTATAGAGTACCCGACCGTCAGAATGCTGCAACAGGTGCAGTTCCAGAAAATGGCCTAATACCACTAAGAATATCAAGTAGAACTTCAATGAGTCCCAGTATAAATCTCTCTTGTGTTTCATCATTTTTCTCGTTATTATGTCTATTTCTTTCTCTTACGATAGTCGTTGACGATAGCTGCCGCATAGGCAGAGTCCAGCAGGGCATAGCCCGGCAGGTTCAGATGGAAGTTGTCGTCGGTATAGATGTTCCGCTTATCCTTCCAGCCTTCAGGATTCCATGAGGCAGCAGAAATATAGATCACACTGTCCATCAGATGGGTACTCATCAGGGAGTCCTTCAAGACACGCCGGTAGTCATCCACCCCGTATAACTCCGTCTTCAGAATACTCATACATATCCTTGCCTTCATGCGGTAATAGAGCGTATTGCCGATGAATGCCTCGTCTACCTCTACATCAGGTATCTCTGTCACGACAGGACGGATGCCGTAGGATAATAACAGGCGAATGATTTGAAGGTAACTGTCCACATAATAGACCTTGCCACGCCGTTGACGGGCATCGTTGATACCGGCGGTGATGACACAATAGTCGGCACCAGCTTCTATCACCGGTTGGGAACAATAGGTAAGGTCATAATCCATCTCCATCGTACGCTCCGCACTCATCCGCTGATAGATCTCGCCACTGGTTGACCCAGCCAGTCCCTTTGCCGTCACCTTGACCTTCTGACTTTTCAGAACCCTCTTCAACTCATCCTCAAAAGTGGAGTCGCGGCGTAGTGTCTCATGGAAATACACCCAACTGTCGCCAATCATGATGACGCGCAGGGTGTCGTCCTTGTGATGCTGTACTTCATATGGAGTGATCGGTACCGGCGGAACATAGAATGGACGCCATTTCCATCTGACGAAAGTCACGAAGCCCACCACGATCAGCAGCACCATTCCGACCTTCAGGAAGATTTTCCAGTTGCTCAGCCCTGACACGAAAAAGACAACCGGTACCACACAAACCACAATGGCAATGAGTATATAGATGACGGTCGCCAATACCGTGTCCTCCATGCCAGAGACTCCGGAGAGAACCATAGGAGCTATCACATAGAAATAGAATAGTTGGAAGATATAGATGGCATAGGAGTGCTCACCCATCTTACTGAAAACATTCTCTATGACACTCTTTGGCGGTAACCAATAGAAGAACTTACACAGGGCATACAGCATCGGATAGGCGATATAGAAATAACATATCCAATGACAGGTCTTCCAGTCCTCGGAATCATAGAAGAACGGGGTAAAGTCGAATACCCTGAACTCAAAACAATAGACTGCAATGAAACTGATGACCGAGAGGGAGACGGTCAGGATATTCAGGACAACACCTCTGAGGACGAGTTGGTAGCCAATATAGATGAGGAAGAGGTATCGGAAAAGCAACAGACGGTACAACCAATCCGGGACATGGAGATAATGACACAGCATCTCCGTGCCTATCGACAAGGTCAGGAACAGGACTAACAACGACTTCTCACCGAAGTGACGGAACAACGGACGGAGCAGAGGCAGCAAGATAGCAAACTGGAAATAGATCCATGGGTAATACGAGCCTGGTCCTCTACCGCCCCAATAGACCGCCGACATAATTAGTTCCCGTAGTGTTATAGTGGGATATATAATGACCGCATATGCAAAAAGCAGAACCTCTACCAGAAGGAAAGGAAGTACTGCCCGCGTCCATATCTTCCCTAACTTAAGATGAATACCGTCAAAACCTTTCTTGTAGGAATGAAAGACCTGTATCAACAGGAATAGGGGTACGGCAGGATAACCCCACAGGAAAAACCATGAATTCTGATGGAAGGCAAGACCTGTCGCGTGGTTGATAATCACCAACAAGATACAGACTCCTTTTACGAAATTCAACGAATGGTCATAACCGATCTTCGTGAATTCCATCTTACTTTCGTACTTATGTAGGAAGTCTGACATCCCTGTTTTTTTTAAAATCAGCCACAAAGGTACAAAATAATTGATAATTGATAATTGATAATTGAAAATTATTAGTATTTTTGCACCTAGATGAAGGATGCTTTTCTACTTCTGCGCCCCCTGCAATGGTTTAAGAACACCTTCGTGTTCGCTCCATTGTTCTTCAGCAACAACCTGCTGAACAAGGAGTATTTTATGCAGACGCTATGGACATTCCTCGCCTTCTGCCTCGTGTCCAGCAGTATCTATTGCTTTAACGACATCCATGATGTGGAGAGTGACCGACTGCATCCGAAGAAGAAGCTACGCCCCATCGCCGCAGGAAAGGTGAGCGTCTGGGAAGGTTATTTCATCATGCTCCTGTGTCTGATGGGCTCCCTCCTCCTCGCCACCCTCTCGCACAGTGTCAACATGCCTATTATCTATGGTCTGTTGTTGGGTTATTGGGGCATGAATATCGCCTACTGCGTCAGACTGAAACAATATGCCATCCTCGATGTGGCAATCATTGCCGTGGGCTTCGTGATAAGAGTTCTGATCGGCGGTTTCACTACCGACATCTTCGTGTCGGGATGGCTGGCACTGATGACCTTCCTGCTTGCCCTGTTCCTTGCCTTTGCCAAACGGAAGGACGACTACCGTATCTTCGAACTGACAGGTACCATGCCCCGTAAGAGTATTACAGGCTATAATGCCCAGTTCATCGACCTCTCCGTGACAATTGTCGGTACTATCACGATGGTATGCTATATCATCTACACCATGAACGAGGGTGTCATCGAGCGTTTCGGTTCACCCTATATCTACCTCACCAATTTCTGGGTACTTGCCGGTCTGCTGCGCTACCTGCAGAATATGCTGGTCTACCAGCGTAGCGGTAGTCCTACGAAAGTATTGGTAAAAGACCGTTTTATACAAGTCTGTATTGCTGGCTGGCTACTCTCTTTCTTCGCCATCATCTATCTTTAGGAGTCACTCCAAACAGATATTTCGCCAAGAATGGACTGAGACGAAGGACATAACTCGCCAACAGACAAAGGAGAAGAACGACCAAGGCAATGGCGAGAACCACCACGATTTCTAACCATAACTGATGACGGGAAAGCAGCAGGTCACGGTGAGCCATCAGGAACTCGGGTAGGAAGAAGAAATGAAGCAGGTAGATATCCAGAGTCCGCGTACCGACATACTGCAGACTGCGACCAAGAGGTTTCTCCTTCGTAAACCAAGAGGCAAACTTACGGAAGAACGTAAACACCATTACCATGCCACAGATACCACTCACGGCAAACCGCGTGCATGCCCATGCCCAGTTGTCGGTAACTGGCAACGCTGCCATCAGACAGAACAGTGCCACTACGACAAACTGTACCTCACGACGATCCGTCAACACCAGGAAACGGTCGAAATATTTCTTTGCAAAGGCTCCAAGCACGAAGAAAAGATAGTAACGCCATGTGACGAAACCCATGAAGCCCAACAGTTCACGTCCCCATCCCAACTGATGAGCGACACGCTGATAGGAGACATCGTACCAGTAGGCTGCCACAGAGACTACAAGTGCTACCAACAACATCCATCTGTCTTTATACTTACACCGCCTGAAGACCAAAGAGGAAAAAATATAAATGACAAAGAAAACAAATAATCCAAAGGTAAACCAATAGCCGCCCTTGAAGGCTCCTAAATGATGAAAGAACTGTGTGCGCTCATGCAAGGCAAGGAAGATGACAGTAGGGATAATCTGTACCATGAACTTTTTGGATATTACCTGCCTGGCTGTAGTCATATCCCATATTCGTCCTATCTTGTAGAACAGCCAGCCGCTGATAAAGAAGAAACAGGGCAGTCGCAATAGGAACAGTACCTTGTTGAAAGCCATGAAATAGTCACCGAAACAGAACATACAGACATGCGAATAGACCACGAGAATCATGGTGAATCCACGCATCGCATCAATATATTCTATTCTTGTCTTTGTCATCTCAGTTGCAAAGATAAGAAAATAATTGAAAATTGAAAATTGAAAATTGAAAATTATTTGTATCTTTGCCGATGAAATCAAAAATATGATAAGATGGCAAAATACGATTATCTGATTGTCGGAGCCGGTCTATTTGGCTCTACCTTCGCCTATTGTGCCAAACAACAGGGCAAGAAATGCTTAGTGATTGACAAACGACCACAGTTAGGCGGTAACCTGTATTGTGAGAAGATAGCAGATATCAATGTACACAAATACGGACCACACATCTTCCATACCTCTAACAAAAAAGTATGGGACTTCGTCAACTCCATCGTGGAGTTCAACCGCTTTACCGAGTCACCCGTCGCTATCTACAAGGGGAAGGCATATAACCTGCCATTCAATATGAACACCTTCTCGCAGATGTGGGGAGTCATTACACCAGAACAAGCAAAGAAGAAGATTGAAGAACAGAGGAAAGAGATGGAAGGTAGGGAAATAACTAATTTAGAGGAACAGGCTATCTCACTGGTAGGCAGGGACATATACGAGCGACTCATTAAGGGATATACGGAGAAACAATGGGGGCGCAAGTGTACAGAACTACCTTCTTTCATCATCAAACGCCTGCCCGTCCGCTTCGTCTATGACAATAACTATTTCAACGATTCCTATCAGGGAGTCCCCATCGGAGGATATAACAAACTCATTGACGGACTCCTGGAAGGTATTGACACACTGGTGAACGTTGACTTCTTTGAAGAACGGAAGCGGAGCAATTCTCAATTCTCAATTCTCAATTCTCAATTCGACAACATCGTCTTCACTGGAAGAATTGATGAGTTCTATGACTTCCGCTTCGGTAAGTTAGACTACCGTACCGTGAGGTTTGAGACAGAGACACTGGATGTTTCCAACTATCAGGGACTTGCTCAGATCAACTATACAGAGGCAGAAGTACCTTATACACGTATCATCGAGCATAAGCACTTCGAGTCCTTTGCCGCTGATGTCGACAAGAACCCACAGACTGTCATCAGCCGTGAGTATTCCGTAGAATGGACGGAAGGACTGGAGCCTTACTACCCCATCAATAACGACAGGAACAACCAGTTGTACCAACAATATGAGGCATTGGCAAAACAAGAGTCCAATGTCATCTTCGGCGGTCGCCTTGCTGAGTACAAATACTACGACATGGCACCTATCGTAGAGAAGGTAATAGGGATGTTCTAAACATCCCTATTACCTTTTTATTTCTTCAAGAAATTGTCCTTGGCATCCTCATAATGATCCGTCTTATAGAAAAGACGACCGATACCGTATGACTTAAAGCGGTTCCACATTGCCTTCGTCAGTGTTCCTTCCTTAAAGGAACTGTAACTGGTGATGACACGACAACGCTTGTCATAGACAAACTTGATCTTACCATATTTCTTCATGGCAAGTGCCATGGAGCCATCCTCACCACGAAGGATTTCAACCCGATAGCCCTCCTTCTTGGCATACTCGGCAACAAAGGCAAATGCCATACCGCGCACACTCAGTTCGGGACGGTTGATGCTCTGTATTCTCAGATAGATATCACGACAGAACTCATAGATTTTCAATCCAAACGTAGAGAAACGCTCATTAGGATAGAAGCTCCATAGTGAAGCCACTGCAGACACGCCAGGCTTCATCAACTCATCAATCATCAACTCAAAATAATGAGGAGGATAGATGGTGTCTGAGTCAATACACATATAGAACTTTCCCTTTGCCTGATTCAAACCACACTGACGAGCATAGCCACAGGTATGCTGGTGCTCAGTATAATAAGTCACCCCCATCTTCTCATAGATCTCCGCCGTCCGGTCTTTGGACTCATTATCCACTCCTATAAACTCAACGGGGTACTTACACTGTATCTCACTCAACGACCATAGACATGCAGGCAAGTGTTTCTCCTCATTATAGGCAACAATAACGATAGAGGCAACAGGCTCTGCACTCTGCAACTTAGCCAAACGCTCCCGGGTTCCGTCAATCACTTCCTGTGGCACCTCGCTGAAAGGTTTTTCATAGATGCTCAGATATTTCTCATACCATTCTGCCATAGATATATCTTTTTTGCAAAAGTAATAAAATAGTTTGGAACCAGCTATTCCATTTAGATTGTTTTAACACAATATTCCAAGCATACCAGAAAAACTCAAATAAATTTGGTTTTTCGTTTTGTTTGCACTACCTTTGCAACAATAATAAATACCTGTAGACAGATATTAGTGAACAAGTTTCTCATCAAAATCAGGCAAAAAAAACGACTGTGGTGGGCATTGACACTGCTTGCTGTGTTTGTCTATTTGGGAACAAAAGCCTATCAATTTATTGATACTGAGTTTACGGTGGCAGAAGAATTGCCCTTCTACCATATCGGTTCACGTCCTGACGATGACACTTTGCGCGTGGTAATAATTGGTGACAGCTGGGCAGAAAATCACATGAAGTTCAACTGTAACGCTCTTTTTCAGCAATATGCCAGTAGATGGATTAACACACCCGTCAAATGCATGACCAAAGGAAAAGAAGGTGCACTCAGCAAAGAGATATATCACTATATGTTCAGAAGCTACACCCAGGAAGATCCGTGGATGCAAAACTTTTGTACACAGCCCTTGCTGGAAGAACACCCAGATTACTGTGTGGTCATGTCTGGTATTAATGATACTTGGAAGAAACGTCCGGTATCCTACTATACCGGCAACTATCGTTTAATTATCAGATTGTTGCTTGCCAACAACATCCGTCCTGTCATCATGGAGATACCTGATTTTGAAATGGGGAAATGGCTTGATGAAAATAGAAAACGACAAAGGATGACCTATCGTATATACTCATACTTCACCCATGTGGTAGAAGACGACATCACCCCATTCCGTAATGGACTCAGGAAGATGCTGACAGACACAGGACTGGGAGACAGTATATTGTTCATTCCTGCAGCCCACTGGCTTCCAAAAGGCCACCATTATTCAGAAGATATCTATCAGACTGACCATATACACCTGACCTATCAAGGCTATCACCTCTTAGACTCTTGTATCGCAGCTGAAATCATCACAGACTACAAAAAGAGAAATAAAACAATAGGGCAATGAAGACAATGAGAATGAGAATAATAATGTATGCGTCCATCGTTCTACTCCTACTGATATTGACGGGGATATGGATTGTCAATCGATCAATCATTCGTATTCAGCTGCCACATGGTGCTCTTTTGCATGTCTTACCTGCAGACAAGGACAATCAGGTACGTGGTGCCGTTATTCTATGTCCTGGTGGTGGATATCGTTATTTGCAACTGTGGACTGAGGGATATCTTTGGTTCCCGTTCTTCCACCGTCAAGGATACACAGTAGCTATGTTGGAATACAGATTCCCTCATCAGTATCCTGAGCGTGAACAGATTATGCTGGACGATGGCACGGACGGTATGTTAGTGATGCGGCAACACGCTCAGGAATGGAATTTTGACAAAGACAATGTTGGCATGATGGGGTTCTCTGCTGGTGGACATCTGGCATCCTATTTTATGGTGAGCGACAAAGCCTCTGTCCGCCCAGACTTCGGAATATTATTCTATCCCGTCGTTTCAATGAAAAAGGAGCTGACTCATAAACGCACCCATGACAGCCTGTTAGGAGAAGATGCTTCAAAGAAAAAAGAAGAACAATTCAGCAATGAACTACACATCTCAGAACATACACCTCCTGCATATATCGTTATGATAACGGGTGACACTGTTGTCAACCCACAGAATGCAAAACTCTTTTATGACGGGATGCGTGCCAAGAACCGTCCTGCTACACTTCAAGTGTATCACGAAGATAGTCATGGTTGGGGATTACAACCCTTTTTCACTTTCCATAGTCAAGTCATGGAGGACTTGAAAAACTGGTTGGATAGCAGGCAACAAGTTAAGAGAAACGAAGAATGAGAGAATATAGATTTGATGTTGTACGCGTTGTCTGTATGACATATATTGTCACATATATTCATCTCTATGAATATATCTATCCTAACGGGCGCATGACTTTTTATCTTCCAATATGCATAGGTATGACACATGCCTGCCTGGGGGCTTTTACCTTTGTCTCTGGCTATCTACTGGGCAAGAAATATATATTTGGTCAACAAGGGGATGCTGATATATGGACGTTTTACAAGAAACGCATCTTAAGGATTGTCCCTTTATTTATAGTATCCTCTATCTTATTATGGCTTATAGACTTTAATGACTCCAAATCCACTCTGAACGGTTTGCTCTGTGTCTCCCCCTTTATCGACCCCAAGCCCAGAACACTATATTATATACCCATTATTCTGTGGTGCTATCTGATAACGCCCTTGATTTCAAGACATAGGTTAAAATGGAGAATAATGGGTAGCCTTGTCATCATGGTCATCATCGCAATTGCCCGGTATTTGTTCCCATCTATTGACAGTCGCTTTCTTTTCAATGTATTCTTCTATCTTGTAGGAGTTATTTCTGCTCCATGTTTTAACTGGAGAATCAACATTCCACACGGAACATCCATTAAGATATCCGCCGTCTTAACTTTTGTGATTATTGTGACTATTGTCATGTATTATTCTATGCAGTTTAGTAATGCTGTTCAGATGGCAATCGGAGCAATGGGAGTATTTGTTATCCTATTTGTATGCGAAGGTATCAGTAGCCTTTTGTTTGACAATTCAAATGTTCAGCAGAGTGTTCTCAAGAAACGAGTCTGCCAGCTAATCAGCGTTGTGAGTTATGCTAGTATGACATGTTATATGTTTCACAGATTCTTCTATTGGTCTGCCGAGTCAATATGGAATCCATCCGACACATCCGTCAAATGGTTTTATATGATTGTCATTGTGTTCCCTATCATCCTTGTATGTTCGTATGCTATACAAAAAGTATATGACAACTTGCACCAACAAACCTAAAAATGATTTAGCACACATGAACGAGAGAATCAACTGGATGGACTGGGCAAAGTTCCTGAGTGTCGCACTGGTAGTACCTGTGCACATTCCGCAAGCCATGGGAGCCCAACCCGTTACATGGTTCATGGTATTCCTCCTTGCCTGTCTGATGTTCAACTCAGGTTATCTGAAGAAAGAGCGTACCAACCTTAAGGAAGAAATCAAGAAATACGGATACCAGTTAGGTATTCCTTATATTGCCTATAATATCTTGTTCTATCCCTACTGGCTCATCAAGTTCTATAGTGAGCATGGTAATATGCCTACGTTCTCAGAATCCATCAAACCTATATATGGAACTATCCTATTACAAACCAACAATAGTTTCGCAGAGGAGCTGAATCCTGTCACCTGGTTTATTGCCGCCTTATTCATCATGCACTTGCTAATGGATATCTGCCTACAGAGAAAACACGGTAACTGGTTGATGGGAGCACTCTGTCTATTAGCGATGGGATTATATGTCGTCAGCAAATATAATGGTTTTACCACTCACTATGTCGCTGTCGGTATCTTCAAATCCCTTCCTTTCTATTACATGGGATTTCTCTGTCGGAAGTATCATGTTTTGGAGAAATGCAGTCTCAGAAGTGACGCTATCAGCTTTGCCATTACCCTCATCCTCAGCATCATCCTCTTCGATTACCATGCTGGAATTGAGAGCGATTTCACCATGCACATGATCTCCTACTTCCCTACTGTTCTGTTCGGAGTCCTTGCTTTTATCTATTTCTGCAAGTTATTGAATGGCATCCACTCCAAGGTGGTCACCAACTACTCCAATGGTACGATGGCATTCATCGGACTCCACTGGATGATGACAGGGCTCATCCGCTATGGTATCCTCAAGCCCTTCTTCCATGTATCAACAGATTACATCTATACCCCACTTGAGGCATACGGTTTAGGACTCCTCGTCACCATTCTCCTCTACCCCCTCATTCTCTTCTTCCAAGCGAAAATGCCCTGGATGTTAGGAAAGAGAGGTTAGCTATATTTTAATACAATAATCCCATCAACCATATAGGCAATTTTTTTCCAATAGGGAATTCTATAGAATCTGCTAATATATAAGAATTGGGAATATCTGCTATCTGATCAAATGACTTGTCTTTACCACCTACCTCAAACGTTATTTTACCATCAATTCTAAAATCACCTTGAGCCTTTCCGTATTCTACTATATGTTCTTTTGACAGTTGATTCACTACAAAGCACTCTCTAATAGTCCCTATGTTTTGTTGTGTTCCAAGAGCATAGAGTATATTAGTGTTTTGGAGATATATTTTATCAGGTTTTTGCATTTTTGTTACTGATTTGTTGTCAGAGTAAAGCAGATTGAGGAGTTCTGCCCTTTGCAAATTAGACAAATAATTCAACACTGTCATCTTATTAATCTCAAGATAGGAGGAGAGTTTTGAAATATTAACCTCATACGGAATATTATCTGACAAATACATCATCATTGCCTTAAGTTTACGAGTGTAAGCTGGCTCAACCCCACAGAATTGGGTCATCTCCTGGTCAATAATAAAACTGATGACGTTCTCAATACGACTATAATATTCTGTTTCATTTCCATCATAAAATGGATAATAACCGACACGTAAATATTCTTCAAAAAGAGGCTGAGGACGGCAGACCTCATTTACGCTGCGACAAATAGCGTCTCCATTAGATAATAACTCATCTAATTGATGAACAGGAATACTGATGTCTTTGTAAAAACGAAGGAATTCTCGAAAAGAAAGTCCTGCCATTTGGTAACTAAGGACCCGACGGGATAAGTCTGCGTCTGCATTTAATATTTGAATTAGCGATGATCCAGTAAACGTTACTTTCATGTCAGGATAGAGATCAATAATTTCTTTAATCTCTTTGCTCCATGTAGGATATTTGTGTACCTCGTCCAAAAAAAGGTGTTCTCCTCCTATCAAATGAAAATTTTCTGCAAGATCAAGGAGTGTATGATTGGTAAAATACATACTATCCATGACACAATACAGTGCCTTCCCTGCTTGAACACCATATTTTTGTTTAATATATTGACGCATTAAAGTCGTCTTTCCAACACCTCGGGAACCACGTATAGCAACAAGTTGCTTTTCCCAGTTTATGTCATTCATGATATCACGTATAATACCCATACTGACTTGGGATATCAGAATCTGATGTTTCTTAAATAATGCTTCCATTTCTCCTCATTTTTGGATTTGTTTATTTGGCTGCAAATATACAAAAGTTTAGTCTACTAACCAAAAAAAAGAAAAAAAAGATGATTGAACTAAGCGATTTTTGTCTCTTTTCGCTTATTGCACTAACCATTTCTCGATTGTCGTAAATATGATTATCATAAATACGATAATTGTTTACGATAAGGTTAGCTTTTCAAAGAGTTGTTTCCACATGGGCATAATCTTGTCTGCAGAGAAACGTCGGGATGACTCAATGGCATGCTTACCCATAGACTGACGTAACTCCTGATCCTCTATCAACTGACAGACACGGTCAGCAAAAGCCTGACAACCATGTATGGGAATCAAGAAGCCATCCTCTCCATCAGAGATAATACTGGAAGGACCATAAGGGCTATCATAGGTGACAACAGGCAAGCCACAACTCATTGCCTCTGGAATAACCAAGCCAAAAGGTTCATAAAGAGAGAGTAAAACAAAAATACTACTACGACGATAGACATCCATAATTTGAGAGCTCGGCTTGTGTACTTCAATATTAATATTCAGAGCATCTGCTTCCTGCTTATACTTCTCCCATAGTGCTCCATCACCATACAAATCTAACTTCCAGTCTGGGTGTTTAGAATGTACTAACTGCCATATACTGATTAACTCACCGATATTCTTCTGTTCCTCGAACCTACCTACAAAAAGAACACGTTTTGCCGTACAATCGCTATACATATTTGAGTCATTCAGGTGTACTATATTAGGAATAACATGAACATGCCTGCTCACCCTTTTCCAATCCTCTGCATCGCCATTTGTCAATGTCACAATAGCCTCAGCCCTACCTGCCCAATAATTATTTATCCTATTCTGTATTAGATGCCACCAACTATCTGGATGGGAAAAATTGAAATGCGATTCAACGATCAAGGGTATCTTTCCTTTCACTTTCAATAATCGTCTAATATTATGAACCGTAGTACACACTACAATATCCGGCTGGATATCAGTCAACATCTGATTTAGTTTAATGAAATATTCTCGCAACATCCGCCTACGAACCCATTGCCGACGCGCCAAACCATATCGATACTGTGTATGAAACCGGATATTCATATCCACATGATGAACACGCTCATCCAAATAGTAAGGAATATGATGCGGTCCTTGATCAGAAGTGATGATATATACCTCGTCTCCATACTCACGAGCCAAGTAGTTCATCTTGTCAACAAGAATACGTTCCACGCCTCCCCAAACAGCTAATGACGAATATAAATAGACTATTTTCATTTTGCCAACCAATAAATTACCTTTTCTATATGATTATAGTTATGTCGAAACCAACGAAAGCGCATCAACCCTCTAAAAGGTTGGAATAACAATAACTCAAAAACTACAAGTGTCAAATGAAAGTTATTTAGGGTAAGCCGCATCAGTTTGTTCCGAAGTTTTTTAGCATGGAGACAGAACTCCGCAGAAATCTGTCTATCCTTTGTCATGCTGTCAAACATCTGCATGAAACGCTTCATCATAAAAAAAGTATAAGGTACAAAGTGAGACATATCAAAAGTGTCCATGAATTCATCTACAATTGTAATCATATGTGACAAATACTTTGGCGGACAAATAACAACATCATTTTCTCCCTGAATTGAATCCGCATTCATCTCATAATGATATGTCACATCAGGTATGAACATAAAAAAGTCAATACTGCGAAAAAGATAAACTGACCACAGATTATCCTCGAACACCAATCCTTGACGGAAAGAGAGCTGTCCTTGTACTATAACTGAGCGCTTAATGAGTGTGTTCCACACCATCACTGGAATCACTCCCATATAGAGCAATTCTAGTATGGTATCATTATCTAAGGGACCTCCTGGAACATGAGATGAAATCACTGAAGCCCTGCCAATATGGTTTCCTTTTACAACCTGTACTTCCGGAAATGCTCTAACGACATCAGTCAGTTTCCGTATACAGTCATCTGTAAGATAATCATCCGAATCAACAAACAACAGGTAGTCACCCGTAGCATGTGCCATTCCCGTGTTACGGGCAACAGGAAGTCCTCCGTTCTGTTCATGTCGTATTATATGGAATGTAACCTGTCCCTCGTACTCAGCTATCAGCCGTTCCGCTATCTCCATACTGTCATCAGGTGTACAGTCGTCAACCAAGATACACTCCATGGAAACTCCTTGGCATTCCTGTCGCATAACAGAAAGAAGGCATCTTTCTATATACCTTTCAACCTTGTAAACAGGTATGATGATTGACACTAAAGGATTATCCATCTTTATCTGTCTATATTAACCCCTTTATCTTTCCTATAATAGTCATGATCCATACAACCATCCTCGCAGGAAGCCTACTCAGCAGATAAAACATCAGGTTCTTTATCCTGTCATGCGAGAAGTCCATGATTTCAGAAAGCGATGCAGGATGGGTCATGATAGTCTTTAATTCATGATGGCTGAACGACGGAGTGATTTTATGGGCATTCTTGAGGATATAACACAACACATATATATCAGTCCTCAACACATTAAGACAACGCTTCGGCAAATAAGGTTTCTTTTTTGCCTTTATACATTGTATCTTCATATAATCCACCGTCGCGATGTTCCTAATCACTTCTTCCTTACTGATTTGTGTCCGATCCTGATATTTACTCAAAGAATCATAATGACACAGATAATGATAGGTGATATCTGGAAGAAGGACCGCATGCTGACAATACGGCAGCAGATCAAAAGTATAAGCCATGTCCTCCCAGAAGTCAGTATCAATAAACCGGACCTTCGAACGGCGAAGCATCTCCACGTCAACAACATAATTCCAAATGGTGGTCTGGACATTTCCATATTTACTCCAAGCATACTCTGCTAAACATCCTTCTCCCTTTAATTCTTTCTGAGGATACTGAATAGTAGCTACGATTTTATTATCATTATAAGTTTCAATTTTATTGTATGAACCATAAACAATATCTGCTCCCGTCTTTTTTTTCCACCCCATCAAAAGAGATATCGCTTGGGGCTCTATCAGATCATCAGCATCCATGAAAAACAAGAAACATCCTTGTGCATCATCTATAATCCGGTTTCGTGCCGCACTGACTCCCATGTTCTGTGGCTGAGACAGAATATGTATATCTGCCCCTCGGGGATGCGTTTCCTGGTATTCCCTGATAATTGACAGGGAAGAATCCGATCCACAGTCATCAAGTATCAAAAACTCGATACTCTTATAAGTCTGTGCCAAAGCAGAATCCATCGCCTGACGAATGTATTTCTCCGCATTGTAAACAGGTATTCCTATTGTTACGTCGTATTTCATGTTACAAAAATACGAAATAATTTGGGAAACTCAAATAATTTCAGTAATTTTGCATAAAATTATTTGCTTTTCCTATGGCGACCCAACCACTCAAGATAGTCTATATTACTCCTTCTATCCATACTGCAGACGGAGCTGCTCGTGTTTTAACCATGAAAGCGAATTATTTCGCAGAACATTTTGGTTACGACATTACCATCCTTCTGACGGAAGGAAAAGGGTTACCATTCTTCTACCATGTATCAGATAAAATCAAGATCATCAACTACGATTTGAACTTCGAACAACTCTGGAACTGTCCTTTTTGGAAGAAGTTTTTCATATATATCCCCAAGCAAATCAAATACCGAAGACTGGTCAGGAAAGAGCTGATGCGTATCCGACCAGATATCACCATGAGTCTACTTCGGCGTGAGATTAATTTCCTCAATGAGATTCCTGACGGTAGTAAGAAAATGGGGGAGATACATGTACATCGCGACAATTACCGTAATTTCAAGGATGAGAAGAATAATTTCGTGATGAACCTGTTTGCCAAGTTCTGGTCAAAGCAACTGCTGAACAACCTGAAAAAACTCGACCGCTTTGTGGTACTAACAGACAAAGACCGTGAGTTGTGGACCGAATTAGACAACGTTGTAACAATCCCTAATCCTTCCCCTTTCATGCCTTCGGCAGTCAGTCCCTTGACAGAAAAACGGGTCATTGCCGTGGCACGTTATTCGCATGAGAAGGGTATTGACCTGTTACTGGAGGCATGGGCACAGGTAGAAAAAAGGACGAAGGACTGGCGATTGGAAGTCTTTGGTGATGGTGACACGACAGCCTTCAATGCTTTGATAGACAAATTAGGCATCGACCGCAGACGCTGCCAGTTGAACGGACGGACCGCTGATATAGAGCAAGAATATCTGAAGAGTTCCATTGCCGTGTGCAGTTCCCGTTTCGAAGGATTTGGGATGGTTATCATTGAGGCGATGGCATGCGGGTTAGCTGTGGTTAGTTTTGATTGTCCGTGGGGACCACAATCTATCATAAAAAACGGAGAAGACGGTTTTCTTGTAGAAAACGGTAACATCGAGAAGATGGCAGATGCCTTAGTCAGACTGATAGAAGATGACAACAAGCGCAATACATTCGCAAAAAATGCCATTCAAAATGTAAAGCGTTTCCAGATGGACAGGATTGCCGAGCAATGGCGAGAACTATTTGAGAATGTTATCCAAAATTAGGCTTAGGTGTCCATGCCTTTACAAACAAACGTAAGGTAAAGTATAATTTGGGAGAAAGTTTAAATAAGAACCATGTTATTTTCTGCTTCCTTCCATTGGAGAAGTTCAAGTCTGGCACTGTATTATTCAGGTCTTGGAAAACCTCCTGACGTTCCTTGACATCTTTCATACCATATAGCATAAAATAAATCAGCAACGAGAATGAAGTAAAGACATCATCCTCCAGTTTCAGCAAAACTGCAGGTGACAACCCCTCTATCTTCCTTAGCTTCCAAGTACCAGCAATCACAGTAATCAGGTCATGGGCTTTTTTCTTGTTAAAAGAGTATGTCGCAGAGGCATGTCCTTTCCTGTATACATTAAGCAGATGAGACACTCTCAGACATTTCTTTGCCCTGAGATAACACTCATGAGTAAAAGGAACATCCTGATAACGGACACCCGGAATGAATGTCAAATTGTTCTCCTGTATAAAAGCTCTTCTATACAAAGTACGCCACACATAACACTGACGAGGGTTTAAGTCTTCGAGGAACATCTGCTCACCCGTTTTCTCCTTCACTTTCAGATATTTCTGTGCGACATTGTCAAGACGTTTAATCTCCTCATCTGTCATTTCCAAGAAATCGGCAACTACCAAGTCTGCCTTGGACTCTAATGCCTTCTCAAGTAATATCGACAGACTATTATCTATCAGTAGGTCATCAGAATCGGGCATCAGAATATACTCGCCCTTTGCAACAGCAATACCGTTATTACGGGCTACTGACAAACTCAGATTTTCCTGATTAATAACTGTTATATTATCATGTTGACTGATAATGTCCTGAATGACTTCCATACTTCGGTCTTGAGTACCGTCATTGACAATAATCACCTCAAAAACCTTATCATCCATGCCCTGACGAAAAATACTCTCCATACAGGCATGAATATATTTCTCGACATTATACACTGGTACGATAATGCTCAACTGGCAACTATGATCTGAATCCTTCATTATATTCAAAGTTGTATCGGAAGCCATTTCTTTTTGTTTGCAAAGATAAAAAGAAAAAAACAATCTAATCTGTTTTTTTTTGTTTTTTAAAAAACAAGTGTCAATATTATAATATATTTCTACAAAGACTCAAACATTTGTCTCCATTGTGTAGCAATGTGTTCTATATTGAAGCGTTGCACATTCTGTACAGCCACTTCAGACATTTTCTTACATAAAACGGTGTCATTCACCAAGGAAAGAATTCCTTGAGCTAAGGCGGAAGGATTGCCATTCTCTACCAAGATTCCATCTTCTCCTTCGTTAATAATAGAATGGGGACCCCACGGACAATCGAAGGCAACAACAGGCAAGCCACAAGCCATCGCCTCTACAATAGACATGCCAAAACCCTCGAAACGGGAACTGCACACGGCAATGGAACTCTTCAGATATTCTTGCTCTATATCAGTGGTCCGCCCGTTCAACTGACAACGTCTGCGGTCGATGCCTAGTTTGTCTATCAAAGCATTGAAGGCTGTCGTATCACCATCACCAAAAACATCCAATCGCCAATCTATCGTTCTTTTCTCTACCTGTGCCCATGCCTCCAATAACAGGTCAATACCCTTCTCATGCGAATAACGTGCCACGGCAATGACCCGTTTTTCTGTCAAGGGACTGACGGAGACAGGTACAAAAGGTAAGGGATCAGGGATGACATCCACATGCTCAAGTTCTACCCAATCCTCTTTGTCTTTCTCCGTCAAGACCACCAATCGGTCAAGTTTCTTCAGATGGCCAACCAGTCTGCTCGACCAGAACTTGGCAAACAGGTTCTTCAAAAGATTGCTCTCTTCTGTCTTAAAGTTACGATAGTTGGCACGATTGACATGTAACTCCCCTATTTTCTTACTACCATCCTCAATATTATTAATAAAGTTGATTTCCCTTCGAAGTGTACTAATGGTTATATTAGGACGAATTCGCAGTAATTCCTCTTCCAGTAATTGTTTATACTTTCGGATTTTCTGTAAATACAAATAAGTCTTTTTCAGAAAACCGACATTCCACAATTCCTCAAAACCAAGTTCAAAATTAATAACCTGCACACGGCTAGATAGAGGGAAAAAAGAAGAGCGTCCTTTTCCTTCAGTCACAATAATTGTCACGTCATAACCATATACTTCTGCGAAATAATTCGCTTTCAAAGTAACAACCCGTTCTACCCCACCAGCCGAATAGATGGCTGGAGTCACATAGACCAATTTGAGAGGAACACCAGACATGTCTTTTATTTCAGATAAAAGTACGCATACCACTCTGCAAAGGCACGAAGACCATCACGGAGGGAGGTAGAGGGCTTATAGCCATAGTCACGTTCCAAAGCACTCGTATCTGCATAAGTCACAGGGACATCACCCGGTTGCATAGGTACCAACTTCTTGTGTGCCTCAAAATCATAATCCTCAGGAAGCACCTTTGCACGTATCAACTCCTGCTGCAAGATATCTACAAAGGTTAACAGGTTCTCTGGTTGGTTGTTACCGATATTATAAACCGCATATGGGGGAATGGGCAATCCATCCTCCCCCACTTTCTTCTCCGGGGCACCCTGCATGATACGTACCACACCCTCAACAATATCATCCACATAGGTGAAGTCACGCTTGCAGTTACCGAAATTGAAGATCTGAATAGTCTCACCCTTCACCAGTTTATTTGTAAAACCGAAATAAGCCATGTCCGGACGACCGGCAGGACCATAGACCGTGAAGAAGCGTAAACCAGTAGATGGGATATTATAGAGTTTGGAATAAGCATGAGCCATCAACTCATTACTTTTCTTCGTTGCAGCATAGAGGGAAACGGGATTGTCTACTTTGTCATCGGTTGAATACGGAATCTTCTTATTAGAGCCATACACACTCGATGACGATGCATAGACCAGATGCTCTACAGGATAGTGGCGACATGCCTCCAGAATATTATAGAAACCAATCAGGTTTGACTGGATATAGGCATCGGGATTAGTAATGGAATAGCGCACACCTGCCTGTGCGGCAAGGTTGACAACAATGGTAGGATGATATTGCTCGAAGAGACCGTCAATGGTCTCTTTCGATGCCAGATCGCCTTTGACGAACACCCATTTATTCCCATTCTTCCCATTCATCCCATTTAACCCGTCAAGTCTCCACTCTTTGAGCGACACATCATAGTAGTCATTCATATTATCGACACCGATGATGGTAGCATCCTTTACTTCCAGTAACAGACGTTTGACCAGATTACTACCAATAAAGCCAGCAGCACCTGTCACTAATATCGTTTTCCCGTTTAAGTTTATCTTTTGCATAATATCGGTCTTAATGATGCAAAGATACGATTAAGTGAGCAAAAAACCAAGAGAATCTTGAGTTTTTTCGAACGAGAGTATCTTCGACGAAGTCAAAGATACAAAAAAATCATAATTCATAGTTCATAATTCATATTTTTTCGTAACTTTGTCCTTCGATATGAAGAAAATCTGTTTCCTGATGGACTCCATCTTCTCCTTTGGCGGTGTTCAACGTGTCACAGCTGTCATTGCCAAAGCATTGTCAAAGGATTATCATGTGACTATTGTCACTCTGGATGAGCCTTCGGCAAAAGACACATCTTTCTACGATCTGCAAGAAGCCGATATCGAATATCGGTTCTTCCAATTCCCCAGGACCAGTGCTCTTAAATGGAAATGCAGCAAGGTATACAGTGCATTATATCGAAAAGTATTACCTCAAACCAGACTGACCTCAGAGTGGTATAGCCACAGTTCATTCCTTTCGGAAAAAAGAAAGGCTTTGGTAAAGGAATTAAATTGTGGACACTATGATGTCATCATCGGTGTACATGCCTCCCTCACCGTCCGTTTAGCCGCCTGCAAATCACAGTTAGGTAACACCAAACTGATTGGCTGGATACACAACTCCTACAAAGCACTGTTTGGAGAAGGCTCGCGCTATTGTATCGGTCCTGAACTGATTAAATACTATGAGTATCAGTTGGCAAAACTACATCATACCATCGTCTTATGCCAGTATGATGCCCAACAGTATCATATTCCGACTGATGTCATCTACAATCCGCTGACACTGGAACCTGGAAGTATCTCTTCTGGGACCTCAAAGAAGTTCCTTGCCGTCGGACGTTTCTCTCACCGACATAAAGGATTCGACCTCCTCATTCAGGCTTTCCATCTATTTGCCCAAAAGAACCAAGACTGGACACTGGATATCGTAGGTGAAGGTGTAGAAGAAGAAATGTACAGGCAGATGATTGCAGATTACGGACTACAGGAGAGGATTACCATTCATCCTTTCACCAACCATATCCAATCCTACTATTCCACCGCTCAGGTCTATGTGCTCAGCTCCAGATGGGAAGGCTTCGGACTGGTACTCGTTGAGGCTATGGCACACGGACTCCCTGTCGTGTCCTCTAACCTGCCTACCAGTAAGGAAATCATGGGTGACTTCGGTCTCTATTATGAGAACGGTAACATAGAGGAGCTTGCCCTTCGACTGGAAGAGGCTACGCATGTTAACTGGATGGAGAAATCAAAGGAGGCACTTGCTATTGCCGAGAAATTTAACCTTGACACCATCATACCACAATGGAAGAAACTCATTGAAGAGTGAATATGGCATCCATCACTTTCTTCATCTGAATCTTCCATTGCAGATGCTCCACCGTCTTACGGATATCCTCAGGATTCCATTGATGGGTCTGGACGAAATCGACAATCTTCTGGATATCGATGGGAGTCTCATCAGCAGGAGCCTTCAACACATACGGCTGATGGTCAAAGTCACTGTCTGTTTCACTATAGATGAAAGGAATGCCACGGGTGGCATATTCCCGATTCTTCAACGTCTTAATAACCGTGATACCACTACGATGACGACCTAACGAGCCAATGGCAAACTGGCACTGGTTGAAGATATCGTCCAGTTGCTTGCCAAACTGTGTACCATGGAAAATAATCTTGTCTTTGATAAAAGGATACTTATCTAACAAGGGAGTAAAATAGGTTTTCATATGGAAGGGATGCACACCACCAACAATATGGAAATAGACATCCTTCCTCTCTCCCGAGGTTTGCTCACCTGTCCGTACCCTTTGACCTTCGTCCTTTGACATTTGACTGTAGTATTCTCCAATACCTGCTACCACGCGATCGAAGGCATGCCAGCGGTGCACCTCAGCAACTCCAATCAAATGAAGTGGAGCGTTGAGCGCTGAGCATTGAGGGTTATGCAGTGGCGTACTATCAAAGTCGACACCATTACTGATATTAATGGTCTTTTGTCCGAATATCTCCTGTGCATCTGAGAAGGTCACCATCGCATCCATATACTTATAAAGGCGACGACGGAAACATTTATCAAGCCAGAAACCCAACAGCATATCCCATTTCGTATGTCTGTTGAATTCCTGATCATACGGATAGGTAGGTATCTCCGTCACCGCACGAATACCAGCTTTGTGTATTTTCTTGAAGAAACGGATCAGCCACGGTGTAGCATTCATAAAACAACGGGCATAGACAAACTCAATACCCTCACGGACACAATAGTCATAGATACAATTGTAATCCATACGCTGACGAACGGCAGCCCATGCTCCTGTTCCATAGTCACCAATAACCTCCTTATCAACAAAACGACAACGATGTCCGTTCTCTGCAAAATCATAGTAGCAAAGGCGCACATCATATCCGTTTTCTTTGAGTCCTTTCACCTGATAGTGAATCTTCTTGGAGATACCGCTATGCTCAGAAAAGCCATGATAGACTAAGAAAAGTATCTTCATTTCGTAGTATTTTGTGCAAAGGTACGTAAAAATTATGAACTATGAACTATGAACTATGAACTTTTTTTTGTACCTTTGTCCTCATGAAAGATAAAGAAGCGATACGACAAGGACTGAAAGACAATCCACGACTCAAGCGATGGCTGGATTATCTCATCATGAATCAACGTGATGCACGTCCTCGCTGGTATATCCGATTGCTGGCTCCATTGTACCAGCATCGGGGATATGGTTCTAAGATATATCATAGTGTGAGGATGGACACGCCACCTTATCGTAATTTCTCTTTAGGTAAGCGTAGTGTGATAGAATCTTTCTGCTGCATCAACAATGCCGTGGGCGATGTCATTATTGGAGACTATACCCGTATTGGTATACACAACACCATCATCGGACCCGTGACTATTGGCAGTCATGTCAACCTTGCACAAGGAATCACCGTGACTGCCTTGAATCACAATTTCAACAATACGACCTTACGTATTGACGAGCAAGGGATATCCACCCAACCTGTTGTGATAGGTAATGATGTATGGATTGGTGCTAATGCTGTCATCCTACCAGGAGTGACCATTGGTAATCATGTCGTCATTGCTGCTGGTGCTGTCGTTACGAAGAATGTGTCAGACAACACACTTGTTGGTGGGGTACCAGCAAAGTTAATCAAACAGATTTAGGGAGAGGTCTTGCTGGGGCTTCTCCTCTTCTTTTTCCTCTTGCTGCTCCTCACGGAATTGGAGCATCATCTGGCGCGCGTCAGCAGAGCCTTTTGTATTCAGACGATAATAACCGCGACGACCTGTATTCTCTATGAGAGAAAGACTCGACTTACTGTTCTTTAGAAGGAACTGTTGTACATACGTACGGATTTCTTCATAGTCAGGCGTATTAAAGAAAGAAAGATTCATGTTATAAACATGCTTGGCAATCGCTTGCACGCTTATACCACATTCGTCTGCCTCTGTGAGAATCTTCAATATCTGCTGATCGTAAGTCACTCTTAACTATGAATATGAGCTCATGACTATGAACTAAAAAAGGCTGGTATGCCTTCAAGCTTACCAGCCCTTTTATGCTTTAAAATTGATTAAGCAAGTGTAATCTTCTCGTCAGCGGCTGCGAGCTTGCCCTCTTTGAAGAGCCAACCCAGACCGAGCAGAGTCTCCTCCTCGCTGATCTTAGCTGCCTTTGCGATTTCCTTAACGGTCAGAGCCTTACCAGCTGCTGCCAGTGCCTGATAAACATCACCAGCCTTGAAACCAGCGTTCTCTGCATTAACAACTGCTGCCTTCTTAGGAGCGGCTGCCTTCTTAGGAGCGGCTGCCTTTTTAGGAGCGGCTGCCTTCTTGGGCTCAGCTGCCTTAACAGGAGCAGCGGCCTTCTTTGTAGTTTTCTTTTCTGCCATAATACTAACTAATTAATACGCTATTGAAATAATCTATTTGTAAGATTTCTACTTTCTGTATGCAAAATTAAGAACTTTTCTTATATGGTGTTTGCGCACACTATTTCTTTTTTATGATTTATTACTTATTCTTGACTTAAGTCAACTGACGAACGAAGCAAGTACAGCAAATTTACGATTTATTGTCTTGCAAGGAGGAAGTCGAACGAAGTTCAATTCGTAACTGTAACTCTTCCAACTGTTTAGCATCTAATTCACCTGGTGCATCCAACATCACATCACGTCCTGAATTGTTCTTCGGGAAAGCAATGCAATCACGGATAGAATCCAAGCCTGCCATCAGACTCACGAAGCGGTCAAGACCAAAAGCGAGACCTGCGTGGGGAGGTGCTCCATACTTGAAAGCATTAATCAAGAAACCGAATTGTGCCATTGCTCTTTCTGGTGTAAAGCCCAGTATCTGGAACATCTTCTCCTGCAACTTACCATCATGGATACGCAAAGAGCCACCTCCTACTTCCACTCCGTTACATACGAAGTCATAGGCAACAGCACGAACCTTCTCTGGAGCGGTATCGAGCAAGGGAATATCATCGGGATTCGGCAACGTAAATGGATGGTGCGTAGCCATCAAACGCTGCTCCTCATCACTCCACTCAAAGAGCGGGAAATCGACAATCCACAAGCATACAAACTTATCCTTGTCGCGCAAGCCTAAGCGGTCACCCATCTCCAAGCGCAGTGTACAGAGTTGTGTACGTGTCTTGTTTGCCTTATCGCCACTGAGAATCAGTACGAGGTCACCATCCTTGGCACCTGTCTTCTCCTTCAATTTCGCCCACACTTCAGGAGTATAGAACTTATCAATGGATGTCTTCACTGTTCCATCGGCATTGAACTTTACATAAACCAAACCTTTTGCACCCACTTGTGGACGTTTCACAAAATCAGTCAGTTGATCAAGTTGCTTGCGTGTATACTCTGCACATCCCGGTACAACGATACCACCGATGTATTCTGCCTCATTGAATACAGGGAACTCACCCGTTCCTTTCAGCACATCCATCAGTTCCACGAACTCCATACCGAAACGGAGATCAGGCTTATCGCTACCAAAACGACGCATCGCCTCATGCCAGGTCATGCGCTGCAACTTAGGCAGCTCCACGCCACGCACCTCTTTAAACAGATGACGTGCAAGGTCCTCAAATATCTCCAACACGTCCTCCTGATCGGCAAACGACATCTCACAGTCTATCTGTGTAAACTCTGGCTGACGATCTGCTCGCAGGTCTTCATCACGGAAACACTTCGCAATCTGGAAGTAACGGTCGAAACCTGATACCATCAACAACTGCTTCAAGGTTTGCGGACTCTGCGGCAACGCATAGAACTGTCCAGGATTCATACGTGAAGGTACCACGAAGTCACGTGCTCCCTCTGGGGTAGAACCAATCAAAATAGGTGTCTCCACCTCGATGAAATTCAGGTTATCAAGGAAGTTGCGAATCAATATCGTCATACGATGGCGCAGTTCCAGGTTCTTACGCACACAACTGCGACGTAAGTCCAGATAGCGATATTTCATGCGGATATCATCACCGCCGTCTGTGTTATCCTCAATCGTAAACGGAGGTGTCAGACTCTCGCTCAGCACATTCAGTTCCTGTGCGATAATCTCAATGTCTCCCGTCGGGATATTCTTGTTCTTACTCTCACGCTCATTAACGGTACCCTTCACCTGAATACACCACTCGCGTCCCAGACGGTTAGCCTGTTCGCAAAGGGTTGCATCCTTCGACTCGTCGAAAACCAATTGTGTGATACCATAACGGTCACGCAAGTCCACGAAAGTCATACCACCCATCTTACGGGTTTTCTGTACCCATCCAGCCAATGTCACTACACTGCCGGCATCTGTGAGTCTCAACTCACCACATGTTTTTGTTCTATACATTATATATAATATTATACTGTTCTTTTATCTTGCTGCCACATACTTGTGCAGAGTAGCACGTACGGCACCGTTGCCTGCATAGAGTTCCTTCACCATACCCTCAATCTGCTCACCTAATCCTGCTTCATAGAGGTCGAGTCCAAAGACATCCTTGCGAGAATATAACTTCTTCAGCGGACTCCAGTCCTGCTCTTTCTTGCCAATCTCCAACGGAGCAACAATAGCTTGCAGCTCTTCGAGCATAGGATCTGGCGAACACTCAAATGGTGTTCCATCATCCTTGATACCCTTCAGATAGCGGGCATAGCCTGCTAATGTCAGGGGAATCAATACGAGGTTCGACATATCCAGTCCACGTGCCACATACTTCTTCAGCGTCTCACCAAAACGAATCGGCAACTTCTGTGAGGTGTCACAAGCGATACGTTGTGGGGCATCGGGCATAAATGGATTCGGTAGTCTGCGATTGATGACAGCACCAATGAACTCATAAGGATTCAGCACACCTGGGTCTGTCACCACAGGCATCGCTTCCATATAACCGATCTTCTGGATAAACGGACGCAGATCCTCGTCTGCCATCTCTGCAGAGATCAGTGTATAGCCCAACATACAGCCATAGATAGCCATTGCGGTATGCAACGGATTCAGACATGTTGTCACCTTCATCGTCTCTACCTGGTCAACAGTCTCACGTGTCGTATAGAGTGCACCACCCAAATCCAGCGGTGGACGACCATTGGTATAATGGTCTTCAATGACGAGATACTGCACTTCCTCCGCATTCACAAACGGAGCGGTAAAGGTATGTTTCTCTGTCTCGATATAGTTATTGTCCTCAAAGCCGTCAGCTGCCAACATCTCTTTTACCTTCTCATGGGGACGAGGCGTAATCTTATCAATCATCGACCAAGGGAAGGTAATCTTCGTTTCATCCTTCAAATAATCGAGGAAAGTCTTGTCGACCAAGCCATCATTCACCCAACGCTCTGCATAAGCGAAGACACCAGCCTTCACCTTGTCACCATTATGCGAGCAGTTGTCCATCGACTGAATGGTAAGCGGCAATTGACCAGCCTTGAAGCGTTCTAACATCAACGCACAAACCTTACCCATTGCAAACACAGGCTTCAGTCCACGAGCCAGGTCTGCCTCATTGAAAGTATAGCCTTTCTCTGTAATGGTAAACGATATCATCTGCAACGACGGGTTGCGGAATATCTCCACCAGTCGCTGCCAGTCGGCAAACTGGAAGTCAGCCTTCAGAGCCTCTGTAACACTGGCGATGACTTTCTTCTCGATAGTTCCTGACGACTGCAGCGAAACTAACAGCGACAGGTTATTATATGGTGTGTATGCCTTGTCGATGACTTCAAAGTCAAAGGTCTCTGCCACAATCACACCACGATCATACTGACCTGTATTCAGTGCATCGTTCAGGATAGCGGCAGGAAAAGCACGGAAGATGTTTCCGCCGCCAAAGTGTACCCATGTAGGCTCCTTGGCAGTCTTCTCGCGTACTGCCTTAATGTCAAACTTCGGAAGCTGGTAACCTTTCGCTTCCCATTCTGCAACATTGAAGTTGCCACTTAAGATATCGTTGAGTTTCATAATTCTGAGTATTCTGAGTAATCTGAAATATCAATCAAAGAACCCCGGCTGTTTATATTCTATTCCCAATTCCCTGTCAACAGTAGCGAGGATGCCCTGTACTTGTCCAAGGGCGAACATACGACCTAAGAGCGTATAGCCTGCATTATGTCCATGACTCGACTCGTCCATGATGCCTCCAGGCTCATCTGTAAACGTCATTCCATGATCGACACGCATCGGCAACTGCGGATTCTCTTGCTCGAAGATACGTGCGAGTTCTATCAAGTCGGCACGACCGCCCAAGTGACTTGCTTCTGTAAAGTCGCCATTGGGGAAGATATGACAAGAGCGCAGATGTACGAAATGAGTGCGCGACGCAAACTTCTTCGCCATCTCCACCACGTTATTATAGGCTCCTGCACTCAACGAACCTGCACAGAATGTCAGTCCATTATGTTTGTTGGGTACAGCATCAAGGAACCATTGGATATCCTCTTCCGTACGGACGATGCGAGGCAGTCCAAGAATCTCGATAGGAGGATCGTCAGGATGCACACACATATTCATATCACACTCCTCACACACAGGCATGATAGCCTCGAGGAAGTATTTCATATTTGCACGAAGCTGTGCTTTATCGATACCTTTATACAGGTTTAGGAACTCACGGAACTTCTGTATCGGAGCCTCATCGTTCTCACTGAAGTTACCACTGACAAAGCCTTGCGTCTTGATAATGATGGTCTCCACCAACTGATGGTCCTTCTCTGGAGTCATCGTCTTCGCCAACTCGTCACACTCTGCGAGGACATTTCTCCCCTCGCCTACTCCTTTCGGGAACTGGAACTGCGCCCATTCCTCACGGGCACCCTCGCGTTTCAGGATATAGATGTCGAAGTATGCAAACTCGGCATAGTTGAAATAGAGGTTCGTAGCACCATTGGGATTATGATGCAACAAGTCCGTTCTTGCCCAATCCAATACTGGCATGAAGTTATAACAGATGCAGTGGATACCCTCTGCGGAGAGGTTGCGCAGGCTCTGCTTATACACTTCTATCTGCTCGTCACGATCAGGACCGCCATACTTGATGGTTTCCACCACAGGAAGACTCTCCACCACGCTCCATCGCATACCATAACTCTCGATATACTCACGCAGGTCACGTATCTTCTCACGCGTCCAAACCTCACCCAACGGCACGTCGTGCAAGGCTGTCACAATGCCTTCCACACCAATCTGTCTCAGCATGGCAAGCGTTATCTTATCCTTCTTGCCAAACCATCTCCATGTTCTTTCCATAATACCTTATTTATTATTATGGTGCAAAATTACTGCGAAATTCTGAGATTGCCAAATATTTTTCGTACCTTTGAGATAAATCTTGAAAATACTCACGTTCGAAAAAGTCCAAATTATTTGGTTTTTTGCTCACTTATTCGTATTTTTGCACCTCAAAAAAAACAAAAAAGTTATTCAACTATGCCAAGAAGTCAAGGTATACCTTACGAAATTCATCCAAGTCCTAAGAAGGACAAGGACGGGAAGGCGCTGCTTTATGTGCGCCCAAGGAAAAACAACAAAATCAGTATGGAGGGGATTGAGGATTTCTGCCACAACCATTTGGCACTTCCCCTCGGTGAGTTCAGACGTGTGTTCACTGCCTTTCAAGAGGCTGCCAAGTGGTATCTCGGAGACGGGATGACGGTAGAAACACCTATCGGCACTTTTTCTCCTACTCTCCGACTGCGTCGCGAAGAGACGGATCCGAAGAAGATCACAGCGAACGACATCTATTTCGATACGATTAACTTCACGCCTAACAAGGATTTCCTCCTTGCTGTTACTGAGCATGTGAGAGGCTTCCATAAGTCAAACGACCTTTGTGGCAATAGCCAGATGTACGACCAAGAACTGATGCGGCGCATCGTCAACAATGTCCTTGAGCGTGGCAATGGCATGATTACCGCCAGACAGTTTCAGGCACTCAGCGGTCTTCGCTACCATTCAGCACGCCAGTGTCTGGATGACTTATGCGGAGGTGAAAGCCCCATCTTGCAGAGAGACAAGATGGGACGGACATACGTTTATTATCGGAAGTAGGTTTTCAGCTACGGCTGCACATATCTGATCCTGTAGCTGAACATATTTGCAGCTATAGGTGCACATATTTTCACCTATAGCTGCAAGATGGTTAGGATGCCAATTTCTCCGCGTAAGTGCCGTCCAAACGCCTCGTTACAACGGCACTTTCTCCCTTGAAGTGCCGTTGTAACGTTTGGTTATGATCTACTCCTCCACGCTGTCATACGGATTGCCGTCCGTGTCGCGGGCTTGGCGGGCATCGTCGGGGTCAAGGGGAGTCTTGCCACTAACCTTGACGTTGTAGTCGGCAATGGCTCCTAAGAAACCTGCATAGAATTCGACAGGTTGTGTAATCTGTGCCTCACTAAGCATCCATTGTGCTTCCTTAGTCTCTTTATATGCCTGGTCGTAGGCACTCTTCCATGAACGATATGCAGACATCATCGTGCCTTTGACGTAGTCGAGCAAAGCACCTATCTCACGATGATACATAGGGATATACTCTGCATAGTAGGCATTCTCATTCTCCCATATCTCCAGTCTAACTTGCTTTGCCTGTGCCTCAACAGCCTTCAATGCTGCCCTGTTGTCCTTTCCTCCATCAGCCTGCCCGACCCACAACTCTTCAAGTTTTGCTGCTAATTGTCCCAGTCGTTTATGCAGGGCCTCATCTTTAGCCTTGTACTTACGGTTCCAGAGCGAGTCGCCATAATGCATGATATGCGTTAAATCTTTGTGTTCTGTTACATGTTTGGTAGTATGCTCCATCTCTTCTACAGCACCCATGATGCGCTTGGCCGTTGTCTGACTGACCTTAGACTTCTTCATATCCTCCTTCATCTTGGCAGTCGTAGATTCTGCAAGTCCTGACATCTGCATGAACTGCACGCGCTCTTTATCTGTCATGTTCTGCATGAACTTCACATCGTTCATATCCATACCTCCAGTCATGTTCTTCATCATCTTGTTGGCGAGTGCCTGCTGCTCTGCCTTTGACATCTTGCCACTCTGCATCTTCTTAATGTCAGCCTCGCTCAATCCATACTGGGCCAGTTGACCTTTCATGGCCTGCTTGGCAACACGTTCCTGCTGATCCTTCGACATGTGTGCCATTTGTCCCTTTGTGACATTCGTGCCAGGTACCTTTCCCCTATAAAGTACATTCTTATAATGAAGTAAATCACTCTCGCCTATCTTGCCCATCATCTCTGCCCCACTCTTCATAATGCCCTCAACAGACTCCAAGAAATCTTTCAAAGGTATTTCCGGATCTTCGTTTTCTGGGTTGCGATATGCTTTGTCTTCTGTAATAATCTGGTTGATACTTGGAAGTTCTGGGAACTGTGCTATCCAAGCCTCTGGCGTCATCTGCGCCTTCACGCTCATTGCTGTCGTGAGCATGACAATAGAAAAAAGCATCTTTTTCATAGTCGTATGTTTTATGTTATTGTTTAATCATGTGGTTTGGGCTCCGTCTTGACAAGCCTGAACGTCTTCTTGTCATAGCAGTCAATCTTGTCGTCGAAGCGTTCCATCTCGAGATAAGTCTCCATATAGTCCCATATTCCCCTGTATTTCATGGGAACCACCATCTTGGCAAGGCCATCGTCGATGATGCCAAAATTCTTGCCATCCTTGGATACTTCAAAATAAGCGTGGTATTTCACTCTCGCGAACTCGAAGGGAAACAGCATCTTGTTGTCGAAATCGACAAAGCCCCATTTGTCGCCTTTAGTATAAGCACAAATGCCATTCTCACCTCCATCGTGATATCCCATGCATCCAGTGTAAACGAAAGGGATGCGCACTCTGCCATCATAGCCACACGCGCCCAGACGGACATTCCCGTTCTTGTCCTTCATCGCAAGGAAAATCATGTCCCAACTCTCCCTGTCGTCCACATCACTGTATATCGGTTTAAGGATGACGTTGCCGTCATAGTCTATGGTTCCCCATGAGAATTTGTTCTCTTCCGGTGTCTTCACACGCTTGAAGGCATCAGGCTCCAAAGGACCATAGCATGCACCAGTCTGTACAGCATAAAGTCCATTGCCGATATCCTTATAGGCTGTATAGGTGCGCTTGCCCTGTGAGATATTGGTAAGTTTCTCAAGCAATTCCTTAGGATTGTATGTATATTCCTTTATCTCCTCATTGACATGTCCGTTATACTCGCCTCGCATCTTCTCTACCTCCTTGAGTTGTGCATTCAGTTCGTCTGCCATCTCTGGGTGCTCCTTGATCATCTTTTTCACTTCGTCAACTACATCATCTATCTCCTTGTTGACTCCTGAAGCACTAGCATTGATACTCATCGTGGTGAACTCCTTAGCAAACGTCTCATACTGGCGATAGAGGCTTCTATTCCTGTTCAGCACAGCATCGTCAAAGAGCAGATATTGCTGCAGGGCATTATCCCTGTCCGTCCCGTTCGTTGCAGCGAAATACAAGGCAGTAACATTCTCCCAACGCATCTCCCTCTCCTCCTGCGCTGCCACAGACAAGGACAACAGGGAAAGCAATCCCAACACAAAAGACAGTTTCTTCATACGTACACCTTATTTATATACAACGCCCTGACATCTTTACGACATCAGGGCGGAATAGGTTTTACTCCTTATTTATCTCTTGATAAACACCACGCGACGATTCTGAGCGCGACCAGCTTCTGTGCTATTGTCAGCAACGGGCTCGTGGGAACCTTTACCCACAGCTTTCAGGTTGATGCCGTCAACGCCTAAGCCTTCGAGGGCTTTCACTACAGCCTCAGCACGTTGTTGTGACAACGGATCGTTAATCTTGTCGGAGCCTTGATTGTCCGTATGACCTTGTACTTCAAAGCGAGCACTTGGGTTCTTCTTCATATAGTCAGCCACCTTCTGAATCTCCTCCATTGACTCCGCCTTCAAAGTAGCCTTGCCAGTCTCGAAGAGGATATTGTTGGTGACAAACTTTCCTGTCTCAGCAATGGCTTTCTCAATAGGAGTCATCGACTGCGCATTGCGATCATACAACTCAACGCCACCCTTGGCAAGACGGATATTGGTGATATAGTCGATATGGTCCTCCCAGAACTCAGTATCGATAGTGAACCAGTCCATAGCCTGGGCGTTGGGGATATTGATGATGCGTACGTTATTCACATACACCTTCAAGGCACGTTTGTTGAACGACAAGGCGAAGTGGTTCCAGTCGTTCTTCTCGATAATATCATCTATGTCTTTATTTCCTTCGATCTGATCATCACTATTCGGTTTCTTGATGGTCCAGGCCATTCTGTCCTGACCAAACCAAATCCTACTTCTATCACCGTCAGTTGGAATTAAATACAGATTATAGGCAGAATTGGCATCTTCCTTGCCTGTAGCGAAGAAATCGAACTCCAAGGTATAGACCTCAGGCAAGTACTTCTTGTTACCGTCTTTTATCAGCGGAGTGATTGACGTATTAGAGCCGTGCTCGAACTTAATAGCCATCTTGCCGTTCATGCGAGCCACCTCGGCATTATTCTCTATCAAGTCCCACTTAGAAGGGAACTCACCCATCTGCTCACCCTGCAGGTTGTCTTCGAAGATAACAACTGTACCAGGAACGAAGTCGCTCTTTAATTCCTCGCCCTTAGCAACCTTCTGTTTCTTCACTGGAACCTCGTCCATACTCTCCTGAGTATAGCCCTCATCCTCGTCAGCCTCTTCGTTCTTAGCCTTCTTGTCTTTGCCTTTCTTGCCCTTTGCAGCATCAACGGCAGCATCCTCGGCATCGTCAACGGCACCGTCGACGGCATCCTCTACTTTTCGCTCCACTTTATACTTTGCACGGTCTGTGGCTCTGTCTGCCAGTTTCTTCAAGAAACTCTGTGCGTCAACATTTGCAGGGAAAGCAAACAAGGCGATGAGCACAGCGATAATCGATAACTTTTTCATCTTCCTAATATGTTTTAAGTGAGTTAATATATTCTTTGAGGGGCAAATTTACACAATAGTTTTGAATTAAGATTGATTACAAGTCTTAAATTAATTAAAAATCATGCCCTAAATGATAGAAGTTTAAAGAAAATCGCTTACATTTGCACCGATTTTAATGACTAAAAGACTAACGAAATGAAAAAGATCATCCTGATGACGCTGATGCTGGTATGCGGTATGACAACCGTCTTCGCCCAGAAACCTGCACAGATTAAGTTTGATAAGACAACTCATAACTTCGGTACTTTCTCGGAAAGCAACCCTGTAGTATCATGTACCTTCGCTTTCACCAATGTTGGTGAGCAGCCCCTGATGATCAATCAGGCTGTGGCAAGCTGTGGATGTACTGTACCAAAATATACCGAGACTGCCATCCAGCCTGGTGAGAAAGGTGAGATCAAGGTGACGTATAACGGAAAGGGCAAATTCCCTGGACACTTCAAGAAGTCCATCACCGTGCGCACTAATGGTGCAGTAGAGATGACCCGCCTGTATATCGAGGGAGATATGACGGAGGCGAAGTAGGACTAAGGTCGAAGGTCGAAGGTCGAAGGTCGAAGGTCAAAGGTCGAAGGACTAAGGTCAAAGGTCTAAGGACTAAGGTCAAAAGATAAACAAGTGAGGCATCGCAATTGCGATGCTTCTCTTGTTTTAAAAACTATAACTCAACCCCAGCGAGCTATATTCCATAAATTGCCAGTAACCACTATTGTCGTCACGTATGGCAGCATCGTCGAAGCGCGGATAGAGGAACAGGTTGGCAGAGATATACTTCGTCACCTTGAACTCTATCTGATTCTCCCATTCTATCAGGGCACGACGATAGGATGTATAGGCATAGAGACGACTCTTCCATATTATCTGATCAATGATTGTCCACTTAATATCTCCCGTAAACTGAGAACCGAACTCATGCAAGGCATGTTTACCCTTCGTACCGTTAGCATCAAAAAGGGCACTTCGTCCCACATAGCGAAGGTTATAGGTAAGGGGGAGGAAGTTCAGCGTACCAGTCAACCTGCCATTCAAGGCTTTCACCTTATACTCCATACCAAGACCGATGTTCAGGTCGAAGGGAGAGAAGAAGTCAGAATACACAAAATCATCATTAGCCTTAAAACCCTTGGCAAACTGAGTGACGGCAAGCAGCTGCAGACTATAGTACCATTTGTGATATGCCCGCATGTCTAATTTACTGGTGAGACGCAACAGGTCGTTGTTGGTCTTAAACTTATGAACAGTATCCGACCGTGAAGTCTGAAAGCCCAGTTTCATCTCCAGTTTATTCTCAAAAAGATACTTGTCCTTATCGTTATAGTTCAGTTCCAGAGTCACAGCACTCACTGCTGAATAGTTACTTTCACCACCCTTATACCAGTTGCCCGAGACATAGTTCTGCATAAACTGCAAGTAGCCGTCGAACTTGAACTGCCAGAAGTTAGGCTTCGTCACGACGATTCCCACGGGTACCACCTCTGGCTCGTCAGGAAGAGGTTCCACCTGGTCTACCAGTTCAACGGTCTGCTTTACCTCATGATTCACATCCTCACGCACAGAGCCAACCCTGTCGAGATGGCTCTCTGTATCCTTCACCAAGTCGGGACGGCGCAGATAAAGGTCTATCATCGCTGCATCCACAGCATCCGTCACCTCATCACCCGACTCTGGATTCATCGACAGTGACTTATTGACACCAGAACGATAGAACGTGGTGGGAGCAAACAAGCGGTAATAGCGGCCGTCAGCCTCGACTTTCTTACGCAGCGAGTCATTCTCCTGCTGAATGGAGTCCAGTCGATGACGCAGGATTTTGATGGAGTCAGCATAGTTTTTCAACACCTGCAGCGTATTCTGACGACTGTTCTGTGCAAAGGCACCCTGTGCCACGAACAAGCTTACCAGCAGTAAAAATACATTTCTCATTCTCATTATCTTCCTCTTTTTGTGTGCAAAGATACGAAAAAAGTTCATAATACATAGTTCATCGTTCATAATTTTTTCGTACCATTGATTTCATCCAAGACAGGTTTCATTTCGGAAAAACTCAAATAAATTTGGTTTTTCGCTCAATTTACACTACCTTTGCACCTCGTATGAAATTTGAGAATATAATATATTATATAATATGAATAGAGATACGATTATCGGTTTCGTCCTCATCGCCGTTGTACTGATAGGATTCAGCTGGTACAACAGTCCCTCAAAAGAGGAGATAGAAGCCGCACGTCAACAGGACTCCATCGCGACTGCCTTGCAGGCTGAGGCGAAGAAAGAGGCCGAGGCAAAGAAGAAAGAAGCTAACAAGACGACACAGGCTGACAGCGTCAAGGCTGACACTACTGCCCTCTTCTATCAGGCACTCAACGGCACTTCCCAGCAGGTGGTCCTGAAGAATCAGAAGTTAGAGCTGACACTCGACACCAAGGGCGGTGTCATCAAGAAGGCGAAGATTCTTGACTTCAAGGACCTCAACGACGAGAAAGACCTGACGCTCTTCGACGAGAAAGACCAGAACCTGAACTTCATGCTTGCGGGCAAACAGGATAATATCGTCACTGCCGACCTGTTCTTCACACCGTCAGAGCAGACAGACTCTACCGTTACGATGACGGCAACAGCAGGAAATGGCGGACAGGTCATCCTGAAATACCGCCTTGGCAAAGACTATCTGTTAGGTTTCTCCCTGCAAGTGAAGGGACTTGCCAACGCCTTCGCCCCCTCATATAAAGAGGTGGAGATAGAATGGACCGACCATTGTCGCCAGCATGAGAAGGGTTTCTCGTTTGAGAATCGCTATACCTCTATCTTCTATAAGGAGATACAGGACGATCCTGACAACCTGAGTGAGTCTGCTGATGAGAGTGAATCGATAGAAGAGGAACTTGACTGGGTGGCTTTCCGTAACCAGTTCTTCAGTGTCGCCCTTATCTCAAAAGACAATTTCGCCAAGAATGCCGCCCTGTCGAGCATCCTCGATGAAAAGGGCAGCGGTTACCTGAAACAGTTTGATGCCAGGCTCAAGACGGCTTTCGACCCCACAGGTGAGAAGCCTTCTGAGTTTGAGATGTATATCGGACCTAACAATTTCCGACTCATCAAGGACGTAGAACAACAGAGCCAGTTCGGCAAAGACCTCAATCTGGAGCATTTGGTGAACCTCGGATGGTGGCTGTTCCGCCTTATCAACCGCTGGTTTACACTTTATGTCTTCGACTGGCTTGCCAGCTTCGGTTTCAGCATGGGTATCGTCCTGATACTGATTACCATCCTTCTGAAGGTTATCACCTTCCCAATGGTAAAGAAGTCGTATCTGTCTTCTGCGAAGATGCGCGTCCTTAAACCCAAACTGGAAGAAGCCACCAAGCAGTACGACAAACCTGAAGACCAGATGAAGAAACAACAGGAGATGATGTCGCTCTACTCGAAATATGGTGTCAGTCCGATGGGAGGATGTCTTCCTATGCTCATCCAGATGCCTATCTGGATTGCGATGTTCTGGTTTGTACCTAATGCCATCCAGTTACGCGGACAGAGTTTCCTGTGGATGGACGACCTGTCGACCTACGACCCCATCATTGAATGGACAAATAATATCTGGGGCATCGGTGACCATCTGTCGCTGACCTGTATCCTTTTCTGTGCCGCCCAGCTGATATACACATGGATCAGTATGCGTCAGCAGAAAGACCAGATGATTGGTGCACAGGCAGAACAGATGAAGTTCATGCAGTGGATGATGTACATCATGCCGCTGATGTTCTTCTTCATCTTCAACGACTACTCGTCAGGACTGAACTTCTATTACTTCATCTCGCTGTTCTTCTCCGCTGCCATCATGTGGACACTGCGTAAGACCACCAACGACGAGAAGTTGCTTGCCATCCTGGAAGCAAACTATGAGAAGAACAAGAACAACCCCAAGAAAGTAAGTGGTATGGCTGCTCGTCTCGAAGCCATGCAGAAACAAGCCGACGAATTGAAGCGCCAACGCCAGAATGGGTATAAGAGATGAATTGAGAATTGAAAATTGAAAATTGAAAGTTTCGATTAAGCGAGAGCAGAGCCATGTTTACATGAGCTATGCCGAGCGTGAGAAACTTCGGCAAAGTCAAAATTGAGAATTAGATGAAGATTGGATTTGACAACGAGAAATATCTGAAGATACAGTCAGAGCATATCAAAGAGCGTATCGCACAGTTTGACGGTAAGCTCTATCTGGAGTTAGGCGGCAAACTCTTCGACGATCATCATGCTAGTCGTGTACTACCAGGCTTCAAACCTGATTCCAAGTTAAGGATGTTCGCACAGTTGCGTGACAGCATTGAGATCATCATCGTCGTGAATGCCGAGGATATCGAGCGTAATAAGGTACGTGCCGACTTAGGTATCACCTATGACGAGGATGTGCTGCGCCTGCGTGACGAGTTCATGAGTCGAGACTTCATGGTAGGCTCCGTCGTCATCACCCATTATAACGGTCAACAGGCTGCTGATCAGTTCCATCGTCGTTTGGAGCGCATGGGTATCAAATCCTATTTCCATTACCTCATTGACGGTTATCCTCATAGTGTGGACTTGATTGCCAGTGACGAGGGTTTCGGTAAGAATGACTATGTGGAGACCACACGTGAACTGGTCATCGTCACAGCTCCCGGTCCTGGCTCTGGTAAGATGGCGGTATGCCTCTCCCAGCTGTATAATGAGCATAAGCGTGGCATCCGTGCAGGTTATGCGAAGTTCGAAACGTTCCCTGTATGGAACCTTCCTCTGAAGCATCCTGTGAATATCGCCTACGAGGCTGCCACTGCCGACCTTAACGATGTGAACATGATTGACCCGTTCCATTTGGAGGCTTATGGCAAGACTGCTATTAACTACAATCGCGATATCGAGATATTCCCTGTATTGAATGCACTCTTCGAAGGCATCTACGGAGAGAATCCTTATAAGTCGCCTACGGATATGGGCGTGAACATGGTCGGTTTCTGCATCAGCGACGACAATGTTTGCTGTAAAGCCTCGAAGGACGAGATCATCCGCCGTTACTATGCCGCTACCAATAAAATGGCAGACGGTGCGGATAACGAGGCGGAGGTGCATAAGATTCAGATGCTCTTCAATCAGGCGAAGATTACAACAGCCGATCGTCGTATCACGATTGCTGCCAATGAGCGCAAAGCTGAGACCAATGGACCTGCATCTGCCATGGAACTGGAAGACGGAACCATCATCACGGCAAAGACTACAACGCTGTTAGGATGCAGCGCTGCCCTGATACTGAATGTCATCAAACACTTAGCTGGTATCGGTCATGATGTGAAACTCATACCGCAAAGCATGATAGAACCTATTCAGAAGACGAAGATAGAGTATCTGGGAGGTAACAACCCCCGCCTTCATACGGATGAGGTTCTGGTAGCCCTGAGTGTCTTGTCACAGAATGACGACCAGTGTCGCCGCGCCTTAGAGCAACTGCCTAAGCTACGAGGCTGTCAGGTACACACCACTATCATGTTAGGCGAGGTTGACCGAAAGATCTTCAAGAAGTTAGGTTGCGGACTGACCTGCGATCCTATCAAGAAGAAATAGACAAGAAAGCCTGAGCGTTTGCTCAGGCTCTTTTATTTTATCAACAGACACATCATCGTCAGGTCATCATTGGGATCGGCTCCATTGCGGTGCTTGTTTACCTCATCCATCAGTCTCAGTACCACCCTCTTGGCATTGTCTAATGACTGGTCATTCAATATCTCAAGGATACGGTCATCACCAAACTGCACCTGTTCCTTGTTCTCTGCCTCATTAAGTCCATCGGAATAGATAAAGAGAGGTATGCCGCGAATGTCTTCTATGGTCTCACCAACAAACTCCAGGCCAGGCCATAGACCAATGGGTGCATTAGACTCTATTTCCATGAACTTCGGTGGGAAGCCGTAAATAGGAGGATTATGTCCGGCATTACAATAATCCATCCGTCCCGTCTTCAGGTTGATGAGACCCATGAACATCGTGACGAACATACCCTGGTCGTTGTTCTCCGTCAGCGCATTATTCATACGTGTGGCAATGGCGGCAGGCTTCATGTGCTCAGAACCCAGTGTACGGAACATACGGTTTGCCTGTGCCATAAACAGGGAGGCAGGCACACCCTTGCCTGACACATCACCCAGACAGAAGTACAACTCATCACCCAACAGCTGATAGCCATAGAGGTCACCACCAACCTCCTTCGCCGGAGTCATAGCGGCATACATATCAATATTCTCACGATCAGGGAATACATTAGGTACCATTGACATCTGAATATCACGGGCAATACGCAACTCACTCTGTATACGCTCCTTGATTTGAGTTGTCTCTTCCAACTGATCATAGGCTGTCTTCAACTTAGCATGCGCCTCCTCCAGACGATTGTGGGCGGCCTCGAGTTTCATGGCTGCCTTACGTTTATGGAAAATATAGATCAAGAAGAATGCCAGCGACAAGACAAGGGCAACACCCGTTCCAATCAGTCGTTGCTGCGTGAGCTTCATTTCCTTCTGGGCTATCTCCGCTTCCTTACCCTGTGTATCGTATAGTGTGGCGAGCTCTGCCATCGCACTGTTCTTCTGTTCAATGATAGCAGTATCAAGAACCGCAAGGATATACTCTCCGACAAACTTTGCCGAGTCTCTACGTCCAGCCTCTGCATTAGCATGATACTTCGGCAGCATATACTGTTGTATGATATCCAGTGAAGGCTCCATACCCCACTCACCCAACGCCTGGTCTAAGAAACGATAGTTATCTGCTGCCTCCCGATAACGCTTTGCCACCATCAGGTAGTCATTACCCAAGATACGACCAACGGCCGTCTTCGAATAGCGTGTCTCCAGATATCGCTGATACGCCTCACCGGCCTCCTTCGACTTACGAAGACCCTCCAAGGCAATCGCCCGCATAATCTCGATACGACCCTGGTATTCATCAAAATACTCCTTACGCGCATCGGAACGCTGGCGATACATGCCCAACAGCATCTCCGTACGGTCAATCCAGTAGATGGACTCCTGATAGCGACGCATCTTGATATACGCCTGACTGGTATATACCGTACCGAGGACAGCCTCTTGGAAACCACGGCCCGTGGAGTCTGACTGCCAACGGTTAGCATAGTGGGCACGGGCTTTCAGGAAGCTCTCCTTCGCCTCCTCGTCACGTCCGAGGTTCAGTTGGCAACAACCAATATTATTGAGCAGGATGGCATAATCGATATCAGAGCCTATATGTGTCTCATCCATCTGTTTCACGGCAGGAACAGCCACCTGCAGAGCCCCCTCATAGTCACCCTTCACCAACAGAATCTCCGACAGACGGCGGGCACATTTGTTATAGCTCAACTGGTCCTGACTTGATTTTATCTCACTCTCCAACGCCTTCCTATAGTATATCTCCGCCATGCGGTACTGTCCCTGATGGTAGAACGACACTCCTCTCCAACGGTTAGCATTCAGTGCCGAGATGTCACCTGCCATCTCAAAACTGTCAGCAACGGCTCTCATCCTCTCATACTTCATCTTCACACCAATATCAAAAAGTACAGAATCGGCACGAGTGGAACGTATCTCACGTCGTTTCACCTCATTACAGCCTGTCATGGATAACAGGACGAGTAATACCAGGATGGTCAGCTGTTTGGTCTTACTCATAGTGTCTTAGTCACTTTTCGTGCAAAGATACGAAATAATTATGAATTAAGCATTATGAATGAAACTTTATTTTTCTTTGCATCATCTTCATCCATGCAAAGGTACATAAAAATCAACAGAAAGCGTCTGTTTCTGCTGATTTTTGTTTATCTTTGCACCACAAAACTTGATTAAAGATGAAAAAAATATTAATAATGGTGGCTGTGATGTTGATGATCACAGGTACCACAAACGCTCAAAACGACGTGAATATCGGAAAGAGTAATATCAAACTGGGCAGTCACATGATGACCCCTGAGGCACTTTGGGCAATGGGACGTATCGGTGGTGTGGAAGCCTCGCCAGACGGTCACAAAATTGTATTCCAAGTAGGCTATTATAGTGTAAAAGCAAATAAAAGTCATCAGGTCATCTGTGTGATGGATGCCGATGGCAAGAACCGTCGCCAACTAACCACAAGTAGTAAGAACGAGACGGATCCCACCTGGCTTGACAATGAGACTATCGCCTATATTTCTGACGGTGAAATATGGGCGATGAAGCCTGACGGCTCCGACCGCAAGCAACTGTCGAAGATGGACGGTAAGGTGGAAGGCTTTAAATTCTCGCCTGACCACTCGAAGGTCATCATTCTTCAATCAATTCCCTTCCATGATATCATCAAGAAGAATCCTGATGACCTGCCCAAAGCTACGGGACGTCATGTCACCGACTTGATGTACCGCCACTGGGACCATTATGTAGAGAGCATCCAGCATCCGTTTATCTATTCTGTAAGCGGTAATGACATAGGCACAGACGCCATCGACATCCTCGAAGGCGAACCTTATGAATGTCCCATGGAGCCCTTCGGTGGTATCGAGCAACTCGCCTGGAGTCCAGACTCCAAGACGATAGCCTACACCTGTCGTAAGAAGACAGGCACAGACTATGCCGTCTCTACCGATTCAGATATTTACTTATATAATATAGGTACGCGTAAGACTACGAATCTCTGTAAACCAGCCGACTACAAGGCACCTGTCTGCGACCCTACCAAGACACTCAAGTATCAGGCTGTCAATGCACCGGAGAACCTGAAGAACAATGTGGGCTACGACCAGAACCCACAGTTCTCATCTGACGGCAAGTATATCGCTTGGCTGTCGATGGAGCGTGACGGTTATGAGGCAGACCTCAACCGCCTGTGTATCTATGAGATGGCTACAGGCACTAAACGTTATATCGACTGGAAGAGTGATGTAGAGTCTTTCTGTTGGGCACCACAGAAAGACAAGTCGGCACTGTTATATTTCCTCAGTGTATGGCACGGTTGTAATAACATGTACAGTGTCAACTGGAAAGGTGAGGTCAAACAACTGACAGAGACCTGGGACGACTGGACCAGTCTGCAACTTGCCAACGACGGCAAGCGTATCCTTGCTACCCGTCAGAGTCTGTCTGCTCCTACAGATATCTATATGGTGACCCCGGGAGATGGAAAAAGCAAGAAGAATGATGTAATAGAAACAAAGATCCAACAAATCTCTTTCGAGAACAAGAATATCCTCGACCAACTGACCTTTGGTAAGGTACAGCAGCGTTGGGTCAAGACCTCAGACGGCAAAGAGGAACTGGTATGGATCGTATTACCTGCCAACTATGAGGAAGGCAAGAAATACCCCACCCTGCTCTTCTGTGAAGGAGGACCACAGAGTCACGGACTGCCTGGTTTCGGACAGGAATGGAAAGAGGAGATCAGCGGTGACTGGACTGGACAGTGTATGAGTGACTATCTCGCCGCTATTGATGATGCCGCCCAGAACCTTCCTTTCGTAGACAAAGACCGCCTTGGTGCCGTCGGTGCCTCCTTCGGAGGTTTCAGCGTCTACTACCTCGCAGGTCATCATAACAAACGCTTCAAGGCGTTTATCTCCCATGACGGTGCCTTTAACCTTGAGTCGATGTACACCGATACCGAAGAGGTATTCTTCTCCAACTGGGAGTATGACGATGCCTACTGGAACAAAGACCGCACCGCCAATGCCTCCAGGACTTACGAAAACTCACCGCATAAGTTTGTAGACAAATGGGACACTCCCATCCTCTGCATCCATGGCGAGAAAGACTACCGTATCGTGTATAACCAAGGTATGGGAGCCTTCAATGCCGCCCGTCTGCGCGGCATCCCTGCAGAGTTGCTCATCTTCCCCGATGAGAACCACTGGGTACTGAAGCCTCAGAACGGTATTCTCTGGCAGCGCACCTTCTTCGACTTCTTGGATAAATACCTGAAGCCGTAATAACTTAATAACAAAATAACGTAACAACGATAAAAATGACTCAAGCAATTCAAAAAACACTTCGCGACAGCGCCGGCATGCGCTGGACTGCCCTGCTGCTTTTGGCTCTCGCCATGTTCTGCAGCTACATCTTCATGGACATCCTCTCACCTATCAAGGACCTGATGCAGGAGACCCGCGGCTGGGACTCTACCGCATTCGGCACGATGCAGGGTTCTGAGGTGTTCCTCAACGTCTTCGTGTTCTTCCTCATCTTCGCAGGTATCATTCTCGACAAGATGGGTGTCCGTTTCACTGCCGTACTCAGTGCCGCCGTCATGCTTGTCGGAGCATGTGTCAAATGGTATGCTGTCACTGAGAGCTTCATCGGCAGTGAGCTCGAGACATGGTTTACCAACAACCTCAACTACATCCCTGTCTTTGATGAGTTAGGCGTATCACCATTCTACGAGGGCATGCCTGCCTCTGCGAAGTTTGCTGCCTGCGGCTTTATGATCTTCGGTTGCGGTTGCGAGATGGCAGGTATCACGGTAAGCCGTGGTATCGTGAAGTGGTTCAAGGGACGTGAGATGGCACTCGCCATGGGTTCTGAGATGGCACTTGCTCGTCTGGGTGTTGCCACCTGCATGATCTTCTCTCCCTTCTTCGCCAAGCTCGGCGGTACGGTTAGTGTCAGCCGCAGTGTTGCCTTCGGAGTCGTCTTGATGTGTATCGCACTCATCATGACCATCGTCTATTTCTTCATGGACAAGAAGCTCGACAGTCAGACAGGCGAGGCAGAGGAGAAGGATGACCCCTTCCGCATCAAGGACCTCGGACAGATACTCACCTCCAGTGGTTTCTGGCTCGTCGCCTTATTATGCGTTCTCTATTATAGTGCCATCTTCCCCTTCCAGAAGTATGCCGTAAACATGTTGCAGTGCAACCTCACACTGACGGCTCCTGCCGCAGACTCTTTCTGGGCACAGGACAAGGTCACCATCATCCAGTATGTCATCATGCTGGTGGTAGCAGGCTTTGGCTTTGCTAGCAACTTCCAGAAGTCTAAAGGTCGCCAGTACGGTATGCTCGCCCTCTCAATCATCGCCCTTATCACCTATTGCTATATGGGTTATATGCGTCAGAGTGCAGAGTCTATCTTCGCCGTGTTCCCCCTACTCGCAGTGCTCATCACCCCTATCCTCGGCAGCTATGTCGACCACAAGGGTAAGGCAGCCTCGATGCTCATCCTCGGTTCCTTGCTATTGATAGCTTGTCACCTAACCTTTGCCTTCATTCTCCCGATGTTTGAGGGTAATGCCATTGGTGGTATCATCATCGCATACGCCACAATCCTCGTCCTCGGTTCCAGTTTCTCACTGGTACCTGCGTCCCTGTGGCCCTCCGTACCCAAACTGGTCGATGCCAAAGTGATTGGTTCCGCCTACGCCCTGATCTTCTGGATACAGAACATCGGTCTCTGGCTCTTCCCGTTGCTTATCGGCAAGGTACTTGACGACACCAACCCCGGTGTCACCGACCCCACGAAGTTCGACTATACCGCACCGCTGGTGATGCTCGCCTGCTTAGGTGTTGCTGCCCTCATCCTCGGTTTTATCTTGAAAGCTGTTGACAAGAAAAAGGGTATTGGACTGGAAGAACCAAACATTAAATAAATTGAGAATTGAAAATTGAAAGTTTCGATTAAGCGAGAGCAGAGCCATGTTTACATGAGCTATGCCGAGCGTGAGAAACTTCGACGAAGTCAAAATTGAAAATTGAGGATTGAGAACCGATGATGAGAAATATCTTTGTTGTATTAGGGTGCTGTCTCATAAGCCTCACTATACAGGCACAGAGTAAGGCTGACCAGGTGAAGCATATCCGTCTGGTGTATGCCGAGGCAAAACAGAAAGTTGCTGACAACGGCAAGGACGGCAAAGCTCCCATCGACATGCACATCCTTGTGAATGACGGGACGGTAGTGGATGAGGACTTCGAACTCGACAACGTAACAAGCCTGTATTACTATTTCGACAAGATGAAGAAGGATCCTAACACAGACTTGTTGGACAGTGTAAAATGTTACCTCATCATTGAAGACTATACATCGCACGGACATACCCGTTACCGTGAGTTCCTCTTCGACCCAGACAAGGGACACCTCCTATTCGCCTTCATGAAAGGAGAGACGGATGCTGGTTTCATCGTGGAGACTCGCTTTTACTATGATGCCAAGGGTAACCTCATCGACCAGATACACAAGACAGGCAACGAAGGACTCGGTGTCTCTGAGGTAGAACCTGACAGTCATAGCTGGAACGATGCCGAGGGTGAGAAGAAGACAGGCGATTATTTCTTGGATGTCTTCAATGGCATCCTGTTTCCCAACAGCGACTTCTCTGCCGCTTCTGAGCGTAGCGGTAAGGCAACGCCCAAGGCTGAGCGCATGAAGTTCATCCGTGAGACCTACGCCCAGGCAAAGCAGAAAATTGAGTTGGACAAGCAGGCAGGACTGCCTCGTAATATCCAGGTCACCATCCACGACCAACGTTTTGAGGTTAGTCCACCCGTCACCAGGGAGATCAACTACTATTTCGAGGATGTGATGGGACAGGACACTTCTGAGAAGCACTGCTACTTCGTCTCCGACCATACATCGTTTATGGGTTTCGACCGTTACTGCGAATACCTCTTCGATACCAAGAGCCACGACCTCATCTTCTCCTATGACCGTGGTCGTGAGGAGGATGAAGAGCGTGAGTGGCGTTACTATTTCAATGAGAACCGCAAGTGCATCGAGGCAAAGAGTGAAGCTGAGGAGATCGGTGACGGACTCTCAGAAAAAATGGCTGCCAAGGATTATGTAGACACCTTCCGAAAACTAATATGCGAATGACGATGGAATTGAGAAATATCGTGGACTATAGCTTAAACTGATATCCCAATGTCAGCCAAAGGGAGTTCAGCTTCCACGACTCATCCAACACCCCCATATTACAAAGATTGCTGATGCCGATATTATATCGAAGATCGGCGACAAAGCCGCGATAGGAATAGGAAATGCCGGCAGGAATGGAGGCGTTCACCCTCTTGTAATTGTCCGTGTTCGTTTCCGTACTGCCAGAAGTGTGCTCACCCTTCAGCAGATATCCCACCTGTATGCCAGCCTTCAAAGCAAGACCCGGTAATATGTTCGGCTCAATATAGAAATTCACCAATACGGGAACATTCAGGTAATATAACGATTGTGACACCTTGCCGATATCTTTGATATCACCATAAGTATAGCCCTCCGTGGAGAAGAAAGCACCAGCGGAGACACCTATCTGCTGCCATACCTGATACTCTGCGTCAAGACCTCCTACAAAGCCCCATCTCCGTTTAGCACTGACCCTTAACTCGTTGTTGTCATCCTGCTTCATTACCCAGAGATCATTTACAGACACTTTCGATGAGTTAACACCCACCCTTGGAGTTAATGTCCATGTACCTGTCTCCTGCTGTGCCTTGACCATCGTGAAGGCAGCTAAAAACATCCATATAAAACCTATCCGTTTCATCTTTCTTTTGTTTTTATTTTATAACGTTTCCCATGGGCATTTATTGTTGAATTATATAAAATCCATACACGTTTTCTGACCATTTTTCTTGACAATGGGAAGGCATCCTTTCCCAAGAAAATCCTAAACAATGCTAATAATATGGTAAAAAAGATGGGATATCGGATAGAAATGATTATTTTTGTTATTCAATAACAAACGATAACAAGAAAGATGATGAAACGTATTTTAGTTACTGGTGGTGTAGGCTTCATCGGCTCCCACCTTTGCGAACGCCTGGTGAATGAAGGCAACGATGTGATATGTCTGGATAATTTCTATACAGGCTCGAAGGAGAATATCTGGCATTTGATAGGGAAACCAAATTTCGAGATGGTTCGGCATGATGTATGCCAGCCATACTGGGCAGAGGTTGATGAGATCTATAACCTCGCATGCCCGGCATCGCCAGTATATTATCAGAATGACCCTATCCAGACCACCAAGACATCTGTGTTTGGAGCCTACCACATGCTGGGACTGGCACGCAGGACCAAGTGTAAGATCCTACAGACTTCCACCAGTGAGGTGTATGGCGACCCTACCGTCCATCCCCAGCCAGAGACCTATTGGGGTAATGTGAACACCATCGGAATACGTTCATGCTATGATGAGGGAAAGAGATGTGCAGAGACGATGTTCTTCGATTACCATCGCCTGCATGGTGTCCGTATCAAGGTCATCCGTATCTTCAACACCTACGGACCACGTATGGCACAGCATGACGGACGTGTTGTCTCTAACTTTATCATGCAGGCTCTTCGCGGAGAGGATATCACCATCTATGGTGACGGACAACAGACACGCTCTTTCCAGTATGTCTCCGACCTGATAGAAGGTATGGTACGCATGATGAACAGCGGTGACGACTTCCTGGGTCCCGTGAATATCGGTAACCCCGGTGAGTTCACCATGCTGGAACTGGCAGAGAAGGTGATTGCGATGACAGGGTCGAAGAGCAAGATCGTGTTCCGTCCTCTTCCCTCAGACGATCCGAAGATGCGCCGTCCTGACATCTCCCTGGCGAAAGAAAAGCTCGACTGGGCACCAAAAGTACCGCTCGACGAGGGATTAGCCAAGACCATAGAGTATTTCAAAGGTACTTTGAAATAAATTGAAAATTGATAATTAAATAATGTATAAGGTATCTGTCGTTACACCATTCCATAATGTGGACATGAACATGTTTCAGAAGTGTGCTGACGGCATGCGCTGCCAGACCATCGGTTTCGAAAACATCGAATGGATCATTGTGGTACATAATTGCGAGCCGCATTTTCTGCCACTGCTTACGGAGATGTTCAAGAACGACCATAACGTAATCATTAAAGAGCTGTACGATGGCTTGCACACACCGGCATCCCCCCGTAATCACGGTATGCAGTTTGTGACGACCCCTTATCTGGGTTTCCTTGACGCAGACGACAGCTACACGCCGGAGTGTCTGGAGGTGGCGAGTCGCGAGATGGCAGAGACACAGTCGCAGGTGGTGACCTTCCGTCGAGAGTATGAACTTGAGAAGGAGAGCCTTCACCCCCACACGGAGAAGGTGGCATGGAACCAGACTGAGTGGCGCATCGTCATGGACCGTAAGGACTTCCAGTTGGACAAGATGTTCACCGGTCTCTGGCCTTTCTCGACATCACGCCTGTTCGATGTGGCATTCCTGCGCAAGCACAACCTCATGTTCTCTAAGGATGTCCTATGGGTCGAAGACGTATGGCACACAGGCATGTGTCTGATGCTTGCCGATCGTGTGTGCTACCTGCCGCAGTTCATTGGCTATCACTACTTCATCAATAGCGGCTCCATCATCCAGAACAAGAAGAAGTCGATGGAGGAACTATATGAGTGTTTCAGGTCTGCCAATATCATCATTGACGACCTCGAGAAGATGGGTGTTGACACCAACGATACCGCTAATACACTGTTCTCGCTGTTGACACAATACTACCTCGGCTCCGACCTCACGGTAGAACAGCGTCGTACACTGTGCGACATGGCACGCCCCTATCTGGAGAGACTGCGTAAGATGCCGCCATCAAAGATACACACCCCCGAGGAGTGCTACCTGTCCTACCATCTTTCAAAAGAGGTGCTTGGCAATCCGGAGAACCCTCTAGCAAGTCCCACATTGAAGGATGAACAGAACGGGTGGTCGGACATGATGGAGATCCTGCGCAACAACTCCTCAACAGACTACGGACTCCGCTATCACTTCGACCAAGTAGAGACACTTGCCGACTATCAGCGGCTGGTACCGATGAGTAACTACGAAGACTACAAACGACTTCTCGACCTTCAGGCAAATATCGGAGAGAGTGGGATACTGACTACTGTACCCACACGCCAGTATCTTATCAACGCCAAAGGTCAGCTTGTTCCATGTACAGACCATCATCTGCTTCCATGAGTATCTGCCGTTGAAAGAGGACAATGCGACAACCGTCTTCTCTACCGACACGAAGACGGGGATACCCTATCAGTTAGTGGTAACCAACAGCGCCGGCCTGTATCGATATGTCACAGACCATATCGTATGCATTCAGGAGACACAGATGGATAGGATTCTATTCACGATATACTAATTACTCAAAACGGAAACGCACTACCAAGGGCAAGTGGTCACTGAATCCTTGCTGGTAGCGCATCCCATGATAAGTACGGAGGGGTTTGACTCCTCCGTATTTTTTATCCTCTTCCAACAGGAAGGGGGAGTCATTGATATATACCCGCTCGACACGGTCAAGCAACAGGCTACTGACAAAGACATGGTCGATACTCCCCCACTCGCCCTGATAGCGATAAGTTGCCTTTGCCCCATGAGAACCTGTAGCATCACGGGTAATATTCCTGAGAGAATGACTTTCCAGGAAACGTAAGGCAGGATCATCCGCCCCATCATTAAAGTCACCCACCACAATAACTTTGGCATCAGGAGGCAACAAACGGATGGTCTGCACCAGTTTGTCTGCCACTACCTGACGGTTAGGACGTGTCACCCTCTCACCCCCATAGCGGCTGGGAGCATGGACAACAAAGACATGCAGGGTGTCACCACTGATATACTCCCCTTGCACGTAGAGGATGTCACGGGTGGGACGCATGCCCTCCACAGGAGTAACAGAAAGATAGTCACAGCAAAGGGGACGAAACATAAAAGGCTGGTATAGCAAGGCGACATCAATGCCACGCTCGTCGGGGGAGTCTGTCATCAGATAGTGATAGCCGGCATTGCGCAACAGCGATTTACGGGTCAGGTCGAAGATCACCGAGTCATTCTCCACCTCCACCAGTGCGACGAGGTCAGGAACGCCCTCCTCCTGACAAGACAGGATAGTCTGTCCAATACGGTTTACCTTACGCCAATAGCGTGAAGGTGTCCAATGACGCGTTGAAGCAGGCAACCATTCGGTGTCCTGCTTCAACGTATCGTGGCGACAATCAAAGAGATTCTCGCAATTCAATTCTACTAAAGTGAGAAAGGATGTCAGCAAGAAGCTTAGCATACCTTCTCCAGACGCTTCATCATGACGAACATGAAGACAGCGGCAATCAGACAGACGGCGAGGAACACACTCCAGCACAGCCAGAGGGGAACGGCACCCCACAATAGCCCACCGACTACTACGAGTTGGTTACCTATTGCTGTGGCAACGAACCAGCCACCCATCATCATACCTTTGTACTTAGGAGGTGCCACCTTCGACACGAAGGAGATACCCATGGGCGATAACAGCAACTCACCGAAAGTCAGGATGAGATATACGGAAATCAACAGGTTGGGTGTCACATCAGCCACATGCACGGCAACAGGATTGCCATCGGCACCCATCTCTGTCTGTGGCATAGGAAGACCTAACGAGCCAAATGCCATCAGGGCATAGGCGATGGCTGCGACAATCATACCATAGGCTATCTTACGAGGAGCAGAAGGCTCCTTACCCTTTGCTGCCAAAGCACCGAAGATTGCCATAGAGACTGGAGTCAGTGCTACCACATAGAAGGGGTTGAACTGTTGGAAGATAGGAGCAGACACCTTGATGGTTCCTGAAGGGTCGTACTGCAGACAGAGGAAGCAGACGGCAAGAGCGATGACAACAAGGGAGATAATCTTACCCTTGCTGGTCTTCGACTGAAACAGTGAGAAACCGGCATAGACGATGAAGATGATGGCAACGAGGTTCCATACATTAAAACACATTGCCTGCAAGCCGGATGCAGAGTTTGCCGTGAACTCGTCAGCGAAATATGTCAGAGAGAGACCGTTCTGGTGGAATGCCATCCAGAAGAATATCACAACGGCAAAGACAAGACACAGGGCGACGATGCGCTGCTTGGTCTCCTCCTTGCTCAGTTCCTCTCCAGAGGCAACAGCGGTAGCATTACCACTGGTGGGACTGCCACTTGCCTCCTCACCCTTGACCCTGGTGTCCTCCACATGACGGAAGGTGGAGCGGAAGATATAATAGATGGCAATAGACAAAATCAGTGACGCACAGGCAACGGCGAACGAGAAATGATAGGCATCATTACTGCTGTACCCCAGCGTGGTCTCCGCATATTCCTTAATCTTAATGGCAGCAGTAGGAGCAAACAAAGCACCAATGTTAATTGCCATATAGAAGATAGAGAAACCCGCGTCTCGCTTGTCTTTATACTGCGGATCATTATAGAGGTCACCCACCATCACCTGCAGGTTACCCTTGAAGAGTCCGGTACCAAAACCAATCAGCAACAGGGCAGCGAGCATCACCACAAGGGCAAAGGTATCACCTCCCAGGGGGACACTCAGCAGCAGATAGCCTGCGAACATGATAATGATTCCCGTAGTGACCATCTTGCCAAATCCGAACTTGTCGGCAAGCATACCACCGAATAACGGGAAGAAATAAACAAACATGAGGAACGCACTATAGATTGTTCCCGCAATAGCGGGTGAAAGTCCGTAGTTAGCCCTCAAAAACAAAGCGAACACTGCAAGCATGGTATAATAACCAAAGCGCTCTCCCGTATTTGCGAGAGCCAGTGCGAATAAACCTTTTGGCTGTCCTTCAAACATAATATTATTTTATTTTATCGTTTTTAGTTTTCACAATATCGAAGAGGTAGGTTGCCTTGATGACGATCTGTCCGAAATTAGACTTGCCGAAATAGTCACTCTTCGTATTACCGTAGATATTCCCTAATCCATAATAGTATCGTCCTTCCAACAGGAAATGTCCCACCTTAGGCAGGGAGAACTCAACACCTGCGCCACCAGTGATGCCATAATCGAACTTCTTCTCTACAGGCATAGTCTCCTGAGCCACGATGTTAGAACTGCGCTGGGTGACGGTTGCAGCACCAGGAATGATATTGGTATCTGTCGACTCACTCATATAGATACCAATCTGCGGACCTATCTGGATGAATCCCTGCAAGCCCTTACGCTCCCTTCCCCATCCTAACCGTGCCATCAAAGGAATCTGCAGGTAGGTTATCTTACGCTCATAACGGAGAGGATTATCCGGATCATCCACATAATAGACCGGCTGGTTCTTGATATCCTCAATCTTCTCTTTCCATCCGACCTGTGCGATATTCACTTCCGCCACAATGGCACAGACACTCTTGAAGTATTTCTCACAGGTATAACGGAAAGTCAATCCGCCCGTCAGTCCACCTAACATCTTCTGAGGCACGTCCGGGGTAAAGCCAACGTTACTCAGCACATAGCCGCCATTCACACCAACAGCAAAATCAGTGCGGTACTCACCCACCTGGGCAGCAGCCGTCACAAAGAGAAAAAGGGAAAAAGAGAAAACGAGAAACAACCGCTTCATAATGACCATGACTTTTGTTTAATACCCATCATTCAGAAAATGATTGTCTCCGTACGACGCTCTGGCAGGTAATGGACAAACACCACACTGCGGTTCTGCAGTCCACCATTCCCTATCCGCTCAAAGCGGAGAGGAGTCTGGATAGGAGGATAGCCTACCATTCCGGCACCGCCCGTAAATGCCTTCCCGTACAGATGAAGTCCCTTCAACAGGAAATATGCGTGGTCGAAACCCGTGATGGCAAATCGCGGTAAGGCATTCTGCATATCAGCATGGAAGTTCCAACGATACTTCAACTGGATGCGGTTAGTACGGGGCGACTGGAGGTCGGTATGGAAGGTACCTGGGATATAAGTGTCAAACTTATAGAAGTTCTCCAGCTGATGACGGGTATAGAGCATCCATTCCGTATAGCCGAAGACACTGATCTGTATTTCTGGATGGTTCAGACGCAGTCCATTGAGCTTTGCCATCGCCGCCGTGAGTTCCTTGGAACGGGCTGTATTCAGAATTACCATATTCCGCTTGGAGGTACTGAATGACTTAAAGAACGCTGCATCACTGGAGTTAAGGTTCGTGATCTTATAGTCGATACCCTTTGCCTCCAGACGACGACGCAATCCGAAAGTAAAGATACCTTTCTGGCTGGTAGTGTCATTACAGTCGATGAACACAGGATGCGTATCGCTGAAGCGTTCCATAAAATGGCTGATGAAAGCATCGTTCTGTTCTGTTTGCGGCTGATATACCTGGAAGATATTCCTGTTCACCAGTGTCTCATGTGTATTGATAGAGAAGGGGATAAACACCCGGATATCATGTGCTGTTGCGAAATCACTGAGTGGTTTCACCATCTTGGAATATAACGGACCGATGATGACATCACACTCTGCTGCCTTCGGATCGTCAAGGAACGTGCGGATATCAGAGTCCTCCGCCACATTCCATGCACGGATATCGGTAGAGATACCATTGGCACGCAGACTGTCGCATGCCATCAGTACACCGCGGTAATACTCTATCATCCGCTTGCCGTCGCCATTAATGGTATGCAAGGGCAGCATCACACCAACACGTATCTCACGCTGGCGGACATCCACGCTCTCCTTCGGTCTGGCAGGCACCTCTATCTGTGCCGTGGAGGGCTTTGCCGGAGCTGCCTGCTCATCTGACTGAGGTTCCCGGGACGGCCATGGGATATTGATATAATCACCTTTCTTCAACTCATAGCCCGGTGTATTCATCTCCGGATTCGCAGCTATCAGTTCCTGAATGGTAATACCATAAGCACGGGCGATACCGAAGATGGTCTCCTTGCGCTTCACCTGATGCTGCTCACGGAACTGAGGGCGTTGGGCTAAGGCTGTTTCAGTTGCAAAGAACACTACAGTCAGTAACAATACATATCTGAATAATCGCTTCATAATACACTTTTTAGTCATTTCGCCTACAAAATTACAAAAAAGAAACGTGTTTCTTTTGTTCTGCACTTGTTTTTTCGTAATTTTGCAGAAATATTTCTGTTTATGAAAACATTTTTATATATATTTCTATTCCTGTTTGCCATCTTGGCAATGCCGACATCATCCTTTGCAGATGATAATGATGACGAGGAGACTGCAGACTCCACCGCTGACTCCACCGCCTTACAACCCAGTAAACTGGAGATGCCCAATGCCTTCTCACCCAATGGTGACGGTATCAATGAAATCTATAGGGCAAAACAAGACAAATACCAGAACATCACGGAATTCAAGGCGATGATCTTCAACCGATGGGGACAATGTCTCTATACATGGACTGACATCACTGGCGGTTGGGACGGTAATTACAAAGGCAAGCCCGTCAAGGACGGGGTTTACTTTGTCCGTGTCCAGGCAAGAGGTGGTGACGGTCAGGTGTTTGATATCAGAAAGGATGTGAACCTGCTACGTAAGTTCAATGAGGTGACAAATAGTTATGAGCAGTGACAAGAAGATTAATGTCTGGGGGGCAAGGGTACACAACCTGAAGAATATTGATGTCGAGATACCCCGTCAGTCACTGACTGTTATCACCGGACTAAGCGGTAGCGGTAAGTCCTCTCTTGCCTTCGATACCATCTTCGCAGAGGGACAGCGTCGTTATATCGAGACATTCTCGGCATACGCCCGTAACTTCCTCGGTGGCATGGAGCGTCCTGACGTGGATAAGATCACAGGACTCTCGCCCGTCATCAGCATAGAACAAAAAACCACTAATAAGAATCCCCGTTCCACAGTAGGAACAACCACAGAAATCTACGACTACATGCGTCTGCTCTTTGCCCGTGCGGGCAAGGCATACAGTTATATGACAGGAGAGCCGATGGTGAAATATACAGAGGAGAAAGTCATTGAGATGGTCAGGCATGACTATGCCGGGAAACGTATTCTGCTCCTCGCTCCCGTTGTACGCAGTCGTAAAGGTCATTACCGGGAGCTCTTCGAGAGCATGCGTCGTAAGGGTTATCTGCATGTCAGGGTGGACGGAGAGGTACAGGAGATTACCCGTGGCATGAAGGTCGACCGCTATAAAAACCACGATATAGAGGTGGTAATTGATCGACTGAAGGTCCCGACAGAACCGGAACCTACGGAAAACCGTTTGAAGAAAAGTGTCCAGATGGCGATGAAACAGGGCGAGGGACTCTTGATGGTTATGGACTATGAGTCGGGAGCCGTCAAACATTTCTCCCGTCGGTTGATGTGTCCCACAACAGGTATTTCCTATAGTGACCCAGCCCCGAACACCTTTTCTTTCAATTCGCCACAGGGTGCCTGTCCGCGCTGTAAGGGCTTAGGCTATATCAATGAGATTGATTTGGCGAAAGTCATTCCCAACAGCAAACAAAGTATCCATGACGGAGCCATCGTACCTTTGGGGAAATACAAGAATCAGATGATATTCTGGCAGATAGATGCCATCCTGAAGAAGTACGACTGCAATATCAAGACACGTGTGGACGATATTCCAGAAGAGACACTGAGTGAGATCCTGTACGGTTCTTTAGAGGATGTACGCATCGACAAGGAGTTGGTTCATACCTCGAGTGACTATTTCGTGAGCTTCGACGGCATTGTCAAATACCTGCGTAATGTCATGGAGAATGACGAGAGCAGCAGTGGACAGAAATGGGCAGACCAGTTTCTGGCAGAATGCGAATGCCCGGAATGTCACGGACAACGATTGCACCGTGAGGCACTGTCGTATAAGATCTGGGACAAGAATATCTCTGAACTGGCTAACATGGATCTGACAGAACTGCGAGAATGGCTGGATGAAGTGGAAGAGCATATGGACAACCAACAGCAACAGATAGCCTCGGAGATTCTGAAAGAAATACGTACAAGACTTGATTTCCTATTGGAAGTCGGTCTTGACTATCTCGCCCTCAACCGCCAGTCGGCATCTCTTTCGGGTGGTGAAAGCCAACGCATCCGTCTTGCTACCCAGATCGGTTCTCAACTCGTCAACGTACTCTACATCCTTGACGAGCCGAGTATAGGACTACATCAGCGTGACAATAACCGTCTTATCAAATCCCTGAAAGAATTACGGAACCTCGGTAATACTGTCATCGTCGTGGAGCACGACCGTGACATGATGCTCCATGCCGACTATATCGTGGACATCGGTCCGAAGGCAGGTCGCAAGGGTGGCGAGGTCGTATTTCAAGGAACTGTCGGGGAGATGCTGAAGACCGATACTATCACCGCACAATATCTGAACGGTACCTTGAATATAGAGATTCCGAAACAACGTCGCAAGGGCAATGGCAAGAGCCTCATCCTAAGAGGTTGCCGCGGCAATAACCTGAAGCATATCGACGTGGAGTTTCCTTTGGGTGAATTGATTCTCGTCACTGGAGTCAGTGGCTCCGGTAAATCAACCCTCATCAACGAGACGCTCTACCCCATCCTCTCCAAGCATTTCTATCGTTCATTGCAACAACCCATGCCATACGACAGTATTGAAGGACTGGAATATATAGATAAGGTGGTGAATGTCGACCAAAGTCCTATCGGTCGTACACCACGCTCTAATCCTGCTACCTATACAGGAGTATTCTCTGATATCCGTAACCTCTTCGTTCATCTGCCAGAGGCTCAGATTCGCGGTTACAAGCCCGGACGCTTCTCCTTCAATGTGAAGGGAGGACGCTGTGAGACCTGCAGCGGTAATGGTTACAAGACTATCGAGATGAATTTCCTTCCCGACATACAGGTACCTTGTGAGGAGTGTCATGGTAAGCGTTATAACCGCGAGACTTTGGAGGTGCGTTATAAAGGCAAGTCGATTGCTGATGTACTCGACATGACCATCAATCAGGCCGTGGAGTTCTTTGAGAATATCCCTGACATCCTGAGAAAAATAAAGACTATCCAGGAAGTGGGACTGGGATATATCAAACTCGGACAACCCTCTACGACGCTCAGCGGTGGTGAGAGTCAGCGTGTGAAACTCGCCACCGAGCTGTCGAAGAAGGACACGGGAAAGACGCTCTATATCCTCGACGAGCCGACGACGGGTCTGCACTTCGAGGACATCCGCATCCTCATGGACGTGCTGCAGAAGTTAGTAGACCGTGGCAATACCGTCATTGTCATCGAGCATAACCTCGATGTCATCAAACTCGCCGACCATATCATCGACATGGGACCGGAGGGCGGCCGCAACGGTGGTACTGTCCTCACCACGGGAACTCCTGAGGAAATCGCCAAGAGCAAGAAAGGTTTCACTCCGGCATTTCTGAAGGAAGAGTTAGGCGGCACCTATCGCATCGATAGCCCCGAGCAAACGGGTCGATAGGCGGCACCTATCGTATCGAAAGGCGGCGGCTATCTCCATGATAGCCGCCGCCTAACTTTTATGAGCCTCTGTGGGTTAGAATACAGAGGCTGTAAAGAGCCAGTCATAGACGCAGGAGCAGACTCCGAAGAGGACGATGCCTGCGGTACATACGACTAGTGCAAGACGCGTATTAAAGTCTGTCCTGAACGTGGGCAGCGGTGTGTCACACGGTTTGATATACATCGCCTTCACTATCAACAGGTAGTAGTAGAGTGACACGACCGTGTTGATCAAGGCAATGAAGACCACGAAGTATGCCCAGAAAGAACCCTGCTCTGCTGCAGCCATGAAAACGAAGAACTTCGAGAACATACCTGCAAAGGGTGGAATACCTGCCAGTGAGAACAACGCTAACGTCATCAGGAACGACAGTTTCGGATTGGTCTGATAGAACCCGTCATAGGCAGACATGTCGGTACGACCGCCATTGTTCTGCTCCACCGCATTGATAACAGTGAATACTGCCATGTTTGCAACAACATAGACCAACACGTAATACATCAACGCTGCCATACCCGTCTGACTACTTCCGACAACGGCAAGCATGATATAGCCTGCCTGCGAGATAGAACTGAACGCCATAAAGCGCTTGAGTTCACTCTGACGGATGGCGAAGAGGTTAGCAATGGTGATACTGAGTACAATGACGATATAGAGCACATACTCGTAATACTCGACAAGCGGTGCAAAGGTCTTCATCAGGATAGTCATCAGCGCAAAAGCCGCTGCACCCTTGGAGCAAACACTCAGATAACCCGTGATTGGTGTGGGAGCGCCCTCGTAGGTGTCGGCTGTCCAGAAATGGAAAGGTACAAGCGACAACTTAAAACCCAGTCCACTAAAGAAGAATACCAGTCCCATAATGGTGAGAGGCTTTACCGTGAGCTGTGCTGCGACATCCGCGAAATAGAGTGTTCCTGTGGCAGCATAGATAAACGAGATACCATAAAGCATCACGCCACTGGAGAAAGTCGCTATCAGGACATACTTGGCACCTGCCTCAGCAGAGTTTTTCTTCCACTTGTCGAGAGCGACCAGGCATGCCATCGGCACGGAAGCCATCTCCAGTCCGAGGAAGAACATCAGGAAATTACCACTCGACATCATGATGAACATACCCAGTAAGGTAGAGAGGATGAGCATGTAAAACTCACCTTCGTTCTTAACATTCATCGCATTCGACTCCACCCACGGCTGTGCCATGATAACAACTATCAAGGAACCTGCAGCGAGGATGGCTTTCATTACCTGGGATGCCTGGCTTGCGACATACATCGCACCAAAAGCCTCAGCAGGTTTTGCCGTCAGACAGACAACCGTCACTACCGCCAACACACCAATGGTCATCGCTGCCAACGCATAGCCTTTGACCTTCATCCGTGTGATGATAAAGTCAATGAAAAAGACAACGATTAAGCCAAGTACCAGAAAGGCTTCGGGAATCATATTTAGAAATTGTCCGTAATTCATATCTTATACCCTCCTTTTTTAAATGATATTAGCCAAAATAGGTCCTACTGCGTCACTGATGACATTGCTTGCCCAGAGAGGGAACAGACCGAGACCTGCCACACAAGCAATGAGACAGATAACAGCGACACGCTCATCCCATGTAGCATCCGTCAACTCCAGGTAATGCTTGTTCTTCACCTCACCATAGAGAATCTTACCAACGACACGGAGGATATAAACCGCCGTGACGACGATAGAGGTACAAGCAATGATAGTGGCGACACGATGGAAATTGTCGGGATTCTCAAACGAACCTACAAAGATCGTCATCTCTGCGATGAATCCAGAGAAGCCTGGCAAACCGAGGTTAGCAAGACCTGCCACGACATAACCCACTGCAAGGAATGGCATAATCTTCATCAGACCATCCAGATAGCGGATATCACGAGTATGCGTACGTCCGTAGATCATACCGATGAGGGCAAAGAAGAGAGCCGTCATCAGACCATGTGACAACATCTGCAGGATAGCTCCGGTGCAAGATGTCTTAGTCATCATCAACAAAGCGAAGAGTACCAAGCCACAGTGGGATACCGACGAGTAGGCGTTGATATATTTCAAGTCAGTCTGTACACAGGCTGAGAAAGCACCATATACCACAGAGATGGTCGTGAGTATCAGGAATATCCATGCCAACTCATTGGCGGCATCAGGCAACAGATACATGGCAACACGGAAACAACCGTAACCTCCGAGTTTCATCAACACACCGGCATGCAGCATGGAGACAGCTGTCGGTGCAGAGGCATGACCGTCGGGAGACCATGTGTGGAAGGGGAATAGGGCTCCAAGCACACCAAAACCGATAAAGATGAAGGGGAAGAAGATCTTCTGCGTCTCCACTGGGATATTGTTCATGGCGGCTATCTCATTGACATTCATCGTCGTGGCACCACTATAATAGTAGATACCCAAGATACCGAGAATCAAGAGAGCGGAACCTCCCATCAACATCAAAGTCAGTTTCATAGCGGCATACTCCTTGTTACCACTTCCCCATACACCTATCAGGAGGTACATGGGAATCAGTGCCACCTCATAGAACATGAACATGGTGAACATATCGGTGCAGATAAAGAAACCGTACACACCCGTGGAAAGGAGGGTGAACCATAGGAAATACTCCTTTGTCATCGGCTTCAACTGCCAGGAGGCAAATGTTCCTGTGAAAACGATAATGCTTGACAGCAACAACATCACTACGGAAATACCGTCGACACCTACACTATATGCGATATTCAATGGCTTGAACCAAGGGACACTATAGGTCAACAGCATCACATCGGTATTGCCTGCCGCGCGTTGTTGAACGAAATAGATGGTCAGCCATATAGACAAGGCAAGCAACATTGACGCTCCTGCCACCATCACACCACGCACCTGATTCAGGCTCTTGGCAAGCCAAAGTCCTAGAAGCATCAGGGCGGGAATTACTACGAATAATGTTAATATACTCATAATTGTAACTTTCTTTTTTAGATTGCAAGCAGGATTAATGTGATTGCCACGGAACCTGTCAGGAACCATACAGCATATTGACGAATATCTCCACTCTGCCAAGGACGGATACTCTCACCAGCTTCGTTGGCACCCCATGCCAGGAAATTGAAGGTGCCGTCAACCACATGACGGTCAAACCATGCAACGGGTTTGGAGATACAACGGAAGATGATACGATGAGTGACATACTGCCATATCTCATCCTGATAGAAACGCTTATAAGCCGCCCTATGCAACTTCGGGAAAGTCTTATACAGACGATCGGCGATGGGCTGGCTCTCACCTTTATAGATATAGGTCGCCAGACAGATGCTCAGGATAGCGATAATCGTAGAGGTAGCAGCAATCTGCGTATCGAAATGGATGGTATAGTCGGTACCTGCAGCAGATACAAACGAACCAAACGAACCACCCCAACCGAGGAAACCAGCGAGTGTAGAGTAGACACCCACGCCAATGGTGATGACCGACAATACTATTAGAGGAACTGTCATGGAGGCAGGAGCCTCATGAGGAGTATGATGTGCATGCGCCTCCTTATTCTCTGTACCCCAGAAAATACCATAATACAGACGGAACATATAGAAAGCGGTCATAGCAGCAATACCCGTCATAATCCAACCACAAACAGGACTATAGGCAAAGCAAGCCGTGATAATCTCATCCTTTGAACTGAAACCGGAGAAGAATGGTATACCTGCTATCGCCAGACAAGAGATAAGGAAGGTGATATGCGTGACAGGCATATACTTACGAAGACCTCCCATCAATGCCATCTCATTACTATGGACAGCGTGGATGATACATCCTGCACCCAAGAACAGACAAGCCTTGAACATTGCATGGGTAAACAGATGGAACATACCTGCCATGAAACCTAACTGCGCATGATTGTCGAGAATAGCCTCATGACCAGGCAGACTCACACCAAGTGCTACCATCATGAACGCAATCTGTGAGATTGTTGAGAAGGCAAGTACACGCTTGATATCACTCTGTGCACAGGCTACTGCTGCGGCATAGAAGGCGGTAAACACACCAACCCATACCACAATACTCAACTGTGGTTGTGCGTATTCTACCCACAAGGGGAACATACGGGCTATCTGGAACACGCCAGCAACCACCATCGTAGCAGCGTGGATAAGTGCAGATACTGGTGTCGGACCTTCCATGGCATCGGGCAACCAGATGTGCAACGGGAACATCGCACTCTTACCGGCACCACCAATGAACATCAATACCAAGGCGGTAGGAATAAGCATCGCACCAGTAGCCATTGCCTTGGCAGTATTCCCTTCAATGAAAGGTGTCGTGCCTACGCCCATCTGTATCTCACCTGCGAATGAGAAACTGAACGAGTCTGTATAGTAACCGAAGAGCAAGATACCGATGAGGAAGAACATATCCGCAAAGCGCGTCACAATGAATGCTTTCTTAGAAGCAGCGATAGCAGGCTTCAACGGATAGTAGAATCCAATCAACAGATAGGACGATACACCCACCAACTCCCAGAAGGTGTACATCTGGAAGATATTCGTGGCAAGTACCAGTCCAAGCATTGACATGGTGAAAAGACTTAGGAAAGCATAGTAACGCTGGAAGCCCTTCTCGCCATGCATATAGCCGAACGAATAGATATGTACCATGAACGATACCGTTGAGATGACAATGAGCATCATCACTGAGATAGGATCCAACAGGATACCCATATCAAAATGCAGATTACCTAACGGCAGCCATGTGAAATTATAAGGAACGAGTGTGGGGAACGTGCCATTTGCAAGGCGGTCAGCCGTGAAATAGCTGAAGGCCGTCATGTACGACAGTACCGTTACCAGTCCCAGGGATGTAGTACCGATAAGACCCGCTGTCTTATGCGACATCTTCATGCCTGCCAACGCAAGAATCACGAAGGACAGCGCAGGCAGCAGAAGAATCAGAAATGAATAACTATATATCTCCATAACCATTTACCATTTCATGTTCTTAATACTGTCAACGCTATCACTGCGGAAGTTGCGATAGACATTGATGATAATAGCAATCGCTACTGCCGACTCTGCAGCTGCCACTCCTATAACGAAGAGCGTCATAAACATACCCTCCATGCCATCGGGATAAAGCAAACGGTTGACAGCAGCAAAGTTGATATCCACAGCGTTGAGAATCAACTCTACAGAGATGAGCATAGCAATCAGGTTGCGACGAGTCACAAAGCCATAGACACCGATAAAGAACAACAGCGCACTAAGTGCGAAATAACATTCAACGGGAATCATGCCTTATCCTCCTTTCTTGCTATAGCTAAACCACCGATAATACATGCCAGCAGGAAGAGAGAGATAAACTCAAAGGGCAGCACATACTGATACTTACCAGCACCTACCAGTGCCATACCGATCTCTTTCATCGGCACTTCCGTATTTGTCGGAGCTATTGTGAGATAACCTGTCTTGAACAGTATCAGGCTCACTACTACAAGTCCTGCTAAGGCAGCAAGACCACCAGTAATCATCTTACTTGCTTTCACACGCTCTTCTAATCCCTGAAGGGAACGCTTGCTCACCAACTGGATGGCAAAAACAAAAATCATCGTCACGCCACCAGCATAGACGGCTATCTGAGCAGCACCCAAATAGGTGTAGTCAAGTAGAAAGTAGATGCCTGCTACTCCCAAGAGTACAAACAACATATATGTAGCGGCACGCATAATCCTTGTCGTCGTCACACACAGCAAGGCTGATATGACAATGACTGCCGCTATAATCGTAAACATAACAATATTACCCATAGCTGTTTACTTCGTTTTAGTATTAAACTTACCTATTTCCTGCGGAGCACCGCCGTCAATCAGGTTAGGCAGCGAACCACCCTTGTATATCTCCTTGTCAAGATGCAACACTAAGGCGCCACGATCGAATACAGCATTCTCGAAATCATTTGTAAACTCAATGGCATCGAAGTTGCAGGCATTCGTACAGAGCTGACAGAACATACAGTCGCCTAAGTCATACTGATAGTCGTCAAGCACCTTCTTTTTCTTACCAGTCTCTGGATCTTCCTCCATGTGGGAAGTAATCTTAATGGTTCCATTAGGACAGGTCTTCTCACACAGCGTACATGCCGTACACTTATAACTGCCATCCTCGTTGCGCTTAAACACCAGACGACCACGATGGCGCTTTGCCACGTGAAGGGTCGTCTTACGGTTCTCAGGATACTGCTCTGTCGACTTGTTGGTAAAGAAATCCTTGAAATATTCCTTCCAAGTAATCTTCATACCTGTAGCCAACGTCTTCAAGCCGTGTCCAATCTCTCCGAAATATGTTTTGTTATCTTCCATTGCTATACCTTATTTAATATATAGGCCGAGAGCCACTACAACAGTCATAATAACGAGATTGATGAGTCCCAGTGGCATCAGATACTTCCACTCTAACTTCAAAATCTGGTCGATACGCAGACGAGGGAACGTCCACTTAATCCACATCAGAATCCAAACCAGGAAGAATGCCTTACCCATAAACCATACAAAACCCGGGATGTAGTCCATCACCTCATCGAAAGCTTCAACACCGATATTCACAGGAGCCCATCCTCCGAGGAATACCGTTGCAGCGATACCTGCGATGATAAACAGGTTCAAGAACTCGGCAAGATAGAAGAAACCGAAGCCCATACCGGAATATTCTGTATGATGACCTGCCGTCAACTCACTCTCTGCCTCTGCCATATCGAACGGACCACGGTTAGCCTCAGCATTACCTGCTACAAGGAATATCAGGAAAGCAATGATGGCAGGAACGTGACCTTGGAAGATAAGCCATTTCCAAGGACCCGTCTGAGCCTCAACAATACCACTCATCTGCATGGTACCCGTTAAGACAACGGCTGTTATCAGACATAAGCATAATGACATCTCATAAGAGATCATCTGAACTGCGCCGCGCATCGCTGAAACCACAGAGTATTTGTTGTTAGAACCCCAACCAGCGAGGAAGATTCCTACTACACCAAGCGATGAAATAGCAGTGAGTAGGAATACACCTACGTTGAAGTCGAGTACCGTCGCACCATTGTTCCAGGGAAGGAACGAGAATGCTCCTACAGAACCGATGATAACCAGCAGTGGAGCTACCAGATACAGGAACTTATCTGCTTTGTCAACGAAGAAGATCTCTTTGATGAGCATCTTCAATACATCAGCAAACACCTGCAACAATCCCCAGTAACCTACTCGCATCGGACCTAAGCGGCACTGGAAGTAGGCACATACCTTACGCTCCATAAATATCAGTGCTATGGCTATTAGCGCATATCCGACAAGGATACCTGCACCCACCAATACACATTCTATCAATATCGACCAGAAATCTCCCAGACCTAACGTGTCTCTCAGGAGAGCGTCGAACCATTGTGTTACAATACCAAAATCAAACATAATCCTTCGCTTTTATCTGTCAATATCAGGAATTACAAAGTCAATAGCAGCACCAGTAGCCACGAGGTCGGCAATCTTCTGACCACGCAGCATCGGATCAAGCGCTCCTGTCAAAGAAAGTCCCATCGGACGCATCTTCAAACGGTACGGGCTCTTGTCACCACGAGAATCAAGATATACACCAAACTCACCGCTGGCACCCTCCACAGAGAAGTACCACTGTCCCTCCGGTACCTTGATGATCGGTTTCTGCTTCACATAGAACTCACCCTCAGGGATATTGTCAATGAGTTGTTCGATAATATGCAGACTCTGATACATCTCATTGATATGGCAGGTATAACGGTCCATCGTGTCACAACCTGTCATCGTGATCTGCTCCCACTCCACCTTATCATACATATCGTATGGATGGTTCTTGCGCACATCGTTCTTCCAACCGGAAGCACGGCCGGCAGGACCTGTTACTGCGTAAGATACACAGTCTTCGAGACTCATCGGTCCAACCTTCTCGAAACGCTTGTGAGTGATGATATTATCACCAAACACATCAACATACTCCTGAATGATTGGTTTCATATACTTCACCAGGTCTTTCACGTTCTTTACGAAGTTTGGATCGATGTCGTCCTGCAGTCCACCTATTCTATAATAGTTCTGGATGAGTCGTCCACCAGTAGTCTCCTCCATGCAGTTGAGTACATGCTCACGATCACGCATAGAATAGAGGAAGGCTGTCAGGGCACCCATATCCTGAGCACAACAGCCGACATACAACAGATGGGAGTCGATACGCTGCAACTCATCCATGATAGTACGGATATACTTGATACGGTCAGTCAATTCCACACCTAAGCCTTCCTCGATAACACCTACCAAAGCATGGCGGTGCATCATCGCAGAGAGATAGTTCAGACGATCCGTCAGAGCCAGTGTCTGCGGATAGGTCAATGACTCACACATCTTCTCGATACCACGATGGATATAACCCAGATGCGGATAAACGCGTTTGACCGTTTCACCATCAAGGACTGTCTGCAAACGTAACACACCATGAGTGGATGGGTGCTGAGGACCAATGTTGATCACATACTCATCACTGGTGAAAAGCTTGTTCTTTTTTGACTGCAGATTACCATATTTGTCAATATAATACTCCAAACCGTAGTCTGGTTCTATGTCATCCTCCAAAGTATAGGAGTCGTCAAACTTCCAGTCCTTACGGAAGGGGTAACCTTTGAAGTCACTACGCAGGAAAAGCCGTCGCATATCAGGATGACCGAGGAACACAATACCGAAGAAGTCATAGACTTCACGCTCCAACAAATCAGCTACATGCCATATCTTGCTCACAGTAGGGATATACGGAACCATTTGTCCGTCCGTCTCACCAGTACCATTGATAGCGACACCGTCACCACAGACTTGTGTCTTGGCAAGTATCTTGACACTGCAACGCTCATGGGTATTGGTATTCTCAAGGATATAGATACAACCTAATCCTTCTTCACCGAAGTCCTCACCAACGATGGTAACCAGATAGTCAAACCCCTTCTTCTCCTTCAAGTTCTGCATCTCGGAGGCGAACTTGTCATAATCGAATGATATGAATTCTAATTTCATGCCTTGTCCTCCTCATTATTTGTAGGTTGCGGTTCTGTTGTAGCTGCTTTCAGTTCCTCTACGAAATCTTTTGGCACATCAGTTACCACAATAGGTTCTCTACGATGATCGCCTAACTTATTGCGGAATGTCAGTTCCTCATTCGAGACACCTAACTCCTTTTCAGCAGCAGACTGCTTATGGTTGGCGCCACCGAAGAATTTCTCAATCTTCACCTTACGCTGCAACTGCATCATACCATACATGATAGCCTCCGGACGTGGGGGACAACCTGGGATAAACACATCAACAGGTACAATTTCCTCAATACCTTTTACCACATGATAACTCGACTTGAAAGGACCGCCACTGATAGCACAACCACCAACAGCAATTACATACTTCGGCTCAGCCATCTCATCATACAGACGTTTAAGGGCTGGAGCCATCTTGTGGGTAATAGTACCGGCACACATGATTAAGTCTGCCTGACGAGGAGAGTTACGGGTTACCTCAAAACCAAAACGGGCAAAGTCATAACGAGAACAACCACATGCCATAAACTCAATACCACAACATGAGGTAGCAAACGTTAAAGACCAGAGGGAATTGGCACGTCCCCAATTAATAAGCTTGTCAAGAGAGCCTGTCAAGACATTGACACCACCCTCATGTAACTCTTCAACCAGTTTCTCCAACGAGGCATTATCTTTCCATTCCTCGTAGGGAATTGACTTGATTTTCGGCTTTATTTCCATTCTAAGTCTCCTTTCCGCCAGGCATAAGCCAAGCCTAAAACCAGAACCACCAGGAAGAAGCCGATGCTTAGCAATGCCATCACACCGAAGTCTTTCACGACGACAGCCCAAGGGTACAGGAACACTGTTTCTACATCAAACATGAGAAACAGGATAGCAAACAGATAGAAGCCAATGCTAACAGGAATCCAAGACGTACCATGAGTAGGAATACCACATTCATAAGGTTCGCCTTTTACCTTGTTATAGGAACGCGGTCCTATCAGTTTGGCAACAACATAAGCTCCTGCCACCAATGTAATAGCCGTCAACAAGACGGTAACTAACAAAGTAAAGTTCATAAAGTTTTATAATATTATAAATTCATATATGCTTTTGTGAGTGCAAAGGTACGAAAAATATCGCAAAGAAATGGTATAAATATCAAAAACTTTGCACAAAAAAGAAAAGCCGTTACCATAAGGCAACGGCTTTAATTATTATTTCTTAGGAAATGCTTCTTCGGACAATTCCTTAAAGAAGTCGTATTCCAAAATAACACTGATACGCATCAACAAACGTACGTCCAGACTTTTGCGCTTGAAAATGTTATAAACATTTGTACGCTCACAGGGAATTTGTGTTGCTAACCACGCGGCAGACTTACCCTGCTTTCTGAGAATCTCCTCAATGTGCTTGCCTATATTCATTGTCTTTTATAGTGTTGGTTATATTGTTCCTTTATGTATCGGCAGCAAAGGTACGTAATAAATTCCAATATATCAGCACATTATTGTAGAAAATATTTTCGCAAGCATCAATTATTCAGAGCGTTCTATTATTTCCAGACACATTCTGCTGTTATGGTAGGGACATTTCCAAAAGCCAGCCTTGTCATCAATAGTATTCAAAGTGCCATCGGGATGACGACTCCAGAACCATTCGCCATGATCCCAGTCTATCAGTTGTGTCTTGATATATTCCCAGCAACGTACTGCCTTCTCCAAGGCTTCCTTGTCACCGAAATACTGATAGAGGTTAAACCACCCTACTACATTCTCAGCCTGTACCCACCAATGCAAGTCATCATCCACATGCCCTGTCGTGAGATTTGCCTCATGAATCATCGAACCGTCTGGACGAAGTCCTTTCTCCGATGCCTTTGCCACCATACGGACTATCGGTTCCACCTTGGCAAGCACTTCCTTGTCACCTAACACCAATGCCGCCTCATGCATCAGCCATGAGCATTCAATATCATGTCCATAGCTTTCCAGATGTCCTGCTCCACGTGTCCAATCCATTTCAAAGAACAAATCCAGATGATGCGTTTCTGGGTTTAGAATCCTGTCTGTGAAGATATCAATTAGATTACGGAGAGAGGCCTCCACCTCATTGACAGTCTCAGGCGACACACTGACACCCACAGGAAGTACCGATCCGAGCACTGGCACATAGTCACATGTTTCTGCTGCATGTAATTCTCGCAGGCATCTCAACAGGTTCGTATAAGGCTCTATGATGTGCAAATGCGTATTCTGTGATTTAGGAAAGTTCGCGTCAAGGTCACTCAAGCGCATATCAGCTATTTCACCCCACTCTCGTGTACAAGCCTCTATATACCCATTATACTTGTGATCCAAAGCATGTTCTTCAATACACTCGTAGAGTTGAAGAGCATAATCCAACGCCTCTCGATCTCCTGTAGCTCGTACGTATTCAGTAAGTCCATAGATAGCAAAGCCAATGGCATAGAACTGCTTCTTTGTGTCCAAAGGATTACCCAAATAGTCCACGCTCCAATAGACGCCACCGTATTCTTTATCTATGAAATGATCGATGAAATAGGAATAAGCTCTTCTGCATGCTTCCAGATACTCTGGATTACCCAGGACTCGGTAGGCTGCAGAGAATGACCATAGAATACGGGCATTCAAAATAGCGCCCTTCTCTGCTTCTGGATGAAGAATACCCTTACCGTCAATACGACCATAGAAGCCACCATGCTCATGATCGATCATTTTATTCAGCCAAAAACACAGGATGTTCTGCTCAAGAACATCCTGCATCTCTTTCCTTATTGTTTTTATCATCATTTACTCTGCTGTTGCACGGACCTTCTTCAGTTCCGCATTAATCTTATTGATACGTTCCGTTGTCAATGGATAGAACCATACGACACACATAGAAAGAAGAGCAACACAGGCTGGGATGAAACTCATCAGCCATCGCAGACAGTCAAGAGCGGCAGCTGGCTGAGCAACTCCCTGGGCAAGCTGAGTTGCATCCGTGATATAGCCAAATCCATCCAGCAACCATAATACTGCTGCACCACCAATGGCACCACCGAACTTCTGTGCCATTGAACTGGATGAGAAGATTAAACCGGTAGATGCTGTCTTATATTTCAACTCAGCATAGTCACTTACGTCAGCATACATACTCCATACCAAGGGTGACATAATACCTGTAAGCACAGATATCAGAATCTGGAATACCAGCATCACCCAATAGCCGGAAGGCGTACAGGGAATGAAATAGAAGGCAACGCTCAATACCACCAATGAAGCATTGACCAGAATAAACGTTGTTTTCTTTCCCAAACGACTGGAGATGGACACGCAGGATGCAACACCCACCATATTCGATACCTCACCGACTCCAAGGAAAAGTCCAGCATAGAAAGCGAACATCAGTCCAAAGAATACCAAACTGACATTGCTGCCAATGATATCCTGGAAGAAATAGGCAACTGTCGCACCACGCACAGTATTGAAAAGGTTGAAGCACAAAGCAGCACCAATCAGCAGCCACCAGGGCTTGTTGGAAAGCAAAGCTTTAAAGTCGCTTCCCACACTGACCGTAGAAACAGTCTTCAGATGTTCCTTCGTCATGAGGAAACAAAGAATGAACATCACGAAGCATGCTGCAGCAATCAGCACCATTGCCCAGAACCAGCCCTCTGGAGTATTGTAGCCTCCCATGGCATTAGCCAGCGGTTCCCAAAGGAACAGGGAGATAAACGAACCGCCATAAGCAAAGAACATACGGAAGGAGGAGAACACAGTCTTCTCATTTGTGTCATCCGTCATCACACCCAGCATGGCACCATAAGGCACATTGATACCCGTATAGACCGTCATCATCAGAATGTAAGTCACATACGCCCATATCAGTTTACCGCCATAGTTAAGGTCAGGAGTGGTAAACAACAGGATACCGCAGATGGAAAAGAACGGAGCCACCCATAACAGGTAGGGGCGATACTTTCCCCATTTCGTGTTGGTACGGTCAGCAATAACACCCATCATCGGGTCACTGACAGCATCCCAGATTCTGGTTACTAATACCAATACTCCAGCGTCGATTAATGACAATCCGAAGATGTTACTGTAGAAGAACGGCAGATAATAAGAGAATATCTTCCAGAACATACTGGACGACATGTCTCCAAAGCCGTAACCGATTTTTTCTTTTAAGGTTGATTTAGCCATATTGATTATTCTTAATAATTAGTTTCTTGATGGTCTCTACAGAGGCAGCAGTATACAAGCCGTCCTCCGGAGTATTCATGCAATAGTCTATCAGCCTGTCAATAGTGGATGTGGCGACATGCATTCTGGTATCTGCAGATGCATAGTAGATAAACACCTTTCCGTCATCATCGGCTATCCATCCGTTGGCAAAGGCGACGTTCATCACATCACCCACATACTCATTACCCTCTGGAACAAGGAAGAATCCTCCTGGCTGGGCAATGACTTTCGTAGGATCCTCCAGGGAAGTCATATACATATATAATACATAGCGCAGTCCATCCGCAGTGGCACGTACGCCATGAGCCAGATGCAACCAGCCTTTCTTTGTCTTGATGGGATGAGGACCCTCGCCGTTCTTCACCTCCGTAATGGTGTGATAATGACGTGCGTTGATGATTTTCTCTTCCGCAATCTCCGCATGTGTGATATCATCCACCAATGCCCAACCTATGCCACCGCCAGAACCCGTATCGATGAAACCATCCTGCGGACGGGTATAGAAGGCATATTTCCCATTGACGAACTCAGGATGCAGCACTACATTACGTTGCTGCGACTTTGTCTTCAAGTCTGGCAGACGCTCCCACGTCTTCAGATCTTTCGTACGAGCGATACCTGCCGTAGCCGTTGCTGCGCTGAGATTACCTGGTTGGGAGTCATCATGACGCTCTGCGCAGAATACACCATAAATCCAACCATCCTCATGTGCTGTAATACGCATATCGTATATATTAGTAGCAGGAATCACATCGTCTGGCATCGTGACAGGTTCCTTCCAGAAACGGAAGTTGTCCACACCGTTAGGACTCTCCGCCACTGCGAAGAACGACTTACGATCCGCACCTTCCACACGAACCACCAACACATACTTGCCATTCCATTTGATGGCTCCTGAGTTCAAAGTGGCATTCATCATGATGCGCTGCATCAGGTATGGATTATCCTGTTCATTGAAGTCATAACGCCATTCCAAGGGAGTATGCTCAGCTGTCAGGATAGGGTTCTTCCACTTTTCATAGATACCGTTGCCCCACTCTAAGGGCTCATTCTTGCGCATCAGCAGTTCTTCATGGTGTGCGCGTAATGCTGCTACTTTTGCTTGATAATCATTCATAATATCTCAATATGGTTTTAGTATTTATCTGTCTGAAATGTCTTTCAGGAACAAGGTCTTCTCAGCCTCATAGAATTGTTTGAAGTATGGAGCGTCAGCCTTTACGGGTGAAGGACCGAACCACTCTGTCTTGTAGTTACGCCAAGTAAGCAGATAACTGATGGGGAAGTCCTGTACGGCAGGCAATAATGTGGATGTCCACCATGTCGGCTCTGTCATATTCTTCATACCACATTCAGTCAGGGCTGGAATGAGGTTATGCTCCTTTGCCACCCCACAGAGAACTGTGAGGTTCTGCTTGCTGCGCTCAACGAATTTGTCTTTTTCTTCTGGTACCCACTGATAACCATCCAGTCCTATCATATCTACACGGTCGTCACCAGGATAGCGATCAAGGAGGCGCTCCGCAGTGAGGTTGTCTTGCATACCTGGAGAGTATGACCATACAAGGTTATCAAAGCCATCAGCCTTCAACTTGTCTTGCAGCATGTTCCACAGTGCCTTGTACTCCTCTACCGTGCAGAGTTTCTCACCCCACCAGAACCAAGAACCAGAGTTCTCATGCCAAGGACGGAAAATTACAGGAATCTTCTGACCATTATCATCTTTCAGTGTAGCAAGGAAGTCAGATACACGCTGCATCCAACCTTCGAACTTCTCGTGGAACTCGCCCCCAGGCAGTATCTTCTTTACCACAGCAGAGTCAGTAACATCCCAAGCAGTACCCTCTGGGAACTTCTGTCCAGCCCAACCACCGCCTTCGATGGTGGTGACAGGATTACGAGGATGCCAGCTTAGAGTAATGATACCGCCACGGCGGTAATGGTTCTGAATCTCCTCAGTCATACGAGTGAAGGGAACACTGTCAAGATTCTTGGTATCCCCCATCTCGATACCTCCAAGGTCAAAGCCCATGATGGCAGGATAGTCACCACATACGTTCTTCACGTCACTGGAGTCCTTGTCATACTCCCATGTCAGTCCATACATCGGATCATCCTGATGTCCATACATAATACCCTTCTGTCGAAGAGAGTCCAGGCGTTCCAATAGCTGCTGGGCAACTGTCTTCTGAGGTTCTGCCTGTTTCGAGGTGCATGCGATCATTGCTATTGCGACCGCTGTCATTACTACTATTTTCTTCATATATGCTAATTAATGGTTTTATTGTCTCAAGTGCATCTGTTTCAGCATCCACTCCTCCCATTCGTCCCATTGTTCCTGAAACCAGAAATGCCAAGTAGCCTGATAAGGTTTAATGGTCTTCGGACCCTTTACAGTATTATAGGTAGCCCACGCAGTGGTGGGAGGTACTACATCGTCATTATAACCAAAGGAGAACCAGCCTGTCTGTCTGTCAGAGATCAGACGTGCGAAGTTCACGCCGTCATAGTAGCGTGATGTCTCTATTTGCTTCTCCTGTCCCTTGCCTTTGTTCCAATAGAAGTAATGAGGCCATCCGCAGGCAATGCCCTGAAGGGATGCAGTATGGTCGCAAAGAGCTGCATGCACAGGTGCATAATAGGTGACACGCTTATCAAGGGCTGCTGTAGCCAGTGTCAGGAAACCTCCCTGACTCGAGCCGGACACTCCCATCTCCTGATGGTTCCAGGGAGTGTATTCCTCAATATAGTCAAGGGCACGGATACATCCCAGCACCACACGCTTATAGTACATCTTGTCCCGATCGTCCATATTGAACTCCCAGTAGCCCATCAGTGCCCCATTGAACACATCGTCATAGACGTGCTGCTCCATCGTGACAGGAATACCGTGAATACCTATCTCCAGCGTGACAGCTCCCTGAGAGGCTGTGTACACATCTCCCCCATAAGGGCGCACACCTGCTCCTGGTACTCTTAGCAGTGCAGGATACCTGCCCTCCTTAACTGGTACACAGAGAATGCCATAGGTACGATAGTTGGCTTGCATATTCTGGAACGACACCTCGTAGACATTCACATCCTTGGTACAACGCTCAGGCAACAGGCGTTTCGTAGGATTCAGGTCCGTCTTGCGTGCCTCTGCTATCGCATTCTTCCAGAACGACTCAAAGTCGTCAGGCATCGCTGTCGTGGGTTTAATCTGTTCTGGTGAGAAGGCAGCGCCACAAGCTCCCTTGTATTCCTTTCCGTCAATGACAGCCTTGACATCGACGCGATAGAAACCAGGTTTCGTCATCTTACCTTTCAGTGTCAGCGTACCGTCTTTCAGAACGACACCTTGTTTCTTGACATCCTGATACATCTCGGGACCAGCCTCGTAATCAACTACGACATTGTCAATGAGTGTGGCAGAGCGTGTCACACTGACATTAAAGGTAGCCGTCTCGCCCACCTTATACGTCCAGTCCTGATGGTCAGGCACCACATTTATTTGTATCTCGCTACCTCGGATCTGTGCCAGCAAGGGCATTACACAGAACAATGCCAGCAACACGAAGATGATTCCTTTACGTCTTGTCATATCGTATGTCTTAGTCAGTATCAATATCCGAGTGCAAAGATAGTACTTTTATTTCGAAAAATATAGTATTATATTGTCAATCTCGCGTACTTTGCAACAAATTTCACCATTTTACCTGCCGCATCCTCTCTACTTGACCACGGATGACAGCCAACGTGGTGGTATCTGTGGCAAAGACGGAGTTCAGTCCTTGTGCCTCCTGGGCAGGATCGTTAGTATAGTCATCGCCAACCTGCCACTGTTCGTGCTGAGGTTTGGCAAAGCCGCCCCAGCCCCAGAAGTTGCAGCCTGCGAACTTTCCTCCCTGCTCCGCATTGTCTGCCACCAGGGAGAACACATACTTATAATAGCCGTCGCGCCCCTGGGTAGGAGTGTCTAACGTGAATTTAAAGCCATCACGCGGATAGCCGAACTCCTCCATGACGAGGGGTTTGTTCAGGCTGTCACATACTGCAAGATGCTGGTCAATATATGTTTTGGTATTCTCGCAGGCACGAGGCAGATGCTCGATGAGCGAGTCAGGCTTCGCCCATCCCCAGTTATAGGGCCACAGATGCACATTACAATAGTCGATATTCTTATCCGCACAGATACGAGTCCAAGAGCTTAAGTCGTTCTCACATCCCCAAGAGCCTTCACTGCCTACAGATATCAGATGGTTCTTGTCGAGTGAGCGGATCAGTGCCGAAGCCTCGGCGAGCCATTTCTCGAAGGCTGGCAATGCCTCCTTAGAGAAGGCACGTGGCTCATTACCTATCTGCCACGACATGATGGCAGGATCGTCTGTATATTTCTTGCCAGTATAGCGATTAGTGCGACTGATGATGAAGCGCACATAATCATAGAACAGCTGATGCGCCTTCTCATTAGTGGCATATTTTGACATCGCCTCCATAAAGGCAGGATAACCTACGTCGTCAGGACGAGGCTGCTTACCAGCGCCTGCCTGCTCCAAGTAGAAGCCATAGCCCCCACTCCATTCCCATGAGTTATTCAGATAGAGTACAGCGACCATATCGCGCTTGCCCATCTCCATCAACAGATAGTCCAAGCCTGCCAGGATCGTATCATTATATACGCCTGGAGCTATCTGCAAGGTAGGTTCGACCTTTGTCTTCACGCCACGCTCTCCATCGGAGCCGACAAGGATACGCAGGTTGTCGATACCCATGCGCTTCATCTCATCCAGCTCACGTCCCAAGCGTGCCCTGTCACCTCCTTGTCCTTCAGAGCCAAGGATAGCCCCATACCAAAAATTGGTGCCTACATAATAATAAGGTACGCCCGCGCGTATGAAATGACCATTCTCTACACGGATAAAGTCTTGTGTCTCGTCTTGTTTTTGTTGGCAGGCAATCATCGTAGATGCCGTCAGCAACAGTAGTAATAGCTTTCTCATCATGTTATTGGTTTTAAGTAACAGAGGACAAAGATACGACTTTCCATCGAGATATCCAAACAAACATAAGAAAAAGTGGCTGCCAAACAGCAGCCACTCTTCATATAGTCAATCTATTAGGATTCAAATTACTTCTGGATGAACTTCTTACCGTTCTCGATAACAAGTCCCTTGTAAGACTTGTCAACCTTCTGACCTGCGAGGTTATAGCGCACACCATTGTTGACAACCTTAACAGGAATCTTATTAATGCCAGTAGTAGGCTCATCAACAGCCAGATACATAGCAGTTACATTCATTGTCGTCTCCATTGCAGAAGCCGCCTTAGTAGCCCAATCCTCATTATCGGGGTCTGAGAAGTTGAAATTCTGGAAAGCCATCTGCGAAATGTTATCCCAACCAGCAACCTCTACATAGAAAGTCTGTGGTGTCTCAGTCTTCAGAATCATCATGTTCTCAGCAGGAGAAGCACCTTCTGCCTTAGTTCCCTGAATAACCAACTGAACATCACCATTTGAGGAGGCAACCTCAATCACCAGATATTTGAAATAGTCGGGATTCATAGTTCCAAACCACTTGGAATACCAACCAGCCTCACCAGCCTTGAATACGAAGTTACCACTGGCAGCATCATAACCACCGAAACTGGTGAAATCAATCTCCTTCGTCGTGGGAGGAGCGGGTTTAACAGCCTCCCACTCGTCGGCAGTTGCAAAATAAACCTCATCAACTGTGAGAGTTCCTGTTGCATTTCCACCCTGAAGAGCCACAGAATTAATCTTTGACTTCAGAGAAGCATCAAGTGCAAGCCCCACGATACCACCTGTTGCAGACTTGTCTACGCTAATCTGACCCTGATTGTACTCAGGACCCCACTCACCAATTGTTCCTTTACAATTGTACTGAGCAATCAGGCTAACGTCGGCAGTAGAAGCAGAATACTTGATTACAAGATAATCAAAATCACTTGCATCGAAATAGGTAACGCCAGAGTCATCTGCTGTCTTGGCAGCCTCATCCTTGATCAAATCACCAGTACTCAGGCCTACACCCTTCCAATCCCATGCGCCAAAACTGATGGTAGTTCCTTCTGTGTAATGAGCAGAGAAGTCTAACACTTGTTTTGCGTTCACACTCGTGGCAGCAAGTGCCACAGCAATCAAAGTAAATAATTTCTTCATAATTGTAATTTGTTAGTTTGGTTAAACACTATTGTTTATTTAAAAGTTACACTCTATTCATTTATTCCATGCCTTGGAACACTTTGTTCCACCTTATGGAACACTTTGTTCCAAGGCATGGAACGGAACGTTCCACCCTATGGAACAAAGTGAAAGGTACGTCCTATTTCAACAATGCATTGACGATATCCTCCTCATACCACGTCAGCGTCTTGCGATTGAAGAGTCCCATCCACCAGAGTCCAGTGGTCTTGAACTCCTTGAACTTCTGATTCAGGTAGCTGGCATACTTCACGCGCTCAGCCATACTCTTCTCCTCGTCGATGGCACCAAACTCACCGAAGATGAAAGGAACGCCCATATTGGTGGCACGCTTGCTAACGCGAGAGAACACACCATCGATAACAGCCTTGCAGTCATCGTCAAAAATCTTGATGTTGTAGTCGTATTCAGAACCATCATCATTTTTACCTGCATTATTGTTGCAGAAGTTATACGGATCATAGGAGTGAATAGACAGGTAGAGATGGTTGCTGACCTTATCTTGTGGAAGCTGGAGTGCTTCTAAGGCAGTATCACTGGTACCCGTTGCTGCATAAGTTGTCACTGCGAGGTTGCGATAGAGGTTATTACCGCCAGTAGCGCGAACCACATTCACAAAATCCTGCTGGAGTTTGTTGATAGCCTCATAGGCTCCATCCGTAACAGCAGAAGGTGCCGACCATGAGTATGACTTATTCAGGATCTCGTTAAACGACTCGAAGATGAGTTTGCCGTCATAGTCTTTGAAACGAGTGGCAATCTGAGTCCACAGTTTCTGATAGCGGACAGTGAGAGCAGGATAGTCGTCCATGTCAGCATAGAGCCATGCACCTCCATCCGTACGTCCGTTGGCAGCTCCATTATCGTGCTGGACATTGAGGACACAGTAGCAATTGGCTTTCAGCACATAGTTGACAACCTCTTCTACGCGAGCCATCCACTCCTCACTGACATTATCGTTAGCATCCATGTGAGGATACCATGTAACAGGAACGCGGATGATATTGATGCCTTTCTCCGCAATGCCGTCGATAATCTCCTGGGTTGTCAGAGGCTGTCCCCAAGAAGTCTCCCAGTCAGCAATCGTCTTCGTGGAAGGATCCCACCAGTCGCCCCATGGGTTGGCATCGAGGGTATTACCGAGGTTATAGCCCAGTTTCAGGTTTGCCACCATATCCCATGCACTCTCGATGGGGTCAGTAGAAGAGCCTCTGCCAGCCTGATTGATGGTCAGCACAGCAGTCAGTCCACCCGTTGTAAAAGTGATAGCAGAGGAGCGAGCCTCGCCTTCGTTATAATCAACCGTCAGCTTCACGTATGCCTTGGTATTGGTGACGGTAGTGTCACTAACAGCCCATCCATAACCCTCATGCGGAGTGATATGCACCCAGGAGGTATCATCGGCAGGCACAGAAGCCTTCCATCCACCATCTGAATTAACAGAAATCATATAAGATGTCAACTCACCCATCGACAGGTTAAGCTCCTGTACAATAGCACCATCATGGCTCAATGTGAGCACAGTACCATCAGCAGTGAAGTCGTTCTTGCTCATGCTGCCGCCGCTATCGCTGTCGCTGCAGCTCTGGAAGCCCAGAACTGCTGCGGCGAGCAACATCATACTCATTATTTTCTTTAGTTTCATAGCTATTCTATTTTATGGCATTTGTTACTTTTTGACATGAATCAGTCGGATATTGTCGATATAGACATCCACCTTACCAGACTTTGAACCCTGCGTATAGCTCATGATTCGAACCATACCCAATCCTTTCTCATAAACATCCTTATATGTTAATCCCTTATAAGCACTCATGTTTCCTAACTTAGTTGCATGACGATACCACATACCCTGATGAGCTACTCCATCGACATCCTGCAAGATAGGACCGTCAGGATTCGAGAAGGTTCCTGCATTATAGTCTACCCAACTAAAGTTTTCATACAAAACATCAGGACTTCCACTTGCTGCACTAGGATCTTTATTGGTATACCATAGCTCATAACGCAGGTAGCCCTGGAAACCCTCACCGCCATTATTATAGTCAGAGTTATTATCATAGACCTCAAATGCGAAATACAAATCATCAACAGAAGCATCTGCAGGGATGATATCATAAGAAGGAAGTGTATATGTAGTTCCATTCCAGTCTGGCATAAACCAAATCATCTGACCCCACCATTGTCCACAACTGTTGAGATGGGCTACATTATCTGTTCCACCAAATGCTGAAGGACCATATAAAGCTTTGGGGTCCCAGCCGGGATCAGCCATTCCACTGTCGAAGTCATTCAGCAGGGCAGCATACTGGAAGAAGTTCTCCACCTTGGCAGTACCGCCAGGAGTAGTAATAGCCAGCGTTGTGCCGCTACCCTTTGACGGAACCTTAGTGATGGCAATGGTAATCTCATCCTCCGTCTCTGCAACGGTAAACTCATCACTCTTCAGCGTCACGTCACCATAGGTAACAGACTCTACCTGTACGAACTCACGACCCTTAATTACCAGAGTCTCACCAATAACAGGCATGTCAGAAGATATCCCTGTGACCTCGGGAACACCAGGCACTTTATAATATGGAATATAGGTGATACCAGAAGCACATTCCAGCACAATGGTACCTTCCGTATAAGGCACGTCAGGCATATTGAACTTCAACTGCGAAGTAGTAATATATGTGTTGTTGGGACCAAGATGATGATCTTTTACAACAGTATTCAGACCTGTGATATCCACATGCTTTCCACCAATGGTCTCCCACTCTGTAGTATCAAGGGCAGCCGCTGTTATGTCAGTGAAATAGGCTTTCTCCACATCTACCAAGTTCAAGCCGAAGAGATTGATCTCATCTCCCTTCTCACGAGGATATGTTGCCTGCAGACGCTGCAACTGCGGACCAGGTGCTGTCACCTTGAAGTGGAAGACAGCAGTACCGCCACCTGTCTCTACGCGAATCTCATCAGGAACATCATCGAAGGCAGAAAGCTTAAAGCCTTTCTCTTCTGTAGGAATTGTCACAATCAGGCTGTGATCTGTGTTCATTGTGGTGTTGAACGTCAGTTCCTGATTATTGATGAACACGTGCAAGGCACCGCCAAGGTTGTTACCCATGATGGCGAGCATCGTGCCAGGGCCTGCCTTGCTGTAATATTCGTCGTAGCTATAGTTAATAGAGTCTGAAGTCAGTATCTTCACACCCGTAATCTCTGGCTGCCCGCCACTCGAACTGTCGCTGTCGCTACAAGCAGTGAAGCTGAGTGATATCATTCCCATCAGGAACAGTATCAAGAGACTCATGCTATTTATCTTGTTCTTCATAAGAATACTTATTAATATAGTTTCTGTACATTATTATATATTACTCACCAAAGTCATATGCCTGTGGAGCTTCCTTCAGATAGTGGTTCTGAATGACATCGCTCTCAGGATAAGGCATGAACACATTAGCAGAACTCAGCACGATGGGCTGATAGTCAGCACCCTTGGCGGCAAGCAGCTTGTCACGGAGCTCAACATATTCGTTGTAAGTCAGTTTTCTGACAATGGTATTGTCGTCAATACTTGTGCGCAGGCAGTCATTCCACAGGCAATAGCCCTCCTCGGTAGTGAGGTACCAGTTGTTGGTGCCAGGGAATACACCACGATAGCTGATGGTTCCATCCTCATTCTTCAAGACACATCCGTCACGCATCTCCCATGCACGATGTTGCTGGTTGTTGAAGAAGTCAAGCATGGTCTGTGGCTTCCAGCGATAATAGGTAGCCATATCCCACCAGTTAAAGTACTCCATACAGAACTCAATACGACGCTCACGAAGGATATCCATGAAGGTGATAGAGCTATAGGGGTCTACCTTTGCACGCAGACGGACAGCATTGAAGGCGGCAAGAGCCTCGCCATCTGAAGTGGACTCTGCATTACCCAAGATAGCCTCAGCCTTCATCAGGTAAACATCGGCAAGACGCTGGATGTATGTGTTCAGTGGAGAAGCCATCTGAGCCAGTCCTGCAGGAGCAACGTCAGCCTTGGTGCCAAGAACACCCTTCTTCAACTGCATCCAGTTATGGGCGTAGGTATATCCGCCATCAGCTGCCTTGATATAGCTATAATACTCATTAGGAGTGAAGAAGGTGGCATCACGACGGATGGAATCCGCAGGATCCTCGTTATAGAGGTCAATCATGTCAACAGAAGCATGCAGAGAGCCACCCCATACATTCACATCGGTTACCTCTGGGAATGCGAGGTCGGAATAAAGTGCATTCATAGCACCCCACTCCCCACTGTTCGGGTCTGCCCAACGCATGGCAAGGATTGTCTCAGAGTTGTCGTTATGCTGTGCCTTGAAGAGGTCCTCATAACTATCCATCAGACTATACTGACCACAGTTGATGACCTCATTACAGAGTGACACAACCTCCTTGAGGATTGTCGTATTACGATCATGATCACCCTTGGCGCTATCATCCCAACCACTCTGTGCCAACAGTGCCTTGGCAAGAGCAGCCTTGGCAGCATACTTGGAAGGATGGAAGTCGGTGCCGGTCTCTGGCAGATACTCTGCCGCACGACGGAAGTCACGGACGATGAACTTCAGCACGTCTGCCTCCGTGTTCAATGGACGGATAGGATTGTCTACCATGTCCTGGTTGTTCTCAAAAAGGATATTGGCACCCCAACCGCGCAACAGATAGAAGTATGCCCATCCACGCATCAGATAACACTCTCCGATAGCAGCGTTCTTGACAGACTCTGTAACGGCATCGGAGCAATACTGCTCAATATTATAAAGCGTTGCATTACTCATGGTCACCACATTATAAAGAGCTGACCATGCAAGACCCATATCCTCTGTCAGTGCCGTTACCTGGAACCTGGCAAACTCAGCACTTACATAGGGGTTCCATGCATCGTTGGCACGATAGGAGCCCATACCCACGATAGCTCGACGATTGAAGTCAAACCATGCACGGTTATAGAGCGGCTCCGTTCCTTTCCTGACGGCAGCATCACTGCTGTAGAAAGTCTCAGCGGTGTAATTGCCCGTCGGTTTCTTGTCAAGGAAATCCTTACCGCAACTGGTCAGCATGGTAGAACCACCGATCAGTGCACACATTATATATATTATATTCTTTTTCATAGCGTTTTCATCAATATTTAGAATTTAACCTTCAGACCGAATGTATAGATGCGCTGAGAAGGATAACGGTAGTTATCAAGTCCCTGCAGAATCACACTCTGTCCCTGAGCACCGATTTCGGGATCGTATCCCTCATATTTGCTAATCGTGAAGAGGTTCTGGACATTACCATAAACCTGTACCCATTCGAGTTTCAGTGGAGCCAACCACTTCTTTGGCAGGTTCCAGGCAAGAGAGAGGGTCTTCAGTCTGACATAGGAGCCATTCTCCACGAAACGGTCGCTGACACGGTTGTTGTCGTTCATGCTGGTACCTGCGGCACTGATACGCTGTACACTTGCCGTGGATGCGTTAGACACATAGACATTCGTGATGTCGTTAGCAGAACCTTCCGGGTTATACAAACTAACACGGGCATAGTTGGCAACATCACTCATCTTGTTACCATAACCCTGCGTGTTGGTGTGCTCCATACGTACAATATTATAAATATCACCGCCTACACTTCCGTTAAGGAAGAAGCTCAGTTCGAAGTCACGCCATGTAATGGTATTGTTCAAACCAAAGGTGAAATCTGGATTAGGATCACCAATATAGGTTCTATCTGCTGATGTTATCTTTCCATCGCCATTGATGTCTTCAAAAATGTAGTCACCAACCCATATCCTGTTCTGTGCTATTTCATACATAGCACCATTCTCACCTTCCTCAGCAGGACGAGCCACTGGGACGCGAGCACCAGTAGCATCAAGTAAGAACTCACCTTTTGCATTTTTCTGATAGAAGTCATCCTCGCAGGTAAACATACCGATAACCTTGTATCCGTAGAAACGGCCTACAGGACCACCCACTTCTGATAACGTATATGTATTGGTGCCTATCGAACCAGCAATCGTCGAACCATCGCTATTCAAACGGGTCAGTTTATTGCGGTTGATAGAGAGTGTAGCACCTGTACGCCACTGCAAGTCCTTCTTGGAGATATTCACAGTATTCAAAGTAAACTCAATACCAGTATTGCGGATAGCACCTGTATTCACCCATGGAGCAGACATTCCCATCCAGTCATTATTAATGACGTATGAAGGAAGTGATGCCTGCATCAACAGGTTGTCAGTATTCTTGTAATACCAGTCAACAATAAACTCAATACGGTTGTTCAGGAAAGAAAGGTCAAGACCGATGTTCCAAGCCTTCGTACTCTCCCATTTCAGATTGGCATTGGAGAAATTACCAGGATAATAACCAGTACCCCATGCGGTGGCGGTGTTAGCCATGATAGCGCCATAGGCATAAGATCCAGCACTCTGGTTACCCACATGACCCCATCCGAGACGAAGTTTCATGTTGCTGAGCCATGAAGATGTTTTCTGCATGAAAGGCTCATTGCTGATACGCCAGGCAAGCGCAGCAGAGGGGAACCAACCCCAACGGTTATTCTTACCAAATGATGTGGAACCGTCGGTACGAAGTGTTGCCGTGAACAAGTAGCGGTCCAGCAGGTTATAGTTCAAACGTCCGAAGTAAGACTCAATACCCCACTCCGTTCCGTCATCACCATTATTGGTTGATGTGGAAGAGTCACCCACGTTCAGAGAGTGGATAGCATCAGAGATATACCCTTTACGGGTACCGCTCAAAGACTCCCAGTTACCCCACTGTGACTCATGACCTAACATGACAGAGAAGTGGTGGTCGCTCTTGATGTCGAAGTTATAGGTAGCATACTGTTTGAATGTGCCATACTTGCTCATAGACTTCGTACGGGTAGAGTTTGACTCTACCATGATGCTTCCATAGGTATACTCCGGTACGAAATAGTAGGTATTATTCCAACCTCTGCTTCCACCGTACTCAACACGGACATTCAAGCCCTTCAATGGAGTCAGGCTGGCAAAGACATTATAGTCCAGCTGATAGTTGTCTGTCTTGTTCTCCTTCATATTCGCCTCGAAGATCGGGTTGCTGTAATAGGTAGCAAAATCATTCACCTCGGGAACGCCATAAGATCCGTCAGGATTACGGGGAGCCACATCAGGGAACTGGCTCAACGCGGTAGAGATCACATTACTCTCTGTGAACGTGATCACCTGCTTGGTGTTCGCAAAAGCGACATTCGTACCAATCTGCAACCAGTCAGTGATATTGGTATCGAAATTACCACGGAAGCTGGCACGTTTGAAGCCAGAACCGATACCGACACCATCCTGATCCAGGTAACCACCGGAGATAGAATAGTGCATATCCTTATTACCACCACTGACATTTACAGTATGGTTATGCATGAAGGCTGTCTGGAACAGCTCACTCTGCCAGTCCGTACCATTAGTCAGCAACTCGGGATGCTTATAGTCCTCACGGGTACCCCATCCCTGGATGGCAGCACGTACATTATAGAAATCCGCATACTGAGGAAGATTCATCACGCTCAGTTTCTTGGGAATACTCTGCCAACCGAAATAGCCTTCATACTGAATCTTTGCCTTTCCTTCCTCACCACGCTTGGTAGTAATCAGAACGACACCGTTAGAAGCACGGGAACCGTAGATAGCCGTAGCAGAGGCATCCTTCAACACCTCAATAGAAGTAATATCGGAAGGGTTGATGCTACTCAATACTGAGCTGCTGCCACTGGTATTACCACTTACCTGGATACCGTCAATAACATACAGAGGCTCGTTACCACTCAAGGAGTTGATACCACGGATCTGCACAGAGATACCACCACCAGGAGCACCAGAGTTCTGAGTCACCTGTACACCAGCGATACGTCCTTGCATTGCCTGCTCCAAAGAAGTGTTGACACCTTGTTTAATGGCTTTCTCGTCAATACTGGACACAGAACCTGTCAAGTCAGAGCGTTTCATGACACCATAACCAACAACGACAACTTGTTCCAACATGTTGACATCCTCAGCAATCTGAATGTCGAGCTGGCCGCCCTTTGTAACCTTTACCTGTTTAGTCTGATAACCGACATAAGAGACTTCGATAGTGGCACCAGAGGCTACAGACATCTTGTAATTACCCATGGCATCAGTAATAGTGCCTCCCGAGGCACCTTTTACCTTCACTGTCGCACCAATGACTTCCTCGCCAGTATTGGCATCTGTCACTGTTCCTGAGATGTTCACATTCTGTGCCAACGCACATAGCGGGAACATCATCATCAAGAGTACTATGCATTTGATCCTCACAAACACACAGCTTACAGATTTGATAGTTTTGCTCATAATTATTTTATTAGTAGTGATCTTATTTTTGTTATGGACCCATTTTAGTATGAGGGCTTTTCGTGATGCAAAGCTAAGCAAAAAAAATTATCTTCGCAAAAAAAATATCAAAAAAAACACAGAATAGCGATAAAAGTATCACAAATAATCATCAAAGTATCATCGCATTTGCACTATTGGTGGTATTTTATCAATCCTTCTATGGGAGTTTTCAATATTTGCCCCATCTGATATCCTTCTTCCATTACAGTCTCACGGAACTCCTGCTGATAGTACCAAGCAATACTACCTACGGCTTGAATAGATAAGTCTTTCCTCTGATATTGAACGATGTTACGCTGAAAGAACATTCTGAAGTTGTCTTTCACCAGCTTCCGTAGTAACACATTATCAAGATGTTGATGAATAAAAGACGACGTAGAAGCAAGAAAGCGATTAGCAAGTGGTTCTCTATACACCTTATTTATAATAAGGGGCATCGTCAGTCCTGTCTCCTTCATATATAGCTCACGAATCTCCACAAACTGCGGGTCTTTGAAGATTGCATTCATAAAGAGTCTTCCTAACACAGCACCACTGCCCTCATCTCCGAGAACATAACCGAGTGGAGGCGTATTCTGTACGATTTTTTCACCATCATACAGACAAGAGTTTGCTCCAGTGCCCAAAATACAGGCTATACCCTCTTCCCTACCGCAAAGGGCTCTGGCTGCTCCTAAGAGATCGCTTTCAAGGAAGATTGTTCCAGAAGAAAATGTCTTCTTGAATAGAGCATTCATACGCAGCTTCTGTTCTTCCCGCAAGCCACTGCCATAGAAATAGAGAGTTAAGACAGGAGAGTTGAAAGTGGAAAGATGAGGTAGCAACTCATCTTGCAGGATAGTTATAATCGTAGCATCATCTTGATGAAAGGGATTGATTCCTTGTGTCTGAAATTTTCCTAACACCATTCCATTCTCTACCAATGCCCAGTCGGTCTTGGTACTTCCACTGTCTGCTATAAGTTTCATCGTTCTGTTCTTCTATTTTTTTGCAAATATAGGAATTTATTCCCAATTATTTCGTATCTTTGCCGAAAATTTGACAGAAACGACAATGAAGAAGTTACTCCTTATCATAATATTATTGACAGGAACGCTCTGTGCACATGCCGTGCTCAAGGAAAAAGACCTTCCTCAGACTTTACAGATTCTGCGTTTTGAGCTATCAACCTACCATCGGGAACTCACTCAGATGCTAGAGATGAACAAAAAGCAGAGTGAGACTGTCAGGAACGAGTTGATGTCCACCATGCAGAAAGCGAATCAGAACTCGCTGATGCTCTATTCACAAAAGCAGGAGTATGTGTTTGACCTGACCTATGCCTGCCATGAGGCAACAGAGCAATACCGTGCCTTCCAACGTCAAAAAGTGCCATTCAAGGCATTCCTCACCAAGGCAGATGCAGATATTGCAAGATACGACTCCCTTATTAACGTCCTGAAAGCCATGCCTATCCGAACGTTAGACAATCGCGCAAAGATTGACCGTAATGTCTGTCTGACACTCGCCTCTAACATCCGAAACTCGCTGGAAGAAAACCGTTCCACCATGCAGGACTATATTCATTATTATAATATTTCGGAAGAACGGCTCTCTTATCTAAATAACTATGCTCAGAAACGATATAACGATATCCAAACGAGCATCTTCAAAAACGGCGGAGAGAATTATTTCGACATCATTAAAGGATGGAAACGCCAATGGCAGATGATGTGTAGGACGGTAACCAAGAAATATAAGCCCAATGCGTTCTCACAATGGGATAGCCGATGGATGTTCGGATTACTCATCTCCATTATCCTCTATGCTATCATTGCATCCATTCTCAACCTTATTTTTATTCGTTATGTCGTTCCAAAACGGTTCAGGACCGAGGAATTCATGAAAAAGCGCGGATGCACTACCATGGCGACAACTACAGTGACATTTGCCATCATTCTCGGTATAGCTCTTGCCCTTGCCAATCAGAATTTCATCATCATGGCAAGTAACCTGTTAGTAGGATTCGCATGGCTGATGGGTGTGATTCTTATTTCTCTACTACTGCGTGTCAAAGGTGACCAGATCAAGAGTACCTTTCGCATCTATACCCCACTGATGGCTGTCAGCTTCCTCGTCATCGTATTCCGTATCATCCTGATACCAAATGAATTGGTGAACATGTTATTCCCGCCCATTCTGCTTATCTGCGCCATCTGGCAATGGAGCGTTATCGGACGGCACAACCAAAACATTCCACGATCAGACATGTTCTACAGCTACATCTCCCTTGTAGTGTTCATCGCTTCCGTCATCTGCTCTTGGGCAGGCTACACGCTGATGGCTGTACAGGCACTCATCTGGTGGACCATGCAGCTTACCTGCATCCTAACGATTACTTGTGCTCTTCAATATCTGAAGATATATGGTTTTAGACATCGACTGGCAGTAAAGCCTATTACACAAACGTGGGCATACGACCTACTATATCAAGTGCTACTGCCCATCGCTGGAGTTGCATCCGTCATGATTAGTATCTACTGGGCTGCCGATGTCTTCAACCTCAGTGACCTCTGCTGGAAGATTTTCAACACCAAGTTTGTCAATCTGTCTAACCTGAAAATAAGCATCATATCCCTTGCCATTGTTATCAGTCTGTGGTTCTTCTTCTCGTATGCCAGCAAGACTATCCTGAAACTGTTGCGGATGCATTACCAAATCAGCGATCCGACAACGGCTGCCAGCAAGGAAGTGATGGGAAAGAATGTTATTCAGGTTATCATCTGGGGTGCTTGGTTTCTCATCGCGATGAGTATTCTCGGCATTTCTTTGCAATGGTTACTGGTTGTAACTGGAGGTTTGTCTACAGGTATCGGTTTTGCCTCGAAAGACATCATTGAGAATATCTACTACGGCATTACCCTGATGGCAGGACGCATCAAGGTAGGTGACTGGATTCAGGTGGATGGCACAATGGGAAAAGTCACGAAAATCAGTTATACTTCTACTGTCGTGGAATCACTTTATGGAGAGGTTATCACCTTCCAGAACTCCCAGTTGTTCACCAAGAACTACAAGAATCTCACCCGCAATCACGGCTATGTGCTTGCCGTTGTCAAATACAGTGTCGCCTATGGCAGCAACCTGCAACAAGTCATCGAATTAGTGGAGACTGCCGTCAACCTGATGAAACACAAGTGGATTGACAAGACCAAGAGAGCAAAGTCTGTGGTAGGTGAACTCGCTGATTCCGGTATCAACCTCAAATTATTCATATGGGTAGATGCTCCCAAGCAATCATATGCAATCAGTGACGTATTAAACACCATCTACGATACTCTTAACCAAAACGGTATCGAAATACCTTACCCACAACAAGACGTACATATCAAATCGTAGTTTTTTACATTTTTATGTAAAATAATACATATTTCCTTGCACGTATGGAAGAATTTTCCTATCTTTGCAAGGAAATATGTATTATCACCAGATATGAAAAGTACGATTATCGCAGGCCCTTGTGTCATTGAATCTGCCGAGTTGCTTGATACTGTAGCAGCCAAACTGGTGGATATTAACAAGAGACAGGGGACTGATATCATATTCAAAGCCTCTTTTGACAAGGCAAACCGTACCTCCATCAAATCCTTCCGTGGACCAGGTATTGATCACGGACTATTGATGCTGAGTGACATTAAGCAGAAATACGGATTGCGTATCCTTACAGATATTCATGAAGCATGGCAGGCTGAGCCGGCAGGACAAGTGGTAGACATCCTTCAAATCCCAGCTTTTCTCTGTCGCCAGACTGACTTGCTCATTGCTGCGGCAAAGACTGGTAAGACGGTCAATATCAAGAAAGCTCAGTTCTTAAGCGGAAAAGACATGCGCTATCCTGTGGAAAAAGCAAAAGAAGCTGGAGCACAGGATATATGGCTGACAGAGCGAGGTAATATGATGGGCTACAACAATCTGGTTGTGGACTTCAGGAATATTCCCGACATGCTGGAACTAGTGCCTACCGTCATCATGGACTGTACACACAGTGTGCAGCGTCCTGGTGGTGCCGATGGAAAAACAGGCGGAGACCGTCGGTATGTACCACAAATGGCATTGGCAGCAAAGGCTTTTGGAGCTACAGGATGGTTCTTTGAGGTACATCCTGATCCTGACAAAGGGCTGAGCGATGCTGCCAATATGTTGGAGTTGGACAAACTGGAAGGACTCATTGAAAAACTGAAAGACTAAAGTGACAGATAAAGAAAATGCCATACAGTGTATCAAGGATGAGGCACAAGCTGTGCTTGACCTGACATCCAAGATTGACGACAACTTCGACCAAGCTGTTGAACTCATCATGCAGTGTAAGGGAAAAGTCATTGTGACTGGCGTAGGGAAAAGTGGACATATCGGAGCAAAGATTGCCGCCACTCTTGCCTCTACAGGAACTCCTTCTTTCTTTGTCAACCCTTTGGATGTATTCCATGGTGATTTAGGAGTCATGGCAAAAGGTGATGTGGTTCTCGCTATTTCCAATTCCGGACAGACGGACGAACTACTTCGTTTCATTCCAATGGTACTTCACATGGAGATACCCATCATTGCAATGAGCGGTAATCCACAGTCGCTACTTGCTAAATACTCTACCTGTCATATTAATGTAAGCGTAGAAAAAGAGGCTTGTCCATTGAACCTCGCTCCGACCAGCAGTACAACCGCTGCGTTAGTCATGGGAGATGCCCTTGCCATCGCCTTGATGGACAAACGACATTTCCAACCTCAGGATTTTGCCCAGTATCATCCTGGCGGAGAACTTGGGAAACGGCTTCTTACTACTGCCCAAGACGTAATGATTACAGAAAATTTACCTTTACTATCTCCTGAGATGCACTTAGGTGAAGCTATCATTTTGGTGAGCAAAGGAAAACTGGGACTTGGTGTCGCTATAGAAAATGGTTGCGTCGTGGGAATAATTACCGACGGAGACATCCGCCGTGCCATGGAGCGATGGAAATCAGAATTCTTTGACAGAACTGTCGAAGACATCATGACACTTACGCCGAAAACAGTTACAGCGAAAACCAAGATTTCTGAAATACAGAAAATTATGAACAAGAACAAGATACACAATGTACTGGTCACAGATGAAACTAACAGGTTATTAGGTATCGTCGACCGATATGCATGTATTCTATAATAAAGACAAAAGACAGACTATGAAAGGACTGAAGAAAATACTATGCGTCGTCATGCTTGCCCTTCCGCTGGCAGCAGCTAGTGTCTACCTGTTCAAGACTTTGGACATCAAGAACGGACTGACTACTAGTCAAGTAAACTGTATCCTCAAAGACTCACGCGGATATGTATGGTTTGGAACCCCTGCAGGTCTTTACCGCTATGACGGTTACACATTTCGAAATTTCCAAAGTAACTCACGGGACGGCTCCTCTCTGCCCGACAGTTATATCCTGAGCATTCAAGAGGCTTTGGACGGCAATCTCTGGATTCAGACATCCGCAGGCTATTGTGTATACCACCCTCAGACAGAGTCTTTTGAGCGTGATATGAAACAGGTATATGCCCGTATGGGTATAGAAGGACAACCCAACGTGGTGTATTTTGACCGTCACAAGAATCTATGGGCAGCCATTCCCAACAAGGGTGTTGTTGCCTATAACATGCAACAGCAGTTACTCTATGAGTTTGGTTATACTGATGACAGTCATGGTGTGCCTCAGGGAAACATCTGTTCTATCGGTGAGTGCCGCGATGGCGCTATCATCGTCTATGAAGACGGCAGACTGGTATGCTGCGATATCATGCACCAACAGCACACCGTCTGGGCTACAGAACACATAGCCAAACAGAACCTGCGCAAGAGTAACTCTCTTAAAGTCTTCGCAGACCAGAATGACAACATCTGGCTTTACGGACAAGGGACCCTTATGATGTATAACAAAAGTACCAATGTATGGGATACAACATTGGGAAATTCCCTCGGACTGACCAGTGTGAGTGTTGACCATAGTGTTAATGGCATGGCGAGTGACCAAAGTGGGAACATATGGATCGGAACGGATCGTATGGGTATTATCCGCATGGATGTAAACACTCATGAAACGGAACTCGTGCAACCTAATGTCGGTAAAAACAGTATGCTTGACCAAGAGAAGATCGGAGTACAGAGTCTCTATATAGACGACACCGATCTGCTGTGGGTTGGAACAGAGAAATCGGGTGTTGTCTTCTATGGTGCCAACATCTTCAAGTTCGAAACATCTTTCAATGGTGACATTACAGCGATTACAGAAGATAAAAACGGTAATATCTGGTATGGTACCAGCGACAAGGGAGTCATCGGCTATGAAGGTACTTTGGCAAGCATGAAAGTATCCTGTATGGCAACGACGCCAGATGGAAGTCTATGGGTGGGCTCTCGTCAGAATGGTCTGACACGTATCAAGGATGGAACCTCTCGTATCTACTCGGCTTCACGGGATAGTATGAAAACGCTCATTGACGATCACATTAATGCCCTTTCTCACGATCGGGCAGGTAATCTGTGGATTGCGACAAATGGTGGCTTGCAGGTTTATAACCCGAGAATGAACACCTTCTCCTCCTATACGCGAGAGAACGGTATGCTCAATACGAATAACATCACCTGTCTTTTCTATGGTAAAAGCAATAACCTGATGGTAGGAACATCGGAAGGACTGGTAATCCTGAACCTTTCCAACCGACAGAAAACGATATATACAGGAAACTCTACCAATCTCAAGACTTTCACAAACAATTATATCACACAGATCTATGAGGATTCACGCGGTCTTATATGGATTGGAACACGTGAGGGACTGAATATTCTGAACACCATGACCGACTCCCTCAACTATATTACGGAGAAGAACGGACTGTGCAGTAACTCCATCTGCGGTATTACAGAAGACAAGAATAACAACATCTGGGTGACGACAAGTAATGGTATTAGCCGTATTGTCATACAACGAAGCCATGACAGAAACGATGGAAGTTTCGGCTATGGTCTAAGCAACTACGATACCAGTGACGGTTTACAAAGTAACGAGTTTAACACAGGGTCTATCCTGAGAAAGAATGATGGTTCTGTCATCTTTGGAGGTCTCTTTGGTGTCAACTGGGTACGAAAGAGTAAGAAAGAAGAACAAGCATCACTACCAAGGGTCATGCTCACCCAATTATTCATTGGAGAGACGGAGATTCACGTCGGACATGAATATGACGGACAAGTCATTCTCTCACAGGCTCTAAACGAGAGTAACAAGATAGAATTGAAGAACAGTCAGAACTCCTTTACTATCAAATTTGCTGCAGGCAACTACAATCAGGGAGAGCGTCTGCAGTTCATGTACTGGATGGAAGGCAAGGATTATGACTGGCGTAATGGTGATGCCCTGCTACATGGCGTAAAATTCCACAATCTGAGTAGCGGCACCTATACCTTACACGTGAAGGCTGTCAGTGCCGATGGTGGCGTCAGTAACCAGGAACGTAAGTTAGAGATAACCATTGAACGCCCATGGTGGTTGACATGGTGGATGCTATCTGTCTACGTTTTGCTCGCCATTATCATATTAGTCGTGTGGCGTTATGGACACAAGAGATTGAAGAGTTTCATAATGAGGAAACGGACTGTTGTTGATGAATTGAAGCGTCAACGTGAAGAAATCAAGCTCACTAGCGACGAACTCCGACAGCCTATGGCACGAATGACAACCATCATCGGAAATCTTGCAGAGAAGGAGACAGACTTAGAGGGACGTGAACAGCTGAACTCCCTTCACTTCCAGATGCTACAGGTCATCACCCGTATTTCCGAGATGCAGACAGTCTTGGAGAACCCAGAGGCAAAGGCAGAGTCTACGGCAAAAGACCGTTTGGAGCTGAACGATCAGGGAGAAGTCCGTCTGCCAGGCATCTCTACTTCCGAGTTAACTGCCAATATCACGCCATTACGTCTGGATAAGAAGACTCAGAAGTTCAGCGTCATCTTCATCGACGACAACAGCGAGTTCAATAATTTCATGAACGCCCATTTACGTGAGGTTTATGACTTCCATGTTTATGACGATATCAAGATGGCAATTCCTGATATTGAAACGCTCAAGGCTGATTTGGTCATCTGTAAGCAGGTGATGAAAGGAATGTCAGGAAGCGAACTGTGTAATAAGTTGAAGTCCAATCCAAGAACAGACAAGATTAAGTTCGTCCTCATGACAGATACAGTCCTGACTCCAGAGATGATGTCTGATATGAATATCACCATGGCAGCCGATGACTATCTTGCCAAGCCGTTTAATGTACAGGAGGCTGTCATGCGCTTCAACAAGCTCATGGGTCTTGGTCCTGTCGAGATGGAACAGGATGCCATCGAGGGTCGTGAGACTCGTATGCTGGAGGGTCGTAATGCTAGTATGACTACTGCCACGATGGTCTATAATGATGATGTCAAGATAGAGAGCACCAATCAGGAAATGCCAGAAGAAGAGCAGTCTGCGTCACAACAGCAGGCTCCAGTGGAGAATACGTCTGCCACCCAAGGCAGCGATATCCTCGCACAGTATTATGGAGAAGATGAGACTATCGGCGACTACTCTATGAGTGACCTGATGGATCGTCGCCTCATGAAGAATGTGGAACAGTATGTATTGCAGAACATGAGCCGCGGACAGATTAGTCTGGAAGAGATGGCATCTGCCATGGGTATGGGACGTGTTCCGTTCTTCCATAAGATTCGTAGCATCACTACTAAGACACCAGCCGAGGTCGTACGTGAGATACGACTGAAGCATGCTTGTGTACTCTTGACTAAGACTAATATCAATATGAGTGAGTTAGCCATCAACATCGGATTCTCTACTGCGGAGAACTTCATCAATATCTTCAAGGAGAAATTCGGTATGACACCACTTGAATATCGTCTTAAGAATAAGAAATAATATGTTGCGAGTCGTCCTTATCGCATTACTGACACTTATCATACAATCAGCGAGCGCTCAAACGAGCGACTCGCTGATTGTGCGTACACTACGTTCCAAGAAAATTGTTTTCTCCGACAACAACCAGGTAACCCTTCTGATGTCTGGTCAGGAAAAATTCGACGACATGTTTCGTGCCATCCGACAGGCGAAGAGTAGTATTCATCTGGAGTATTTTAATTTCCGCAATGACTCCATCGCCTCTCTGCTCTTCGATATCCTGAGAGAGAAACGAAAAGAGGGTGTCGAGGTACGTGCTATGTTTGACGGTTTTGGCAATGACTCTAATAATCAGCCCCTGAAGAAATACCATCTGAGAGCACTTCGTGAAGACAGTATTGATATTGTGGAATATGAACCCATCCGTTTCCCTTGGATTAATAAAATCTTTGGACGCGACCATCGTAAGATTGTCGTGATTGACGGACAGATCGCCTATACTGGCGGCATGAATGTTGCCGATTACTATATCAAAGGTACAGAGCAAGTCGGAGAGTGGCGTGACATGCACTGTCGCATCGAAGGAGATGCCGTCAACGAACTACAGAAGATTTTTATAAGGATATGGAACCGAGTGACGGGTGAGAACGTACATGGCATGAAATACTACCGAGGTGGCACCTTGACTAAATTCGAAGGGCTGAAGCCTGACACGACCTCCACTGCTGGTAGAAAGATGGTGGGTATCATCACCCGTGAGCCTCATCGTACACCTGCTATCATGCGTGACTTCTATATCAGTGCTATCGACGAGGCACAAGACTCCATCAAGATCATCAACCCCTACTTCACCCTCATCCCGTCAGTCACTCGTGCCTTGACCCGTGCCATCAAGCGTGGTGTGAAGGTAGAGATCATGCAGTCGGCTAAGAGTGACATCCCCTTGACACCAGACTGTGCCTATTACCAGGCACACAAGCTCATGAAGCGAGGTGCTATCGTCTGGATGTACAAGCCGGGATTCCACCACTCCAAGATTATGATGGTTGACGGACTCTTCTGTACGATAGGCAGTACGAACCTGGACGCACGGAGTTTGAAATGTGATTTCGAACAGAATGCCGTCATCATCGACAAGGCTACGACAAAAGAGTTGGATGACATGTTTGCCCGTGACACACAGAAATGTTTCCTCCTGACTCCCGAGTCATGGGATGAGTTCCGTACAGGCTGGCAGAAATTCCGCGGATGGTTTGCCCATTTGCTTGCTCCATTCTTGTAACCCATGCAACGTAATACTGTCATCTCTATCTGTAAGGCGCTCGCCATCATCCTGATGGTCATCGGACATGCCGATGCTCCAGATGTCATCAGTGCTTTCCTCTATGAGTTCCACATGCCTGTCTTCTTCATCACAGCAGGTTATTTCTTCTCCCTGAAATATCTTCATGACGAGACGACCTTCGTCAAGAAACGCTTCAAGGGACTCTATGTACCCTTCCTGCAATGGTCTATATTCTTCCTGATTATCCATAACTGGATGTTTGACTTAGGCATCCTTAACGAGCAGTACGGTAACTGGAGCGGTGGTGTCACTCACCCCTACTCATGGCACCAGATGCAACAGAACCTATGGAACATGGTAACAGCCATGGGTGGCTATGACCAATTCCTCTGTGGCGCTTTCTGGTTCTTCCGTGGTCTCTTGGTTGCCAGTATCGCGTACCTTATTATATATAAGGGTATCGACTATTGGATGGGGAAGTCTGAACGTCTCTCTCCTCATCGGGAACTACTCGCCCCCATAGGTGTTTGTGTCCTGATGCTCCTAATAGCAGCATGGAAGACATCAGAGGGACTACGTATCATTCCCCTTATTCAAGGAGGCTATCGCGAGATTATGGGAACCTTCTTCTTCGGTTGTGGATTCTTGTTCCGCAAATGGGAACATCATTACCGCGCCACATGGTGGATAACCATCGTCTTTGCTGTCATCGTCTACCTCTTTTCCAGATATCTGACAGCAAACATGAATTGGCGTTCATCCTTCATCCAGTTCATCTCCCTGCCTGTACCTGCTGTCTGCGGTTTCCTGATGACTTATAATATTGCACGCTGGTGTGACAAGAGAGACGGCTGTTTGAAACGCTTCCTCGTATTCTGTGGTGACAACACACTCCCTATCTTCGTCTTTCATATTATCAGTTACAAGGTTGTCAGTCTATTGAAGATATGGTATTATGACCTCGACTTTGCACAGATAGGATGCCACATGGTTATCCATGAGCATGCCAAGGAAGACTTCTTCTGGATCTTATACACTATTGCCGGAGTCGGTATCCCTTTAGGATGGACTTGGTGCCATCAGCATATCAAGAAGAGACTAACGCCTCCATCAGCTTGATCTGCGTGTCACTGATACCCCTCTCTCTTAGGAACGCAGTGTCAAACAACGACAGTAAGCTGTCTTTAGAACCTAACAAAGACAGGTATTTCCTGAAACTATCAGCAGCCTCATCCACTTTGCCTGAGAACCAACAGCAATAGCCATAGTTCTGCAAGTCTTCTGCTAATGGTTTCCCTACACCCATTAACTTCTTGTATATCTTATCAGCCTGTTCTATATTTCCGCTACACAGATGCGTCCATGCCAAGACACGGTTGACACGGGGATCCTCTGGATTCTCATAATTAAGCTTATATAATAGTTTTAAAGCCTCCTCGTAATCCTTTAGATTCACCAGGCAAACCGATTTGTTTAAGAGATAGTTTGTCTTCTCCGGATGTAATAGGAGCAAATCATCATAAACCTCTGCCGCATCCTCATAGAGTCCAGCATCAAACAGTTTACGGGCATGCCCTTGCAATGCCTTCTCATGATGTGGTTCTAACTCCAATGCCTTTTCATACATTCCAGACCATACATAATACTGGACGTTCCGATGGTCCTCACTATAGGAGTCTAACAGTATCAAGGCACTCCTTTCCAGCTTCTGGCGCTTGAGCAAGCGTACAATCTTGTCTTTATACGGTTCCAGCGGAGAGCCTTTGAACAACCATGCACTGAAGAACTCACAAGAACCCAACTCACGGCGGCTGATATCAAAAGGATTCTGAAACTCATGACGACTGGGATATAAGCGATAGAAACGATACAAGTCCATCAGATAGGCACGACGTATAAAGGCAGAGGTTTGTATCTCCTCTTCTTGCAGTTCACCTCCCATGGATGCCTCACCACGGTCCAGCATCTCACGGAGATTCTCAGGAATCCGTTCTATCACCTGTTGGAAGGCAATAACAAACGAATACTTGTCACTATTACAGAAGGGACTTTTCTCCACCATATTCTTTACAAACTTGTTGCCTTCCATCCTACGGATAAAATGTGCAATATCCGGATGCTGCATATAGAAAGGCACCAGCCAGTTACTGATGTCATAGAAGAACGGGAAGCGCTTCATCTGCGAGAAACCGCCGAAATAGATGTCAGAGCCTTGTTTCTGCATGTCCATCATCCGTCCGAAACTGGCTTCCAGCTTCTCCATCCTTTGTTCTGAGGCTTCCGGATGCAGGATATCCTCCATCGGGTCATCCTCCTGTTCCTCTATAGTGAAAGGTCCTATCTTAAAAGAGTTGTTCTTTAACAAGTCAGGCATGATCTCCTGTTGGATAGTATGAGTGTCCCGTTCCGCATTCAGGCAATAGACCAGTTGCATCTGCAGCTCTGTCAACTCCTCACATACCTTCTCCGATGATAAGAGGGACAATACCATCTGCTCCTGCTCCGGATATATCTGTCGTACCTCCTCCTTGAGAGCCAACACCCACCCCACCAACGCACGCTGACGGACAGTTTCCTCCTGAGAACGACGATAGACGTTTATCAGCACGCGGAACTTCACCATATCATACTGGTTCAGTAATGACAGGGTGACTGCTGATACCAGCAACTGTTGGTCGACATTATCGATTGTCGGTGATAACAGGATCTCTTCAAAATCATTCCCCACTCCTTCCGTCCACATCCGCGAGGTCAGGATATAGGAGAAGAGATTACTCATTTGTGTCTGATGTTCTTTGTATAGTGTGTCGCTTTTCTCCTGACGGGTGTGCTCAGGTTCCAATTCCAACATAGCCACTCCACTGACGAAGTCCTCCATTTCCTGACGGATATCCGCCAACGACCTGTCATGATGTTCTATACGCACCCTGTTATAGATACCTGTTAGAGTAGGAAAAGAATGTAAATGAGTGTAGGATGCCACATTGGCATAAAGCACATACACACGCTGCAGGATATGCTGGTAGAGCTGATCCAACTGCGGGTCATTAACGCCACGACGCCAGTAGTCCACCATCAACTCATATTCTGTCTTGATACCGTTCAAGCGATCCGTCGTCTGCTGTTGCGGATAGGCAGCCAGATAGGTCTCCATTTCTACAATAGCAAGACCTGCATTACCCTGATACAATGCTGCCGCTACCCTCTCTAACTGTAGTTGTGTTCCTGTCATGCCCTATTTATTATTAAGCCATTTCTCCACACGGTCGATGTCCTTCTGTCGGGGACCGATGGCATGGCGATAGCTGATATCCTTTGGCAGTGAGTCAACCACGACATTCGCCACTCCGCAGTTTTTCACTATCAAGTCACGATAGCGTTTCACTCCATACTTATTGATAGAATCACAGGCGGCATTATAGGCCTTGACGAACAAATCCAACTGTTTATGACGCTCGGGACGGCGCATCTCCTTCTCCCTGAAGACAATCACCCCCATCTGCATATCCAATGCTCGTGTATCCAACAGCACCGGGTTCTTGGCGTTTCGTGCCATCGTCGCCTGCGGCTCTGGGAAGAAGAAGGCATCCATCTCGTTGTTCTGTAACATCTGCATCCGTACATTCAGGTCATTCATCTGTACGCGGAAGACATGCTCGTCACGCAGTTTCACTCGTCTTGTCGTCCAACTGTTTCAGTTGATGAATACGGGAATTATGGTTAGCAATCAACTGCCAGTAACTATTCGTCGCTGCGACATAGCGGAGAGGCATCCCCTTCTTCGCTATCCGCAAGGCACGTACCAAGTCTGTCACACTACCTTCCACGCGCTGACGTTCTATGGCGGTGTCACAGTCTATCTGTGCCTTGAAATACTTCAATCGCACACCCCCGTTTATCGTGTCAAACAACTGGTAATATTCTGCGACATAAAGGGGCAGGCAATCCAGTGTCGGCATCACGGCAATCTTCAATGCTGCCGAGTCTTTGCGCATCGCCTCCCGTCGCTGTTGGCGGTTCTGTCGCTTCGTCTCCTCATAGGACTGTCCGCATGCTATTAATAGCAACAGAGTTATAATGACATAAAATATCTTCTTCATAATCAAGGTACAAAGGTAGTGCAAACCGAGCAAAGAACAAAATAAATTCATTTATTTTTTCTTTCGAGGTGCAGCCTACCTTCGACTGAAAGTCAAAGGTACGAATAACCGAGCAAAGTGCAAAAGGAAAACTCGTTTTTCTTTTCGCTTTCGAGCGGAAGTACCTTCGAAACTTATCTCGAAGGTAGGCTGCACCTCAGAAAAACTCAAATATATTTGGTTTTTCGTTCGGTTTGCACTACCTTTGCATACGAATTATGGCAAAAGATAAGATCATGTACGTCTGCTCTAACTGCGGACAGGAGTCTGCCAAGTGGATTGGCAAGTGTCCTGCATGCGGACAGTGGAATACGTTCAAGGAGATCAAAGCCTCACCTCAACCCCTCTCCTTCAGGCGAGGGGCTTTTGGTACTGGTGACTCGATATCAAGTCGTGGACGTGACGCTGGTAAGGTGCTGCGACTCCGTGATATCTCTGCTCATGACGATCCTCGCATCGATATGCACGACGAGGAACTGAATCGTGTACTGGGTGGCGGTCTGGTACCTGGCTCTATCGTGTTGTTAGGCGGTGAACCTGGTATCGGAAAGTCAACGCTTACCTTGCAGACCATGCTCCATCTGCCAGAAAAGAAAGTGCTGTATATCAGCGGTGAGGAATCAGCACACCAACTGAAGATGCGCGCGGAACGATTGACAAGTCCACTCCCTTTGGAGGGGGATGGGGAAGGCTTCCTCATCCTCACTGAGAATTCCCTCGAAGCCATCTTCGAGCATATCAAGGAGGTGCAACCTGAACTGGTGGTTGTCGATTCTATCCAGACCATTGCCACGGAGGATGTAGACTCTTCGGCAGGCAGTATTAGCCAAGTGCGTGAGTGCGCCTCTGCCCTACTCCGTTATGCCAAAACGAGTGGCGTACCTGTCATCCTTATCGGACATATCACCAAGGAAGGAACGCTGGCTGGTCCGAAAATCTTGGAGCATATCGTGGACACCGTCATCCAGTTTGAGGGCGACCAGCATTATATGTATCGCATCCTGCGCTCGATCAAGAACCGTTTTGGCAGTACCTCCGAGTTAGGTATCTATGAGATGCAGCAGACAGGACTCCGACAGGTCAGCAACCCCTCGGAACTGTTATTGACAGAAGACCATGACGGACTGAGTGGTGTCGCTATCAGTTCCGCCATCGAGGGTGTCCGTCCTTTCTTGGTAGAGACACAGGCACTGGTCAGCAGTGCCGCCTACGGAACACCACAGCGCAGTGCGACTGGTTTCGACCAGCGCCGGCTGAACATGCTGTTGGCTGTCTTGGAGAAACGCGTTGGTTTCAAACTGATGCAGAAGGATGTGTTCCTGAATATCGCGGGAGGTCTTCGTGTGACGGATATGGCAATGGACCTCAGTGTCATTGCCGCCGTCCTGTCGTCTAATGTCGACACACCCATTGAGAGTGGCTGGTGCATGGCTGGTGAGGTCGGACTCAGTGGTGAGGTACGCCCCGTGGCACGTATCGAACAGCGTATCTCAGAGGCGGAGAAGTTAGGATTCTCGCACATCATCATCCCCAAATACAACCTCTCGGGACTGAACCGCAAGAAGTTCAACATAGAACTTGTACCTGTCCGCAAGGTAGAGGAGGCGCTACGTGCTTTGTTCGGGTAATAGTTTTGGTGTTTACACGAAAAAATATTACCTTTGCACCCGCTTTTTTACAATTCACATGATGTACAAACCAAATTTCAATCAGCGCAAGGCACTCCGCTTCCACCATTTTACCAGGAAGGGATATGCACTTTTTGCCTGTTTGGGACGAGTAGTAACCATCAGTGTGCTGAGTGTAGCGACACTGACCTCTGCAAGTGCTGCCATTGACGACAAGGGCATGACAGAGACTGTTACCACCAATGATGACCAGACAGACAAAGAGGCGACGTTGGATGACGTGGAAGTCACCGGGTCACGCGCACCGCTTGCATTAGGGCAAGCAGCGAGAATGGTCACTGTACTGAGCCGCGAGGATATTCAGGCGGCGCCAGTACAAAGTATTAACGATTTATTAAAGTACGCTGTAGGCGTGGATGTCCGTCAACGAGGACCGATTGGTGCACAGACGGATATCGGAATCAGAGGCAGCACGAGTGAGCAGATCACCGTCTTGCTCAACGGCATCAACATCTGTGATCCACAGACAGGTCATAACGCTTTCGACTTCCCTTGCGACATCGCGGACATTGAGCGCATAGAGATCCTTGAAGGTCCTGCAGGTCGTGTGTATGGCACCAGTTCATTGGTGGGCGCGATTAATATCGTGACGAAAGATGCCGGAGGTAAAACGGCTGATGTCCGGCTGGAGGGTGGCTCCTTCGGTTACCTGTCGGCAGCAGGCCGCATAGGCTTGAACCGGCACAGTCTGAGTGCCAGCTACACCCGCAGCGACGGTTATTCACGGTCGAAAGCAGGAGCTCTGAACAGCGACTACAGCGGAGGTAAAGTGTTCTATCAAGGCGGATATGCCCATGAGAACCTTCGTCTGAAATGGCACGCAGGACTGTCCACGAAGGGATTCGGCTCGAACACGTTCTACAGTGCCAAGTTCGACGAGCAGTTTGAGAAGACGGTGAAACTCTTCACTGCCCTGCAGGGAGAGCTGACAGCGGGACCGTTACATCTACGCCCGAACATCTACTGGAACCGTTCACATGACCGCTTTGAGCTGATCAGAGGCTCTGAGGACAAGGTACCTTTCAACTACCACCGTACGGATGTCTTCGGCATCAACCTCAACAGTTACTTCGACTGGCTGTTGGGACGAACAGCCTTCGGTGCAGAGTTCCGCAACGAGGACATTGTCAGTACCAATCTCGGTGAACCACTCTCCGATCCGTTCAGTCATTATAAGGTGGGACTGAACCGCTCTAACCTCTCCTTCCATCTGGAGCATAACATCCTGTTGAAACGTTTCACCCTCTCGGCTGGTTTCATTGCAGTGAAGAACACCTGGAACCAGATGCCGTTTAAGGTATATCCGGGTATCGATGCCAGCTACCGTATCGGTGACAACTGGAAGATCTATGCCTCGTATAACTCATCCCTCCGCATGCCTTCCTTTACAGAACTGTACTACAGCGTAGGAGGTCATAAGGCGGACAAATACCTGAAGCCGGAGGAACTGCACGCCATCGAGGGCGGTGTGAAATTCAACACGACACACTTCAGTGCCAAGGCAAGCGTCTTCCACCATCATGCCCGCAACATGATTGACTGGGTGATGGATACCCGCGAGACGGAACCCGTCTGGGAGAGTGTCAACCACACGAAGGTCAACACTACCGGATTGGAAGCATCTGCCATTCTTCACTCTTCACTCTTCACTCTTCACTTAGCCTACTGCTACCTGCACCAGGACAAGGACACGGAGGACTATCTACAGTCGCAATATTCCCTTGAGTATCTGCGTCACAAGCTGACGGCATCATTGCTCCTGCATCTCATGAAATGGCTCGACCTCTCGGTGATGTATCGTTTCCAGGACCGTATGGGATCTTACACGACTGTCGACGGAGAGGTGAAGAACTATCATCCCTACTCCGTGGTAGATGCGAGACTCAGTTGGAATGCCGACACCTATTCCATATACATAGAGACAAACAACCTGACCAGCAAGCGGTATGTAGACTACGGCAACGTGCCACAACCCGGGTGCTGGGTGATGGCTGGTGCCAGATACCATTTCAACCTTTAAAGAACATGCTCGGATTCGCTTTTGAATCCGAGCATGTATTTTTATGCTAAGCAGAAATCCAGGTCTTTGGTGATCTGCTCTTTATCCAGATGCTGTCCGATGAACACCAGCTTCTGCATACGGTCACCATACTGGTCGTCCCAGTCATGCCGCAGCTTCTCGTCACGTGCCATCATCATGTCCAGCTCCTCCTTCGGCATGGTGGCATACCACTGTCCCGCATTACGCAGTGACACCTGTCTGCCTGCCTGCTCAAAGACGTAGCAGATGTCTTCCTCGCCCTTGAAGTAGCAGATACCCTTGGCACGGATAATGCTCTTGGGCCACTTACGGGCGACAAACTCGTCGAACAATCCAAGGTTCAAAGGACGACGGGCATAATAGACGAAGGTGCCGATACCGTATTCCTCAGCCTCGCCTTCATCATGGTGGTGGTGATGGTGGTGGTGCTCATGTTCGTGGTGATGCTCATGGTCATCATCATGGTCGTCGTCATCATCCTCATCCTCGTCATGACCGTTCTCCAGTTCCTGAATCCAAGCTGCTGAGGTGGCAACCTCATCGAAATTGAACTTCTCTGTATGAATCAGTTTTTCAAGGTCTACGTCACAATAGTCACACTCAATGATCTCCGCCTTGGGCTGGATGGTACGGATAATCTCCCTCACCTTACCCAGTTCCTCTTTCGACACCTCTGAGGCTTTGTTGAGCAGAATGATGTTACAGAACTCGATCTGTTGGATGACGAGGTTCTCAATATCCTCCTCGTCGATATTCTGGCGCAACAGGTCGTTGCCTCCCTCAAACTCGTCACGCATCCGGAGGGCATCGACCACCGTCACGATACTGTCGAGTTGCAGGTAACCGTCCTTCACATACTCAGGACCTAAAGAGGGAATACTGCAGATGGTCTGTGCGATAGGACCTGGCTCACAGATACCACTTGCCTCGATGACGATATAGTCGAAGCGGTGCATGGCGAGGATGTCCTGCAACTGCTTCACCAAGTCCATCTTCAGCGTACAGCAGATACAACCGTTCTGCAACGCCATCAGTGAGTCGTCCTGTTGTCCGACGACCCCACCCTTCTCTATCAGGTCAGCATCGATATTCACCTCACCGATATCATTGACGATAACAGCAAACTTTATCCCTTTCTTATTCTGCAAGATGCGGTTCAGAAGTGTTGTCTTACCACTGCCTAAATAACCCGTAAGCAGCAGGACGGGAATATTCTGAATATTCATTGTCTTTATAACCTTTGTTGATTTGGATTGCAAAGGTAATCATTTTCCGCCAAACAAGCAAAATCTTAAGATTTCTTTTCAATTTGCAAAGTCCGTCTTACATTATGAATGTAAGTAAGCAAAAAAGTTTTAAATTATGAACTATGAACTATGAACTATGAACTTATTTTCGTATCTTTGCGTTCGATTTTGAATATTCAAACCAATTAAATAACACAAGATTATGACAATCAATGAATTCAACTTTGCCGGTAAGAAGGCAATCGTACGTGTAGACTTCAACGTACCCCTGGACGAGAATGGTAAGATTACGGACGACACCCGTATCCGTGGTGCCCTTCCTACTTTGAAGAAGATCCTTGCCGACGGTGGTGCTACCATCATCATGTCACACATGGGTAAGCCCAAGGGGAAAGTAGACATGAAGAAGTCACTGGGTCAGATCCGTGAGGCTGTGGAGAAGGCACTGGGCGTTCCCGTAGCTTTTGCTCCTGACTGCGCTAAGGCTCAGGATGCTGCCAAGGCTCTGAAAATGGGTGAGGCACTGTTGCTGGAGAACCTCCGTTTCTATCCTGAGGAGGAGGGTAAGCCCGTAGGTATCGACAAGGAAGATCCTAAATATGACGAGGCTAAGAAGGCGATGAAGGCTTCTCAGAAGGAGTTTGCCAAGACACTTGCCTCTTATGCTGACTGCTACGTGATGGATGCCTTCGGTACTGCTCACCGTAAGCATGCCTCTACCGCCGTCATCGCTGACTATTTCGATGCTGACAACAAGATGCTGGGTCTGCTGATGGAGAAAGAGGTAAAGGCTGTCGACGCTGTCCTCTCTAACATCAAGCGTCCTTTCGTTGCCATCATGGGTGGCTCTAAGGTTTCTTCTAAGATCGGTATCATTGAGAACCTGCTCGGTAAGGTTGACAAGCTCATCCTCTGCGGTGGTATGACATACACCTTCGCCAAGGCTCACAATGGTGAGATTGGTGACTCTATCGTTGAGCTCGACAAGCTGGATGTAGCACTTGGCGTTGAGGAACTGGCTAAGAAGAACGGCGTTGAACTCGTTCTCGGTTCTGATTGTACCGCTACCAACGGTCTTGACTTCGGTACGATGACTGTCAAGGAGGGTGCTGAGATTATCACCTGCCCTGCCAACAAGGTTCCTGCCGGTTTCGAGGGTGTTGACGCTGGTCCTGAGAGCCAGAAGGCTTTCGCTGAGGCAATCAAGGGTGCCAAGACCATTCTGTGGAACGGTCCTGCAGGTGTCTTCGAGTGTGACGCTTTCACTGCTGGTTCACGTGCTATCGGTGAGGCCATCGCTAAGGCAACAGCTGAGGGTGCATTCTCTCTGATTGGTGGTGGTGACTCTGTAGCTTGTGTCAACAAGTTCGGTCTTGCTGATCAGGTTTCTTACATCTCTACTGGTGGTGGTGCGCTGCTCGAAGCTATCGAGGGTAAGGTTCTCCCAGGTGTTGCAGCCATCAAGGGCGAGTAATGAAACACATTTATATAACCATGATGATGACCGCACTGCTTATTGCAGGCGGTCATCATGCTTTTGCGGCGAAGCGTCCTCTCATCACGGACATCGTCAGTTTCGAGAAGAGTGACTCGGCTGCAGAGGTCTCCTTATTGGTTCACTGGCCTTGTAAAGGAGAGCAGGTCCTGGTAGACAGCCTGCGCCATCATATCGCCGATCTACTCGGAGGTGAGTTCAATAGTCCCGATGATATCCTGTCTTATGGAGCATCACTGTTTGAGTCGCTGTCAGCTGATTGGCATAGTGTTTATGATGAGATGCCCCCTGAGGAACGCTTGGGAGCCTTTTCCAAGAGTCACCATATCACTAAGCTGGCTGAGACCAGTCGTTACATCACCTATTACTATCAAACATACGACTATGGTGGCGGCATACATGGCTATACTACCGAAGTAGGCTTTACCTTCCGCAAGAGTGACGGCAAGCAGATACCATTGCTTGCGAACACCGACTCACCCAGACTCGCCCAACTCATCAAGGAGGGTGTAAGGAGTTTCTTTTCAGGTGGTTCTGATAAACCTTTGACCGATGAAGAATTGCTTGAGTATCTTTTTGCAGAAGAAGTTGAAAGTCTCAATGATCTCCCATTGCCAGGTAACTCTCCCTATCTCACTGAGACAGGAGTCGTATTCCTCTACACCCAGTATGAGATAGCCCCCTATTCTTCTGGCATCATCACTTTCGAGATTCCCTTCAAGGATATCCGTCCCTTCCTTACTCCTGACGCACAGAAACTGATACCGTCAGAATAAAGAAGGGACTATCCTCCGATAGTCCCTTCTTTATTCTGATGATGTTACCCAATATAGTTCATGATGATATCCACAATCTCATCCTCAGTCTTGCCGTCGGCTCTGATGACGAGGTCATAGTTGTGGGTATCATAACGTGAAGTACCCGTATATTCCTTCAGGTAGTTCTCACGCATCTTGTCCACCTTATCGATGATCTTACGCGCCTCTTCCTCTGTGATATTCTGCTTTTTGGCAACACGCTTCATGCGGAAGGGCATCGATGCCTGGATGAGAATATGCAGGTGGTTCGGATGCTTACGAAGGATATAGAAGCCCGTACGTCCAGCCACGACACAAGACTCTTCCTCAGCGAGGGTGTTAAGGATTTCCTCCTCCGACTTGAAAATCTCGAAAGTACTCAATGCCTCAGGAGCCTCCCCCATCTTCACCTCGTAGTAATTCGGTGAGAAGTTCTCGTCACTGAACATGATGCGCTTGAACTCTGCCCACCAGCCTTGCTTACGTCCCTTTATCTTCTCTATCTCCTCTGCAGAGAGATGATATTTATCCTCCAACGCCATGATGAGCGCCTTGTCAAAGAATGGAACACCCAGTTTCTCAGATAACTTGCGACCTACTGTGCGACCGCCACTACCCAACTCACGATTGAGGGTAATCACAAATTTCTCGTTCTTATTCATAGTTTCATGTTTGTAATATTAGTAGAGCTATGCAAAAATACGAAGATTTTCTGAAAGTCACAAATGATTTAAAAGAAAAAGATAAAAGAGCACCCTTTTATAAAAGAATATTCATCTCTTTCTCATAAAAAGGGGCTGACCATCACAATGGATGTCAGCCCCTTGATACCTATTAGAGATAAAAGATTAATCCTCTTCCTTCATCTCTGCCTCATGCTGCTTGATGAGTTCCTGTTGGATATCGTTCGGAACAAGCTCATAGCTGGAGAAGCTGGTAGTGAATGAAGCACGTCCGCCTGTCAGTGAGCTCAGGGCGATAGAGTAGCTTGCCAGTTCCTTGAGAGGAATCTTGGCAGAGAGCTTCTGATAGCCAGCCTCACTGTCCATACCCATGATGATGGCGCGACGACCCTGCAGGTCAGACATCACATCACCCATATAGTCAGCAGGCACAAGGACCTCCAGGTCATAGATAGGCTCAAGAACCTTAGGACCAGCCTCCTTGAAGGCAGCACTGAAGGCATTACGAGCTGCGAGCATAAATGAGAGCTCGTTAGAGTCTACCGGGTGCATCTTACCATCATAGACGATAACACGTACGTCACGGGCATAAGAACCGGTCAACGGTCCCTGCTCCATACGCTCCATCACACCCTTGAGGATAGCAGGCATAAAGCGCATATCGATAGCACCACCTACTACAGAGTTGATGAATACGAGCTTACCGCCCCACTCCAGGTCTTTCTCCTCCTTTGACTTGATGTTCATCTTGAACTCCTGACCATTGATGGTGAAAGAGGTTGGGTCAGGCATGCCGTCGGTATAAGGCTCCACGATCAGGTGTACCTCACCGAACTGTCCGGCACCACCCGACTGCTTCTTATGACGATAGTCGGCACGAGCCATCTTCGTAATCGTCTCACGATAAGGAATCTTCGGCTCCTGATACTCTATCTGGATCTTCTCGTTATTCTCCATACGCCACTTCAAAGTGCGGAGGTGGAACTCACCCTGACCATGAACGATGATCTGGCGCAACTCCTTAGACTGCTCGACCACCCATGTAGGATCCTCCTGACGCATCTTCTGGAGGGCAGCCATCATCTTCTCTGTCTCAGCCTCATTGACAGCCTTAATAGCACGAGAGAACTTAGAGTTGGGATATTTGATGAAGTCGAATTTATTCTCCACATCCTTACCATTGAGCGTATTTCCCGTCTTCACGTCCTTCAGCTTCACAGTACAACCAATATCACCAGCATTCAGTTGATCCACCTGGATACGGTTGGCACCGGCACAGGCATAGAGTGTACCGATACGTTCCTTTGAACCACGGTCGGCATTCGTCAGATCGTCACCACTCTTCACGGTACCGCTCATTACCTTGAAGTACTGTACCTCACCAATATGAGGCTCCACACCCGTCTTGAAGAAATAGAGGGAAGTGGGAGCGTTTGTATCGGCAGGAACATCCTTGCCGGCGGCATTCTTGATGACAGGCATCTCGCTGACGAAAGGTACAACATTACCCAGGAACTCCATCAGACGACGGACACCCATGTCACGACCTGCGCATACGCAGAATACGGGATAGATGCTACGTGTCACGAGACCCTTGCGGATACCCTCACGCATCTCATCCTCAGAGAGGTCTTCTGTCTCGAAGAACTTCTCCATCAGCGTGTCATCACCGGCAGCGGCAGCCTCTACGAGGGCAGCCTTCATCTCCTTCGCCTTGTCAAGCTGGTCGGCAGGGATATCCTCAATGATAGGAGCGCCACCCTCTGGTTTCCAAGAGTATTTCTTCATCAGCAGCACGTCGATGACACTATTGAAACCTGCACCTGTGGCGATAGGATACTGTACGGGAACACAGTTGTTACCATAGACATCACGCAGCTGACTCAGAATCTGGTCGAAGTCACAGTTGTCACGGTCCAACTGGTTAACGAGGAAGATAACAGGCTTCTTCAACTTCTCCGTATTACGGAAAGCATTCATCGTGCCTACCTCGGGACCATACTGTCCGTTGACGAGGATAACAGCCTGATCGGTAACGTTCAGAGCAGTGATGGCACCACCCACGAAGTCATCGGATCCTGGACAGTCGATGATGTTGAGCTTTTTGTTATTCCACTCTACATGAAAAACAGTAGAGAACACCGAGTAGCCGTATTCCTGTTCAACAGGGAAATAGTCGCTCATGGTGTTCTTACCCTCTACAGTTCCGCGGCGTTTGATGATGCCTGCTTCGTAGACCATTGCTTCGGCAAGAGTAGTCTTGCCGCTACCCGCACTGCCAAGCAATGCGATGTTTTTGATTTCGTTGGTTTGATAAACTTTCATATTTATGTTATTTTAGGTGTTATACGCTATATTTAAAGCGAAGCCAAAGGTAGACAATTTCATGCGAAAAACCGCAAAAAACTTTCAAATATTAAACTTTATTAGTAATTTTGCTTGTCGTTTGGTCATATCAGCCTATAAATTGATGGCAGGTCTTTATATCCATATCCCCTTTTGTGCAAGCCGTTGTATCTACTGCGGTTTCTACTCCACAACGCTGTTAGAATACCGACAGAGATATGTCGATGCACTATGCAAGGAAATGGAGATGCGTCCCTTCCCCCTCCCTGAAGGGACGGGCATAGATACGATATATCTTGGAGGAGGGACACCGAGTCAATTAACAATAGAACTGTTACAACAGCTCTTTTTAAATATTAATAAGGTATATATGCTCCCCTCTTCCGAGGGAGGGGCTGGGGGTGGGTCAGAGATCACCATTGAATGCAACCCTGATGACGTAAGCGAGGAGTTTGCCTCTGCCCTCCCCCAGCTTGGTATCAACCGCGTCAGCATGGGTGCACAGACCTTCGACAACAAGCGGTTACGTTTCCTGCACCGTAGACATACTGCAGAACAGGTACCCATAGCCGTTGAACGGCTCCGCAAGGCTGGCATCCATAATATCAGCATCGACCTGATGTATGGTTTTCCTGGTGAGACCATCGATGACTGGGAGCATGACATCGATGCCGCCCTCCACCTCAACGTGGAACATCTCTCTGCCTACTGTCTCATGATAGAGGAAGGAAGTCTGCTCTATGAGCAGTTAAGAGTTCATAGTTCAGAGTTTAAAGTTGACGAGGAGTTGGAGCGACAGATGTACGAACTGCTCATCAACAAACTGACTGCCGCAGGCTATGAACACTACGAGATCAGCAATTTCGCCAAGCCGGGATTCCGTTCCCGTCATAACAGTAACTACACACAGCTACGACAGACAATGCCGCAGTTGGAATGTGGCAAACATCCATCAGTATATGGAGGCTATCGAAAAGGGCATGATACCCTGTGAGCACGAAGTCATCGACGAGGATACTCACTATAACGACCGCATCACCGTTGCCCTCCGTACAAAAGAAGGACTTGACCTCAACACCTTGTCCGAGAACGACAACCTGTTAGTCCTTGAAGGCAGCAACCGTCTCCGTCTTACCCCAAAAGGACTCTTCGTCAGCGACTATGTAATGAGTTCTCTCATCTTCGTTGAATAATCACCACGATAAATTGCTTATAGTGACCTCACCCATGGTCAGGAGGCTCTTACTGTACATGAAGTCAATGATTACACTATGCAAGTGCTCTATCGGCAAGGCTTCTACTGGTCGCCCACATCATGGGACTATGTCGACCGTTTCTTCCAAGCTATCGCCGGCTTCGACTTCTTTGAAGATTAAAAGACGACAGCGACTCCTCTATAAGGCAGGAGTCGCTGTCGTTCTTTGATTCTGAACTATACATGTCTAATATACCCAAAATAAATAGGTATATCAGACTTTTGTAGCAACGATACGACAATACCTGTGTATGTTTTCACCATCAAAGGTATAGAGCATCAACCAGCCTGCAATACTGTTAATAGTAACATCCTCAGATATCCACTTCTTCAGGAACTTGAGCAGACGGGGATGATTAAAATAATAGTTCGACACACGTTCGAGATTTCTCAGGGTAGGTCTGATATTACGCGTCATATCGGTCACTTCAACGTCTGTGAACTGATGCTGTCCGAGGTATCTGATAACATCATTAAGATGATGGTCCTTATGAGTGATACGCATAGCAGCCAACGTAATGGCCGAAGCTCGCTTTTGTAAGTCGGTCATCTCCTCATGAGACTTCGGTTCATAAACATCAAACATAATTAACTTTCCTCCTGGCCTAAGGACTTTAGAGAACTCACCGATCACATGGTCTTTGCTTTCTGCATAGCAGATGTTCTCCACACCGAAGACGATATCGAAAGGATTATCCTGAAAAGCTGACAAATCATTGAAATCCCCTTCAACGAGTGTCACATTACTTGGCACCTTGTTTTTCAGGAAATTGCGGTTAGGAATATCCAATGCCGTAATGTGATGCTGTGGGAAATGTTTGGCAAGGTATTTGGTGTTTGCCAGACGGCCAGCACCTACCTCAAGGACACGCATGCCTGATCCCTTCAGAAAACTACCAACAAACTGGGCATGCTTATCAAAATCCTCTTTGTGGAAAATTGCGCTATCCGACAACCCCATGTGAATATAATGTCCACCATGGGAATGAATCAGATTATAAAAGAAATCTGATTTACGATAATACTTAGCGATAGCCTGATTGTCTGTCTTGTCCTGCAAAAGCGAATCAAGGTCATAGTACGACCCAATCACTTGCAGGCGGTCAAAAATCTCTTGTTCTTGGAATGTCATACTTATTTATAATTATATGGTTACCCGCATTGCTGCAGGTAACCATTTCACACTACTCCTTATCGAGCAGAATCTTCATCATTTCGACGGCAGCTTTCGCTACAGATGTGCCAGGACCGAAGATGGCAGCAACACCAGCCTTATAGAGGAAGTCATAGTCCTGGGCAGGAATCACACCACCGGCGATGACCATGATATCCTCGCGTCCCAGTTTCTTCAACTCCTCTATGAGCTGTGGGATGAGCGTCTTATGACCTGCTGCCAGTGATGAGCAACCTACACAGTGGACATCATTCTCGACAGCCTCACGTGCAGCCTCCTCCGGAGTCTGGAACAGCGGTCCCATATCCACGTCGAAGCCACAGTCGGCATAACCTGTTGCCACTACCTTTGCACCACGGTCGTGACCATCCTGTCCCATCTTGGCGATGAAGATACGAGGACGGCGACCTTCCTTCTCTGCGAACTCATCGGTCAACTTACAAGCCAACTCGAAGTCGCTGTCGTTCTTTGAT